>JBKDGH010000079.1:0-3969 GCA_046336655.1 Flavobacteriales bacterium | reverse complement strand
CCGCTCAGGGAATCGGTGTGGGCGAACCGTTCACTTATGAATGGAGCACAGGCGAGACCACTGCATCTATCTTGTCACCCGGACCAGGAGCTTATACCGTAACGATAACCAATTCACAGGGCTGTCAAGCCACAGCAGAATTCGCCTATGTGGGGATTGATGGGGTGAATACCACATCTGTGGCATTTTTTCCGAATCCCTTTGACCAGCAAATCACTCTGCGCGGTATACCGGCAGGCGCAATTATTCGCGTGATTGCTGCGGATGGAAAAACAGTGCGCGAAGTGCGTCAGACGCAGGATCAGATTTCATCCATCGATACGTCAGACCTCACCTCCGGCGTATACCTGATGACGGTGATTTTGCCCGACGGTCAGCGCATCCAACAGCAGCTGGTGAAGCTGCACTGAGCAATCATTCCTCAGAAAATGCGGAATCAGCCGATGTATTCCTTTACGGAAGCAATGATGTGTGCCAGCTGATCCGCCTGCATCTCCGTGTGCATGGGCAGTGAAATCACGCGCTGACACAGAAACTCCGTAATCGGGAAATCGCCGGGCTGATAGCGCGGGTCGGTATATGCCTTTTGCATGTGTACCGGCACAGGATAATAGACCATTGACGGTACATTTTTCGACGCCAGAAACTCCTGCATGCCGAAACGGTCAATGCCTTCCGAAACGAGCGTGTACTGATGAAATACGTGCGTGCTCTTCGGATCGCGGTATGGCGTGATGAGCTTGTTGCTGCCTGCAAATGCCTGATCATAGGCCGTGGCGAGTGCATTGCGTGCATCAGAGTATGCATCGAGGTGACGCAGTTTGATGCGGAGAATAGCAGCCTGAATACTGTCCAGGCGTGAATTCACCCCAATGCTGTCGTGGTAGTAGCGCACGGTTTGTCCGTGGTTCGCAATCATGCGCATGGACTTCGCCAGCTCATCATCATTCGTAAACAGCGCACCACCGTCGCCGTAACAACCGAGGTTCTTTGACGGAAAAAAACTCGTGGCTCCGATGTGTCCCATCGTTCCCGCGCGCTTCACCGTGCCATCAGAGAAGGTGTACTTCGCGCCGATCGCCTGCGCGGTATCTTCCACTACAAAGAGGTTATGCTTTTTCGCGATGGCGAGAATCGGTTCCATATCAGCACACTGACCAAACAGATGCACCGGCACAATGGCCTTTGTCTTCGGCGTAATCGCCTTTTCGATTGCTTCCGGGTCAATGTTGAAGGTCTTTGGATTCACTTCCACCAGCACAGGCTTCAAACGCAGCAATGCAATTACCTCAGCGGTGGCGATGTAGGTAAAACTCGCTGTGATTACCTCATCACCAGGCTCGAGGCCGAGTGCCATCATAGCAATCTGAAGTGCATCAGTGCCATTGGCGCAGGGAATCGCATGCTTCACCCCGAGATATTGTTCCAGCTCTTCCTGAAAAGCCTTCACTTCCGGGCCATTGATAAATGCGGTAGAGCGGATCACATTAAGCACCGCCTGGTCAATTTCATTCTGGATCTTGTCGTACTGCGACTTCAGATCCACCATATGGATGGGATTCATGCGGCGAAGATATGCGCCTATCTTCGCTCCGTGAAGCGCTTCCTTGTACTCTGCACCGCACTCGCATGGTCCATTGGCCTGTCCGCACAAAATCAGGTGCGCGACTCCTCCCTGTTCAATCCCCATTTTTCCGTGAGCATGGCCTATCAATGGCCGGGCGGCGACCTGGCCGATCGCTTCGGAAACAGCGGGAGTCCGGGCGTGGGCTTTCACATCAAAAGCCGGAGCAACTGGTACTATGGCATTCAAGGCAATTACATTTTCGGCAACCGCGTCAATGAACCCGGATTACTCAGCAACCTGCGCACGGTGAACGGAGAAGTGCTCGATGACCAGGGACAAATTGCAGTGCTGTTCATTCAGCAACGCGGATTCAGTGTGATGCTCGAAGGCGGCAAACTGATTCCTGTGTTTGGTCCGAACCCCAATAGCGGCTTGTTGCTCAAGGGCGGCGTGGGATTGCTTCAACACAGAATCCGCATTGAACATCAGACCAATCCCATCGCCCAGCTCGACGGTGAATATGAAAAAGGATATGACCGGTTGACCAATGGATTGGCCATCGGACAATTCGTCGGATACTATCACATGAGCAACAACCGACTGATCAATTTCTTCGCGGGAGTGGAGTGTCAGCAGGCGTTTACGCAGAGCCGCAGGGATTTTAATTTCGACACCCAGACGGCGGACACTGAACCGCGTTTTGACCTGTTGCTCGGCATCCGCGCCGGATGGTGCCTGCATTTGTACCGGAGAATATCCGACGAGTACTTCTACAACTGATTGATGCGGGCACTGTATACCCTCGGCATATTTTTTCTTGCGGCAGGGATGCGGATGCTGGCCTTATTCAATCAAAAAATACGGCTGGGCGTTCAGGGCCGGCGCATACAGCGCACACTCTGGAAAAACTACCGGGAAAAGCACGCGCCGAAGGGTCCGGTGATCTGGTTTCACTGTTCTTCGCTCGGAGAATTTGAGCAGGGCCGTCCGCTGATCGAAGCCTTGCGCAAAGAGCGACCAGGCGCGCACATTGTGCTCACCTTTTTTTCACCATCGGGGTATACCATTCGCAATACATACGATGGCGCGGATGCCGTTTGGTATCTGCCCTTCGACACTCCGGGAAATGTACGCGAATTCGTTCAATCCGTTGGACCTGATGCCGCCATTTTCATCAAGTATGAATACTGGGCCAACTATTTCTTCGAGCTCAAAAAACGAAAAATCCCGCTATTCGTAGTGTCCGGCATTTTCCGGGAAAACCACCGTTTTTTCGGCGTGCAGCGCGGATTCTGGAAAAAAGTACTGGAGTGCGTCACCCATTTTCACCTCCAGAATGAACGTTCGGGAGAATTGCTCCGGGGAATAGGAATAGAACGGTTTACCGTGGCCGGCGACACCCGTTATGACCGCGTGTGTGCCATTGCAGCGGAAAAACGCACACTCCCCATTGCAGAAGCCTTTTGCGAAGGGCACCGCGCATTGGTGGTGGGCAGCAGCTATCCGGCTGAAGAGCGCATCGCAATGGACTTTTTATCCCGGGCGGAAAAGGATTGGAAGATCATGCTCGCGCCGCACTATACCGATGAAGGCCGGGTGCAGGAAATACAGCGATTGTGCGGAGGAGACGCCGCGCGGTGGACGACCTGGCAACTGGAGGATAGCAACAAGCGCGTATTGATTGTGGACACCATCGGACAACTCTCCGCAATTTACCGCTACGGTACCATGGCGCTGGTAGGAGGAGCATTCGGAAAAGGATTGCACAATACCCTTGAAGCGGCGGTGTGGAGCATACCCGTGGCATTCGGGCCAAACTGGGAAAAGTTTGATGAAGCGAGAGAATTGCTCGACCGCGGGGGCGCTTTTTCGGGAAATGAGTCGCAGGTACTGGAAAAGCTGGAGCGCTGGAGCCGTGATGAGGCACTGAGGAGCCTTGCAGGAGAAGCAGCAGGGGCGGTAGTCGCCGGGGGAAAAGGCGCGGGAGACGTGGCTTTGAGACTGGTTTTGAACGCACTGAAGGACTGAGCAAAAAAATCCTTGGGTCGTTTTTGGAGAATTGAAGAGTCTTTATACCTTTGCCGTCCCCAATCCGAAAGGATCGGGAATATGCGAGAGTAGCTCAGTTGGTAGAGCATAACCTTGCCAAGGTTAGGGTCGCGAGTTCGAGTCTCGTCTCTCGCTCAACAGTCCCGGTCACGCGCGATCGGGATTTTTTGTTTGCATCCTGCCCGGATGGTGGAATGGTAGACACTCAGGACTTAAAATCCTGTGTCCAGCAATGGACGTGCGGGTTCGAGTCCCGCTCCGGGTACAACACATGCTCGCCGAACTCAACACACTTGTAGTTCGGCGTTTTTCTTTTGAAGAATCAACCCTGCGCATTACACACTGCGCTACAT
>JBKDGH010000078.1:0-101494 GCA_046336655.1 Flavobacteriales bacterium | reverse complement strand
TTGACTGTCTTGTGACGCCGGTATTCACTGCACCCACTGCAACAGATGCTTGCGATCCGAACCCAACCATTGTGCTGGTATCTGATGTAACAGTAGATGGCTCATGCCCAGGAAGCTACGTGCGCACCATGACCTGGAAGGCCGTTGACGCATGTGGCAACGAATCCGCTGCCGTAAGCCAGTCGATCACAGTTCAGGATATCACCGCTCCGGTTATCACCGCTGCTGGTGCCAATGCGACTGTTGACTGTCTTGTGACGCCGGTATTCACTGCACCCACTGCAACAGACGTTTGCGATCCAAACCCAACCATTGTATTGGTATCTGACGTAACTGTGAACGGTGAGTGTGCAGGCTCTTACAGCGTGACCCGCACTTGGGTTGCTGTGGACGACTGTGGTAATGAGTCTCAGCCTGTGAGCCAGACCATCACTGTAATCGATACAACTGCTCCGGCCTTCGGTTCCTATCCGGTCTACTTCTCAGTAGAATGCAATGAGTTTGAAAACGTAACCATTCTCACGGCAACCGACAATTGCAGTGAAGAGGTGGAAGTTGAATTCACTGACATGCTCAATTCAGGCGGCTGTCTGGGCGTGGTGATGCGCACCTACACTGCCACTGATGAGTGCGGCAATACATCAACTGCAGTGCAGTACATTGCCATCACTGACACTACGGCTCCCGTTATCAACGCACCGGCAAACCAGACTGTAGAATGTAATAACGTACCGGTCATGCCAGTGGTTACCGCTACGGATAATTGCGGCTATGATGTGATAATAAACGGCGAAGAGCAAATTATCCCCGGTCAGTGTGAAGACAGCTACCAGATCATCTGGACATGGACAGCTATTGACTACTGCGAGAACGTTTCTACATCAATGACCGTAATCACAGTAGTGGATACTACCGATCCGATCTGGACCTCACTACCACAGAATGAGACCGTACAGTGCTCTGAAACACTGCCTGAAGTGGTTTACCCAACTGCTACTGACAACTGCGATGAGAACGTAAACATTGAAATGACTGAACAGGAAATGCCGGGTGAGTGCGCCAATGAGTATACCATCGTCCGTATTTTCCGTGCCTTCGATAATTGCGGCAACCAGGCCATGTGTGTTCAGTATATCTATGTAGTGGACACGCTGGCTCCGGTATTCGCCCAGCAGCAGTCAGCCTTCAGCTTTGAGTGCTATGAAGAAGCTCCTTATGTAGTTCCATCAGTAAGCGACAACTGCGACATCGAAGTCGAATTATCTTACACTGATGTAAACGACATCGCTGGTCCTTGTACCACTTCGATCACCCGCACATGGACTGCAGAAGACGATTGCGGCAACGTGTCCACGTTTGTACAGACACTCTCTGTATTAGACGATACTGCTCCTGTAATCACCGGGACGATTGAAATCGACGCCCCTTGCGACAACTACGAAGGCAACTTCGTAACAGCTACTGACAACTGCTCTGAAGACGTATCTATCGACTACTCTGACATGCTTGTTTCAGGCGGCTGTCAGGGACGCATCATCCGCACCTACACGGCGACGGATGAGTGCCAGAACACAGCGACATTCATACAGATCATCAACCTCATCGACGAAGTTGCTCCGGTTGCTTCTGGTGTGACTGCTGATTTCACTGTAGAGTGCGGCGTTGATTATGCGATTGAAGCACCATCATTCACTGACAACTGTGACGAAGAGCTCAGCCTCGAGTCATGGAGCGAAGAAGTAAGCGATTCCTGCCCGCAGGTAATCACTTACTACTGGTCAGCGGAAGACAACTGCGACAACGTAACTGTAGTAAGCACCACTGTGACCATCGAAGACACTTCCGCCCCTGAGCTGGAAGTGCCTGCAGGGTACACTGCCGAGTGCAGCGAAGAGTTGGTATACGACATGGCTTATGCCTACGATGTATGCTACGGTGAAATCGAAGTGTCGGTTTCAGTGAATATCCTCGAAGGCAATTGTGCAAACAACTACCAGATCATCCGCACCTTCACAGCTACTGACCTCTGCGGTAACAGCTCTACTGCTACCCAGACCATCATTGTACAGGATACTACTGCACCGGTATTCGGCGAGCAGCAGTCATCATACTCTTTCGCGTGTGACGAGACCATCCCGTACATCGAGCCTGTAGCGACTGACAACTGTGGTGAAGTAACCCTTACCTTCAGCGATGACAACCAGGTGACTTCACCTTGCACTGGCTCCGTGTACCGCACATGGACTGCAGAAGACGAATGTGGCAACACAGCCACCTTCGTTCAGACCTTCATGGTATTCGACGTTACTGCTCCTGTAATCACCGGGACGATTGAAATCGGCGCTCCTTGCGACAACTACGAAGGCATCTTCGTAACAGCTACTGACAACTGCTCTGAAGATGTGTCGATCAATTACTCTGATATGCTTGTATCAGGCGGCTGCCAGGGACGCATCATCCGCACCTATGTGGCGACAGATGAGTGCCAGAACACAGCGACATTTATACAGATCATCACCCTCACCGACGAAGTGGCTCCGGCAGCTTCTGGTGTGACTGCTGACTTCACTGTAGAATGCGGTGTGGATTACATGATATCAACGCCATCATTCACTGACAACTGTGACGAAGAACTCACCCTCGAGTCATGGAGCGAAGTTGTAAGTGCTTCCTGCCCGCAGGTAATCACTTACTACTGGTCAGCGGAAGACAACTGCGACAATGTAACTGTAGTAAGCACCACCGTGACCATCGAAGACACTACCGCCCCTGAGCTGGAAGTGCCTGCAGAGTACACTGCCGAGTGCAGCGACGAGCTGGTATACGACATGGCTTATGCCTACGATGTATGCTACAGTGAAATCGAAGTGTCGGTTTCAATGAATATCCTCGAAGGCAATTGTGCAAACAACTACCAGATCATCCGCACCTTCACAGCTACTGACCTCTGCGGTAACAGTTCATCTGCTGAACAGATCATCACCGTACAGGATACTACTGATCCGGTGTTCACCTTCGTACCCGAAGGCGGTTACTTCAGCTGCGAGGAAACCCTCAACTATGGTCAGGCAGCAGCCGAAGACAACTGCGGCAATGCTCTGGTGACCTTCGCAGATGCTACTGAAACCATCTGTGCAAACAGCTACGTGATCACCCGCACCTGGACGGCCACTGACCTTTGTGGAAACACAGCTACTGCAGTGACTACCTACACGGTGTTCGACAACATAGCACCTGAGTTCGATCAGGAGCTGGTGGATGTATACGTAGAGTGTGTGGGTGAAATTCCTGCACCCGTGCAGGTAACCGCTACTGACAACTGCGGAACTGCCTCAGTAAGTGTAAGTACTGATGTCATTGAATCAGACGAGTGTGGCAACCAGACGATCTGGGTATCATACACTGCAACAGACGAGTGTGACAACATGAACAGCAACGGATATTACATCTATGTGCTCGACGAGTCTGAACCTGTACTGAGCGAAACGCCTGCTGATCTGATCATCGAGTGTGGTACTGAGTTTCCTGCTGTTCCGGCTATCACTGCCACAGACAACTGCGGCGGAGAGATCGAAGTCGAGTTTGAGGAATACTTCTTCGGTGATGTACCTGCAGAAGGTTCAATCGCTGATTGCGATATCCTCACACCTGTACGTCCGGCCGGAAACCCCTGCAACTACCCTGTAGACTGGGCAATGGCGCTCTTCGGAATGCCAACGGCACACCGCTACTACCAGGTATCTGAAGGACAGTTTATCCAGTACCCCAACGGCACCATCCACGTGATTGCAACCCTGCATAATGCGTACAATCCTGGCAACGGGTTCAACGTGGATGTAGAGTTCATCAACGGCATGGATTGGGCTGAGTGGAGCACACAGGCCTTCCTCACCAGCTTCAAGGCTGACTGCGGAGGTATTGCTGCCAACCACCCTGACTGGATGTACTTCCTGCTGAACACCGGCAACGCTACTATCACCGGTTTCGGCGATTATGACGGTTCTGTGCTCAACCTCGCACACGCTCCATCGAACAACTACTTCGGATTCCAGCTTGGTAACGGAGCCAACAACTACAATGGTGCGGACAACGCATTCGGTGGTTGGTTCACCTACAGCGGAACATTCCTGGTGGATGGTCAGCAGATCATGAGCGGAAACGCCGCCGGCGCTGGTGACTTCGCTTTCGAACTCGACTGCTGCCCCGATTACTACATCACACGCTGCTGGACTGCGATGGATTGCTCAGGCAACGTTACACAGCACTGCCAGACCATCAGCTATGAACCTGTGGTTGATAATGCTCCGGATCAGCTTGTAGCAGATCAGGCAGCTCCTGACGCAGTACAGTCAGCTGTAAGTGTGTATCCTAATCCGGCTGTAGTAGCTGCGACCTTTGCAGTGACTATTGCCGAGTCAGCCAAGACCACCATTGAAGTATATGATCTGGCCGGCGCCCGCGTAGGTCGGATGGAACTCAATCAGGTGATTGCAGGCAATGAATACAAAGTCTCCATGGATGTCAGCAACCTTGCTGCCGGTATCTACATGTACCGCGTCACCAACGGTTCAGTAACCGAAATGGGACGAATGATCGTAGCGAAGTAATATCGGACTACGTGAGAATGCAAAAAGCCCGGCGCAATGCCGGGCTTTTTGTTTGTTACCGGGGGTTGTTTTGTTTGAGGAATTCGATGAGCTGTTCATCGCTCATTCCCACAAGGCGCAGTGCCGCCTCGGCCTCACGCGCGTAGCGGGAATCCGGATGATTGTCAATGACGGCCTGATAATACAACACCGCTTTGTCCGGATTCTGAAGGTATATGTCATAGATAAAGGCCACGGTATAGGCGGCCTCAGGACGGCGTTTGCTGTTGGGATAACCATCATAAAAATTGATCAGCAGATCAATGGCCTGCTGATACTCGCCGATGCCGGTGGAAAGTGATGCCGCGCGGAGCATGTACTCGCCTGACAAAGTATCCGCATGATACTGATTGTGGTAGTTGATGTAGCGCGAAACCAAATCCTTGGCCAATTCGCGGTCTACCACATCCCCTTTCTTCATCAGGTCATTTTCCAGGTCCGTGATGGTTTGCTGCATGGCCAGCTGGTCTTTTGACACCGATGATTCCGGTGCAGACTGACACGCCATCAGGGCGAACAGGATGGCGGGGTAAAGGATTTTTTTCATTTTGTGTGTATGTAGAGACGCGATTTATCGCGTCTGCATATAATCCGATTTATCGCGTCTGCATATAATCCGATTCATCGCGTCTGCATATTATCTGATTTATCGCGTCTGCATATAATCCGATTCATCGCGTCTGCATATTATCTGATTCATCGCGTCTGCATATTATCTGATTTATCGCGTCTGCATATAATCCGATTTATCGCGTCTGCATATTATCTGATTTATCGCGTCTGCATATTATCTGATTCATCGCGTCTGCATATTATCTGATTTATCGGGACAAGAGACGCGATAAATCGCGTCTTTACCGAATATCATCGGGGGAATCGCATGCGGTAATTCACTTCCACGTCTCCGCGGCTGATATCATTGAGTTTGCCCTTGAGCAGGCTGCGGCGGAAAGGATTGATGTGGTCCAGGAAAAGCACTCCCTCAATGTGGTCGTATTCGTGCTGCACCACGCGCGCAGGGAAACCGTCGAGTTCTTCCTCGTACAAATCCCAGTTTTCGTCGTAGTACTCAATTTTCACAAGCGGCTTTCGCTTCACCTCTTCGCGGATGTTGGGAATGCTCAGGCAGCCCTCTTCAAATCCCCAGGGCTCGCCTTCTTCCTCAAAAATGATCGGATTGATGAATACGCGTTTGAAGTTCGCGCAATCCGGATCACCGTCTTCTCCCTCAGCAAATGGTGAGGCATCCACGACAAACAGGCGGATGGATTTGCCGATCTGCGGGGCAGCCAGGCCCACGCCGTGCGCATTGTACATGGTGTCAAACATGTCTGCAATCACTTTATCCAGATTCGGATAATCCTTGTCAATCTCATCGGCTTTCCGCTTCAGCACAGGATCGCCGTAGGCCACAATGGGTAAAATCATGGGGTAAAAATACTGCACGGGTCGGTGAACAGCGGAAAACCCATTCGGGCACTATTTTTACCCCACACACCTTAACCAAAAATGCTTCGTCCGATCCAACTCCTGTTGGCTATATTGCTGCTACCGGGCTGTCAACCCAAATTTACTCAGCCGGCATATACATCCAGTGACCTTCACCGGTGGAATCAGGTGCTACTGAACACCGTGATGGAAGACCTCTTTCCGCCGATGATTGCATCCCGGGTGTACACCTATCCTCAGATTGCCGCGTGGCTCGCCTCTGCTCCACCTGCCCGGACGATCAGCTACGCAGAAACCGTGATCCGCGATTTCGGCACACCTCCGGCGGCACCGGCTGAGTCCTACGATCCAACACTCGCCGCGTTCATCGCATGGAGCGGAGTATCTTCCCGGCTGGTGTTCAGCGAGCACCACATTCAGGCGTTGAAGGAAGCCGAACCCGCATCGGTAAAGTCACTTAGCGATGACGTGCGCAACCGGTCAGTGTCCTACGGAGAAGCCATAGCCGCATATGTGCTTACCCGTGCGGCGAAAGACAACTACGCTGAAACGCGCACTTATGATCGGTGGACACCCACACAAACCGACAGCACCTGGTGGCAGACGCCGCCTGATTACCCCAGCGCACTCGAACCGCATTGGGGGAAAATTCGTCCGCTGATTGCAGACAGCGCGAAGGTATGCACCGCAAAGCCCCCCGTGGCTTTCAGCAAGAATCCTGAAAGTCCATTCTATCAGCTGGCCATCGAAACCATGTCGTATTCCCCAGGCAAGAATCCTTCAACCGACGACATTGCATGGTATTGGGATGACAATCCGAATGACTATGAAAACGTGGGGCACAATACACGCTTTCTGCACAAGTACTCGCCCGCAGGACACTGGATGCACATCGCGGCGTCAGCATGCAAGCAGAAGGACACGGACTTTGCGCAATCCGCCGAAATCATGGCGGTAATGACCATGGCACAATTTGATGGATTCATTGCATGCTGGAACGACAAATACACCACGGACCGGATAAGGCCGATTACGTTCATTCAGGCGCATATTGATCCGGACTGGATGTCGCTCATCCAAACACCCGGATTCCCGGAATACCCCAGCGGACATAGTGTGATCTCCGCTGCCTCCGCCGAGGTGCTCACCCATTACTTCGGTGAACCATTTCCGTTTACGGACAGCACAGAACATTCATTCGGTCTTGGTGTGCGCACCTTCAACTCATTCCGTGAAGCAGCCCGCGAAGCCGGAATCAGCAGGCTATACGGCGGCATTCACTTCCGCGATGGCATTGAAGAAGGGCTAAAGCAAGGCGAATGCATCGGACAAACGGTGTTGAACACATTGAAAGAGACTGCGGCACAATGAGACGTTTCCATTTTACCTGCCTGATGGCTGCTTTGCTCATCTGGTCATGCGGCGACAAGGCAACAGACAGCGCACGAATCAGCCCCGAAGATGCCCTCTTTGAACTTATCGCGCCTGAGGCCTCAGGCATTGACTTCGTAAACCGGGTCAGGGAAACTGACAGTCTCCATGTATTCAATTATGAATACATCTACAACGGCGGCGGTGTGGCCATCGGCGACATCAACAACGACGGGCTGAACGACATCTATTTTTCCGGAAGTGATGTCGGTAACAAGCTTTATCTCAATGAGGGGAATTTCAGATTCCGGGATATCACGGATAAAAGCGGAACACAGGGCGGCCCCGGGCACAAGACCGGAGTCTGTATGGTGGACATCAACAACGACGGATGGCTCGATATTCATGTGTGCAAAAGCGGCGCAATTGAGCCGGAGAAGCGCCGGAACATCCTCTACATCAACAATCAGGACGGCACATTCACCGACCGCGCTGCGGAATACGGGCTTGATGACCCCAGCTTCTCCACACAAGCTTATTTCGCCGACTTTGATGTGGATGGTGATCTCGATATGTTTCTCGTCAACCACCCCGTGAACTGGGCGAATCAGCATCAGGTTTCCGTGCAATACGACGCAAGCGGCAAACTGGTGCGGGTGCGTCCGACTGAATTCACGTACGTCAGCGACCGCCTGTATCTGAATGAGAACGGCCGCTTCACTGACAAGAGCGCCGAAGCCGGCATGCTCAATGTGGCATTCGGACTGAGTGCATCCATTCTCGATGTGAACCGCGACGGCCTGCCGGATATCTATGTCTGCAACGATTACATCGAACCCGATTACCTCTATGTGAATCAGGGTAATGGAAAATTCCGCAATGCATTCAATGAGTATTTCAGGCACAGTTCATTCTCCAGCATGGGGTCTGATGCGGCCGATCTGGACAATGACGGCCTGATTGATCTGCTTACACTTGACATGGTTTCTGAAGAAAACCACTATCAGAAAATGCTTCAGATGGCGCAGAACTTCGACAAGTTTCAGACGCTTCTGCAATACGATTACGAAGCCCAGTTTTCCATCAATGCGGTGCAGCGCAACAACGGCAACGGCACCTTCAGTGACCTCGGACTGATGACCGGAATGGCCTTCACCGACTGGAGCTGGGCCGGACTGATTGAAGACTACGACCTCGACGGAATGAATGATGTGTTCATTACGAATGGCTACCGCTATGACGTGAGCGACATGGATTACACCAAATATCGCTTTGACTCACTCCAGCGTTCCATTCAACTGCGAGGCGGAAATGCCATCAAGGAATACCGCAAAATAGTGGGCGAACACAAAGTGACGAATTACTTCTTCCGCAATCAGGGCGAATGGGCCTTTGAAAACAGCTCATCGGCATGGAACAGCGGACCACCTTCGTTTTCCAACGGAGCAGCTTACGCTGACCTCGACAATGACGGCGATCTGGATCTGGTAGTGAATAACCTCGAAGATCCGGCCTTCCTCATGCGCAACCGCGCTGCTGAACAGAAGGGATCACGCGCCCTCACAGTGCGGTTCGAAGGACCTGAGCAAAACCGGCAAGGTGTGGGTGCGGAAGTCACCGTTGTCTATCCTGATGGACACATGCTCACCCGCACCCTTCAGCTTTCCAGAGGATTCCTGTCATCCGTTCCTGCAGCACTCACGTTTCCTCTAAGCACATCCGATACAACCGCTGATGTTTACGTGCGCTGGCCCGATGGACAGACGCAAACACTTTCCGGTGCAAAGACTAAAGAGCCTCTTGTATTCAAATTCACTGAAGCGTCATTTTTAATAACGAAAAAGCAGGATTTGAAGCCGCTGCTCACCGGAGAGAATACGGTGTTGAATTGGCGCCATCAGGAAAATGACTTCATCGACTTTAAACGCGAACCGCTGCTTCACAAGGAAATGTCATCACAGGGCCCGTGCATGGCAGTAGCTGACGTGAACAATGACGGACTGGATGATCTGTTTCTAGGCGGAGCATCCGGACAGTCAGGAGCATTGCATATTCAGCAGCGCGATGGCACATTCCGCCTGTCCGCTCAGCAGGCATTTGAAGCAAATGCCACTCATGAAGACGTCGCAGCAGTATTCACCGATGCGGATAGCGATGGAGACAAGGACTTGTATGTGGTAAGCGGCGGCACTGAATTTCCGGAAGGCAATCCGAACTACGCGGACCGTATTTACCTCAATGACGGAAAGGGACAATTCATTCGTGATGCATCGCGCATTCCCGTGACCGCGCAAGCCGGTTCATGCATTGCTGCAGCAGACGTGGACGGCGATGGCGATGAAGACCTGTTTCGCGGTGCATGGGTATTGCCCGGGAAATACCCGTTGTCAGGCAAGTCCATGATGCTGATTAATGACGGTGGCAGATACACCGATGCAACAACTTCGTGGCTCGCTGATTTTTCCCCTCACGGTATTCTGTGTTCTGCCACATTCGCTGATCTGGACGGAAATAGCAAACCCGATCTGATCATGGCCGGAGAATGGACCTCGCTCATCGTACTGACCAACACCGGCCAATCGCTCAAGGCCTCACCGGATACTGACCCCAACGGCCAGTGGACGGGATGGTGGAATTGTGTACGTGCAGCCGACATGGATGGCGATAGCGACATCGATATTCTCGCCGGTAATCTGGGATTGAACACGCGTTTGCGGGCAAGTGCGGAACAACCCGTCACACTGGATGCCGCCGACTTCGACAACAATGGAAGCATGGATGCGATCCTTTCACTTTACGTGCAGGACAAATCGTATCCAATCCACCTGCGCGATCAGTTACTGGATCAGATGACTGTGCTGAAGCGCAAGTACCTGCGCTATAAACAGTATGCAGATGCCACATTTGACGACCTGTTTGAAGGTGATGTGAAGGAAAAAGCCATGCATTACGACGCGCGCATGATGGAGAGTTCATGGTTTGAAAATGACGGGAAAGGAAGTTTTGAGATTCATGCATTCCCACGCATGGCTCAGACTTCATGCATCCTCGACATGGCCATTACCGATGTAAATAAGGACGGCGCGCAGGATATCATAGCGGTGGGAAACTGGTTTGACACCGATGTGCAGAACAGCCGCTACGACGCATCCACCGGCTATCTGCTGCTTGGCAATGGAAAAGGCGGATTTGAGGCCGTGCCGCCCATGCAGAGCGGATTAAGAAACACCGGCAACGCCCGATGCACTGCCATTGTGCGCACTGCGCAGGGAGCGTGTCTGATAATTGCCAATAATAACGGACCTGCAGAGACTTACCAGCTGCCCAGATTGGTGGACACCGTGAAGTGATTGGCTGGTCCGGCCGCATGGTAAATCGCACGTCCGTAGTCAATGCGGAAGCGGCGTACCATCAGCCCGAAACCAAACGACAATCCCGCAGTGGCCGGACGATCCGACAATTTCAGTTCCTGTCTTCTGCGGTAGTTGTATCCGATGCGCAGGTTGAAATTCTTACCCAACAAAAACTCCGTCCCGAAGACCATGTGACGCATCAGGTTGTCACCAAATACCCAGGTGTTGTCTTCGATAACCTCTCCGGTGACAGGATCGGTAATAACCGGTTCATTGGGATTGTCGAAGCGCAGGTTCCACTGCTGAAGATTTTCGGCCACCACCGAAAAGCGGAACGGTGCGTGGCGCAACTGCTTCACGATGCCGAACTGCAATTCGGCCGGAAATGACTCGCGTTCATTTTCAGAAAAGGAAATGAACTGATAGCCCACGTTTCTCAGCACCAGCGATGCAGAGAACAATCTCCTAGGCTGATGAAATGTCACCGCAGCATCCACGGCAGCGCCGAGCGAATAGTAATTGGCGAAGCTGGCATAGACCGTTTTCACATTGGCGCCCATGCTCCAGAGTGAATCATACTGATAGCCTATTCCACCAGTAAGCACGTACTCTGAAGCGGAGAACTCCCCGATGACGTTGCCCAGTCCGTCGGTTTCGTCCATGGTGCCATGACTGAGAAACTGAAGCGTTCCGCCCAGGGTAATTTTCTTGTTCTTCAGACCGTGCGCGTATGAAGCATAACCAAAATTCGAACCCGCGTAATAGTCCACATAGCTGAGCGCCACGTCCTGATGCAGATTGCTGTCAAGCAGCGAAGGATTCACGGCCATGACATTGATGTCGCCATCCTTGATCGCGAGATAATTTCCGCCCATCGCCGCTACACGCGCAGAGCCGTAGATATTCAGGCTATTGAAGATGGTTTGACCGCCCAGCTGAGCATTGGCAGAAAAAGCCAATCCAATGACACACCACAAAAGGAGAAGTACACGCATTCGCAGGCAAAGATGGGGCGATAACGGCATTTTGTCCGCATTCGTATCCGGCATTGAATAAATCAGGGCGAATGAATCTGAAAAACGAACATTTTTCCGGATTCATCCACGACCTGTGCCAAATACACCCCGGCGTCACTCAGTGTAATCCGCTCAGGCTGATTCTCCTCAACAAGCAGACGCCCCGTGATATCCAGAATCCGCACAGATGCCACAGGAGTCGAACCTGTCCAATGCCAAATCCCATGGATAGGTATAAGACGCGGGGAGCTGCCTTCATTTTCAGATATGGTAACAAGGGTAAAATCAAACGTCATTTCCACAGTACAACCCATTGCATCAGTGACCACGAGCGTATTCACACCATTAATGAGATTGGAACCGGATTCACTTCCCGATTCCTCGTTCCAGAAATAATCATATGGTGGAATTCCACCGGACACATCTGCTAAAACCTGATTCTGTGAAGTCGTCAGGTTGATTGAGACTTGTTCGGGTTGATAAACCTGCACCGTATCCATCCACACACAACCTGACTCATCAGTGACCCAAAGCCACCAATCACCCGCTGCCAGAGCACTCTGAACAATTCCATATTCATCAGTGACTTCTACCGAAAAAGGTCCTGTTCCTCCTTCAACACCCGTAACTTCGATAAGACCATCATTGCCACCAAAGCAGGATGCAGGCTGTGCAGTCCATTCAACCCCCATGGGATCGGGGGATTCGATTACCGCAACGTGATGGTACAGGCATCCCTGAGCGGTGTAGCCGGTAAACCCAAAAACTCCTTCTCCTATCCCCGATATCACCGGTCCAATAACTCCGGTGCTCCATATCGCCGTTGTCCAGTTATAGTCACTTACAATTGCGATCGAACCATCATTCGTGTCAGCACAAGTCGGACCGGTGATGCTCACCTGAACTGAATCCAATGAATTCAGCGGCAACTCGAGGGGGTGCGACCACTGAAGAAGTCCGTCCTGTCCAACCCACCACACCTGATAAACCCCTGGTTCAAACACATCAGATGTAGCTCCCTGTGTGCCATTGTTCCAATACACTTCTGTAGCATCTGCAAAAGAAAGCTGAACAGATTGTCCTTGACAGATACTCTCGGCTGAACTCACCACAACACCAGACCAGGGCTCTCCTTCGATCAGCACAAGCTCATGGTCGGCGGGAATCTGGAAATATTCATCTACCTGCCCGGACGGCCAGTGAATCTTCATCGAGTCTAAAACGGGCCATTGCCCCAACCCAAGAATTTCATGCTGGCTATTCTGTGAAAGATAATTCTCCCCACTCCGAAAATAGCGAATCAAACGCTGCTGATTCACCCAGTACTCAATCCATGCACCATAGCCATCGGGATTCGACGCTACGCCTTGAAGTGCTACCTTGAGCCAGTGATTATTTCCACCGTTATTGTAATAAAACTGAACCGGCATCCCCTCAGCAGCGACGACAAGGTCGGAGTATCCATCCCGGTTAAAATCCCCTTTGGCCACAGCATAAGAACTGTAGCCCGGATGAAAGTCTGCAAAATCAGTCATCAGAGAAAACACTCCTCCCTGATTCCGGAAAACGGGGTTAGTGGAACCAATGATTCCGGCTGTACACACGTAAAGGTCATCCCATGTATCGTTATCCACATCCACCCATAACGCACCCCAACTCAGCATATGCACACTCAGACCGAGTAAACTACTGACATTGGTGTACATGAGATTGCCGTTATCCCTGAATAGACAGTTGCCATTCAGCATAGTATTAGTGACATAAATATCATAATCCCCGTCATGGTCATAATCGCTTATAGAAGAAGACATGGAATCAATCATCCCATTCAATCCGCGCACTGCGGCTTCGTCAGAATACATCCCTGAACCCGTTTTCACGTAAAGCGCATCGATTGGCTCACGATCATTGATGACGTGCAGATCCTGATCACCATCAAAATCAATATCAAGTATGTTCGACTGAAAGCAATAATTCGATACGGGTGCTCCATTTGTTACACCGTATTCCTCAGCCTCATCGACAAAAGTCCCGTCTCCCTGATTCATGAAAAGCGAGTTGGGAAGCGCATTATAACTGCACACGTAGAGATCTGCATACCCGTTCTGATCAATGTCCCCCCAACTGCAGCCATAGCCACCGGACAGTACTGGCGAGTTCACACCGCTTGAATTCATTCGTGTGAATGTACCTGATCCATTATTCATGAAATAACCGTGTGAATCCGTGCGGGATCCCACTGCTGCGTCAAGATCGCCATCCCGATCCGCATCGGCAAAGACCACACTCTTGGTATCACCGCTGACGTCCATTAATTCAATACTCTCGAAGGTCCCTCCAAGATTGCGGTACCAAACCACCGGCATATTCATTCTTGGAACCACCACATCGTCCCAGCCGTCTTTATCGAGGTCAATGACGGTGATGCCGGAACCATAGAATGCGGAAGTAGAAATCTGATCACTAAATCCCATCTGGGAAGTGACATTGGTGAATTGCTGCGCGCCAGATTGCGGGTGAATGCCCGCAAAAAGAACAAAAAGCAATCCACGAAGCAACTGAGTGAAGTGAGACACTCTGAGCATGACACACCCGGTTTTACCCGGCTCGGATTAATTAAGGTGTGCCTAAGTAATAGAAAAACCATCAAAACAACAAATGATTGTCAATAAAAATCAAGCCACCTTGAGTGCGTTCACCACCTTCTCCTTCAACAGTGCCTTTTCCAGTACTTCATACATTTCACTCACGTAGTGAAAACGAAGCCCCTTCAGGTAGCGCTCATTGATTTCTTCAATGTCTTTGCGGTTGCGCTCGCACAGAATGATCTCCTTGATTCCGGCGCGGCGCGCTGCGAGAATTTTCTCCTTGATCCCTCCTACAGGAAGCACCTTGCCGCGCAGGGTGATCTCACCAGTCATGGCGAGGTATTTCTTCACCTTGCGCTGAGTGAATGCAGAAGCCAGTGCGGTGAGAATCGTAATTCCCGCCGATGGTCCGTCCTTGGGCACAGCTCCCTGCGGTACGTGAATGTGGACGTTCCAGTTGTCGAACACTTCCTGCTCGAGCTGCAGGTATTCAGCGTGTGACTTGAGGTATTCCAGTGCGAGCATTGCGCTTTCCTTCATCACATCCCCGAGATTGCCGGTAAGGGTCAACTTACCCTTCCCTTTCGTAAGGCTTGTTTCGATGAACAGGATATCGCCGCCGGTGGGTGTCCAGGCCAAACCAGTGACCACCCCTGCGGTATCGTTGTCGGAATACTTGTCCTTTTCATGGCTCGGTCCGAGCACATCGAGCAATTCTTCAGGACGCACCTGCGGAGTGAACGATTCTTCCATCGCGATCTGCTTCGCGCGGTTGCGCGTGAGCTTTCCGATGCGCTTTTCCAGTGAACGCACACCGCTCTCATTGGTGTATTCTTCCACCAGCCGTGAGATAATCTCATCGCTGAAGGTAATCTGCTTATCGGTGATGCCATTCTCGCGGAGCTGCTTTGGAATCAGGTGGCGCCGGGCGATTTCCACCTTCTCCTCTACAGTGTAGCCATTCACTTCAATGATCTCGAGGCGGTCGCGAAGAGCAGGCTGAATGGTGGAAAGGCTGTTGCACGTGGCCACAAACAACACTTTGGACAGATCGTAATCCAACTCCACGTAGTTGTCGTAAAACGTATGGTTCTGTTCGGGATCGAGCACCTCAAGCAATGCCGAGCTTGGATCACCGTGTACTCCTACTCCGATCTTGTCAATTTCATCCAGCACAAAAAGCGGATTGGATGTACCCGCTTTCTTCAGACTCTGAAGAATGCGCCCGGGCATCGCGCCGATATACGTTTTGCGGTGACCGCGGATCTCCGCCTCATCGTGCAGTCCGCCGAGCGCCATGCGCACATACTTTCTGCCAAGCGCTTCCGCCACGGATTTTCCGAGTGATGTCTTTCCCACACCGGGAGGGCCGTATAGACAGATGATCGGGGCCTTCATATCGCCCTTGATTTTCAGTACTGCGAGGTGCTCGATGATGCGCTCTTTCACTTTCTCCAGTCCGAAGTGATCGCGGTCGAGAATTTCCCGTGCGTGCTTCAGATCGAAATTGTCATCGGAATATGAACCCCATGGCAGATCGAGCAGCGTATCAATGTAGTTAGCCTGTACGCTGTATTCCGCGCCCTGCGGATTCATGCGCTCCAACTTCCCGATTTCCTTAAAAAACGCCTTCTCTACCGCTTCTGGCCACACCTTGGCTTTCGCGCGGCGCTTTTTCTCTTCGATTTCTTCCTTGACGGGATTGGCGCCAAGCTCTTCCTGGATCTGCTTCATCTGCTGCTGCAGGAAGTATTCGCGCTGCTGCTTGGAAATATCCGTGTGTACCTTTTTCTGAATTTCATTCTTCATTTCCAGCATCTGAAGCTCCTTGCCGAGATGCTCCAACACACGTCTGGCGCGCTCTTCAAGATCAGCCACTTCGAGCAGGAGTTGCTTTTCCTGCACGGAGGTCTTCATATTGGAGGAAATAAAATTGGTGAGAAAGCTCAGCCCGTTGATGTTCTTGATCGCCACTGAAGCCTCACTCGGGATTTCCGGAGAGAGGTTGATGATGCGCATGGCGTGTTCCTTCAGCGTTTCGAAGAGCGCCTTTTGCTCCTTGCTCTCCTCGTTGCGGTTCATCTCAGGAAATTCCACCACCTGAGCCCGGAAATACGGCTCTATATCCACGAGTCCGCGAATCTCAAACCGCTTCTTCCCTTGAAGAATGACCGTAGTGCTTCCGTCCGGCATCTTGAGCATGCGCATGATGGTGGCCTGAGTGCCGATCTTATTCAGATCATCAAATTCGGGCTCTTCAATGTCAGGGTTGACCTGAGCCACCACGCCAATGATCTTGTTGCCTTTATTGGCCTCCTGAATAAGCCGGATGGATTTGTCCCGGCCTACGGTGATGGGAATGACTACGCCGGGAAATAAAACTGTATTCCGAAGCGGAAGGATGGGCAACACTTCAGGGGTGTGCTCCTTGTCCATCTGATCCTCATCTTCCGGCGAAATCAGGGGTATCAACTCGTGATCCACTTCTTCGTCGGAAAACAGGAAAGGATCCATATCGTGAAATGTGCTCATACGCTTCAGTTCGAATGTAAGATTGCCGGCTGCTCAATGACAGTGCCATGCCCCGGGGCCTGACGAACTGTCGCTCAGATGCCTTTTGTTTGCGCCATGCGGGCCACTTCTGTCAGCATTTGCTTCATCGCATCCGTCAGCGCGACATGCCGTCGCGACATCATGCGATCGGCAGTAATCAGCGCGTCCTCCAGGCGGTATGTGGTCATGCCTTCCGGACCGCCCCATGAAAAAGACGGGATGTATTTCGGAGGGAATCCGCCTCCGAACACGTTTGCGGCTACCCCTGCCACCGTACCGGTATTGAACATGGTATTTATTCCAGATTTGCCATGATCACCCATGATCAGCCCCACAAACGTGAGACCGGAATCCTCCATGCCCGAGGTCTCGTAATTCCATACGCGCACCGCGGAGTAATTGTTCTTCAGATTTGAGGTGTTTGTATCCGCTCCGAGATTGCACCATTCGCCGAGGACAGAATTGCCGAGAAATCCGTCATGCCCTTTGTTGCTGTAACCCTGTATCACCGAATTACTCACCTCACCACCGATTCTGCATTCCGGGCCAAATGTGGTGGGGCCGTATAATTTCGCGCCCATTTTAATCACTGTATATTCACAGAGGGCCAACGGTCCGCGGATCATACATCCCTCCATGATTTCCGCGTGGCGTCCGATGTACACCGGACCTTCCTCCACATTGATCAGGCAACCGCGAAGCTTCGCTCCTTCTTCTGCAAACAGATTTTCCGCAGGCCCGAGCACCATTACTCCCTCGCCGGGCGAATGGGATGTGCGGCCGCGGGTCACCGCTTCGAAATCGAGCCGAATGGCGTCGCCGTTGCGCGAAAAAACATCCGTGATGTGATGCAGCAAAAATGGCGCGGCATGCACTTGATGCACTACCTCAGATGCACCAGTGCGTTCTGCAAGCAGCACATCCCGGTCCATGAGCTTTTCACCTTCGCCAAGAGACTGTATCTGCGCCACCACCGAAGCCGTTGGAATAAGCCGCGCATTGATGCGGTAAGCCGGTCCTTTGCCTGAAAACGGAGGAAACAATTCCCGCAGATGTGCGCGGGTTTCATGATGCACAGGATGCCCAAGAGCCTTTTCCCACTTTTCACGGATGGTAAGTATCCCCATGCGCAGCTCTCCCACCGGACGGGTGAGCGCAATGGGATAAAACGAGGAAACCGAAGAGTCTTCAAAAAGAATGACGTGCAACATGCCGCCAAGTTAGCGAACTCCGGCCGCTGTTGGCCTGCGACTGAAAATATCCAGCCCGGCCCAGATCAGCATCATGACCAGCACAGGATAAGCGGGCACGAGATATCGCTGTTCCACAAAGCCGAGCACCGGACCAAGTATGAGAATGATCATGACGGGAATCAATCCGACAATGACCATCGGAAGATTTTTCCTTCGAAATGCCCGGAACCACGCAAACAGACCCAGCACATTCACTGCGATCAGCCCCACATAGCTCCCGCCTTTAATGATCTTGTGATACCACTTCATTTTATTCAGTGCGGGAAAAGGCAAATCATCCAACCGCGAGGGAAAGACGAATCCCAGAAGCAATTCCACCCGATTCAGGAAGTAGTAGTGCATGGGCCGCTCATCGCGGAGTGAAGCATCATACCGCTCTATGCGTCTCACCACGTCAGCCTTCGCCAACTGGCGCTGCATCGAATCCCCCACGTGATTGGTGGCAAAAAAATCACGCCGCAACTGGAGCAGTGAGTCATAGGTCATGATACTGGTGAAATCGCTTTCATCAAAAGGATTGAATTCAGGCTCTTTTCCGGTATCCCTGAAAAACCATGCTGCGGCCGACTTGCGCGACCAGCTCATGTAGTCTTCCCCCATGTGAATGATGAGTTCACGGAAAGCGAGATGCTCTTGTGTAATGTATCCGAAGCATTCATCGAACGGCGCCTGGAGTGGAACAAACCTTCCACTGCGCGAATAGTTCCATGCGGTCCACGCCCCTGTAAGGATCACAAGTGGCAATGCAAAAATGAGGACTGGCCTGACAGATGCTGATATCCGAAAATGGAACGATCCCCAGATGAGCAATCCTGCCGGCACATAAAACACCAGACCTATGGGACGCATAAAGACCGACCACGCCAGAAAAATTCCCCCAATGAGAAAATACAACCGCGACCGGCGATCTGCGGCACGCAACAAAAAAAAGAGACTGAAGAGCACCCATGCCGAGGAGATCGTGTCGGACAACATCATATTGCTGCGCGCCGAAATGAAGGTACTGAATGCAAAGAGAAACAGTGCAATCCAGAAACCGCGCATGGATTGCGTGAACCGGGCCACGAGATGGGCCAGCACAACAACCTGCAATACATCTGCCAGTAACTGAAACACCGCAAATGCACTGCGTCCGTCAACCGGTCCGAGCAATGCATACATCGGCGCATAGATGGGCAAGAGCCCGGGCATCCGGCACATGGTGTTGTACCCTTCCCCGTTGACCCATGATTCAATGGGAATGAGATATCCATCCGTATCCCCGCTTCCGAAGGCAAGCGGCGAGTAGGAATACCACAACGGCACCACCTGCTGATAATTCAACGTGAAAAACACGAACATGACTACCTTAACCACAGCCACCAGGGCCAGTGCGGTGAGCAAGTCACTGCGCTTTACCGGAAATTCAGCAGGGAGAGAAAAGCGCATCATCCTATTTCGATAGCCCTTCGGAATTCGGCAATCACCGCATCGGTTTCCTCATCCGGCATCGGCACATAGAGCGGTATGATGATACTCCGGTCGCAGGCATCTTCCGATGCCGGCAGGGATATTCCCGGCATGCGCGTGAGGTAGGCGGTTTCGCGGTGTGCCGTCATCACTCCACGCCGCGTGGCGATGCCCTTATCGAGCAGGCGCTGCATGAGGTCATTCCGCGACACCGGGCATTCCGGCCTGAGGTAAATGCTGAAGCTCTGCCAGTTCGTTTCGTACCCTTCAGGCACATGAGGCAGGCGGATGTATGGGATATCCGCCAACGCAGCGAGATATCGCAGCGCAATTTTCTCGCGCTCCTTCACAATCCAGTCGAGCCGCTCAAGCTGTCGGATTCCCACTGCAGCCTGTATATCGGTCATTCGGTAGTTATAGCCTACCTCGAGGTGATCTTCGAATAATACCGTCTTGCTTTCGTGCCGCACGCGGTCGTTCACACTCATACCATGCTGACGCAGCAGGCGCAGGCGCTCCGCATAATCCGCACGCGATGTGGTAATCATACCTCCGTCACCGGTGGTAATCACCTTCCTCGGGTGAAATGAAAAACACACGAGGTCTGAGTGCGCACCGATTTTTTTACCCCTGTAAGCGCTGCCCGCTGCACATGCCGCATCTTCAATCAGCACCAGTCCGTGAGTATCACACAACGCGCGGAATGCCTCAATATCACCGGGCATTCCGATCTGATGCACCAGCAATATGCCTTTGGTTCGCGATGTGATGCGGCGCGCCACATCGGCAGGATCGAGGTTGTACGTCGTTGGATCTACTTCGGCAAAAACAGGTGTGGCACCTGCATACACTATCGAGTTCGCTGTGGCGATGTAACTCATCGAAGGACAAATCACTTCATCGCCCGGACCAATTCCGGAAACGATCATAGCCAGATGCAGTGCAGTGGTACAATTGCTCAGCGCCACCGCATGGGCTGCACCGGTATATGCGGCAAAGCGCTCTTCGAACTCGCGCACACGCGGCCCCTGAGTGACCCAATTGGTAAGGATCGTATCGTAGGCACTCTGCGCCTCTTCTTTTGAGAGATAGGGTTTGGCTACAGGTATATTCATGTTCCTGAATGCTTATTTCTGCCAGTTGCGAACGACGATTTCACCCAGCAGATCACGGCTTTCCCTGAGTTCGCGGTAATAGTCAATGGTTTCGAGCAAACCGGCTTCAAAACTGAACTCACTGGTAAATCCAGTGATTCGACGGAACTTCGAAGGATCTACCCAAAGGCGCGGCACATCGGCCGGACGATCCTCGAGGTATTCAATCGGCAACTCCTTTTCCTTTTGCATCAGCTGAAGAAGTGTGGTGAGCAAATGCTTCATCGCAATTTCTTCACCTGTGCCGATGTTGATGATTTCGCCTGCGAGTGATGGGGTGTTCATCAGCATTGCCAGTGCGCGTGCAGTGTCTTCTACATAAAAGAAATCACGGGTTACCGAGCCGTCACCAAAAATCACAGGCGCTTTGCCGTAAAGGATATTGACGATGCTCCGGGGAATCACTTCACCGGCATCGCCTTCATAATGCGCGCGCGGACCGTAGTTATTGAAAATGCGGGTGATGGTGGTATCCAGTCCGTAGCACTTCCAGTAGGAGTAGGCGTAGTTTTCACCGGCCAGTTTGCTGCTGCCATACACCGTCTTAGGCAACGGGACGCCTTCTTCATTGATCGGGAAGGTGCGGATATCGCCGTAGATCTCAGAAGTGCTGATGTAGAAAAACTTCTTTACCCCTGCCCTGCGCGCTGCCTCCAGCACCACCAGACTGCCCTCTGCATTCACGCGGTGATTTTCGAACGGACTGTGGATGGAGTGACGCACACCCAGACAGGCAAGGTGAAACACCACATCCACTTCTTTCATTGCTTCCTTCACGGCATCCTGATCGAGAATATCCGCTTCCAAAAAACGGAATCCCGGATACTCCTCTGCCTCACGCAGATTGCTGCGCTTGCCGTTCACCAGATTATCGAGTGCAACCACATGATTGCCTCTTCGAAGCAGTTCATCCACCAGGTGGGAGCCGATGAAGCCGGCGCCTCCGGTGACGAGTATGCGTTTATCGGACATGATTGAGTTCTGCTATTTCATCCACTATGTACACCGGCCGCTTGCGCGCTGCATCGAGCGTGCGCCAAAGGTACTCGGCAATGATGCCAAGGGAAATATTGGTCAGCCCGAAGCCGACCATAAGTATGGAAACCAGTGCAGGCCACCCCGCATTGAGATCGTCAGCAATGAGCTTGCGAAGAACAAGGTAAAGTGCCACGAGAATTCCCGCGACAAACATGCCCACTCCCACCAGCGTGACAAAGCGAATCGGCGCGTAGGAGAACGCGACAAACGAATCCACGAACAGCTTGATCTTTTTGCCGAGGGTCCACTTCGACTTGCCGAGTTTGCGCTCATCCTTATGGTAGCGGATGTGCGACTGACGGAAACCCATTGTGAGTATCTGAAGGAAAATCGACGAGTGCGATTCGACATTCGCGTTCAGCACTTCCTGCACTTTGCGGTCAAACATTACCACATCAAAGCCGTTATCAGGATACGTCCGCACGGCGTACTTTTTCATAAGCGCAGCGTAGGTGCGACTGAACCATTTTTCAAATCCCTTGCTCTGCGTGCTTTCCCGGCTGGCCCATGCGATGATACCGCCTTCTTCGCACGCCCCGAGCAACTGGTCAATCAATGTGAGCGGATCCTGCAAATCAGCATATACAAAGGTGATGCGGTCGCCGGTGGCCACGCGGATTCCTGCGCGCAGGGCGGCGTGCGAACCAAAGTTGCGCGACAGACTGACGAGCTTCGCTTCGTATCCGTCATGCACAGCAGCGCGCAGATGCGACACTGAATCATCCGTGCTGCCGTCGTTCACGAATACCACCTCAGCCCGGTAATGCGGGCGGCTGTTGAAATATGCACTGAGCGCCGAAGTAAGCGGGCCAATGTTTTCTGCCTCGTTGAGAAACGGGATGATGACGGACACCTTCATTGACCGGGCAATTTAGCAGGATTGCCCACAACCTTCGAATTTTCGGGAAGCGAACAGATCACATTGGACCCCATTCCGACCAGACTATGGTCGCCGATGCGGATTCCGTTGATCAGTGAACTTGCACTGCCGATGTAGCACTTCCGCCCTACCTCGGTATTTCCCGCAATGACCACCTGAGAACCTACCAGCGTGTAATCTCCGATCACACTGTCGTGATGCAGCACACTGTTCGGAAGCATGCACACATGATTGCCTACCCGGGCATTCGAAGTAATGACCGCACCGGCCATGATGAGCACGTTGTACCCGATCGCCGCACCGGATGATACATGAGCGCCGGGATGAATCACCGTCGCAAAGCGGGATGCAGGCAATTCCAGTGAAGCAATGATCGCGTCGCGTTGCGGGAATGACGTCGGGCTGCCGGGCACCGCAAGCACCACCGCATCGGGATAATCCTGCAGCGCCTTGCGGCTGAAGACCGGCACGCCGGCTGCAGTAGTACCCTGCTTTTCGGGCGTGTCATCAATGAACCCCACGCATTCTATGCCGGGGCCAAGGCAGTCGAGTGCTTCGATGCCGTTGCCATTGCACGGAAAAATCAGCAGCTGTGTCATGTATAGGCATTCACCGCGCGAATCACGCGATCCACTTCTTCGTCAGTAAGCTCTGCAAACATGGGCAGCGACACGCAATGCGCCGCGAGGTATTCCGAATTGGGGAAATCTCCCTGCTTGTAGCCCAGTGACTGATACGCTTTCTGAAGGTGGCAAGGCACCGGATAGTGCAGGGCAGGGTAAATCTCTTGCTTGTTCAGGTGAACAATGAATGCATCCCTGTCTGCCACAGTTACTACGAAGAGGTGATAGATGGAAGAGGCCCATTCCGGCTGAGCCTGCAGGCGCACATCGGCATTGGTGATTGCTTCGTGGTAACGCGCGGCTATGGCCCGGCGACGTTCATTCCATCCATGAAGGTGCCTGAGTTTGATGCGCAGCGATGCGCCTTCTAATCCCCCCATGCGGTAGTTGTAGCCGATTTCATCGTGATAATAGCGCACCGTGCTGCCGTGATTGCGCAATGAGCGCAGATGCTTTGCAAAGGCTTCATTCTGAGTGGTTATACCACCTGCTTCGCCGCATGCTCCAAGATTTTTACCGGGGTAAAAACTGTAGCACGCCATTTCGCCGAAAACTCCTACTCGGACGCCTTTGTACCGGGCACCCTGCGCCTGGGCCGCATCTTCCACGAGGAAAAGGTTGTGGCGGCGGCAGATGGCCGACACGGCATCAATATCAAACGGCTGACCGTACAGATGCACGCCAATCACCGCTTTGGTTTTTGAGGTAATGGCAGCTTCAATTTTTTCCGCGTCAATTTCCCAGGTATCGTGGCGGCAATCCACAAACACAGGCGTTGCGCCTGCGTGGGACACACCCCATGCCGTAGCGATGAAGGTGTTGGCGGGAACGATTACCTCGTCGCCCGGGCCAATGCCCAGCGCAAGCATCGCCAGATGAAGCGCGGTGGTGCCATTGTTCACACCCACGGCATAGTTTGCCCCGGTGAACAAGGCAAACTCCTCTTCAAATTGCTCCACCCAGGGACCGCCGGAAAAGGCGGTTTGCGCATACACTTCTTCAAAGGCTTTGAAAATCTCCTCTTTCACTGAAGCATGCTGTCGCTTCAAATCGAGGCAGGGAATTTTTTCCAGAACTGCAGATTCAGTCATTCGCGAGGTTTTAGCTGTCTATAATTCACTCTTCTTTCGTGATGGCGGGCTGATTAAATAAGCACCTCAACTCCTCCCGACTTGATGCTCTTTTGCGCAGCTTCAAGGATCTTCACCGTGCTCAGCCCCGAATACCGACTCGACACCGGCGTGCCTCCTTTTAAAATGCACTGTACATAATCCGCCGCCATTCCGCTGAGTGCTTCAGCGTTTCCAAGTTTGGGAATGAACACATCCCCCACGCGGTAATCCACAAGGATGCGCTGCTTCTCTTCATCCGTGCTCACGCTGTGGGCCGTATCATAAATCCGGATCTTCTCCGTGGGCTCCATGTCGTTGAATACGATCATCTTTGAATCGCCTCCGATGAGCATCATGCGGATTTTCACCGGAGATGACCACGAACAACTGAAATGCGCAACCACATCGGATGCGAAGTTGACTGTCAGGTAAGCAATGTTCTCAATGCCGTTGTGAATGTGGCTGACTCCTGTGGCATTTACGCTGACGGGACGGTCTTCAATGAGGTAATCCAGAATGGAAATATCATGTGGTGCGAGGTCCCACAGCACATTCACATCCTGCTGAATCAGTCCGAGGTTGATGCGCGTGGAATCGAAATACTTCACACGGCCAATGCCACCGGACTCAATCAGGGATTTCATCTTGCGCACAGAGGGCGTGTAGAGGAATGTGTGATCCACCATCAGGAGCAGGCCTTTTTTATCAGCCAGCGATATAAGCTCCTCTGCGTGCGCAACGGTATCCGTCATTGGCTTTTCGAGCAGCACATGCTTGCCGTGTTCGAGCGCCTTTTTGGCCAAAGGAAAATGGGTGAACACCGGCGTGGCGATGACTACCGCATCCACTTCCGGATCGGTAAACAGGCTGTCAATGTCCTGGGTTGTATACACATTGGGGTAATTCTTTTTTGCCAGATCGAGGCGTTCCTGCCTGAGATCGGCTACGCGGGTGACCTGCGCATCCGGCAACGCGGCGAAGTTCCGGACGAGGTTAGGACCCCAGTAGCCGTACCCGATGATTGCAACCCTTACCATATCTGATGTTTGCGGCGACGAAGGTAATGCAGGATAGACCAGAACGGGGATGACCATGAACATTCCGCGACGAACTGATGTTCTACTCTTGTTTCGAACTGTGAACCAATGAGAATGCAAGAGTTTTCCATCAAGGACCTGGAGAACTACACCGGGATAAAGGCCCATACCATCAGGATATGGGAGCAGCGGTATGGCTTGCTTTCGCCTGACCGTACGGGAACCAACATCCGAAAGTATACCGACCAGGACCTCAAGTTTTTGCTGAATGTCAGCCTGCTGATTAATTGCGGATTCAAAATCAGCCAGATCGCGGGTATGTCGGAGGACGATATCCGCTCGGCCGTTAATGAACGCGCTCTTGCTGATCAGCGGGAACACCATGTGCTTCACGCGCTGAAGATTTCTATGCTCAATTATGACGAGCCGCTCTTTCATACGGTAATTGACGCACAAGTAGAAGAGATTGGGTTAGAAAATACCTATCGTGATGTACTGATGCCGTTTCTCCGGCAAATCGGAATTCTCTGGCAGGCAAACGTGATTTGCCCGGCCCAGGAGCACTTCATATCTGCGCTGATTCGCCAGAAAATCTTTGCTCTCACAGAACAGATCAGCAAGTCCATTACTCCCACCGGCCGCCCGCTTGTGATGTTTTTACCGGACCTGGAGATTCATGAGCTGTCTCTTTTGATGCTCAACTATATTCTAAAGAAAAAAGGCAGGCGCACCATTTTCCTTGGACAGTCTGTCCCGCTGGATGACCTCACGCAGGTGTATCAGCGTCTGGGCGATGTCGACTTCGTGTCCATTTTCACCACCAATCCTTCACCGGTTCTCCTTCCGGACTACATGAAGAAGATTGTTCAGCGGTTTGAGACCACCGGATGCACATTTCACCTTACCGGCAATAATCTGATTGGCATCAAGTCACCTGATCCATCGGTGATCACCCTCTATCAGGGAGTCGAGGACATGATCCGCGAAATCTGATATCACACTCATTTTAAATGTTTTATAGAAACGGAAGGTCAGCCTTCCATTTTTTGTTTACTTTTTTTATGGAATTAGTTAAACAAAAATTTGGCTTGGGGCGTTTCTTGTTTAATATTTGACACGAATTATTAAACAAACAACCCCAAATCACCATGAGCACCCTGGAATTCAACAACCTGCTGACCAGCAATGCGAAGTATCTGAAGGGATTTGCCTACAACTTTACCCGTAACGTGGAGGATGCTGAAGACCTTCTCCAGGATACCATGGTGAAAGCCCTCCGCTACAAGGATCACTTTCAGGATGGCACCAACTTCAAAGGATGGCTGTTCACCATCATGCGGAACATCTTCATCAATAACTACAAGCGGAAGAAATTGCGCAACACCATCACCGACCAAACCAACAATCAGTATTACCTGAACTACGGTAAGGTATCGGAAGACCTTGTGAGTACGCGTCTGAATGAGAAGGACATCAACCGCGCCATTGCAAGCCTGACGTACGAGTTCCGCACTCCCTTTCAGCTCTTTCTGGATGGATTTCACTACGACGAAATCGCGGATTCGATGGGCATTCCGATGGGAACGGTGAAAAGCCGCATCTTCCACGCCCGCAAGCGCCTGATGGAAGACCTGAAAGACCTTCGCTGAGGTTACGCGGTCAGCCGGGCGAGGTAGTGAAAATCCTTGCTCCGCTGGACAATTTCGCAGTGCAGCCCGGCTTTGTCGGAAAGCTCTGCCAGCAATGCGGGGTCGAGGTACAGCCAGCGAAACGGTGTTCCCTTGACTCCGCGATATTCAAGACGGAACTCCACCTCTCCGTAGTAGGTATTTCCCTGGAGAAAGCCTGCCAAAGAATCCATTCTGGAGTAGAGAATATCCGTGGAATCGCCTATGATCTGCCCTCCTTTGGTGAGCATTTTCCGCAGATGGCGAAACAACTTCAGGGTTTCCTTTTCAGTGCCTGCCATCCCGAGCCCGTTCATCAGCATGAGAATAGTATCGAACGGAATTCCCCGGAGGTCTAACAGGTTTTCCTGAATCACCCGCTGCACACCGCGCAACCGCATTACTTCACAAGATGCGGGTGACCGTTCAACCGCGGTGACATCCATTCCTCTTCCTTGCAAAATCAAGCTATGCCCGCCGGAGCCTGCTCCTGCATCCAGTACACTGCCTTTGGCCATGCGCAGCGCCTGTCGATCCCAGGCGCGCATGTGGCGGTAGTTTCTGAAAAACAACGAGGGCATCAGGTCCTCATCCCGCCGGCCGTTTATCCACACTTTTACCGGAACATCTGTTCCGTTTATAAAATAATCCCGCAGCGCATACCCGAGAAGGTCTGCAGGATCAAAAGGCAAGGGCATGGCGGAAGCGTTTTTCACCCTTCAAAAGTAGCTCGGAGATGCTTAAAAATTCATTCCTGTTCATGCAACCAGCGCATTAACTTCGGGGTCTCAGGAATATTGAATCTCTTACCATGAAATGCACTCACCTGCTGCTCAGTATCGCCGTTTTGTCAGCGATGCCATTTCGGGCGCAAATTATTGTTGACTCTCTGGCCATCGAAGCGTATGTGCAGGATGTCCTGCTCGGAAGCGGAATTCAGGCGACCAACATCTCCTTCACAGGATGCCTCAACCAAGTCGGTTATCTGCAGGGAGGTGAAAGCGTCAATCTCGGAATTGACGGAGGCGTGATCCTGAGTACCGATCATGTGCGTAACGTGGAAGTTCCCAGCCCCTTTCTGGGCATCTGGGAGGGCAATTGCGCGGTCAGTGGCGATCCCGATCTGCTCACCATAGCCAATTCCGTTCCCCCGCTCATCGGTCAGAATTTTGGAGTGGGGAGCGTAAACGATCTCAGCGTTCTGGAGTTCGACTTCATCCCAACCGGTGACACCCTGCGATTCAACTACATTTTCGGATCGGATGAATACCTGACCTGGGTGAATACGGGCTACAATGACATCTTCGCATTTCTCCTCAGCGGCCCGGGTATCACCGGCCCCTACGATTCACCGGCCGGCTTTCCGGGAGGTGCAGTAAACATCGCCCAATTACCCAATACCAACCCGCCCCTGCCGATTACCATCAGTTCAGTGAACAACGTGCTGAACTCCGATTACTACATCGACAATCCCGGCAACACCAATATCTCCATCAACGGATATACTGTGGTGCTGGAAGCCATGTACCTCGTGCAGTGCGGCCTCACCTACCACATCAAGCTGGCCATTGCGGATGGAAGCGATACAGCTCTTGAATCCATTGTGGTGCTGGAAGAAGGCTCTTTTGCATCCAACTCTGTGGTGGATGTGGACCTCACCATCAATGTAGGACCTCCGGATGTAAATACCCTGTATGAAGACTGTGGCGAGGCTTCCATCACCTTTACCCGCGCTGCGGTATCCAGTCTCGATGTTGAAGACATGGTCGTGGTCACCTGGGGCGGTGATGCCACCATGGGTATCGACTACAGTGCGCTGCCTGATACCATCGTCTTCCCGGTTGGCGTAGCGTCCGTATCGTTTGAGCTGGATGCCTTCGAGGACGGGCTTACCGAAGGACAGGAACTCGTGAACATGGACATTCTCAACCTGGCGGCGTGCAACGGCTCCGGATTGGTTTCCAACTTCCAGTTCTGGATCGATGACGAACCAGCTCCTCTGGTCGTGGAGGGCTACGATACCGAAATCTGTCTTGGTGCATCCACCGTGCTGGTGCCCAATATCACCGGCGGATACGGCAACTTTCACTACGAATGGAGTACGGGGGAAGACACCCCGGAAATCGAGGTAGCGCCCATTTCGCAAACCAGCTACTTCCTGACCGTCAGCGATACCTGCGGAATGCCCAGTGATGATGCTCAGTTTCTGGTGAACATCCTTGTGTTTGATCCTCTCGCCGTTTCTATTGACAACGGCTCAGGCGTCACCATCAATTGCAACGAGCAAGTGGTGATTACAGCGACGGGCAGCGGAGGCAATCAGCCGTACACCTATACCTGGACCGACGCAAACGGAAACAACCTCTTCGGATTCCTCAACCAGTTGTGGTATAGCTCATGGAATGGCCCGGGGGAAGTGACCGTGTCGCTCACCGATGCCTGCGGACTGACCGCTACTGATGTCATTGATGTGAGTCTGAATGTACCCCCACTGGTCATCGATGTACCGGATGAAATTGTAGCGCCCTGCAATCAGGTGTTTATCGTCAATGCCGCAGTGAGTGGCGGTCAGGCGCCCTACTTCTATACCTGGACTCTCAATGGAATCACTGACTGGAGTGACTGGGATAATATCTACGACGGTGTGGTGAGCGAACCCGGGACCCTCGTGCTCAGCGTGGGGGATAACTGCGGACAAAACGAAACGGTGACCATTCCCATCACTATTGACAGCCCTCCGATAAACATCGATCTGGTGGATGCAGTCACAGGAACCTGTGCAACCAACTTCAACTTCGCCCCGGTCATCAGTGGCGGAAGCGGCGGGTTCCAGTACCAGTGGACCAATAACGGCACCACTCTCGGAACACAGGCCACACTCAACTACAGTTCTGACGTCAGCACTCAGGTGAACTTGCAGGTGAGTGATGCCTGCGGCGCGGAAGCCACCGATGCAGTGACTGTAACAATCGAAAACCCCGAAATCTTCGTCGAACTCGGTGATGACATCTTCGCATCGTGCCTCGATGATACTGAACTCACCGCAGGCATCAGCGGAGGAAGCGGTGGCAACACCTTTGAGTGGTCTGTTCTCGGACAGATTGAGGGAACTGCTCCCGCTTTCACTATTCAGTCTTTCGAAACCGTGGATGTGAATGTGCTCGTAACGGATGCCTGCGGCATGCAGGCCACCGATGTGGTCACCATTTTCATTCCGGATATTCCGCTCACTATCGAAGTATCAGCAGATACCAGCATTTGCCAATTCGGAGTGGCTGAATTATGGGCACTGGCCGGTGGAGGTGAAGGTGGCTTCACCTACCTGTGGGAAACTACCGGAAGCGTGGGCAATGAGTTATTCCTCTCCAACATGATCAACTCCGGCACATATACCGTGATTGCCACTGATCAATGCGGCAAAACCATCGAAGATGAGGTGTTTGTAGAAGTGCGTCCGCTTGAAGCAGGATTTGCTGCAACTCTCCTCAGCGAAAACGAATACCAGTTCACCGCAATGCCATCCCCGGAATGCGATGACTGTGTATACATGTGGGATCTCGGCGACGGTACCACTTCTACTGAAGAGTCCTTTATTCATCTTTTCGATGGACTGGACAGCTACACCGTATGGCATACCGTTGTGAATGGAATCGGATGCACGGACAATGCATTCTTCACCGTTGTAGCCCCTCCGCAGATCTACATCCCGAACACCTTTACCCCAAACAACGACGGCATCAATGATGTCTTTGCAGTGGTTGGCTCATCCGTAATGGAATTCGAACTGAACATTTTCAACCGCTGGGGTGAAATTGTCTTTTCTACCAATGACATCACCAAAGTATGGATGGGTGATTTTAAAGGCGCCGGCCAGCATTTCGTGCCGGACGGAGTGTACAGCTATGTGGCGAAAATCAAAGGCTTCAACAGCGATGCGTACGAGAAAGTCGGGAATATTACGCTGACCAGGTAGTAGCCCGTCAACTCTCTGAACCCCGATTAGCGAGAATTCCGGCAAGCTCGTTATTCGGGGTTTCTTATTGTCTTTTCTTTTTCGTCAATGAAATACTGCGCTCACTTGATCTTTCCGGCATTACTGCTCATGCTTTGCAGTTGCCGTGGGAGCAAACCATCAGGAGCTTCGGGAGCGGGCGACAATTCACTCACCCATCTCGCCTTTTCACCGGTGATACTGAATCGCTGACTGAAGCGTCAATCCTGGCTGCGCTGCTCCAACACCCCGAGGTAAGCCGCGATGAGATTTGATTTATCACTGGCCTGAGCTTGTCCGAGATACAACCTGACCTGCTGGATACTGTCCAGCAACTGCTCTTCCGGAAATTCATCGTCCATGCTTTCCACAAGTGTGATGACTTCAATGACATCCTCGAGTTCGCCGGACACGGCAATCTGCGTGAGATCAGAAATCCATCCCACCGGCTGCATTCCGGAATTCCACATAAATGACAGAATATCCCGGCGGATGTGCTTCAGCTCAGCATTGAGCGCAGCGTCCATGAATGCCTCTTCCGCATTGGCCACCTTGATGGACCTGAGCATATCGGCGGCTTCTTCGCGGACCAGGCCGGAGTCGGTGCGTGAGTACAAAAGAATGAGCGGTTCGAGCAGACTGGCATCTCCTTCGTTGCGGCATTTGCGCAACGCCGCCATCACTACCATTTCGTCGGTGCTGAAAAAATCAGCGCGCAATTGCTCGATTGCCTTTTTCCGTGTATTCTCGCTCATTGGAATTCAAAATTAGCCCAAAAAGCAACCTTCGGCGTTCGGCCGTACAACTACGGGATAATTTTTGTAGTCTTGTAATCGAAACGCATAACCCATGAAACTGATCCGATTTGTCCTTTTTGCCTTTTTCCTGTGCGCAGGAAGTGCCGTGATGGCGCAGAATACCGTTTCTGCTGAGAATGTAAATGTCACAATCAATGGCACCACCACCCGCGAAGCACTCGCTGAACTGCGCATGAACCTCGAGCAGGTAGGTATCCGCTTCTGGTACGAGCCTTCATTTGACGGAAACCGCCAGCTGCTCGGCATTCGCTATCAGCTCACCGATATCGCTACCGGTGCGGTCATTGGGGTTCACGAGATGCACAACTTCAACAACCCCACAGTAAAGACGACTTTCCGCATAGGCAAAACCGGAAGTGCCTGGACTGCCGAGTGCGTGGGTACCTGCAACGACTGATTTTTTTCGATCAGATAGCATGAAGCCCTGCTCAGCGGGGCTTTTTCTTTTGCGCTTCGTGAAGCAGATAGGATATCCGGGCCTGCGCCTTCTCCGCAGCTGCGGCGTGACTATCTGCATCGTGCAGCGGACTGTGCGCGAGAATGCGCGACCATTTACCGATCTGCGCCAGCGTTGCGCGTACCTCCTCATCCATGCACCATCCGGTGAATTTTTCCCAGATGTAATCCACTGCAGCTTCTGACGGATGAATCATATCGCGCTCATAAAAACGGTAATCGCGGAGATCATCCATCATTAGCTCATACGCAGGAAAATACTCCACAAAGGGCAGCGAGCGGCACAATGCTTGAGCCGCAAGAATCAGATGCGATTTTGAAATCAGATTGTCCACCGCACCTTCCCGCCAATGGCGCACAGGTGATACGCTGACCACTGCGCGGATGGATGGATTATACTGATGCAGGAGTTGCAGCGCGCGGCAAAGCGCACCGGCCGACTCTTCCGCATCGATCCAATCAGCAGTGAACCGGTTACCGGGGATTTTGTGGCAATTGCCTGCAATCATTCCGGTTGATATATACTTCCAGGCGCGGGATGTACCGAGCGTAATCAGCACTGCATCGCTCCGAAGAAGAGCTGCCCTGAATCGGGCTGACTCACTGCGGATACGATTGAGCACATCGCGTTGATCTGCTCCGGAAAACCCGCCGTGATGGGCAAGACTGTGCCATTTGCCCTGGTCCTGAATGAGGTCTTTTTCCGTATACTCCCTTTCTGTCAATGAATCTGTCAATCCTCTTGCAATCGCCACCGGATGAAACAGAATACCATGTCCGGGCGCTGTCACTTCAAACTGATACCGGGCCAGGCGGTCGGCCATGTGCTGGGCAAAGCACGAACCTGTCCAGCATACGGAGTCACCTGCATCCAGCTGCAACATTGCCCTTCCGGTATGCACTTCAGTTCGGAAATTCATGCTCCGGGTATCGTGTGGATTAACGCCTCCATTGAAATGGCCGCACAGCGGAAATGACCTTCCGGACATTTTCTGTGACCGTGTAATCCGCAGGGGCGGCAAGTGAGTAGTTCCTTTGTCTCGATCACATGCGACTGCTGTGAAAGCGGACCGAAACCAAACGCTGGAATGGTGGAACAGAATATCGCTGTTACGGGAGCATTCACCGCACTGCATAAATGCATGGGGGCGCTGTCGTTGGTATAATTCATTGCGGCTTTGCGCATGAGCGCCGAAGATTGAAGCAATGACAATTTACCTGCGAGCACCTCAGCATTCGGACGTTCAGCAGCGGCTGCGATGCGCGCGCACAACGGCTCGTCTGACGGTGCTCCCATCAGATACACCACATAGCCGGAGGGAATGCGCCGGAGCAATTCCACCCAGCGCGATTCAGGCCACTGCTTGGTGAACCACACCGATGCGGGAGAGATCGTCACAAAGGGCACTCCGGCATATGTTTCGGCCATTTCCTCGTCGCGATCTCCAGGATACAGTCGCGGCAAATCGCGGACAGTGTCGGTAAATGATTCGACCACGGAAAGGCACCGGTCTATCTCATGGATATCGGACTGAGGATCTTTTCCGATGAAATGCGGATAGGATCGGGTGTAGATAAACGACATTGGATTTTTCGAGAATCCGACCTTTTCGTTCGCGCGGGCAGCGGCGGTGATCAGTCCGGATGAAGCAAAGCGCTGTAGGTTAATCACCACGTCATAACGCTCCGACCGCACTTCCCGAATCACGCGCCGGAGGCCGGCATACTTCCTTGCCTTATCCCATACATACACATTCCGCAAAAACGGATGTCCCTTGAGCAAACCCTCATTGCCTTTTCTGACCACCATATCAATGGACGCATCCGGATGTACACGGCGCAATCGCTCGAGCACCGAGGTGGCCAGAATGACATCGCCGATGAAGGCCGTCTGAATGAGCAGAAAGGACTTCGGCATGTGCTATACCGCTACGGAAAATTCGCGCAGCGCATCGTTGAGTGACGTCTTGAGATCAGTGCTCGGCTTTCTCCGGCCGATGATCAGTGCGCAACTCACTCCAAATTCACCGGCAGGAAACTGCTTGTTGTATGTGCCTGGTATGACCACTGCGCGTTCCGGCACTTCACCATGCATGATCACAGGCTCACTGCCTGAAACGTCAATGATTTTGGTGCTTGCTGTAAGTACCACATTGGCACCGAGCACTGCTTCTTTTCTCACGCGCACTCCTTCCACCACAATACATCGCGAACCGATGAATGCGCCGTCTTCCACAATCACAGGAGCGGCCTGGACAGGCTCCAGGACTCCACCAATGCCCACTCCGCCACTGAGGTGAACATGCTTGCCGATCTGAGCGCAACTGCCCACAGTAGCCCAGGTGTCCACCATGGTTCCGCTGTCCACATACGCTCCGATATTCACGTACGAAGGCATCATGATTACACCTTTGGCGAGGAATGAGCCGTACCTTGCGATAGCGTGCGGAACGACTCGTACACCGAGATCGCGGTATCCTGTCTTAAGGGCAATCTTGTCATGAAACTCAAAAGGCCCTACTTCCATCACATGCATTTGCTGAATGGGAAAAAAGAGAATTACCGCCTTCTTGACCCATTCATTCACCTGCCAGGTATCGCCTGCGGGTTCTGCAACGCGGATCTCACCCCTGTCGAGCAGTCCGACCACCCAGCGGATGGCTTCCTTCACTTCGGGCTGCTGGAGTGCATCGCGGTTTTCCCACGCATGCTGAATATGTTCTTTTGCGGTCTGAATTTCCATCGTCGTAATTTGTCCAAAAATACAGACCACTCACCATGCCGCGTGCAATTGCCATTGACTACGGAATGAAACGCACCGGACTGGCGGTGACGGATGATCTCATGATCATCGCATCGCCGTTGGAAACGGTTGAAACGGCGCAGCTCATCAGCAGGCTGAAAGTCCTGACTGCAAAGGGGGATATTGTGTGCCTGGTCCTTGGAGAAGCGCGTCATGCGGATGGTAATGCATCCGACATCACACTTCAGCAGGAAAAATTCGCGACCCTGCTGCGCAAGGAGTTTCCGAATATTCCCGTGGAACGGGTGGATGAAAGGTATACCAGCAAAATCGCTGCACAGGCGCTGGTGCGCGGAGGAATGAAGAAGAAAGACCGGATGAAAAAAGAAAATCTGGACAAGGTAAGCGCTGCGCTGATCCTGCAGAGTTGGCTCGCTCAGCGGGGTGGCTGACTGAGGGCGATCACTTTCATGCGTGTATCCATCGGATCACATGCGGCGATCAGCTCGCGGTGAAACCAGCGACCGGCTTTCGCCACATGATCGAAATAATTGTCGTGCCGTTCCTGTGGACCATCATCGGGCAGCAATTCATCCAATAACTTGTGCATCTGCTCAATGCGCTGTGACTCCCTGGCTTTTGCGGCTTTTGTCATTCGCTTTGAAAATCCGGTTAAGGCATCTTGCTGGCGCTGTCCTTCGGCCAGTGCGGCTGCTTCGAGCGTGGGGTCGATGGCAGCAGCTTTTTTTGAAAGTGCTTCAAACAGGTTACGGACGAGTTCTTTCTCTGCCTCCAGGTCGGTCATGCCAGCCGCCTCCGCAAAATGCTTTTCAAGTTCGACGCGGCTCTTCAGAATATCGGAAGTGGTGAGCCCCAGCTTGTCAAAACGCTGAAGGTGCCTCTGCTGAAGCAACAGGAAAGAATCCCGCAATACCAGCGCAGGGAATGACACATTCAGGGCGCGGAACAATTCCGCAAGTTGAAGCCAGTAGGCAATTTCCCCCGGACCACCAATCACGGCGATGTTGGGAAGAATGCTCTCCTGGTACACAGGGCGCAGCAGCACATTCGGACTGAGCGACTCCGGCCTGTTTTCGCATTGTTTCACCCACTCTTCCGCAGTACCGGAGCGTATTCCATCCACCTCTGCGATCATTCCTTCCTCATTGCGGTCAAGACGCTGACGCTGATCAGGCGAAAGGGTGAACAGATTCACGGACCGTGGATTGACCTGAGGCGAATAGCCCGCTGCCAACAGTTTTTTATTGGTTGAAGTGACCACCTGTTGCGCGATACCTTCGCGCAGTTCGCGGGTCATCACGGGCACAAACAACTGCTTGAGGGATGCATCTGAAGCATCGATGATCACCAGTCCCTCTGCCCCGAACAACGCATGAATCAGCTTTCGGAAGGACTGTGCATATGTTGTTACATTGGTGGCGCAATCAGCGAGCAGCGTCCTGATCTCATCGCGCAGTGCTGAAGGCTGCAGCAGCTCACACAAGCCATCCAACGCTTCGCGCAGACCTTCCGTGGGAAGTGTCCCCACAGGATGTCGCAAGGGTGCATTCCAGGTAATCCTTTCTTTTCCGATCCATGCATGATTGATTTCTTCCACATCGTGATCTTCGGATGCAAGCCACAGCACAGGCACCACTGCACCGGACTTCACTTCAGCACTCAGTCTTGCTGCAAGCGCAATCGTTGACGCGATTTTATACATCACGTAAAGCGGTCCGGTAGCCAGACACAGCTGATGTCCGGTGGTTATCGTGGAGGTATCCGCAAGCAAAAGTTTCCCGATGTTGGCCTCGGTTTTTTCGGTGTGTGCGATTCCCTCGTACTGTTTGCGAAGAGTGGTTACAAGTACGTTTCTCACACCGGCATCCATCGTCCGGTTAGCATGCGCCTCAACCAGTGAATTGATGTCCGGCACTCCGGAATGAAACTCCCGCAGTGCAGGATGATTCAAGAGGTAGTCGCTCACGAGAGCTGACAAGCGAAGAGGAATAAATGCTGTAGGAATCTCCTGCATGGGCAGGCAAAGGTAGGCTGATCAGCGGAGGAGTGTCACCACGCCATGCTCTTCCTTCTGGATCCAGCCGTTTTCGTTGTCATAAACGCGGAAGAGGACAGACCATGCATAGGTCCCTGAATCGGCCTTTTTAGAATTGTACCATCCGTTCCAGCCGAGGGTTTCATCCGTAGTGTAGAATACGCGCTCACCCCAGCGATCGAACACGGAGAATTCCCATTCTGACACTGAACCCGCAACAGGCTTGAACTCATCATTGTATCCATCGCCATTAGGCGTGAAACTGTTGGGTACGAAAAACGGCTCCGGGGAATAGATCGGCTCAGGTCCAGCCACCGGCTCGCGGTCTATCGGATTTTCGGTGGGTCTGCCATCCTCCGGAATGTGGTTGAGTGCCACCCCGTCGAAGAAGTAATACGCATACACCGGATCATCGCCTTCCACGATGAGGATTTCTTTGTCGGTATCATCGCCAAACAATCCCAGTGAAGCGTAGAGATAAGGCTGATCCGCTTCAAACGTAAAGGTGTAGGTGACCCACTCTGAAGAGTAGAGCACTTCGGGAATCATCCACTGCGGGGACAGATTGAGTGGCAGCTGAGCCTCCTGAACAGGCTGGATAGTGGAGAAATGCACACCGATTCCTTTCACTGCAAGGCCTGCAGTGCTGAAGAAGGTGCGGTCTCCATTCGAGATCCGGAAGGAAAAGCGATATCTGTCGCCCACTTTTAGCGGCTCACTGAAAACGGAGGTGAGGTATTCCCTCAGATTGGTATGCTGGCGGCCGCATGCAATCAGTCCCATGACGGCCTCACCATCCCATGCCTCTACAATGGCTAGTGGTGTTTCGGGAAGATCGGCTGCTGCGGAGCCTGCGTAGTGGTAGTAGTCAGGTGATGCGACAAGGCTAGCCGCATTGTTCCAACCTTGTACCACCTGCCATTGGCCGGTATTCGACGGAAACGCAGAGCATGTTTCAAAGCCGCCATTTACCAACTGTGCAGATGATAATCCTGCAACGAATACCGGAATCAAAACGATCAGAACGCGCATTCTAATGGTCAGTTTGGAGTACTAAGGTAATAACAAAACCACCGGGATCACTGCTTTGCTGCCTCACTTTTCACCAATCACACCCGATCTATGCACAAGTGAGACTCCGAAACGGTGCATAAGGTTGCACCGGAAACTAAGGTATCCACTGCACACCCAGTGTAAAGGGAATATGGTTACCGACTACTTTCCAGTACTCGCTCAACGAATACACGGACCGCACCGGAACAATGGCAATCTGGCAGCGCATGGCCCAATGATCATTAGCCTGCCAGAGGGCTCCGGCCTGAAAATAGGGGACAATTTCGTAGGGCACTTTTTCGTACAATAGGCCGTTCAGCGTGCGATACTCACCGGACTCGTTCACCAATGCCACCTCCATATCATCCGGATCGGGAAGCACAGTGCCAAGAAGCACTCGCACATTGATTCCCACATCAAAATAGGGGTACCAGTCGCTTCTCTTTGCCCGCTTTTCCGGAGAAAAACGCACTCCATACGGAAAATTGATATAAGCAAGGGAGCGACGAAAGGCATTGACACCAACCTGAGTCGTATCCGTTTCAAATCCGGGGCCTACTTCAATGAGCGAGTATTGCCAGAGTTCGCCATCCCTGTTTTCAAACCGGAATCGCTGGCTTGCTGCGCTGAGGTCCGCCTTTTCTACTTGAGAAATACTATAGGAAAAAAAACGGACGCCGAGCCCGGTGACCAGCTTCCAGGATTTATCGTTGAACAGAATAACTTCCGCATCAAAGGCCGGGCGCACGTACCACGACGACTGTCTGCCCAGAAATACATCAAGCGTTTGGAGGTCACCTGAGCCAAGCCAGCGGGTGTTTTGGAAATCGGATGATACCAGGAATGCGTAGGCAATGAAACTGCTTCCTCTCTCTTTGTGCAGATCCTCCTTCAGGAGATCCTCCAAAGAATCTGAATCAACCAGCTCTTCCTGAGGAACAATGTACATGATTTCGCCATCGAGAATGAGCGTATCAGAGGAAACAAAAATACCGGCCCAACCCGGTAAAAACGCGAAAAGCAGCACAGTGAGAACCGCGCTGCTTTTGCTTTTTGGTTTCACACCTGATTTCACACTAGTCCGGTTTTGGTTACCGGGCTAAGATAACCGGTGTTTTATTATCGGTTTTTATCCCGAAGTATTTTTGGTGAAAGACGTTTTCCTTTTTTCGGCGCCAAAGCCGGAGCCACATCAGGAGTTGTTTCCTGAATGACCTGAATCTCTCCCACAGGCGTATCACCGGTATTTTCTCCGGTGACCGCAGATTCTGACACCTCATCTATTGCGGCTGGCCCGGTTAACGCGGGTTGACTCTGCAAACTTGCCACTGTGGCAGTTGTGCTGCAGGCGCGGTGGGCATTCACACGTGCGGGCGTTGTTACACAGGACTGTGCAGCGCCGGCCACCAGCTGAAGCTCAGGAATGTTGGACTCATACGCTCCGGAACGAAGCGCCTGAGAAGAATCACCCGGTAACATCATCAGTCCTCCTGCGGTAAGCACACCTGCACACAGAAGGTACCAGGCATTCAGACGCCCGGCGCTGAATTGGAGAAACTGGCTCAGCCAGAGTCTTCTCCGCATCCGGCTATACGCGTCCGCGGGCACTTCAGGCGCGTAGGTGTAAAGGGTCTCCCTCACATTTCCGAAGAATTTTTCTTCACTCATCGTTTCTTATTTCAATGTTGTCTTGCTCAATGTCGTTAATTCGCGCTGCAGGTATGTTTTCGCCCGCGAAAGCTGTGATTTGGATGTATTCACATCGATCCCCAGCATATCGGCTATTTCCTTGTGCATGAACCCTTCCACCACGTAGAGGTTGAACACTGTTTTGTACCCCACTGGCAGCCTCTGGATGCATGTCATCATCTCCTCGGCAGTGTACTCCAGGTCTTCCATGTGAACCGGTTCGTCGTGGTGCGCGACTACCTCGTCAATGTCGGCCTGATAAGCATGTTTCAGGTTCCTCCGGTAGTTTGTGATGGAGGTATTTACAGCTATGCGCCTGAGCCATCCTTCAAAACTCCCGTCGTGGTGGTAGGAGTGAATATTGTTGTACACCTTCACAAATACCTCCTGCAACACATCCTGCGCTTCCATTTTGTTTTTGGTGTAGCGAAGGCAGATACCATACAACAGGGAAGCGTAACGCTTGTATAGGGCATCCTGGTGGCGCTTTTCGCCACGGACACAGCCCTCGATGATTTCCCTGTTATCCTGCATCCGAATGTAAAAACCCGATTTCAGCCCCGGGGGTTGCACGGCATCCCCGAATTTCATGCGGCAGCCGGATCCGGCCGCTCTAATTTAGGGAATTCCGGGTGATGGCCTCGCCCCTTTTACTCGTGAGCACACGGTAATCCAGGAAATACACCACCCTGAGGCTCACGCTGTTGGCCTGCGGCAGGCCGAAGGTGTAGCCAAGGTCGTCAGCCAGCCCTGAAGGAATGGCCTGACCTCGGGTTTCATCAATGATTGCATTTTTCCAGGCGAACATGAGCTCGCTGCCCGGTCGAAATATCCAGCGGTAAAACAGGTCAATAGTAAACGAGTTGAAACTGCGGTCAGCGGTTGATACCGTGCCGCCTTCCCCGTTTTCAGAGATAAATCCTTCGAAGTCGGTGGGCCCCATGGAGCCGTCCTCTTCCAGACTGTGGAATGCGCTGTAATCTGAAAATCCCCAGTAATGCCGCACCCGGCAATTGATGTTCATAAAGGGATTGAACGCATATGTGGCCGTGAGCACATTGGTATGCGAAATCACATCCCGGGTGCCGAAAACCGGCTCCCCGTCCTCACTGAACGTGGCAAAACCAATATCATTGAAATGATTCTGCCTGCTGTACACATAAATCAGCATCAAGTGGTCATTTACCCGGAAACGGGGTGAAATGCGCCAATTGAACATAGCCCTTCCGGGGTTTTCATAATTGGAATACCAGCTTCCCGCATCCAGAGCCAGCCTCTTCCTGTAGTCTGTGCTGATCCATCCCCCAAATTGTGCGTATCGATAAGTCTGGAAGTACCTGCCTTCCACGCGCGGCTCGAAATAATCGTATCCCCGCACGGGTTGTGATTCGCCCTGAATATTGAACGTGAAAAATTTTCGGGTATTCAGTCCAACGTTGCCGCTCGCACTCAGGTTTGTGAACGTATTTGGATTAAACAGTTTTTCGTAAACGATATTGAAATTACTCCACAAGTTGTTGAACTTGCCAAATGGCTCGTAAATGTTATAGCCGGTCCAGATGTAATATCCCTCGCTGTTGTTGGCCTGCAGAAAACCGAGGTCGTTTGGATCGTAGTTGTCCGATTCAATCCACTGCCCGATATCCCACATCCAGTTGCCACTGTTTTTGCTGATGCTGAGGCCCTGCGTAAAGCCGGTAGGATCAGAGGGGCGCGCGCTGCCGTATTTGTGCGAAACCGCACCATTTCCCATGATGCGGTAGGAGTTCTTTTTATTGCGGAACTCAAACTGCGTCGCCGTCACATTCGCATCCGAAAAATCACCATCGCGTGTGACATTGGTATTGGTCACTGAGAAATAAGAGTTATTCCTCAAATTCTGATCGATCACAAACACGTTGGAGTTCGTCAGTGGTGCAGTGGTCACCCGACGGATCTCACCATCTGCACCCTGAATCTCAGCCTCTGTGCGCGAACTTACGGCGTTGAATAATCCGATACCCGTTCCATATCGGTTGCGCCCGCTCACCTTTACCGCATTGATCAGCTGCGATTCAAGCGGATTGCTTTTGATGGTTTCACCTTCCGCAAGCTGATCATACACGTTGAAATAACCGACCGGCAATCCTCCGATGCGGCGGGAATAAAAAATGCCTCCTTTTGAAAATAGCTCTGTGCCTTCAATGAAGAACTGGCGGTTATCCTGAAACTGAATTTCAAAAGGAGTCAGATTGAGGATGAGCTGATCGGAGATCGTCTGTCCGAAATCCGGAATCAGCGTAGCGTCGAGCGTAAACGCGTCATTCAGCCCGAGTTTCATGTCGAGCCCGCCGTTGTAGCTGAACGACGTGACCGCATTGCCATCCGCCTGACCGGTGTGATTCACATATGCACTTGCATACGGGTAAAAGAACAACCGCGGCGGTGGTACAACGCCTTTGATGCCGTCCATGATACCCATCTGGGCGAGATAAGGCGCGCCATCCGGTTTTACTTCATTCCAAAAACCGCGGACGCGCGTGCGTCTTATCTCCCTGAAAAAATTAATATCCCAGTATTGCACCTCGGCTTTCGGAAATCGCAAAGCTGCAAAGGGAATCTGGAACTCTGCAATCCAGCCGGTGTCCGTGATGCGCGTGTGGCAGTCCCATACCGCATTCCAGGTGATGTCTTCATCTCCTCCTCCCGTGAGGCGCGCATCCCATTGTTCCCCGGCGGGTGTGATGCTGAATGTCATCCCGTTAATTCCGTCGCGGTACGGATTGAAGGTGATACCGAAATAGTCACTGTTGCCATCTCCGTCTCGCCCGGCAAGCTGCTTAAGGATACTGTCCGGTGACGGATCATGATTGATCACACCGATGTACAACGACTCGTCAGAATACACAACGCGCACTTCTGTTTCGAATGGCATTGGAATTCCTGGCGTGGGGCTGATACAAATAAAACCCGATGCAGGCTTCGCCTCGGTCCAGCAGGGCTCACTCAGCATTCCGTCCAGTTTGGGCGGCACCTCGCAACGCACGGCAGTCATGCCCTTCGGCTCCCACTGTGCATTGGAAACAATGCACGCAAGAACCCCAAAGAGACAACAGAATGCGTATTTAACGGAAAAAGACATACCTTATCTGGACGGACGCGAAAGTAGAGGCATGCAACGAGCGCGAAACCAACATCTTTATAATTTCTGTTAACCATTCTTCACACAGCCTTATTGAACTTTGCTGAATCCTTTGATCCCTGACGGTAAAGAGGTGTTTACTTTTGCGCCCTTTCCGAATCACATGAACCATTTGCTCCGCCTTCTTTTACCTCTTTTTCTGTGTATTTCCACTGCCGCAATGGCCCAGGAGAAATTCACGCTAAGTGGGGTTGTAAAGGATGCCGGAAGTGGTGAAACGATTATCGGAGTGGTGGTCACCGCCCAACCCATCAATAAGGGAGCCGCCACCAACCTGTATGGCTTTTATTCGCTTACACTGCCTGAAGGCACGTACGATGTGGAATTTGCCTACATCGGCTATGAATCCCGCAAGATGAAGGTGAACCTCAACAAGGACACCCGTATTGATGTGGAACTGGGCATCAGGGTGTACGAGCAAACGACGGTGGTGATTGAAGCTGAAGGCAAGCGCAATACGGAGAGTACCGATATCGGAAAGATTCAGCTCGAAATGGACCAGGTGAAAAAACTGCCTGTGCTCTTTGGTGAAGTGGACATTCTGAAAACAGTCACGCTGCTGCCCGGCGTGAAGAGTTCCGGTGAGGGCAATGCCGGATTCTACGTGCGCGGCGGCGGCATTGACCAAAACCTTATTCTCCTGGATAATGCAGTAGTGTACAATGCGTCCCACTTGTTTGGATTTTTCTCCGTGTTCAATGCAGATGCAGTAAAGAACCTTGAGCTCACCAAAGGCGGCATGCCGGCATCTTTCGGTGGAAGACTGGCTTCCGTGCTTGATGTCAACCTGAAAGAAGGCAATGCGCGCGAATACCACGGGGCCGGAGGCATTGGCACCATCGCTTCGCGTTTCACGGTAGAAGGACCAATCAAAAAAGACACTTCGTCTTTCATTGTATCGGGACGGCGCACTTACATCGATGTGCTGCTCAAGCCATTCGTCAATCCGGAAAGCCCGTTCGCCGGATCAGGCTATTATTTCTACGACCTGAATCTGAAAGTCAACTACCGCTTGTCAGACCGCGATCAGCTCTTTCTGAGTGGCTACTTCGGACGGGATGTGTTCAACTTCCGGAATGAGGATGCCGGATTTTCCACCCGCATTCCATGGGGCAATGCCACAGCCACAGCCCGGTGGAACCGAATCCTGAACGACAAACTCTTTATGAATACGATCCTCACTTTCACCGACTACAAGTTTGAATTCGGCGGCACCCAGGAGCAGTTTTCATTCGGACTCAAGAGTGGCATCCGCGACTACGGAGCAAAAGTGCAGTGGAGCTATTATCCCAATCCGCTGCACAGCATCAAATGGGGAGTGGATTATACGTTTCATGAATTCACCCCCAACAACACCTACGCCCGAAGCGGTGATACGGAATTTGACCTGGGTGAGCAGGCCCGCCTTTTCTCCCACGAAACAGCCGTGTATGTGCAGGATGAATTTGACGTGAATGAATTCCTGCGCATCAACGCCGGCATCCGCTTCAGTCACTTCATTCACGTCGGACCGTTCAAGCGTTATGTAAAAGGCGATGATGACAACCTGCTTGGACAACCGCCGGCTGTGCAGGTTGTGCAATATGGCAGGGGCGACCGGGTGGCGGATTATTCGGGATTCGAACCGCGCATCAATGTGCGATATATCCTCGGCAAGAACTCGAGCATCAAGGCCGGCTACATGCACAACTACCAATACATCCACCTCACCAGCCTTTCACCTTCATCACTGCCCACGGATGTTTGGCTGCCGAGCACCGACATCACAAAGCCACAGATCGGGGATCAGATCAGCGCCGGTTACTTCCGCAACTTTGATCAGAACCGCTGGGAGTCGAGTGTGGAGATATACTACAAAACCATGCAGAATCAGTCGGAGTACCGCGATGGTGCGCAGCCTGATCAAACCATCAATGACAACATTGACAACCTGCTGGTTTTCGGTCAGGGACGCAGCTACGGTCTTGAATTATTTCTCAAGAAACGCGCTGGTGACCTCAACGGCTGGATCGGATACACCTGGTCCAGAACCGAACGGACATTCGATATGATCAACGGTGGAGAACCATTCCCGGCTCGCTGGGATCGCCGTCATGATGCGAGCTTTGTGCTTAGCTACAAAATGACTGAGCGCCTGGACCTTGGTTTTGTTTTTGTGTACGCAACGGGCAATGCGATCACCCTGCCATTGGAACGCTACATCGTGGAAGGCCGCGTAGTGGACATTTACGGCGCACGCAACAGCTTCCGGATGGCGCCTTATCACCGCGCCGATGTTTCCGCTACGCTTTACCCGAAGAAGATGAAGCAAAAGAAAGACCGCACCACCGGCGAAATCATTGAGCGCCCTAGGAAATTCATCAGCAGCTGGAACTTCTCGGTGTACAACCTGTACAACCGCATGAATCCGTACTTCATCTATTTTGGCAATGATGGTTCGGTATCTGAAGGCACGTTGGAGATCAAAGCCTATCAGGTAAGTCTCTTCCCTATTCTTCCAAGCGTGACGTGGAATTTCGAGTTCTGAAAACATGAAAAACCTTGCGCGGCTCAATCCGTATTTCTGGAAATACCGCGGGAGGTTTGCACTGGGCATACTGTTTATCGTGCTGTCCAATGTGTTCAATGTGTACGCACCGATTCTGGTGGGTGAAGGGATTGACTTTCTGACTACTGCACTCGGCGCCCGTGAAACTATCCTGTCAGAGGGTATTGCAAAGGTTGAACCGCCTGCCAGTCTTTCCGCTGCATCCCGATGGGTGGGAAGCCCCATGGATGCGATATCACTCACTGAAACTGACTTTGCGGCAACCGTAACGAAAATCGGGTTGTTGCTCGCTGCAGGCTACATTCTCTTCTACCTGATCAAAGGCATTTTCCTGTTCTTTCAAAGGCAGACCATCATTGTGATGTCACGCCACATTGAGTACGACCTTAAAAATGAAATCTACGATCAGTACCAACGTCTGGATGCCTCATTTTACAAGCGAAACAGAACAGGTGACCTGATGAACCGCATCAGCGAGGATGTATCGCGGGTGAGAATGTATCTCGGGCCTGCGGTGATGTACACCATCAACCTTGCAGTACTCATCGTGATGTGCGTGGTGGTGATGTGGCAGATCAGTCCGGACCTCACGCTGTACACTTTGTCTCCCCTGCCCTTCATGGCGATCGGCATTTTTTATGTGAGCACCATCATCAACCGCCGCACTGAGCGCGCGCAGCAGCAGCAGTCAGCACTTTCATCAATGGTTCAGGAAAGTGTAAGCGGTATCCGACTGGTAAGGGCTTACTCGCGTGAGTCGTATTTCGTCAGCTCTTTCGCCGCGCAGAGCAGCGACTACAAACAGAAACAATTGCGGCTGGTGAAAGCCGATGCGCTGTTTATGCCGGTCATTGTGATCCTTGTCGGATTGAGCACCATCCTGACGCTGTATGCCGGGTCACAGCAGGTGATTGCCGGTGAACTGAGCTATGGAGTTATTGTGCAGTTTGTGTTTTATGTGAATCAGCTCACTTGGCCATTTGCGAGTGTGGGCTGGGTAAGCAGTCTGGTGCAAAAGGCAGAGACCAGCCAGGAAAGGATCAATGACTTTCTGAATGCAAAGCCGACTGTGAGTGCGCCGTCGAACCCGGTGCCATTTACACCCGGTGCACTGACGATGGAGCATGTGTCATTCACCTACCCTGAATCGGGTGTACATGCCTTAAAAGATGTTTCATTCAATGTTCCATTCGGAAGTACCGTGGCCATTGTAGGCCGCACCGGAAGCGGTAAGTCGACGATTGCCAGTCTTCTGATGCGCATCTACGACCCTACCTCCGGACAGGTTCAAGTGGACGGAAAGTCCATTGAAACAGTCGATATGAAGTCACTGCGCGATGCGGCAGGATATGTGCCTCAGGATGTGTTTCTGTTTTCAGAAAGCATCGGAGAAAACATCGCATTCGGATCGGCTCAGGCCACTCAGGAAGAAATTGAACACGCGGCGCGCATTGCATCGGTGCATGACACGATCCTCGGTTTTCCGCAAGGATACGATACCCTTCTGGGTGAGCGCGGCATCAATCTCAGCGGCGGACAAAAACAGCGTGTAGCCATTGCGCGTGCCATTCTACGCGATGCCCCGTTCATTATTCTGGATGATTGTTTAAGTGCGGTGGACACGGATACGGAGGAGCATATACTCGCTGCATTGCATGCATACAGAACGAACAGGACTACTGTGATTATTGCGCACAGGCTTACCGGTGTGCGGCATGCAGATCAGATCATCGTGCTGGATCACGGTAAAGTGGTGGAGCAAGGATCACACGATCAGCTCATTGCGAATAATGGCTTGTATGCAAGTATGTGGAAGCGTCAGCAACCCGACGAAGCCGCGTGATCATTCACAGAGTTCTGAGAAGTCGGCGATTACCAGAATCAGGTCATTGACGGAAACTATGCCATCGCTGTTTACATCGGCGGAGCATTCACCGGCGCACCCCACACCGGAAATCACGAGAATGATGTCATTCACGGTGACAATCTCATCACCGTCGATATCTGCGCAAAACGCATTTTCCTGGCCTTCAATTTGTCCGTTGCAGTTATTGTCCACATTCTCACCCGTGCCCGGAGCTCCGGGATATACGAGCGGATCATTCAGCCCGCAATCGCCGGATTGCATGGAATACCCTTCCGGAGCTTCGCAGACAATGATGGACTGGGACTCGTCACCAAAGCCATCCCCGTCCGTATCCTCATACCACACCGGAGGAGAATGTACTGCAATGACAAGTGAATTACTGTAGGTGAAATAGGCTCCCTCCGCGTCGATCGTGAGTTCGATACCCGAGAGTGCCGCAGTCAACCCGGAAACAGTCATCACAATTTCTGCCGGCGACTCCACATTCTGCGCAGAGAAAGTGACAGTCACGCCTTCGGGGAGAACCGCTGCGCTGAGTTGCACAGGCCCCTGGAACCCTTCATCCACAAACACGGTAGTGACTGCATCCTCTCCCTCACACACCTCAAGCGACGTATCGGCCAGACGTACAAAATTCGCTTTTACCAGAAATAAACCGCCATAGATATCCGTGAGCGGAATCACTCCGCTTTCAAAAAACGGGTAACTCATCCACTGGCCATTGAACGAAGGGCCATTATCTGATGTGTAGTGATCGAAGTATCCCACCTCCTGAAGTCCTCCGGTTTCAATTTCCCGGACATCGGTCAGTCTCAAACCCGCAGTATAATTGCTTTGGAACGCAATGTTTCCAATGATGTAAAGGTTGTGATCGATCGCCGGAGTAGTGCCGAAGTAATTCCCTGTGAAAACAGGCTCATCGAGGTCTTCCACATTCCAGATCATCGTGCGCGTCTGCGAAAAAATCCCCTGATACTCATCGAGCTCATCATTCATTAAGAGATAACGGCCGTCAGGAGTGAGCCAGCCTTGGTGGCAATAGGCGCTTTGCGGATACGGCGTGATGGACACCGCCGTGGCATCCAGCGGATCCGTGGCATCCACAATGGTGAGATTCGCCGGATTGTTTCCGTTGTAGCAAAACACCATGGTGTGTCCGGCATAGTCGGGATCCGGGCCATTATAGATCATGACTTGTGCCTCGTGGGTATAGCCGTCTTCGTCATATCCCCCGGCAATTACAGGCTGCAACGGATCGGTGACATCAACGATATGAAGGCCTCCGGAAAAAGTATTGGTTCCGCACGCGAACAGCATTCCCGAACTCTCTTCAATGACCAGCGTGTGGCAGCGTCCGAAGCCGCCGTACCACGCATCTTCAGTAAATACTTCAGGAGGATTGGCCACATCCCTCAGCCGGGTCAGGTCAAACACCTGAAGACCATGCCCGGTGGCTTCACTGCCTACAAACAGAAAATTGTTGTAGGGACGCAAGGTGCGCCAGAGCGAGTTTGATGTGTGGGTGGGCAGGGTTCCGAGATACACCGGATTCAACGGATCTTCAATATCGATAAAACCCACTCCATTGGACTTCCCCAGCAGCACGAACTCCTTGCCGTCCAGCGGATCAGTCCAGCCCCAGACTTCATTGAGTGTTCCCCCTCCGAATTCCCCTTGCGTGAGGTGTGCAATGAGATCGATATGATCGCAGGGATAAGGTCCGGCAAATCCATCTGTGCACGGAGTTTGGGCAGTTGCACCGGCCGGAATGAGCAATATGCCTAAATATGCGCATACGCTTTTGAATAAAAATGGAAGTCGGAAAGTCATTTCATGTGCAAGTTAGCGCCGCCGCAGACCAAGAGAAAACAATCCTTGTAAACAACCCTCTGCGGTTCTTGTTAATCTGACCATGAATATACTCCTCAGTGGTGGAACCGGTCTCGTTGGAAAGGCGCTTGTTCCGTTGCTACAGTCACAAGGCCATCAAGTCGCCAACCTCACAACCCGCGAAGAACTCGATGGCGTATGGGAAAACGGACTTCGTCACTCCTACTGGAATCCGGCGCGCATGCAAATCAAAGCAAGCGAGCTTGAGTGGGCGCATGGTGTCATCAACCTCGCCGGCTATTCGGTGGCCAACCGATGGACCAGGGAAAATAAAAACCGGATGATTGCCAGCCGCATTGATTCAACGGAACTGCTGGTGAGCACCATCCTGAAATCCCCCAGGCCGCCAAAATGGTTTTTGAGCGCAGGTGCGACAGGATATTATCGCTCGTCAGATGAATGGCAGGACGAAACAGCAAAATCCGGCAGCGGTTTTCTCGCTGAGCTTTGTGACAATTGGGAGGATGCGAGCAGGCGGCTTGACGCCATTGGCGTGCGCCGCGTGATCGTGCGCATCGGCGTGGTGCTCGACCCGTATGAAGGAGCGCTGAAACAGATGCTTCCACTTTTCCGCTCGGGCATTGGAGCTCCTGTGGGAACCGGCAAACAGTGGATGAGTTGGATTCACCTTCACGACCTCGTGCAGGCCATCGCACATCTCGCGAATCACGAAGAAGCAAAAGGGATTTACAATGCAGTGGCGCCGGCGCCGGTGACAAACAAGGCGTTTTCTGATGCACTCGCGCACGCGCTGAACAAAAAAAATATTCTTCCACCGGTACCTGCATTCATGCTGAAGCTCATGTTCGGTGAAATGGCGTCCATGGTGCTTGCTTCACAACGCATCCGTTCAGAAAAACTGCAATCTACCGGATTCCGGTTTACCTATCCTGAAATCAACCAGGCACTCACCAATCTGCTGCGTTCCTGATATGGCATCTTCTCCTGTCGTTATACACTGGTTCCGGCGCGACCTCCGTCTCGAAGACAATGCCGCACTGTGGGCTGCACTCCGCTCCGGATTACCTGTCGTCCCGCTGTTCATTTTTGACCGCGACATCCTCGATCAACTCGATGATAAAGCAGATGCCCGCGTGGCCTTCATTCACGGTGAGATTGCTTCTCTTCAATCCCGGCTGCGCCAGTCGGGCAGCGATCTGGTTGTCCGCTATGGACAGCCCCGACAGGTATTCGAGGAGTTGCTCGAGGAGTTTGATGTGACGCAGGTATTCACCAACCGCGACTACGAGCCTTATGCCATTGCCCGTGATAAAAGCATGTATGATTACTTCGCCGGCCGCGGAGTGCGCTTCTCCGGAAAAAAGGATCACGTCATTTTTGAAAAGGATGAAATACTCAAAGACGACGGCAAACCCTACACGGTGTACACACCATACAGCAGAAAGTGGAAGCATGCCCTGAGTGAATACTACCTCAAGCCCTATCCCTCGGAATCCTATTTCAGCGCATTTCACCGGTTCACGAATCGCGATATACCGTCCCTTGGTGAAATGGGATTCAGCAATCCGGGCATTCCTTTTCCTCCGAGAGAAATACCTCTTGATATCGTCACACACTATGCGGAGCAACGCGATTTACCGGCTGTTGCAGGCACCAGCCGACTGAGTATACACTTGCGCTTCGGCACCGTGAGCATCCGGAAACTCGCTTCCACCGCACTGCACACGAGTGAAAAATGGCTGAACGAGCTCATCTGGCGCGATTTCTATCAGGCGATACTCTATCATTTTCCGCACACGGTCGATCACGCTTTCAAGCCTGCATACGACCGCATTCCGTGGCGCAATGACCCCGAGGGATTCCGCCGGTGGTGTGACGGAAAAACCGGTTATCCTCTGGTGGATGCAGGCATGCGCGAGCTGAATGCAACCGGATTCATGCATAACCGCGTGCGCATGGTCGTGGCAAGTTTTCTGACCAAGCACCTGCTCATTGACTGGCGGTTGGGCGAGCGTTACTTCGCGTCGAAGCTGCTCGATTTTGAACTGGCGAGTAATGTGGGCGGATGGCAATGGGCTGCCGGCAGTGGCTGTGATGCCGCGCCATATTTCCGGGTGTTCAATCCGCAAAGCCAGCAGGAAAAATTTGATCCCCAATTCGTGTACATCCGGAAATGGGTGCCCGAATTCGGCACACCGGCCTATCCAAAGCCGATGATTCCCCATCCCGAAGCACGTGAGCGCTGCCTGACGGTGTTCAAAGAAGCGCTGCGCGAAGGGTAGCGCTACTTTTGCGCCATGACACCGTTCCGCGGATTAAAGGTCACCGACCTTTCCACTGTACTCGCAGGACCGAGCGTGGCAACCTTTTTTGCAGAGCTCGGTGCAGAAGTAATCAAAATTGAAAACCCGACCTCTGGAGGCGATGTGACCAGGCACTGGAAACTCGCCGCGGAATCGCCGGACGCGCCGGTGTCTGCCTACTTCGCGTCGATTAATTTCAGAAAGTCTTACCTCAACCTGGACCTGAACTATCCGGATGACCGCAACGCACTCGATGAGCACATCCGCACAACAGACATTCTTATCACCAATTTCAAATCGGGAGATGATGTCAAATTCGGACTTACGCGCGATGCATTGCGCTCCCTTAATCCGCAACTGATTCACGCAAAAATCAAGGGCTTCACCAGCGACGAAAACCGGGTGGCATTTGATGTGGTGCTTCAGGCAGAAACCGGCTTTATGTATATGAATGGCACTCCGGAAGCCTCGCCGGTAAAAATGCCCGTGGCGCTGATCGATGTGCTTGCCGCTCATCATCTCAAGGAAGGCATTTTGTGTGCTTTGATTGAACGCGGTCGCACCAATCAGGGCCAGGTGGTAGAGGTCTCACTTGAGCAGGCAGGCATTGCTTCGCTCGTGAATCAGGCGAGTAATTACCTCATGACCGGAACCATTCCGAAGGCAGCAGGATCATTGCACCCCAACATTGCGCCTTATGGCGAAACCATGACATGTTCAGACGGAAAACAGCTGGTGCTTGCAGTGGGAAGTGACCGACAGTTTTCCGCTCTTTGCGAGGTAGCCGGCTGTCCGGAGCTGATCACAGATGCCCGCTTTGCATCGAACCAACTGCGTGTTATCCATCGCAAGACACTGGCGGAGGAATTGTCCGCTGCCTTTCTGCAGCGCCCGCGCAGCGAATGGATGCCCGTGCTGATCAGCAGGCATATTCCTGCAGGTGCGATCTATGCAATGGATGAAGTGATGGGCAATCCGGCAGCCCGCGCGATGATCAGGGAAGAAGAAATAAGCGGTCAATTCACTTCGCGCATCAGCGCGGTGGCCTTTCATCAAAGTCCTTTGTGACCCGAATTATGCCGGCAGTCTGATGGTGTACTGCCTGCGCTCTTTGTTCCTGAGATAATTCAGGCGCAACCACGGATTGTACAACTTCAATGTCTTGTACGAAATACCCTGATCTTTTGCCCACACCGCAAAATCAGGCACAGCGGAGTCAATCACCATTTCACGGGAGGTAAGCGGCTCGTAGAGATCCACCGGCCTCACCACAAAACCGAACTGATCCGGGCGGCTCAGAATTTCTTTGACTGCAAGAATGCGGAACACATAGCGAGAAGTCTCTTCGTTCAGCAGTAAATTCCAGTAGTCGGCAGCCTGCTGACGCCCAAGCTGACGCTCGAGGCCTGCCTGTCCGATATTGTATGAAGCTGCGGCCATGGTCCAGGAACCGAACCTGTTGTACGCTTCGAGGAGGTAGCGACATGCGGCCTCTGTGCTTTTCTCCACATGGTAGCGCTCATCCACTTCTTCATTTACCTCGAGCTCATACTCCTTTCCGGTAGCCTCCAGAAACTGCCAGAATCCCGTTGCACCCGAAGGCGAAACAGCCATAGTCAGACCGCTTTCGACCACTGCGAGGTACTTGAAATCATCCGGCACTTCGTATTTGGAAAGGATGGGCTCAATCACAGGAAACCAGCGCTGGGCGCGCTTGATGGCGAGAAGCGTATTGGACTGCCAGTACGTATTTACCAATAACTCCCTGTCCATGCGTTCACGCACATCCCATTCGTTCATGGGCACCTCCTCACCTGCAAATGATGCCTTCTCCGGCAGCGGCAGGGAAAACACGCGGTACTTCTCGGCGATCTGGCGGGAATAGTGAAGATTCGCCTCAGCACCCGGCTCTTTTCGATCGGCAAAGCCAAGGATGGTGAGCACCAGCACTGCCGCAAGAGCGCCTGATGCAGCAGAAATGAGAATGATTGCGCGCGACTTCATTTGGGATAACTATACCTGCCCCTCCGAAAGTTACGAAGAGACAGCAACCAAAAAACGAGAAATAATGCAGCGGTAAAACAAAAGGACGGAATGATCATCCACCATTCAAGGCGCACGTCCGCACTATCGGTCCTCACATCCATGAACCACTTGGCAAGACCCACTTCGGCCACTGCCAGTGCGATAAACAGCAGGAACACGTGCTTCTCACTGAAACCGGCATATACGAGGTGGTGGGTCGCATGATCCCTTCCACCCTTCGCCGGCGATACACCGTGCCGTATCCTGTTAATCGTGACCACAAGTGAATCAGCCAGAGGAATTGCAAAGAGCACCAGCACCAGCGCCCAGACTGTCGGAAATACCCCAGCCACTTCCGGCTCGCCGTAAACGCCTCCATGTAAAAACAGGAGGGCCATGGTATACCCAAGCAGCAGACTGCCACTATCACCCATGAACATCAAAGATACCGGGCGATTGAACATCAGAAAGGCGGCGATGGCCCCGGTCATGGCCATGGCAGGCGCCATTGCATCACCGTGGAACACAAACCACCCGCACACGGCGAGTGCAGCCACAGAAGCCACGCCATCCATGTTGTCCAGCATGTTGATGGAATTCATCATACCCACGATCAAAACCAGTTTCAATATGGCATCAAGCCATGAATTGGCGACCAGTTCGGGAGGTGAACTGGCAAGCAGAAAACCTGCAGAAAGAAGCTGCCCCGCGAGTTTGTTGCGCGCATTGAGCCGCATCAGGTCATCCCATAATCCAACCGCGAATGCTATGGCAGCGCCGGAAATCACAAGCAGATCATTAACCAGCGAATCGTTCAGTGATACGCGGTGAATCATCCAACCTGCCACAAAGGCCAGAAAAAACCCGATTCCGCCAGTAGTGGGTTTTTGGGAGGCGTTCCAACGACTTGACTGATCAGCGCGCTTCGCCAGCGTGCCCATGGTCCTCAGCCGCTTTTTCAGAAACAGAAATAACAGTAAAAAGAAAAGGAAGAAGCCGCCGGTGATGATGAGCTTTCCCCACAGCATGGCTCAGAAGAACAAATCGTTGGGCAGTTCACTCCACATCGGCGCAGAGCGGTCGCGATCCGAAAGGACAGGGTTCGCAACACCCCATTCAATACCCAGGGCAGGATCATTCCAGCGCAATGCGCGCTCATGGTCCTTGCTGTAATAGTTAGAGCACTTGTAGGTGAACAATGTATCATCTTCCAGCACTGCAAAGCCGTGCGCAAATCCTTCCGGAACGAACAACTGATTGTGTTTCTCTGCGGACAATTCGATGGCGAAGTGCTTTCCATAAGTAGGCTGTGTGCGGCGCAGATCCACCACGACGTCCATAACCCTTCCGCGGCTCACTCGAATCAGCTTCGCCTGAGCCTTGGGAGAAACCTGAAAATGCAATCCCCGCACCACTCCCTTCTGCGACATGCTTTCATTGTCCTGAACGAACGTGATATTGAGTCCTGTTTCAATCCGGAACTTTGCTTCGCTGAAGCTCTCAAAAAACCAACCACGGTCGTCGCCGAACACATCCGGCTGAATGATCAGTAAACCTTCAAATGGGGTGCGTTCAATCTTCACTTCTTATTTCGGAATAATCGCTGTAAAAGGGAACTGGTATTCGTGCTCCGGGATGCTTTGAAACATCCGCCGCCGGATAAGGAGCCCGGGCCATAACCATATCCGTGGCTGTTCGTACGGCTCATGAATAATCGGGATGGCAGTTGACCGGGTTTGGCCTCATCCTGAAAATCATCCGATACAGCAGCCAGCCGGTGGCAGTGACCCCTCATGCGGCCGATGTGATCCTGCTGACGCATTCTGTCGAAGGGCTTAGTTTCGGGTGACTACGAGGTATATGAGAAGCACACTCGAGATAATCTGGAACACTGGTTGCAAATCTCCAAACAATCCGGAAGCAATGTCCGGAGTAGGTTCAACGTAAAGAATATCACCAGCCTGCACAGGCATATTTGCATATTTAATTCCTTCGATTGTAGAAAGATCGATAAGATATACTTCCTGCTTTGAGTCAACACGCCGGATGAGCTTCACCTTAGACGCATTTCCCCGTTCATCGAGCCCGCCGGCAAGAGCCAAAGCTTCAATCACACTGACGTTTGTGTTTATGAGCGGCACTACAGTTCCCTCCCCTCCTGAACCCGAAAAAACCATAATGCGACGGTTGATTACCCGAACGATGATATACGGATTGTTGTATCGCGCCAAATACTTTTCCGTGAGATAAGACTGGGCTTCCAGTATGGTCATGCCTTCCAGATATTGCGTTCCGACCACAGGCAGTTCCACATTGCCACGCACATCAATCTGATAAAAAAAATCCGTTACGGCCACTGCCCGGGAGCGTTCGGCAGAGGTTGTGGTATTCTCCAGCAGAAGATTTCCGCCATTGGTAAATACCGCTATGGTGATAATGTCATTCGGTGCGAGGCGGTATTCCGCGCTTGTTGAATCGAAATTCAGCTGTCCGTAGACAAATTCCCGATCGGTTTTGAACATGAGGTTCTTGTTGATCGTGCAGGACCCAAGAAAAAATGAAAGAACGGTAATTACCCCAATTGTTCTGAGCATAGGATTCAATTCCATCAAGATGTCCAAAAGTACGCATTAGAATGCCTCTGGAGACTGATATTTGCAGAGATGTCTGAAAGCCAGCATAAACCAACGGTCGTAATCGGAGCTTCACCAAACCCCGAGCGGTACAGCCATATTGCAGTCCACCGGCTTCACCAGGAAGGTCATCCCGTATTCGCTGTTGGACTGCGCCCCGGAACCATTGCCGGTGTGCGTATTCATACCGACAGGCCGGTGCCGGAGCTGGTGGATACGGTCACACTCTACGTCGGACCTGCACATCAGGAGGCATGGTTGGACTATATCCTCTCCCTTCATCCTAAAAGGGTGATTTTCAACCCAGGCACTGAGAACACTCCCGTGGAAATGCACCTGCAGGCTGCAGGGATCCAAACAGAACGCGCGTGCACGCTCGTGCTGCTGAGCACATCCAGCTACTGAAAACCGCACATGGTGAATCCCCGAGTGATTATTCGTCCGGTTCAGGCCTCCGATGTGGATGCTATCCTTCGATGGGAAAATGATCCGGAGTTCTGGCCTCTTACAGCGTATCCCGGTCCATTTACCCGCAGAGATATTGAGCAATTCATACTGCACAGCAAAAACCTTCAGCACGATGGACAGCAGCGCTGGATGATCTTCGAGAAACAATCGCAATCGTCCATCGGAGCGATTGATCTGTTTGCTTCTGCAAGAATTCCGCGCACAGTGGGCATTGGCATTCTAATCGGTGAAAAATCACTCCGGGGAGCCGGCTATGGCTCTGAATCGCTAACTCTTATGATGGAACTGATCCGCAATGAACTTCGGATGGACGGTGTGGAATGCCTCATTGATCCGGATAATACCCCGAGCATCGGGCTGTTTGAAAAGCATGGATTTCGCAAAACGGGAACCGAATGGTTCAGACAACGTGAAGTCTATCGCTATTACATAGCATTGACAACTGCATGAACAGTACATTCCGGCGATTCCTTTCCGTTCTTGCCCTGCTCGCTCTGGCACTCGCCGGCGGCTGCTACTGGTATCTGTTCCACGCGTCCAACACGGCCTTTCAGGATGAGTCCAGGCGTTTTTACATCACCCGTGACCTCGACGGCGAAGGGGTAATCCGGAAGCTAAGCAACGAAGGAATCATTAAACACTCCAGAACTCTGCGATGGAGCATATCCGGCAATAATCAGGATATGTTTAAGCCAGGACGTTACCGGATTCCCAATGGAATGAGCAACACCGCACTTATCCGGATGCTTCAGAATGGTGAACAGGAAGCGCTGGCCATACCTGTCACTGACCTTCGCAATGTGAGCCGTATCGCGGGTCGTCTTGCTCAATACCTCGAATTGGATTCTTCTGCGTTTGCCGGCTATTTGCTCGATCCGTCGCGAATCGATTCGTGCGGTTTTACCCCGGCGTCATGGCCCGCCTTTTTTCTCGCAGGCGAGTACACGCTGCGCTGGACAGACACTCCTTCACAGGTATTCCGGCAATTTGAGCGGACCTACCATCATTTCTGGAATGCAGAGCGCACAGCCCTTGCGGCGCAGATGGGCATGTCACCTGCTGAAATCACCACGCTTGCCTCGATCGTCAAAGGTGAAGCAATGAAACCCGAAGAAGCTCCGCGCATCGCCGGACTTTACCTCAATCGCCTCCGCACCGGCATGCCCCTGCAGGCCGATCCTACGGTGGTATTCGCGCTCGGAATGGATCAGCTCGGACAAGTGCTTTTCAGCGATCTTGACGTGGACTCACCGTACAATACGTATAACCATCCCGGACTGCCTCCCGGCCCGATCTTCATTACGGATTCTGTGTACATCAGCGCTGTGCTTCATGCGGAATCGCATGCCTACATCTACATGTGTGCAAAACCCGGAGGAATTGGCGAACATGCATTTGCTGCCACATACAAGGAGCATCTCGAAAATGCCTCAGCCTACAGAAAGTGGCTGCGCGATTATCAGGCCGGATCAGCCGCAGATTCTTCGAGCCAGTAATGGATTTTGCGCTGGAGATCTTCCGCATTCAGGGGTCTGCTCACTACATCACTCATGCCTGCCTTGATGCAGGTGGGCCGGTCAATCTGCTCGTTCTCTACGATACCAATCACCACTGGAAGTTCATCTCCCTGCTTGAACCTCCGCATTCTCCGCATCGCTTCAATACCTCCTATGCCGGGCACATGAATATCCATGATGATCAGATCGTAGTCCTCCTTTCTGGTTTGCTCGAGCATCTCTTCACCGGAATGGGCGACTTCAAACTCATAGCCCATTATCTGAAGCGTTTTCTCAGTAACCGCACGCGTCAGTTCATTGTCATGCGCAATGAGCACTTTAAATTTGGAGTGACCGAAGTGCCCTTCAAAATGCCCACCTTCGCGTTCAGTGCGGACTTGCGAATGGTGCTTCATTACTTCGGCAATCGCATCGAGCAATCGGCTTTGTCTGACCGGCTTCGTGAGGTACGCATTGTATAAATCCCCTTTCGCATCTAAGAGATGCTGGCCTACAGAGGAAAGTACCAGTATGGGCAGTTCATTAATCGGATGATGCTTGCGGATTTTCGCTGCGAGAGCTGCGCCGTCAATCTCCGGCATCTGCATATCCAGAATGCAAAAGTCAAATTTGCGGAGGTCGGGAATAATCTCCGTCACCAGGTCAGGACTGTTGAACGGGGTTGCCTGAATTCCCCAGTTGGACAACTGGCGCACGAGAATTTTCAGGTTGGTCTTATTGTCATCCACAACCAGCGCCTTCATTCCGTTCAGCGACTTGATTCGCGCACTCTGTGTTTCACCGGAAGTTTCTGCAACGATCGTAAAGAAAAATGTAGACCCTTTACCCGGCTTGCTTTCGACCCAGATCTTCCCACCCATCTCGCTAACGAGGCTTTTGCAGATCGCGAGCCCAAGTCCTGATCCGCCGTACTTGCGGCTGACAGACCCATCAGCCTGTGAAAAGGACCGGAACAACAGAGGTATTTGTTCCGGACTGATTCCGATTCCCGTATCACTGATTGCAAACCGCACATGAATAAATCCGCCTTCAGAACTGAGCAATTCAGCGCGCAACAGCACTTCGCCGTGCTCGGTGAACTTCACTGCGTTATTCACCAGATTGATCAGCACCTGCCGAATTCTTCGCTCATCCTGCAACAACTCGATCGGCAGTTCCGGGTCAATGTCCGTGATCAACTCCAGTTTCTTCTGATTGGCCATCGGCTTCATGATATCAGTCACCTGATCCATGCAGTCCGAAAGGATGAAACGCGCCTTATGAATCTCCAGCTTACCGCTTTCGATCATGGAATAATCCAGAATATCATTGACGAGATCAAGCAGGTTTGTGGCGCTGCTCTGAATGCTTCTCACATACTCCCGCTGTTCAGCGCTCAGTCCGGTAGATGCAAGCACTTCAGTCATTCCAATCACGCCGTTAATCGGTGTCCGGATCTCATGGCTCATATTGGCCATAAATTCGGTTTTAACCAGATTAGCCTGTTGGAGATCGCTTTCCACCCGTTTAATTTCATCAGCCGCTTCTTCAAGTTTTCTCACTCCCGGCCGCACCACAAAACGGAGTATAAGCAGGAACATCAGGAGTGACACTCCCCCGATGGCAAGCGCGTAAGTGTGCAACTTTTTCTTTGCGATCTGATCCTCCTCCATCCAGCGGGCCGCCACGCGGTCCATATCAGCAGAGTATTTATTGAATGTCCCACTCAGCATGGCCGTGCTTTCTTCAGGAACGCGTTTCAGCTCCAGCCACTCCTGCAGACGGTCACGGATCACACCGAAAGACTCACCCGCTTCAAACAACAATGCCTGCACTTCTCTGCTGTTTTCAGCCTGCTGACCATACATTTCAGTACCGTTCATGAGATCCCGCTGTGCCTTACCCCACTTCACAAGATGCTCGCTTATGGCATTCAGCAGGGAGTCATCCGGACTTGCAGTTCCGGATACCGTGTGTAAGTAAGAATGAATCTCAGACGCCAGTGCGCGCTGTCGGATAGCTACGGATGCGCGGGATGCGTACTCACCTCCCCGTTCATTGGACCAAAGCATGAGGGCCACTCCCGCAAAAGCGAGCATAGCAACCAACCCGAGTGAAATCCATAAACGTTTTTTAAACACCGAAGAATCGAACATCCCTTTCTCCTTAAATACAAAAGTAAGGGAGTTAAAGCCAAATGGTTGCGCCTGTTGACTCAGGCCGCCTTTTCGCTTTTATCTGTGTGGGATGAAAGCGCGTGCAACAGCGCTTCGCGGATGAGGTTAAGGTCAAATGGCTTGGGAATAAAATCATCCATACCGGCCTCTGTGCTCTTGCTGCGATCCTCTTCGGATGAGTTTGCGGTCATACATATTATGTATGGCTGATACTTGCTGTGCGCCCGGATCCACGCAGCCGTAAGCAGGCCATCCATTTCGGGCATCTGAACATCCAGGAAAAGCATTCCATAGCGTTTCTGAGAGAGTTGCCTGATAGCCTCCTTTCCGTTTGAAACAACATCCGCCTTCAAACCGAGTGTTTCGAGCATGTAAAGCAGCACATTCTGATTGATCAGATTGTCCTCCGCAATCAGGATGTTCATATCGCGGGCTTGCTCCAGCTTGCGAAGGATATGCGCTTCTGAGCCGCGCGTCTCTGCGCGTCGTTCGCCTATCGCCACCACATCAAACTGAAGATCGAACGAAAACACCGCGCCCTTTCCGGCATCACTCTCCAGGTTCATCTGTCCACCGAGCAGTTCGACAATTTGTCTGGAAATCGCCAGTCCGAGTCCCGTTCCGCCATATTTCCTGCTGCCGTCGTGGTTGATCTGAGAAAACGGCTGAAAGAGCGCGGATTGCCGCTCTTTTGGTATTCCGATGCCCGTGTCTTTTACTTCAAACCGAATGCACACCCTGTCATGAAAGATGCTTAGCATATTACACGAAACCATGATACTGCCCTGATGAGTGAACTTTATTGCGTTTCCCACCAGATTCAATAATACTTGTTTGAGTCGTGAGTCATCCGTCCGAAGCCAGCGCGGTATTCTGCTGTCGACCTGCACATCCAGGCGGATGCCCTTCATCTCCGCGTGTGGCCGGAGGAGGTCGCACACCTCATATACACTGTCCGGAAGATGCGTTTCCTCTTCGCGGAGCGCCAGTCGTCCGCTTTCCATTTTCGAGTAGTCGAGAATATCATTGATCAGAATCATCAGACTCTGACCGCTCTTCTGAATAGTATCCACATATTCCTTCTGACGGTGATCAAGTACCGTCTGATCAAGTAAACTCGTCATACCGATCACCCCATTCAGTGGTGTGCGAATCTCATGACTCATGGTGGCGAGAAACTGACTGCGGGCAGCTGCAGCCTCTTCTGCCTTTTCTTTGGCTGCGAAGAGTTCCAGTTCAAATTGCTTTTCATGCGAAATGTCGCGAACCCGGTACACAAAAAAACGCTGATCCTTACGCTGAATCATCGCGATTGAAACAAACGCATGAAACACGGTTCCGTCAAATCGACGGAGTTCCGTTTCCGAATTCCAGAAGTTCTCTTTTTCGAGTTCATTCAACCCGTAAATGATCTCATCTTCGGTAAGCTGGTGCGCCCTGAGAATGCGGAAATCATGACCGATGAACCCTTCTCTCGGCTGATGAAACATTTCGAGAGCGCGCGCATTACACTCCAAAATGTAGCCTTGGGTATCCGTGATGAAAACGGCTGACTCCGTTTTGTTGACCAGCGCAAGCAACAAATCCCTGTTCAATTTCAGACGTTCCACAAAATCCGTTTTGAAACGCACAAACAGGGCACTGCAGGAGATGCACACAGCAGATACGAAAACCGAAAGCAACGACTGCTCGAAATCGAGCCTCGGGGAATACGCCACCAAAAAGATGAAAACAAAAAATTGAATACCTATATATATGTATGCATCCCTCAGAAACCGAAACGACAAAGCGATCATTTGGATTGAGATCAGTGAAATGATCACATAGGCAGCATGAAATTCATTGAGTGAGATCAGCATCATCGTATGCAACCCGTACAAATAAAACAGGACGTACACGAAATTGCTGTATCGCCGGATATCTACTCGTTCAGTTCCTCCCCAAAAGTAAGCTGCACCGCACAGCACCACCAGCAGCACTCGATCCCAAAAAAGTTCAACCGCATCTGGAAATAAGAGATGAAATCCCAGTCCGGGAGCAACCGTGGCAATGATGCCAACCAGACACATGTTTCGGAGAAAGCGGATTCCTTTCACCTCCTTATAACCGGAGAGAATCCCATCCACTACTTCACTATATTGGGTGAACGTGTTTGTCATAAACTCCCTTTAATACGAATATTTGCCTCCAGGGTTTCATATGAACAATCGCAAAGGCATACTTCTCCTCTCGATATCACTCCTGGTCATGCGCACCGGAAGTGCACAAGTCACACATCCGGAAGACGGCACTCGTGCCAACCGTAAATGGATTCTGCCAGCTGCCGCTGGAACAGTTGCCACCGGCTCACTCATTGGCCTGAACGAAATCTGGTACTCGCAGTATGAGCGAACCTCCCTGCGCTCATTTGATGATACTCATGAGTGGCTGCAAATGGATAAAGCGGGCCACGTCTTCACTTGTTATCAGGTTGCCTATGGACTGTATGATGCTGCATTGGGTCTGAATTACCCGGCAAAATCTTCCATGTACGCAGCTACACTCAGCACAATGGGATACATGACGGTGATCGAATTACTCGACGGACATTCGGCCGGATGGGGGTTTTCATGGAGTGATATGGTGGCGAATGCAGGAGGTGTTTCACTGTTCGCTGCACAACAAATCGGATGGAATGAGCAGCGTGTTCAACTCAAGTTCTCTTACTCTCACAGTGAGTTCGCGGCCGCTAATCCATCACTGCTTGGTCGTAATTTTCAACAACGCCTTATTAAGGATTACAATGCGCAAACGTATTGGTGCTCTGCTAACATCTCTCGCTTTCTGGCTTCTGACGCGGATTTCCCGAAGTGGTTAAACATCGCATTCGGTTATGGCGCAACTGGAATGACACGCGCTGTAATGAACGAAAACGATGTTAATAATTTCCGACGTGCACGTGAATACTACCTCTCATTTGATGCAGATTTGAATCGGATTCAGTGGCCAAAAAAGTGGATGAAGAAAGCTGCAAGAGTAATCAGCTTCATCAAACTTCCGGCACCGACTCTTGAAGTGCAAAGTGACGGAAAGGTGAAGGTGTACGCACTGTTTTTTTAAAACCAAATGACAAGTATCTCGTAAGAGCCCCCTTGTAATAACCAACAGTAGCAAACAAATCAACCGTTACTAAAATGAAAACAAAGTCAAAGTCAAATGCAGCCCCAAAGGCTGTGAAGAAGGCAGCTAAGAAAGCAGCTCCTAAGAAGAAGGCCGCTAAGAAGGCGACCAAGAAAGCCGCTAAGAAGTCAGCCCCTAAGAAGGCGACTAAGAAGGCGACTAAGAAGGCTGCTAAGAAAGCTGCTCCTAAGAAAGCTGCCAAGAAGGTTGCAAAGAAGGCCGCTCCTAAAAAGGCGACCAAGAAGGCTGCAAAGAAGGCCGCTCCTAAGAAGGCGACCAAGAAGGCTGCTCCAGCTCCTTCTGCGAACTAAGATTAAGCCGCAAAACGGTTACTTTAAAAACCCCGCTCTGCGGGGTTTTTTACTTTTATACTCATGACCCGCAAGTTCCTTTTTGCCATTGCCTTCATTGTCCTCACCGGAGTCCTGTACCTCAACTTCCGCACTGGTATCATCACAGGCCATTCAAATGTCAATGGCCATGAGGTTGGTGATGCGATTGACTCCCTGGACGGTGTCCTGGTATATTACAACGGAAATGTCAGTCACACTGCCGGCAGAAACCTGAGCAGCGATGGATACAACATCGGACTCAAATACCAATGCGTGGAATTTGCAAAGAGGTACTACTTCGAGCATTATAAGCACCGCATGCCGGATAGCTATGGCCATGCGAAAGACTTCTTTAAAAAAGGACTCGCCAGCGGAAAACGAAACACCGCACGCAATCTCTTTCAGTTCACCAACGGATCAAGCACCACACCCCCTTTGCGCGGCGACCTGATTGTCTGGGATGGCAACATCTATAATCCATACGGACACATCGCAGTGATCAGTGCAGTGTCAGACCGCAGCGTGGAAATCATCCAGCAAAACCCGGGACCAAATGCACCCACGCGCATTCACGCAGAGCTCGTGCAATCCGATGGAATGTGGAAAATAAACCTCAGCGAAGCACTCGGCTGGCTCGGAAAGCGAAATCCTTAATCACTCTTCAATGCGGAGATAAACCGGCAGATGATCGCTGTAGCCGTTCACATACTTCTCCCCTGCGTATGTTCTGTTCGGGCGACTCTGACCCTGATTGTCGGTGAACATCAGAAAGCTCTCGCGTAAAATATTCGCGCCTTCTTTAGTGGTATGAAGTCCCTTGCGCGCGGACAATAATGCCGGAGAAACCATGATCTGGTCCAATGCGCCCCACTCTCCTTTGTACCAGTGACTGCCTTCACCGCGATCCTGATCATCACTCATCATATTGAACAACCGGTCCCCCGGATTCACGCCTGCGCGCAACACTTCCTTTACACTTTTATCCGCCGGATGATCATTGAAGTCGCCCATGCAAATCACCTTCGCATCCGGATTGACCTTATAAATCTCATCCACTTTACCTGCCAGTCGCTCCGCAGCGAGTATGCGCTTGTACTCAGACTCAGCCTGTCCGCTGCTCCGGGAAGGCCAGTGGTTCACAAACACATGAACCGATTCGCCATTCCACTTTCCTTTTACATAAAGTATATCCCGCGTGAAGGGATCTTCCTTATCCGGAAGGTTCACCATGAGCCACTCCTCTTCTTCCGGCGTAAAATGAGGCTGCCTGTATAGCAAAGCGACATCAATACCCCGCTCGTCAGGGCTATCCTTGTGCACAATACCATAACCGCCGGGTAGCATGGGTTGAAGACCAACCAGCTTTTCAAGCACACTTCTGTTTTCCACCTCACACAATCCGATCAGCACAGGATACTGCGAATCCACCTTGGTGACCACTTCCGCAATACGCGACAACTTGGTGTTGAGACGCTCTTCAGTCCATTGCAGCTTTCCCTCCGGAGTGAAGTCCGCATCATTGTTGACGGGATCCTTTTGGGTATCAAACAGATTCTCCACATTGTAAAACAAAATCGTGGAAGACTCTTGATCCAATACGTTCCCGGCCTTGTGTGGTTTACACCCGGACGCGACCGCAGCAATAAGAAACGCGATCCTGTACAACCTGTTTATTCGATTCATGCTTCTGACATTTGAGTCGCCAAATATGCGTCTGTTCATCACGGCATCGGTTGAACCTTTTGTAAACTCTTGCTGTAAACTTGTTTGAATGATGACCCGACGCATACTCCGGCTCCTGCGATCGCGGGGCGCGCACGGTTGCATGGAAATGCTATCGGCCCCATGAAAGCACCCAACCCAAACGCTTTTATCCGCCCGAAGGCTCAGCTTTTTTGAGAAGGGTGCCCGGGATCGGTCAGGGCTGAAAAGCACGCTTACCTTTGGCCCATGCTTCTGTTTTCCGCGGTCCGTCAATTGCGATTCCGGGTAATACCTCTTTATACAGGCATCATTGGTTTGCTCATTGGATGTCACAAGGCTTCCGACGATGTGTCCAATGTGTTCCGATATAATGAGAACGCCGGAATCAGTTCGCTCGACCCCGCCTTTGCCCGCGAACTCGAAACCATGTGGGCAACCAATCAGCTCTTCGATGGACTCGTAGAACTGAATGACAACCTCGAAATCGTACCCTGCATTGCCAAGTTCTGGGAGATCTCTCCCGACGGACTTATCTATCGCTTCACCCTTCGTGATTCGGTGTTCTTCCATCCTTCTCCGCTGTTCGGAGACAGTCTCGGACGCAAAGTCACTGCGCATGATTTCGTCTGGAGCTTCAACCGCGTGCTGAATCCAGAGGTCGCATCACCCGGACAATGGATTTTCACGCATGTCAATCAGACCGGCAACAGCGCATTCATTGCGGAAAACGACACCACGCTGCTGATCACACTGAAGGCGCCGTTTCAGCCATTTCTCGGACTGCTGGCTACGCAATACGCCAATGTGGTTCCGCAGGAAATTGTCACCCAATACGGCGCTGAATTCAGAAATCACCCGATCGGATCAGGACCATTCCGGTTTGCATTCTGGAATGAAAATGTGGCGCTGGTCTTTCATCGCAACAACCGGTTTTGGAAGAAAGATGACGCCGGAAATGCATTGCCCTATCTCGATGCGGTCAAGATTGATTTCGTAAAAGACGTCAGCGTGGAGTTTCAGGGACTTCTTCAGGGGCGCTATGATTTCATGAGCGGTATTCACCCCTCTTTCAAGGATGAACTGCTCACACCTTCCGGCGAACTGGCTGAAGCATACAGCAGCCAGCTCACTTTTCAGAAAGTACCATTCATTAAAACAGACTATCTCGGAATTGTCGTGGATCCTGCTGTGGAAGGCGGAAGAATAGAAGCCCTTCGCGATGCACGCGTGCGTCAGGCGCTTGCCGCCGGCATAAATATCCGGGAAATGGTGCGATACCTTCGGAACAATTCAGTGATCCCCGCTCACGGAATGGTCCCGCCTTCTTTGTGGCAATCGGATAACCCTATTCAATCTGACACCTACAATCCGGAAAAAGCAAAGCAACTGCTGCAGGAAGCAGGATACCCGCTTGGCAAAGGAATACCGGAAATTCCCGTGGCAACTACTTCCGATTATACAGACCTGATGGAATTCATCCAGCATGAATGGGAGAAAATCGGCGTGCGCGCAAAGGTGCAGATTATGCAGCCTGCCGCTTTCCGCGAAGCCACCGCGCGCTGCCAGATTCCTGTATTCCGGAAAAGCTGGCTTGCCGACTACGCCGATCCTGAAAATTTTCTGGCGCTGTTTACTACCTCCCATTTTTCTCCGGCCGGTCCCAACTACACACACTTCAGCAATCCTGCCTGCGATGCCACCTATGCGAATGCCATCCGCGAGAGCAATGACAGCATCCGGCAACAGAACTACCGGGAAATAGAGCGCATGGTGATGACTGAATTGCCCGTGATCCCGCTCTTTCACGATCAGGTATCACACTTTATCCGGAAAGACATTATCGGTTTGCGCACCAACGGGGTCAACATGATTGACCTGTCGGTGGTGAGAAAAACCTCCACTCCTGTCCGTTGACCTTAACTTTGTGAACTCATTATTTGCCGCAACTGTGCTGAAGATTGATATGCATACCCACATCATGCCGGAGGTGCTTCCCGACTGGACCAAGCGCTTCGGCTATGGTACATTCATTCACCTCGATCATCACAAGCCGGGGTTCGCGCGAATGATGCAGGGTGAAAAATTCTTCCGGGAAATCGGCGCGAATTGCTGGGATCCTGAGTTGCGCATTGCAGAATATGCAAGGTTCCATACGCAGGTTCAGGTGATATGCACCATTCCCGTTCTTTTTGCCTATTGGGCAAAACCGGATCATGGAACAGAGGTCGCGCGTTTTCTCAATGACCATATTGCGGGCATCGTCAGATCACACCCGAAGCACTATGTCGGACTCGGCACCCTTCCCATGCAGGACATTGAAATGGCCATTCTCGAGTTGGAACGCTGCAAGCAGCTCGGCATGAAGGGAATTCAGATTGGCTCCAATATAAATGGGAAAAACCTCAGTGAGCCTTTGTTCAATCCGCTTTGGGCGGCCTGTGAGCAACTCGAAATGGCCGTGCTCGTGCACCCTTGGGAGATGATGGGCGAGCAGGACATGAAAAAATACTGGCTGCCCTGGCTGGTAGGAATGCCTGCAGAAACCACGCGCGCTATCTGCTCACTGATTTTCTCCGGAGTTATGGAGCGCTTCCCGGGAATTCGTTTCAACTTCGCTCACGCCGGAGGTTCCTTCATACCCACGATTGGACGCATTGAGCACGGCTTCAACTGCCGGCCTGATTTAGTGGCAGTGGACAACAATGTGTCACCTTCTTCCTATATCGGTCGCTTCTGGGTTGACAGCGCCACCCACGACCCCGAGCTTCTCGCATACATTTTGGCTAAACAGGGCTCGGCAAAGGTGTCCCTTGGTACCGATTATCCGTTCCCGCTGGGCGATCTTGAGATAGGTGCGTTTATCGAAGAGATGAATCTCCCGCAGCGCGATCTGGAAAACATCTTTTTCCGTTCGGCCCTGGAATGGCTGAATATGAAAGAAGAGGATTTTGCGTAATCAAGCCTACCACGTGAAGGCGCTTGACCACGTTTTTTCGTTACCTACCTGATCCGTTACACGGATCTCAAAACGATGCGATCCACGCGTCATCCGCTTTGGGTCAAAATAGCAGGTAATCCTGCTGCTCTTCGCATCATATTCCATCAACACCCACTCCCCGTCAATCGTCGGGTAATACTCTTTAATTCCGCTGAGCCAATCTGAAATCTTCAGTGAGAACGACCTTCTGCCTTGCATCAACGTGCTGAAATCTATGGATGAAATGGCGGGTGGGGTGGTGTCAGCCTTCACACTGAAATAACCGAGGTACATCGGATTGGCAGCAATCCATCCGTCTTTCACCACACCGCCCTCTGCAATCACTTTATCCTTATCAGGATCCCAGCGCACCACGGTGAGCTTATCATGCAGCGACGGCTTCACATGACTGACATTGAACGCCAGCTCAACCGGTGCATGTACCGGTTCGTAAGGGGACGCAATCAAAAACGTGGGGATCAGTGTGCCCTGAATCTGCTTGCTTTTAGTTATAGTCAGATCTGTATCTTCATACAGGGTGAATGGCGGAATGTGAATCTTCACCTCATCGTTTTCATACCGGTTGTCCTGCTCCCAGTCAAAATGCATCAGGCGGTTTTTCGGAGCCTGCGGCGTCACTTTCAATCCGGTCTGCGCCTGTACCTTGAATTTCACCACTGAAAGATTGCCCTCAATGTCATGCACGCGATATTCGATATCATACACCTTCCCATCGCGGAAACTCACAATGCCATCGTTCACGAGATTATCGTAGATGTCCAGCGGATTTCCCGGCAGGCGGTATGATCCGTGCAACTGACTTCGGTCCTTCTTGAAGCGCTCATATATGGTATGGGCATTCATAGCGCGGTTGGTGGTGAAGTCAAGCCGGTCCATGCGCTGACCATATACCTGTAAGCCATCTACAAACAATTCAATCCGGTATATCCCGCAGCGGTTTGCGTTTCCGTTGAACTGATCACTGGTGTGAATGGCAAAGCCAACATCTCCGTATACAACAGGCGGGGACTTCACATTTAGCTTCATGGAACCTGCACCTGCAATGGTTTCATAAGAAACCGGCACAGTGCCACTTGCGATCCGCGTGGAATCACTCATTGGCACAATCCACACCCGCGATACGGAAGGTGGAATCTTGTCGGCGAGTTTGTATCCGAACAACAACGGATTGATGGTTTTCTCGGAACGTGTTTCCCTGATTTCGAAATGCAAATGCGGTCCACCACTTCCGCCTGAATTACCCGATAATCCGAGCACCGTGCCCTTTTCAACAGGCAATTCACCCGGCTTCGGAAACACATCCACGGAAAATGACTTCTGCGCGTACTGCTCTTCCTGCACATACCCGGAGATGACCTCATTATACTGCTTCATGTGACCGTACACTGTGGTGTACCCATTCGGATGATCCACATACAGTGCATACCCGTAACCAACCGGGGATACTTTGATGCGGCTGACATACCCCTCGGCAGCGGAGTAAATTTTCAGCCCTTCCTGCTGCTGAGTCTTGATGTCAATGCCTGCGTGAAAGTGATTGGTGCGCAGCTCACCGAAGTTACCTGATAAATGGAGCGGAACGTCCAGCGGTGACCCGAAGTAATCCTGGGGATACACAGGAGCCAGAATGGAATCCGGATTAATGTCCGGCCGCCTGAACTGTACCGGAACTTCATCCTTGCTGGATGAAACGGACATAAGGGAGAGCAGAATAACTCCGAGCATTGCACCCGCAATCCATTTCCCGGTATTGCCAAATTGAGGCCGGTTGCTGGTATTACTGAATCGCGGTTTCACTCACTTGCGAAGTTCAACTTTCGTGCCCTGGAATGCCCTCTGACAAATCTTCGATTTTCAACAATTGCAGCCGGAAAAAGCGGGTTTCGGAAAACTGAGATTCCATCGTACCTTTACGCCGTTCCGGTTTTGTTTTAACCGGTGGGTGTTTTCATGGAGCACAACGAAATACTGGCCCGCATAGAAGCAAAGATCTCACGTCTCGGGGAGGAGCGTGGTGATTTGAAACAACAATTGCTCAAAGCCAAAGAGGAGTTGGCATCCCTCTACAAAATCAACAAGGCGCTCCAGGGGCAGATTGATGAACTCACTGAGAAAAACAGTATTCTGGAACAGGCCGAATCATTGGAGCCCGTTGCTGAGGAGGATTTCCGATTCACAACACGGCAGAGGATCAATGATCTCGTCCGGGAAATTGACGAATGCATCGCATTACTCAACGCATAACCGATCACGATGAGCGAAATATCCATTAAGGTACAGATCTCCGGAAGGAGCTATCCGCTCACCATTCGGGCTTCTGAAGAGCCTGCCATCCGTCAGGCGGAAAAAACGATCGAAGAGAGTATTGCCTTTTTCCAGAAAAACTACGCTGTAAAGGATAAGCAGGACTTACTGGCAATGGCTGCCCTGCAGCTCGCCACCCGTCACATTCCGCCCGCGAAGGTGGAAACCAAAACAGTGGTAGAAAAGGTTGTCGAACGCGTGGAAGTCCCTGTGGACCTCAGCCCTGAGCTCGCAAAACTGGAGCAGCTTGCCGACAGCTTTCTGGGTTAATTCGTCGCTTTCTGCTCACTCATTCCTCTGCCCGCGCAACAGGATGCGCGTGATTTTTATGCAACCGGGAAAAGCTCCGGTTTGCGAAGTTGAACATTTAACCATATACTGTCATGCAAGACCCAATTTATCTGGTTGTTGCAGTGTTAGGTGGTGTTCTCGCAGGTGGTGGAATCACCTGGTTTGTTTTTAATAACTTATTAAAGACGAAAAAAGAGAACATCCTCGCTGAAGCAAACAAAGAAGGTGAAACAATCAAGGAGAAGAAGATTCTCCAGGCAAAAGAAAAATTCCTTGAGCTGAAAAGTCAGCACGAAAAAGAGGTTCAGGAACGCAACAACAAAATCAAACAGGGCGAAGACCGCGTGCGCAACCGTGAGCGTGAACTCTCCCAGCAGCAGGAGCAGATCAAGCGAAAGGAAAAAGACCTCGATGGTCAGAAGGAAAACCTCAACCGCCTGACTGAACACAATCAGAAGAAGCAAGGGGATCTCGAAAAGGCAAATCAGCGCGCTGTTGGCTTGCTCGAGGAAATAGCCAAAATGTCGGCCGATCAGGCCCGCAGCCAACTGATGGAGCAGTTGAAGGAGGATGCCCGCAATTCAGCCGCTTCTCAAATTCAGGCCATCGTGGATGAGGCGAAACTGAAAGCCAATCAGGAAGCCAAGAAAATTGTCATCCAGACCATCCAGCGCACCGCTGTGGAACACGCTGTAGAGAACAGCGTATCCGTATTCAATATTGAAAACGACGAAATCAAAGGTCGCATCATCGGCCGGGAAGGACGCAATATCCGCGCTCTTGAAGCTGCTACCGGAGTTGAGATCATCGTGGATGACACACCTGAAGCAATTGTCCTCTCCTGCTTCGACCCTGTGCGCCGCGAAATCGCCCGCCTGTCCCTGCACCAGCTTGTAACCGACGGACGTATCCACCCGGCCCGCATTGAGGAAGTCGTGGCCAAAGTCCGCAAAAACATCGAAGAAGAGATCATGGAAACAGGTAAACGCACCTGCATCGATCTCGGTATTCACGGCCTGCACAGTGAATTGCTGCGCATGGTCGGTCGCATGAAGTACCGCTCTTCATATGGACAAAACCTGCTGCAGCACTCCCGCGAAGTGGCGAATCTCTGCGCTACTATGGCGAGTGAACTCGGGCTCAATCCGAAAGCCGCAAGACGGGCAGGTCTGCTTCACGACATCGGAAAAGTGCCGGATGACGAAAGCGAAATGCCGCACGCCATCCTCGGTATGAAACTCGCCGAGAAATACGGCGAGAAGCCCGATATCTGCAATGCGATCGGAGCTCACCACGACGAAGTGGAAATGAAAACGCTGCTCGCTCCCATTATTCAGGTGTGTGATGCGATCAGCGGGGCTCGGCCTGGCGCCCGCCGCGAAGTGGTGGAAGCCTACATCCAGCGCCTCCGGGACCTCGAAAACCTTGCACTGGAGTATCCGGGTGTATCCAAGTCATTCGCGATTCAGGCCGGACGCGAATTGCGTGTCATGGTAGAAGCTGACCGTGTCACAGATGATCAGGCGGATGCGCTCGCAACCACACTGGCAAGCCGTATTGAAACCGAAATGACCTACCCCGGTCAGGTACGGGTAACCGTTATCCGGGAGAAAAGAGCCGTTGGTGTGGCACGCTGACCGCTTCGCTCAGAAACTTCAAAACCCTCGCTCCGGCGGGGGTTTTTCATTTTACTCATACATCCAGCGCAAACCGATCTCAAGGGTCAATGTGCCGTCCGGCCGACTCAGCGTCACCTTTTGCTTCTTCTCGTACTTCATCAAGTTAAAGGTGAAGTAACCGATGTTGTCATCTGCTGTAATTCCATCCTCATCAAAAACCTCAATGCGGATATCCGTAGTAAACGCCCTTACCGTAAAAGGAATTCCGCGGGTGAATTGGACTGGCTCATTGAATGCGTAGTCCTCTATCACTTCCGTTGCAAACAAGAGACTATCAAGCTGAACCATTTTCACATACACATCCGGCTCCCTGGAACCAAGTGCCCAAGAGTCCCATTTTTCACCATTTGGAGCGTACCGTGGGAGCTGGGCGATGCGCAAATAGGTTACTTCCACACCCACCAGCGTCTTCCTGAATAAACCGCCCGAGGATGCCTGGCTCTCAGCACCAGACTTGCTCTTCCTGCAAGACGAAGAAGACAGCACGATGGCAAAAAACAAAAGAACACACGCAATGTGTTTCATATAATAAAGATAGCAGTGTTAACGACTCCACAAAGGTGCGTCGATTCGGACTCAGCGGCCGCTGATCTTTGTAATAATCCTAGATGTCCACCCGAAAAAAAATAACCAGCGGTTTTTCGTGGAATACCCTTACCGTGGTATTGCAGGTGGTTATTCAGCTCATCTACACCGGCGTTCTCGCAAGGCTTCTTCTGCCCGGCGACTTTGCCCTGATGGGTGTCGTGCTCAGCATAATGGGATTTGCGGAGATTTTTTCTCAGGTCGGAATTGGCCCGGCCATCATCCAGCGAAAGGAAGTACATGCGCAGCATTTCAGCGGGGCATTCTATACTGCCGTGCTGCTGGGCGTTGCATTTACCGGTCTCTTCTGCCTCCTTGCTCCGTTCCTGGGCGAGCTCTACCAGATGCCTGATCTCATCCCGATCATTCGCGTGGTCAGTACGAGTTTCATCATCTCTGCGTTGGGCGTCGTACCGCGAAGCCTCATGATCCGCGAACTTGCATTCAAAAAGTTCTTCATTGCCGGTATCATCAGCATTGTCGGAGGCAATCTCATTGTGGGACTCCTCCTCGCATGGAGCGGTTTTGGCGTGTGGGCGTATGTGTGGGCGTTGTTTGCTCAGAACACCCTCATGACCCTCGCCTACTGGTGGCTGCATCCGGTGCGCATGCCGCTTTCCTGGAAATGGTCGTACACGCGGGAACTCATCCGTTATGGCGCAGGCAGTACGTTGTTCAATGCGCTCAATTACGCAGCTACCAAAGTAGATGTGGCGCTCACACCCATCTTCTCCGCGCGTGTTCCTGACACTGCACCGGATGAGCAATTGCGAAATGCCGGTCTGTATGAACGAAGTGCTTACGTGGTGTCACTACCCATCACCATTATGGGCAAACTGTCAGACAACGTAATGTTCAGCGGAATGTCAGCAATGCAAAATGAAACGGAACGGCTGAAAAAATCCGTGATCATTGCCATTCGCTTTTTATCCATTGCCATCATTCCTTCCGTAGCATTCGCCGCCTGCTTCAGTTCTGAACTCATTGGTATATACCTCGGAGCAAATTATGCGGAAGCTGTTCCGGTGCTGCAGATCCTTCTTGCCGGAGTTATTTTCCGCACACTGAGCCGTATTGCAGACTCGCTGCTTCGCGCCCGCGATGCCACCTTTTCGGGCAGCGGCGTGAAGGCCGTATACCTCCTGCTGATGGTCGCAGGTGTGGTAATTGCCGCTCCCTTTGGTATGGAGTGGATTGCATGCGCCATCTCGTTCACCACTGCCATTCACTTTTACATGTCCATGGTTCTTACGCGCAGATTGCTTGGTGCATCCCTGCGCGGACAGTGCAAGGCCATGCTTCCGGGATGGATTGCAGCGGCGGCACTTCTGGCTGTGAGCTTGCCACTCGCGTGGCTGATGCGTCATCTGGAATGGCCCGGACTGATGGTCCTTCTGATCGGCGCATCGGCGTCTTTTTTTACAGTGCTGACGCTCTTCACCGCCGCTCCTTTTCTGCTCGGCAAAGGAGAAATGAATCTGGTGCGCTTTCTGCCTGCTCGCTTGCGCAATAATGCGTTATTTCGCCGGCTTGAAAATCCCTGACCCCCAATGATCGGCACACTCCCCCGGTACATCGTGAATCCGAACCGCATTATTACAGTTCTGCTGATGGGATTCACGCTCATCCCGGCCTGTTCAGAGGCTCAGTCGCGCCTTACACTGACTGCAAGCGATTCCCTTGCGTTCATGTGCTCACTGGATGGCAAAGCGGTCAGCTCGACATTGCTTTCTTCGCTCACAATTCCCGGCATTGCAGCCGGCAAGCATCAGATCAAAGTCACGTTTTCCAACGGTTCCTCCCACGAGCAATTACTGACGCTGAAAGACAAGATGCATCATTCCTACCTGTTGAGCGAAAACAAAGGCATATGGATGTTTGTGATTTCATCAGAAGCAAACTATCAGCCCGCGATGCTTACCGGACTTGCGGTTGCTGAGGACAGTACGGTGGTGGCCGAAACTCCTGAGGAAGATTATGACGGTGTTACAGGCTGCGCAGTCCCCTGCTCCGTGCCTGAGTTCGACATGCTGAAAAACGAGCTCGGGAATACCTTTTTTGAAATCAAGAAACTGGAAAAGATGAAGTCCTTCGCGCTGACGACCTGTCTGCGCGTGGATCAGCTGCGCTTTTTGCTCACACAACTGGAAGTGGAAGACAACAGACTTCGCCTCCTCGAACAGGCAGTGAATTCCATATATGACACCTCACGTCTGCCACTCGTGCTGGATGATTTTTTTCTCGAGAAAAACAAAGAGCGCGCCCGCGCCATCATCTCTTCGCCGGAATAATCCGGGATTAACGCACCCGGCAGAATACAGTGGCATATGAGCATACCCTGACAGAGGCTTAGCACTCACTATCTTCGCGGGTGAAATACATATTCACATGGCCAAAGTCCATAATTTCAGCGCTGGTCCCAGCATTCTCCCTGATGAAGTCATCCGGGAAGCCTCTGATGCCGTCCGTTCTTTTGACGGCATGGACCTTTCATTGATAGAAATCAGTCACCGCTCCAAAAACTTCGAGGCAGTTATCTCAGAAGCGCGTCAACTGGTGAAAGATATCCTTCGCCTCCCTGCCCGCTATGAAGCTCTGTTTCTTCAGGGTGGTGCGACACTGGGCTTTCACATGATTGCTCAGAATCTGCTGAAGCCAGGTGGAAAAGCAGCGTATGTAAATACCGGAGTATGGGCATCCGGCGCGATTAAGGATGCGAAAGTGACCGGGGATGTGGTGGTGATCGGTGATTCTTCCGACAAAAACCACAGCTACATCCCTTCGTTTGAGATCCCGGCCGATGCGGATTATTTCCACTTCACCTCCAACAACACCATTTACGGCACACAGTTTCAGTCGTTCCCCAAATCACCAGTGCCCATGGTGTGCGACATGAGTTCTGATATTTTCTCCAAGGATTTCAATGCCTCTGACTTTTCGCTGATTTACGCAGGAGCACAAAAAAACATGGGGCCTGCGGGCGCTACGCTTTACGTGATTGATCCGGAAATTCTGGACAAGACGGGCCGCAAACTCCCTGCTTACCTCAATCTCAAAGCCCATATCGATAAGGACAGCATGTACAACACGCCGTCAGTGTTCGCCATTTATGTGAGTATGCTCACACTGCGCTGGATCCGCAACAATGGCGGACTGGCTGGTATGGAAACACGCAACCGCGCGAAAAAGGATCTGTTCTACGCGGAACTCGACCGCAACGGACTGTTCACCGGACACAGCGTGCCTGCTGACCGCTCATGGATGAACGCCACCTTTATGCTCAGGGATGAAGCACACGCCGAAGAGTTTGACAAGATGTGGAAGGCAGCCGGCATCAGTGGTCTGAAAGGTCACCGCAGCGTGGGTGGTTACCGCGCCTCCATGTACAACGCCCTGCCGCTTGAAAGCGTGCAGGTGCTCACAGACGTGATGAAAGAATTTGAACGTATAAAAGGATGATCATACTCGCCAACGACGGTATCGATAATGCCGGAAAAGCTGCTCTCGAAGCTTCCGGATTTACAGTACTCACTGAACACATCCCGCAGGATCAGCTCGCTGCCGCAATCCACTCTCAGGGTATCACCGGACTGCTCGTCCGAAGTGCCACCACAGTGCGCAAGGACCTGATTGATTCCTGTCCCGGACTGCGATTCGTAGGCCGCGGCGGTGTGGGCATTGACAACATCGATGCAGAATACGCCCGGAGCAAAGGCGTTGAAGTGTTCAATACCCCTGCAAGCAGCAGCCGCAGTGTAGCGGAACTCGTGATCGCCCTCATGTTTGCTTCAGTAAGAAGCGTGTATCAGGCCGGCAATAAGATGCCTGCTGAAGGCGCAACATCATTTGCTGCACTGAAAAAGAGCTACTCCAAAGGCACTGAAATCGCAGGTAAGACGCTGGGCATTATCGGCTTCGGAAGAATTGGTCAGGCGCTGGCGTCATATGCCCTGGGATGCGGAATGAACGTAATGGTGAATGATCCTTCCCGCAAAACTTCATATGTGAATGTGCAATTGTCTGGTCTCGGTAGTGTGCAGGTTCCTGTTCGCTATGAGGAGATTGATTCGATCCTCGCATCCTCCGACTTTATCAGTCTTCACGTACCGAAGCAAGCTAATGGCGCCGCTGTGCTGGGCAGTGAGGAGCTGAAGAAAGTCAAAAAGGGGGCTGTACTGATCAATACAAGCCGTGGTGGAGTCATTGAAGAGAAAGCCCTGATCGCAGCTCTGGACAGCGGACAGGTGGGCGCTGCATGCCTCGATGTATTTGTGAATGAACCGACACCCGAACCAGCGCTGTTGTCCCATCCGAAGGTGATTGCCACACCGCACATCGGCGCATCCACTGCAGAAGCACAGGAGCGCATCGGACTTGAAATCGCCGAGAACGTGCGCCGCATTATGGGTGTGACTGCCTGAAGAAATTCTTCGCTTAAGGATGACCCTGATCCGCCCGTTTGCCGCAATACGTCCCACGCGTGACAAAGTGCACCTCGTGGCGTCGCGTTCATACGTGAGCTACAGCGTGAAAGAACTCCGGGAAAAACTGAAGGGCAATCCATTCACATTTCTGCACGTCATTCACCCGGACCTGGGCTCCCGCAAAGTGCACAAAACCACAGGTAATGCGCGCCACAAGCTCGTGAGGGAAGCGTATGAGCAGTTCAAGGAAGAACAGGTCTTTCTGCGCGATGAGCAGCCGCAGTATTACATCTACCGGCAGATTAAAAACGGACATCCGTTCACAGGACTCCTGGCTGCTGTAGCCATTGAGGAATACCTGAACGGAAATATTCTCATTCACGAGCACACGCTGTCCAGGCGTGAATCCACATTTACTGAATACCTTGGTGAAACAGCAATCAATGCAGAGCCGGTGCTCCTCTTTCATCCTGACCACGAAGGTGTTTCGCGGCTGCTGGAACAGATTATGCAATCGCGTCCGGAATACGACTTCACGACTACCAACAAGGTGCATCATCAGCTTTGGTGCATTGACAAGGAAAGTGACATTGACCAACTTACGGCGTGGTACGGCGACATTCCAAAGCTCTTCATTGCAGACGGGCATCACAGGTGCGCATCAAGTGCAGCGCTGTATAAAAAGTGGAATGAAGAAGGGCGCATTCACGATGAAAACCATCCTGCCACTCGCTTTCTCGCATTCATCCTTGCGGAGAGCAATATGCGGATCTACCCGTTCAGCCGGCTTATCCGCGATTTAAGCGGCGTGAGTCACAATAAGCTGATGAATGAGATCGGCTGGCACTTTCACATACGCAAGTCAGATGAACCTGTAACGCCCTCTTCAAAGGGCGTGTTCGGTATGTACCTCGGAGGAGGATGGTATGAGCTTGAACTCATCCGTCAAGGTGCTCAGCTTGATGCCGACATCCTCTATGAGAAGATCCTCTCTCCGGTGCTGAAGATCGGCGATCAGAAAAAGGATCAGCGCATCGCCTACATGGAAGGCCCGAGAGGCGTCGAAGCGCTCGAAAAGGAAGTGAATTCAGGAAGATATGCAATGGCCTTCACTATGTGTCCGGTGCAGGTTGACGAGCTCAAGCATGTCGCGGAAGCAGGAGAATGCATGCCCCCGAAAAGCACCTGGGTAGAGCCTAAATTGAGAAGCGGTCTGGTGGTGCATGAACTCTACACGCCCATAGAACAGAATATCCTGCAGATCAGACGGCATATTCCGGAGCACGTCACGCTCGTGGCCGTTTCGAAATTCCAGCCGGTATCTGCCATTATGGAAGCCTACCGAATGGGCATTCGGGACTTCGCGGAGAACTACGTGCAGGAGATGGAAGAAAAGCGGGTTCTGTTACCGAATGATATACGCTGGCATTTCATTGGTCACCTGCAGCGCAACAAGGTAAAATACATTGCGCCTTACGTGGAGTGCATTCACTCTGTGGACAGCCAATCGCTCTGGGCGGAAATAAGCAAGCAGGCTGAAAAGCACAACCGGAGAATCAATGTCTTGCTTCAGGTGAGAATCGCGGAGGAAGAAACCAAATTCGGAATTCCTGACCGTGAAGTGGATCGGTTCTTTCTTGACGCCCCTGCGATTGATACAGTGAATGCCCCGCTGTGCGGCCTCATGGGCATGGCTTCTTTCACCGACGATGAGAAACAACTCCGGATGGAATTCACAAAGGTCCGGCGTGAATTCAAAAAGATGAAGGAAAACAGATTCGCCCACGCAAATCAGTTTTCCATCCTGTCAATGGGTATGAGCAGCGACTGGAAAATCGCCGTAGAGGAGGGAAGTAACCTGATTCGCATCGGCACCACCCTCTTCGGAGCGAGAAAGAAGTAATCAGAATAGAATACCGACATTCAATCCGGTTCGCACGAAGTAGCCCACATAGGGCACAAACACTTCGTTCGGACGCTGGGCGCCAATATCTCCCAGTTCAGGGCGCTCATCGCCGCTGTTCCAGCAAGGTCCGACGAACACTTCAATCGCAATGCGTTCTTTAAACACTTCCTGAAAACCGAGATTAATACCGGCGCCAATTGTGGAAAGCTCTTTGGTGCGTGGTTCAGAATACGAAGACAACCCATCGTACTCATAGAAGTAGTACTCAGCCCGCATCCATTGATACCGGAGGTTTCCGGATACATACAATCCGCGGGGAGCATTATCATTCGTCAGATAATACCTGAACTCAGGTGTAAATGCAAATCGCGTGAGGTAGTTGGCATTTGTAATTCCTTCCGTACGGTCAGTGTACAAGGTGCTGAAACCAATGGAAGCATTCTCGTTCAACACACGCTCGTAAGACAGGATTCCTGTTCGCATGATCGGGGCATGGATATCCAGCTTTACAATGTTCTTTCGTTGGGCAGACGCACCAATAGCGCTCAAGCCCAACAACAAGGAGAGAAAAAAAGGTACTTTCATGCAGTAATGACGGTTTAAGATGCAGTAATGAAGTTGCCCGAACAGAGGTGTAAACCTATGCCATCAAACGAAACAGATCCCGCTTCATTGCATATTATGCTGCTAAAATGAAGATAACCTTGCATAAGTTATTCCTTGTGTAAAGAAATTTTCACCCCAATTTCGAACCGAACAACGCACTCCCCATGAGCAAACGATTCACGCTGATTTACCTTGCCCTGACGCCGGTCATTTTCGGCCTCAGCTGGTACATTTCCCATCGCCTGTATTTGCGCTTCATGCGCTTCACCTCCGGCAATATGGAACATCAGGGCGATGACCGGTCGCTGATCTACGCCTCCGTGTTTACTGCAATCTATATCGCAGCATATCTGGTAATCAAGGACTTATACAAGACTGAAAACAACTGACACAACCGTTGTTAATTTTTTTAGCACGATTGTAAATAGGTTACAACAAGACTAAATACTTTAGCATAAAATTAAACACCACCACCATGGCAGAAGTAAACAAAGAAAAACTGAAGGCGCTCCATCTGGCGATGGACAAACTCGAGAAGACCTACGGCAAAGGCGCTGTAATGAAGCTGGGCGATGACGCACTGGAGCAGCTCGAGGTTGTTCCCACCGGTTCCATCGGACTGGATGTGGCGCTCGGCATCGGCGGATTCCCGAAAGGCCGGATCATTGAAATATACGGCCCGGAGTCTTCCGGTAAAACGACGCTGGCGATTCACGCCATTGCGGAATGCCAGAAGCAGGGAGGTATCTGCGCTGTAATCGATGCGGAGCATGCCTTTGATAAGTTCTATGCCGAAGCTCTGGGGGTGGATACTGAAAACCTGCTGATCTCTCAGCCTGACCACGGTGAACAGGCACTGGAAATTGCCGATAACCTCATCCGCTCCGGCGCGATTGACCTCATTGTCATCGACTCCGTAGCCGCTCTTACGCCACGCTCCGAAATCGAAGGTGAAATGGGCGATTCAAGCGTAGGTGTTCAGGCGCGACTGATGTCCAAGGCACTCCGCAAACTGACTTCCACCATCAGCAAAACCAAGTGCTGCTGCATCTTCATCAACCAGCTTCGCGAGAAAATCGGCGTGATGTTCGGTAACCCGGAAACCACTACCGGCGGCAACGCGCTGAAGTTCTATGCTTCCGTCCGCATTGATATCCGTCGCACCCAGCAGATCAAGGATGGTGAAACCGTGATCGGCAACCGCACCAAGGTGAAGATTGTGAAGAACAAGGTAGCCCCGCCGTTCAGGCAGTGTGAGTTTGATATCATCTACGGTCAAGGCATCAGCCGCGTGGGTGAACTCATTGACATGGGTGTGGATTACGGGGTAATCAAGAAGAGCGGCTCATGGTTCAGCTACAACGATACGAAGCTCGGACAGGGCCGCGATGCGGTCAAGCAATTGCTCGATGACAACCCCGATCTCATGGAAGAAATCGAAGGAAAAGTGCGCATAGCTATGGCTCCCAAGGCGAGCGCGTGAAATTATTGACCAACTTTGCAGCCCGCCGGTGATTGCCGGCGGGCTTTTTTGTGTGACCTTAGACCCCATGTGGAAACTTTCACTGCGCCTCCTCGCCCTTACCGGGCTCTCAATCCTGCTCGCCGCTTCCTGCGGAGATAAAAAATCTTCTTCTACAACAGAAGAAGTTTCCGCGCCCGGACAAGACCCTGCACTTGCCGAAATCAACCGGAAAATTGCTGCTGATCCGGACAACATCTCCTTGTACCTCGACCGCGCAAAGTATTACAGCGGCAAAGACAACCTTACAGATGCATTCCGCGATATTGACCGTGCACTGGCCATCGACAGCACTCAGGCTGCCATCTATATTGTGAAAGGAGAACTGCACTGGCTGCTCCAGGATGTCAGGCAGGCCTACGATACCTACACCCGCTGCTTGGCAGTGCAACCCAATGACTCACCATGCCTCCTGAAAAAAGCAGCCATCGACATTGCATTGAGAAATTATCCCTTTGCACTGGAACACATCAACACTGCACTGCGACAGAACGAACTCAATCCCGAACCCTACTACCTGAAGGGACGATTGTATAAAGAGTCCGGTGACACCACCCTCAGCGCCTCGTCATACCAGACAGCCATCGAACTCGACCCGAACTACTACGATGCCTACATCGAAGTCGGGCTGCTGTATCATGCGCGCAAACACGATCTGGCCAGCGAATATTACACCGCGGCCATCGAGGTGCGCCCGAAGAGCATTGAAGCGTGGTACAACAAGGCCATGTACCTGCAGGAAACGGGAATGCGCGATAAAAAGCGCTTTGACGAAGCCAAGGCGTGCTACACCGCCATTCTGGAAATTGACCCCAATTTTGCTCCGGCGTGGTTTAATCAGGGATACATCGATCTCGAATACACCGGAAATTATAAGGTCGCGGCAGAATCATTTACCAAAGCCATTCAACTCAATCCTTCTTACTATCAGGCATGGTATAACCGCGGCTTGTGCCACGAAAGCCTGGGCCTGAAAAAGGAAGCAGAAGCAGACTACCGCCAGGCACTCCAGGTGCAGCCCGATTACACCGAAGCGGCAAAAGCGCTGAACCGAACTCTCGGCGAACGATGATCACTCAGGAAAGATCCGCACACGAATAGACTGTTCGTGCGATTTCGGCGCGTCCGGAAAGATATCCACCTGAAATCCGTAGATGATTTTCTTTGTGACAATCAGTTTAGGATTCACCGGTGAGCGCAGCGTCAGAAAAATCTCGAATTGCGCATAGCCCTCGCTGGCTTCGGGATAAAACAATGCAGTGAACTCAGGACCGGTGAGTTGCTCATTTTCGATGCCTATTCCACCGGTGACTTCGGCCACCACCTCGTTGCGCCCATCCGCCACAAGCGTCCATCCCTGAAGATCCATTTTCACAGTAATCCGGTTCTCTCCCATTCCCACCAGAAGTGAATCCGAATACATCTGATCACCGCTGGCAAGTACTTCCGAACTCAGCAGCAGTGACTCCACGGGTTGAAATCCGATGGTGGTTGTCTTGCCATTCTTTGGATGCACTGAACGAAGCACATGATTACCTGCATCTGCAATGAGCAGACGACCGTTATACGCCACGATATCCATTGGCCTGCTGAACTGAGCTTCTGCTCCTTTGCCATCCTTCCAGCCAGCTCCCGCAGATCCGCTGATCACCGTGATTTCGCCGTCTTTCAAAATACCAATCACATGATTTACCGGGTCAGCGATGAAGACTTTCCCGCGCATCTCACACACTGCACCGGCGATGTAGGTGCGCTTGTCAGGATTGTAAATTTCATTGGTGCTCCACTTCATCACGGCGCTTTGCTCTTTGCGCTGACTGAGCCAGACAGACCCATCCGTCATTACCGTATAAATGCCCTGACTGCCTGAACTAAGACGTGATACCGTGGCGCGATGCCCGTCCACCCTGCGGTCCATCGGGAAATCCGCGATAGCCTTGCCGTATCCCAGCTGCGGTTCAAGCTCAAGTAACTGATTAGTCGTTGCAGTAAGTACATATAACTTCCTTCCTGTCAGCTCTACATCCACCGGCATTCCAACCGCAGTCAGCGCGCCCTTCACCGAATCCAGAGGATTGTCATGCTCCTTCCCATTGCCGACCATGGTATACATGAGAAAGTTTGCAGGATCAGCCACACGGATGCGGTTGTTTCCCGGATCAGCTATAATCAGTTCGTTGCTCGCACTCTTCCATGTGGTTCCTGAAGGATTCCGGAGCTGTGTGCTGAATCCCGCACCATCCGCGTATCCGGGCTGACCGTTGCCACAAATAGTTTGCGGAGTTCCGTCGCCGCCCACAAGAAGAATACGGTGATGCGATGGTTCAGAAACAACGATCTCCCCGTTGGATGTGATACTGAGTGACGAGGGCTGTTCCACCAGCGGATCCGCATAGCGCATGGGATCCACGGACGGACGGACCTGCCAGGGCGTCATCGTGCTGAGTACTGACGGAGTCTTTACCCATTCTTCAAGAGTGGTGCGCGCGAGCTCAACCATCGCAAGGCCTTCGCCGGTAAGTTCAGGCGTGGTGGCATTGCGATAAATCATTGCTGAGGGAATGATGGGCGAAAAAGAGCGGATGGTACTGAGGTTATCCGTGATAACAACAGGATGACCGATGCCATATTCCTGAATGTAATCCAGCAAGCGGCCTCGGCTCATGCCCTCGGAAGCCTTGATGAACCACACGCTGATCAACTGGATGTATGGATACTTTGCTGTTATTTCCTGCATGCGCTGCACTTCGGCCACAACCTCTGTGGCTTCGGGATGCCAAACCACCACTGCTACCCCTTTGTTAGTGAGCATTTGCAGCCGTGAAGGGTAATCGGAATTCAGCCACAAGGCATTCGCCGGAAATTCATCACCTTGATTTTGCGCCCACACAGGGCTTACCAGCAACAGAAGAAAAAGCGCTATAACCGATTTCATACGCTGTAAATATTAAGGAAACGAACTGCGATTTCCTTATTGCAAAAGTAGGTCCGCGGGCACGTTCAGCGCCATACGGATTCAGGGGTAAAAAGAAAAGGCTGCCCAATGGCAGCCTTCTCAATATCAGGTGTGCAGTGATTACTTCACTTTCTCAGCCACCGCCTTGAACGCTTCCGGATGATTCATCGCGAGGTCAGCGAGCACCTTGCGGTTCAGCTCAACGCCGTGCTTGTGAATCTTGCCCATGAATTCGCTGTATGACATACCGTGCTGACGAGCACCGGCATTGATACGGGCGATCCACAGGGAGCGGAAATCGCGCTTGCGGAGCTTACGACCTACGTAGGCGTAGGTCAGCGCCTTTTCAACTGAGTTTTTGGCTACGGTGTACACGTTCTTGCGTGAACCGAAGTAGCCTTTGGCGAGCTTCAGGATCTTCTTCCTGCGAGCTCTTGACGCCACTGCATTTTTACTTCTTGGCATTTTGTTTTTGTTTTTTGATCAGAGGTGCCGCTTTATGTATTGGGCTTAAAACCTATGACCGGGTTAAACATACCGTTGCTGTTTGGAGACGCAGAGCGTCTTAAGGCACGAGCAACTGGGCCTTGATTGATTTCGCGTCGGACGGATGTACCAGTGCATCGTTTCCAAGATTGCGCTTACGCTTGGTAGCTTTCTTGGTAAGGATGTGACGGAGGTACGCCTTCTTACGCTTGATCTTACCGGTGCCGGTCAGCTTGAAACGCTTCTTCGCTCCGGATTTGGTCTTCGCTTTTGGCATTTTACTATATGGTTTTACAAAATAATGTACTTCTTCTTGGGCGCAATCACCACAAACATTTTCTTCCCTTCGAGCTTCGGCAGCAACTCCGGCACGCCCATGTCCGCGAGTTCCTGAATAAACTTCAGGAGGAGAATCTCACCGCGTTCTTTGAACACAATGCTCCGTCCTTTGAAAAACACATATGCACGCACCTTACTTCCCTCTTTCAAAAACTCCTGCGCGTGTTTCAGCTTAAAGCTGAAGTCGTGATCGTCCGTATTCGGACCGAAACGAATCTCTTTGACCGTCACATTCACCTGCTTGGCCTTCATCTCCTTCTGCTTTTTCTTCTGCTCGTAGAGGAACTTTTTATAGTCCACAATCCGGCAGACAGGCGGAACTGCACTCCCCGAAATCTCTACGAGATCGAGTTCCAGTTCCTGAGATAGCCTCAGGGCTTCATCGCGGGAGTATACTCCCTGCTCCACGTTTTCACCTACCAACCTGACTTCAGGAGCGATGACTTTTGCGTTGATCCGGTGCTCAGGCTCCAAGCTCCTGCGGCCCCGCATTTCTCTCTTGATAATGTGACCTCCTTGTTTTAGTTATCGTTTACGCAATCCGATGCATCAAGCAAGCATCTGACTGATTTCTTCCGTGACCAGCTTTGCAAAGGCTTCCACCGAAAATTTGCCCAGATCACCCTCGCCCTTTTTTCTGACCGAAAGGTCGCCTGAACGCTCTTCCTCCTCACCAACCACCAGCATATACGGCACTTTCGCCAATTCTGCCTCGCGGATTTTCTTCCCTACTTTTTCGTTGCTTTCGTCAACGGAGGCGCGAATATCGTAATTTTCCAGCTTCACACACAAGCTTTTAGCGTATTCGTTGTACTTCTCGCTCACGGGAAGTATGCTCACCTGCTCGGGAGTGAGCCACAGTGGGAACTGTCCGGCACAGTGCTCAATGAGAATGGCCACGAAACGCTCCATCGATCCGAACGGCGCGCGGTGAATCATCACCGGACGGTGCTTCTGGTTGTCAGCGCCAGTGTACTCCAACTCAAAACGCTCGGGCAGATTGTAGTCAATCTGCACTGTACCCAGCTGCCACTTCCTGCCGATTGCGTCGCGCACCATGAAGTCGAGCTTCGGGCCATAGAATGCCGCCTCGCCCAGTTCCACCACTGTTTTCAGCCCTTTTTCATTCGCCACTTCCTGAATAGCCTGTTCCGCCTTGGCCCAGTTTTCATCGGATCCGATGTACTTCGCCGGGTTGTTCGGATCACGCAGACTCACCTGCGCCAGGAAGTCATGAAAATCCAATGTTTTGAAGATATACAGCACCAAGTCGATCACCTTCCCTACTTCCTCTTTCACCTGATCATTGGTGCAGAAAATGTGCGCATCGTCCTGGGTAAATCCGCGGACGCGGGTGAGGCCATGCAGCTCGCCTGTCTGCTCGTACCGATAGACCGTTCCGAATTCCGCCAGACGCATCGGCAGATCACGGTATGATTTCGGCTCGGCTTTGAAAATTTCGCAATGGTGCGGGCAGTTCATCGGCTTGAGCATATACTCTTCGCCTTCCTGCGGGGTCTTAATGGGCTGGAAGCTATCCTTGCCGTATTTCTCCCAGTGGCCGCTGGTCACATACAAATCCTTCGATCCGATATGCGGGGTAACGACTTGCATATACCCTGCCTTCTTCTGAGCAGCTTGCAGGAAGGCCTGCAGACGACCTCTCAGATCGGCGCCTTTCGGCAGCCAGAGCGGCAGACCGGAGCCTACCTTCTGTGAAAAATGGAACAGCCCGAGCTCTTTACCCAGCTTGCGGTGGTCGCGCTTTTTGGCCTCTTCAACCTGCTTCAGGTACTCATCGAGCTCCGCCTGCTTCGGGAAGGTGATGGCATAGACGCGGGTGAGCATCTTATTCTTCTCATCACCGCGCCAGTATGCGCCGGCTACATTCATCAGCTTGGCAGCCTTGATGAATCCGGTATTGGGAATATGCGGACCGCGGCAGAGGTCGGTGAAATTACCTTGAGAATAAAACGTAATCGTACCGTCTTCGAGGTCGTTGATTAATTCAATTTTGTACGGATCGCCTTTTTGGGTGAAATACTGCAATGCCTCGGCCTTGCTCACCTCTTTGCGGATGTAAGGGTTTTTCTCCCTTGCAAGCTCGAGCATCTTCTTTTCCACCTTTGAAAAATCAGACTGTGCGAATTCATAATTCCCGAAATCCACGTCGTAGTAAAAGCCGTTTTCAATGGGCGGTCCGATGGCGAGCTTTACGCCCGGATAAAGGGCTTCCAGCGCTTCCGCCATGAGGTGTGCGGAGCTGTGCCACATCGTGGATTTTCCGCTTTCATCATTCCAGGTGAGGAGCTTGAGTGTGGCGTCTGACTGAATCGGCCTCGTTGGGTCGATGACTTCGCCGTTGACTTCTGCGGCCAGCACATTGCGTGCGAGACCTTCGCTGATGCTCTGCGCTACGTCGAGAGCAGTTGTCCCTGCGGCCACCTTACGATTGGAGCCGTCCGGGAGGGTAATGGTGATCATTGATGTTGTTTTGAGGGTGCAAATGTACGCCGGAACAGCGATGCAAAGCCCTGAATTTACCACCTTCGGCAATGCAAACCGTCGAAAAGCAAATCCGAATGTGTACTTTAAAATGGGTGCACAGATCAGCCTTGGAAACCGCATTCGCCCTACGAAAAATTAATCACAGCGAGAGTTGAAAGACATTGAGGCGCGCATTCTTCCGGGTGCGCGTTTTCATTTTTGACGTGTATTTCACATGAATCAGAAGGATCAATCTCAGGAATGAATCCATCTTGCGCCCGTGAAATTGACCGAACTCATCCGTGACTTCAGGCTGTATATCCTGCTGTTCGCTGCAATCAGACTGATTGGTATTACCAATCCGCCTGCCGAAGTGCACCATGGCTGGCGACAGGCGGGAACGCTGATGATGGTGAGGGCGATGGAAGATCACGGCCCGAAAATCTTCTATCCCGGATCCGCAGTAGCCGGAGCCGACCGCTGGCAGGTGATTGCCTCGGAAATGCCATTGTACACCTGGACGATCTACGCTTCCAACCTCATCACCGGCGAGGCGCACTGGATGGGGCGACTGATTTCTCTTATTGCGTGCTGCATCGGAGTCTGGAGTTTCTACAGGATTACACGCCGACTGCTCGGAGAGCAACGGGCATTCTTTGCGGGCATCATCCTGCTCAGTTCGCTGTGGTTCATGTTCGGGCGAAAAGTGATGCCTGACATCTTCAGCGCATCGCTGGTGCTCGCCGGAATTGAACTGGCCTGGATGGCGCGCATGTCAGGTAAATTCTGGATTCACATTCCCTCATTCGCGCTTATTGCTGTCGGACTTCTTACCAAAATGCCTTCGGTGGCATTGCTGGTCTTTCTGATTCCGCTTTTTGCAGATGCCGGCGCATCGTTGTGGCAGCGCGGACTCATTGCCGCATACGCGGCACTCGCGGTAATACTCATGGGCGTCTGGTATTTTGTATGGGTGCCCGAATTGCTGCGGCTGGGCGCTTTTCAGCTCTACTGGCCCAAGTCGGTTTCAGAAGGATGGAGCGAACTCATCGCACGGCCACAGGACACCATCAGCCGGTTCACTTTTACCACGTTCTATTCCTACACTGCATTTGCAACGTTTATTGCCGGCATTTTCATGATACGAAAAGAACGCTGGGCACTGCGCATTACCGGTATTGCTGCATTGATTCTACTGATGATTTATATGCTGAAAGTGGGCGACTGCATTCCCGAACATGATTACTACATGATCCCTTTTGCCCCGGTGATGGCGCTGGTGGCTGCGCTCGGATTCGGAACGCTGGAACGCTGGCCTGTGCTTTCATATCTCTTTATCGCGGTAATAGCCGTGGAAGGCGTGGCAAACCAACAGCACGACCTGCGGCTTTCGGAAGACATGAGTTACAAAATGCAACTTGCAACAGAACTCAATCAGTGGATTCCGGAGGGTGAACCTGTGGCTATTGTTGGGGATCTCAATCCGCAGGACATGTACTTCTCAAAACGAAAGGGTTGGATGGCGCAGGTGAACGAGTTGAACAGTCCGGAATTCCGAGAGCGCCTTCGCGTTGCCGGCTGTCGGTTTATTGTGGTAAATAGTCATCGCAACTGGCTGGGTAACGTCACACCAGAGAACACTGAATTAATATTCCAAGGGAACTGGAGAATTTACTCTGCGCATTAACCAATCCAACTAATACCAATTATGAAAACGTTTCTGCTCACTTGCACGGCCTTCGTCATTTGCCAACTCAATCTCCATGCTCAAATGGCCATGGCTGGTTTCCAGTTCGGAAACTTGCCCGATGCTTCCTTTTCCATCGCTACGGAAGATTCGGAGCATTCGTTCAGTCCAGCAGTTGCTGAAGGCTCCTTCAACAACCTGGTTATTGGTGGAGGATTAGGATTGGCGAAAACTGGCAGACAGATGGGGCTTCACCTTTCAATGGTCAATGCCACTCTGGAGACGGATGCGGGAACCATCCGGCTCAAGGGAATCGCTCCGGCCTGGCACACCAACTTTTATCTCAACGCCACCCGCCCTCTGGCACTGGGCATTACTCTGCGATTGGGCTTTGGCAGTTTAAAGACCAGCTTTACGGACACGGTGAACTATGGAATTACGGAGGAGGATGGGCCGTTTGACGTGGAAGTGAGATACCGTGGAATAACTTATCAGGTTGGACTCGGAGGCCGGTATGTGTTCGCGAATGAAAGCATGGCGGTCTTTGCCAATGCCATCTATGGCATACAAGCCCAAAAACCAAAGAGCGTAATCGTAGATGGTAACGAATACGCTGCCGATGATTTTAATGGGGTGGACCTTTCAACCGCCGGTATCGAATTCGGCCTGTACTACTTTTTCATGAAATAAGCAGCGGTCCACACTGCACAATCAGGATTAAACCTTCTATATTTGCCCTCGCATTTTTGAGCGGGGGTATAGCTCAGCTGGCTAGAGCGCTTGCATGGCATGCAAGAGGTCATCGGTTCGAATCCGATTATCTCCACCAACACAAGGGGCCTCAGGACCCTTTTTCCTTTTGCGGTGGTTCATCCGCTTTCGCTGAAAATGCGCTTGCCGGAGAAACGACACGATCGGGGCGGTGAGTTGTTATCTTTCGCTCATCAATCGTTTCAGCCATGCTCACCCTTCGCAGAACCATCCAATACGTAGAAGAATTTCACGATGCCTTCGGCCTTCCTGTGCGCAGCGAACCGACTGCAGATATACCCGAAAAGGAGATTCTGCTTCGCTTCAACCTCATGAAAGAGGAAAACGAAGAATATCTTGAAGCGGCACAACGTGGTGATGTGGTCGAAATCGCGGATGCTCTGGGCGATATGTTGTACATCCTGTGCGGCACAATCAACGCGCATGGTATGCAGCACAAAATCGCAGAAGTATTCGAAGAGATACAACGCAGCAACATGAGCAAGCTGGATGAAAACGGCAAGCCCATCTACCGCGAGGACGGCAAAGTGATGAAGAGTGACCGCTACTTCAGGCCGGATATTGCAGCGATACTGGGTGTGGAGTTCAGGGAGGGGAAGTGAGGGCAGTGCATTCAGGCTACCCAGAAGCCATGCACGATTTTCCACACAAAGAACACCTGAATTGTCAGCATCAGGAAGTATGGCATCCACCTGCCTGCCGGGTTTAGAGCGTCCTTGCTGATCAGTCTGTCCACGCCCCATAATGCAGCGCCCAGAACCAAAAATTTCAGGGAATGCTGAATGTGCACATAAGCACCAAAACTTACGGCCACTGTGAGCCACGTAATGATAAACACGGTTGAACGGCGTGGGAGTTTCTGAGTGGTAATTGAGACATAAAACACCCAGAAGAAAGGCGTGCAGAAAACGAACCGGTTGAGGCTGAACAATTCGCCACCGCGAAAAAAGAGGACATAAAGTCCGGTGAATGCCAGATAGCCTGCGGCGATTGCATTTACAAGATATAATTGCCTCTCTGTGCGAGGCAATCGCAGTTGCCATATCAGATATACGCCCGCGACCAGGCAGATCCAGAGAGCTACTGCATCAAGCAGTTTGGACGTTATATCACCCCATGAACCTAGCGGAAACGACGGCCAACGAAGCCAATTCCCCCAATCGTACTGGGACTTGAAAAAACCAAACAACTCGCCGGTTTCAAGTGACTGAATGTACAACGCGGAAAAAGTACCTGCGATAACGGCCAATGCCATTCCGCCAAATACCATCATCTCTCTGCGTGTGCCTTGGGTCCACCAGATTGCGCAACCCATAATCACAGGAAGAAAGACGGCTGCATTAGGCTTACAAAGCGAAGCCGCAAGCAACGCTAAAAGCGCCAAAATCCACTTCTGCTGCAATGCTGCGATGACAAACGAAGCGAAGCACACAAACAACATCGCCTCGGCATAGGGCAGCGCAATGAACAGCAACGACGGGGTTGCAAGCATGAGCAAATAATCGCGGATGCCAAGTTTCAATCTTTCCGCAAGCACCGGACTCACCAGTAACATCAGAACGGCATTCAGCGCTGAAATTCCGGATGCCGGCAAACCGGTCCATTTCCAGATAAGTGGAAATCCCGGAAAGAATGCAGACCTCGTCCGATCATATCCTTCCCACACAATATGACTAAAATGAGCCGCGTCCCAGGGAAGAAAGTCGAATGTGTTCAGAATACTCAGATCGCCTGTAAGAGAAAGCGCTGCAATCAGCAATGCGCCACTCAATGTGAAGTGAAGAACACCGAAGCCGAGGTAGCGCAGATAACTGCTCATGGAAATACTTTGCGGAGAGCCATTTCACCTTGCCTGCTGTGCACAACGATGAGCACCGGTTCTCTCCATCCTGTGAAATCAGCGTAAGAAATTACTCTCCGATCCTGAAGCATCAATTGCCCGGAGAGTGAGAACACACGAAAATCACATTCAGTGCCCATGAAGTCCGCAACATCGGATTGCGTCGGTTCATCTGTTCCCAATGCAGGTAAACAAGTATTGTGCAGAATGTCCAGCTCGTATTCTGCCTCAATGGAATCAGTCTGAAACTCGACCAGATAAACATCCATTTCACCGCTTTCAGAATAACTATCTGACTTTCCAAGAAGGTGCACTTTACCCCCGGGGTAATATGTCATGCTCACAGGTACATCGTCCCCCGTGCCCCCGAATGCGGGACCGATCTGCCAGTTGCTATCGAGGTCGCGACGGAAAATGTGACAAGCCACACCGCCCAATCCAAAGGTATCGCCGGCGCTTACGGTCAATATCCAGTTCGGTGTCTGACACACATGTAAGTCCCACTGGGTGTATTCATCCACAGACCACTGCAGTCCCCAATCACTGTTGAAACGCACAAGTCGCGCATAACGCTGACCATCTTCGAGAAAAGTCATACCTCCCAACATGAGTGTACCTTTAAAATCAAGATCCATCAGCTCCATTCCAGGCGATTGGGCGTAAAGAAATTCCTGTGTTGTGCCATCATCCGTGACCTCAAAAAGCCATGCCTGTGCGGATTCTTCACTGACTGAAGTCCATTTGCTTCCGGACGCCCAAAGGTTTCCGGACGGATCAAGCTCCATATCGGTAAGCTCATCATAAAATGAGTCGCCGGCAATTAATTCACTGATCACTTCTCCGTCGAGACTAAGCTGCAATACCCATGCATCCTGATCTCCGGCACCATAGCTGAACGTATTGGCTCCTATCCAGATGGTATTCTGATCCGAACTCAGCGCTGAACAAACAGCAAAGTCCCAATCGCTGCCTCCGTAGTAATACTGCCAGATTACTTCTCCTGTCGCCGTAATGCGCATCACAGTCACATCATAGGATGAAGAAGGACCTGAATTGGATGACGCGATCAGGATATAACTTCCGTCAGGTAGCTGCTTAATTGACCTGCCGTGGTCCTGACCTGCTCCGCCGTAGGATTGAGACCATTCGCAATTGAGTGATTCATCCAGTTTGATGAGCATCACATCCGTATTAAGTGACTGAGTGCTTCCGGTCATTCCTATGATCGCGTAGCCTCCGTCCATTGTGGAAATCATCTCGCTTGCTTCTTCTGTGAAATTACCTCCGAATGTCCTCACTTTGGCCACGGGAAGCTGGCCGAATGCATATGTATACGACGCAATAACAGCTAGAAGAAGCAACCACTTTTTCATTTCACCGCCTCCTGAATTCTGAGTAGTTTTTCAAGCATGGCCTCCATGCGCTCCAAAGGCAACATGTTGGCTCCGTCGCTCTTCGCCTTTGCAGGATTGGGATGAGTTTCGATAAACAAGCCATCTGCACCTACAGCAATTGCCGCTTTGGCAATGGTTTCGATAAGCCCGGGTTTGCCTCCTGTCACTCCGCTCGGCTGGTTGGGCTGCTGCAGACTGTGCGTGCAGTCCATCACCACCGGCGCGAACTGCTTCATCACCGGAATTCCGCGAAAATCCACGACCAGATCCTGATAGCCGAATGTGGTGCCGCGCTCGGTGATCAGCACCAGCTCATTGCCGGTTTCACGTACTTTGTTCACAGCGTGTTCCATGGCCTCCGGAGAAAGAAACTGGCCCTTCTTTACATTGACTGTTTTCCCGGTCATTCCCGCTGCTTCCAGCAAATCCGTTTGCCTGCACAAAAAAGCCGGTATCTGAAGTACATCCACAAACTGCGCTGCCATCGCAGCCTCCGGCGCAGAATGAATATCCGTCACTACCGGAACCTGAAGGTGCGCACGCACATCGGCGAGTATCTGCAATGCATTCTCATCTCCTATTCCGGTGAAACTATCCTTTCTCGACCGGTTGGCCTTGCGGTAAGAGGATTTGAAAATAAAGGGTATACCCAATTTATCCGTCATCTCTCTGAGTTGTCCGGCAACCTCCATCACAAGCTCCCTGCTCTCCACCACACAAGGTCCTGCCATCAGAAAAAAGTTTCCCGATTCGGTGTGTCGGATAAGCGGTATGCGTGTAATCGTATTCATGTACTCAATTGTTTGATTGTCCGAAAAAATAACCTACGGATGCGAATGCATCCACACTTCTGGCGTGATTGTTCATCCATCCCGCCGCGTTGTGCGTGCCTGCACGGATAAGCCAGTTTCCGCCCGGCATCCACTGCCATTCCGCACCGACCGACAGCTTTCCCAGTCCGCCCACGCCTACTCTACCTGAAATCATCATGCGATCCGTGAGAAAATGACTGAGTCCGGCCTGTACCATGGGAACAGAATAATGCCCCGGCTGGAGCGTCAGCCCGAAATCCATCAGGGTGGATTTCGTGAAGTACTTCATCATGCGCACCTGAATGCGGAAAGGAAGTACGCGCCACTTTACTCCATGCTCCCGGTCAGCATACAGCGAATCTTCCCACACAAAAGCCGGACGCTCGCCATCACCGAATAATTGTTCGGTCGAATAACCCTCCCAGGTAGAAACCGAATCAAACGTCATCACTTCGGTGGCTTTATTCCATGCCACCCAGCCAAAATCCTGAAGCGCAACAGAGATAAAGCCGTCACCCGTGGCCAGCGGACGGTTGTATTCCAGGTCGAGAGAGAACCCAAGCCCGTTGCCCGCTCCCCAACCCTTGTTCGCTGTATCCGAGCGCATGTACTCGCCGGAATAGTACACTGCGAGACTGTCGGCAAACGGACTGGTGTATAATCCGGCATCGCGCACTTCGAGCCGCTGATAGTCCTGTCCGGAAACCAGCGAAATTATTGCGCTGCTGAATGTCTCCTTATGAAAGAAACCCAGACCGAATTTCTGCCAGCTTTGAAACTGTCCGGAGAATGGCGCGAGCTCCATGGTATCACCACGATGGTCTGCATTGCCCTTGAAGATGGCTTCAAATAAGCCTTTCGGAAACCCTGCCTGCGCATACCACGCAGTGCCAACCGATGCACGCAGTCCAAAATCAGATCGGCCGAAAAGCGTATCGGCCATTCCGTAAAAGTGCAGATTGCCGTTGGCGTAAAAACCGGCGCGGTTGATTTCCTTCATGTCCTGCATGAGCATATCCGTATGCCAGTCCTTAATCTCTCCGCCAAAAAATGCCTTGTCGAAAAAACGACGGTCCAACACGGGCGAGCCGATGGCCCCTTCGGCACCTGCAAGCATCCATGCGTAACTCTGACGAAAGGTGGTATCCCGCGCCAGAAGCAACTGAGCGGGGATCTGAGCTGCTGTCTGCAACGTCATGACCAGTCCGATTATCAGCAACAGATTCCTCATCTCATTCCACCGTAATTCCCACATTCAACTCCGTGACCACCGTGACATCCATGTAGTGTGTCGTATAGATGCCTACTGTTGCCGGATAGCCGGGAGTATTCAGTTCAACACGGAGCGCCAGTTGCACTCCTTCATTCATCGCAGCCACATCGGCACTAGTCACATTCAGTCGTACCACTGAAGTCACGGGGATGGGTTGCGACGGATCGGATGATGGAATTGCGCTTTCTATTTCTTCATGAAGAATGACCTGACGAATCACTTCACCGTCTGCATCAAGAAGCCATCCATCAATTTCCGTTTCAAACGGAAAGTGATTCACAATGCGGATGAATACATCCCCGGAAGCATTGACTTCTTCATCGAGTGTAAAGCTTAGCGTATCGCGCAGCACCAGGTTGTTCAATCCGAAGCGCAGCGGAAGGTCAGCTTCTATTACCGCATTGATCGCCCGGTCCGTATAGATGAAATCATTTCCATCAGACACATCTCCGAGTGGATTCACTTTGACTTCTCCGGTCAAGATCACTCCGGTAGGAAGATTTTGAAGAAACGTGTTGATGTTGCTGTTGGAAGAGTTGATGACTTTTTCAATGACGACTGGTGTTACTATCCCGCCTGCATCTGTGGCGCGCGTGATATTGATGGTCTCAAACAGCTCTGGTTGATCAAGGAATACGCTGTTTCCCGTGAATGAATTCTGCGATGCCAGTTGATTGAATCGGATTTGCGCATCCACGCCTGTGTAGTTCTCGATGCGAAATCGCACCTCGGCTTCACTGAGAGCCACGGCGCCCTCAGGTGCCAGGCCAGAGTTGAGTGCCACTGACTCGTCGATGATGTACTCGTGCTCTCCAAAAAATCCCCTTGCGTAGGAAACAGATGGGTCGATAAACTGCAGACTTACTACCACACTATCACCTCCAAACACCACAGCCTGAGAAGGCGCATCAGCGGACGTAGCTACTGAAATGACACTGGCTACTGCATTGCGCTCGAACCCACTCGAGCCGGTGAGATCAAACTCATATCCGGAAATATCAATGATTCCTCCTGCCTCTCCCGGCGCACCACCACTGATGGGTGGAGTATTGACAGCAATTACCGTGGGCACGCCATTGCGCGTGAGTCCGGGCAATGTGTAAGTACACGTGAGAAATCCATTCACATAGCTTCGGATGCGGTATTCCAGAAAGCCGCTTTTGGTATGCACCTCCTTCAATTCCACATCATTGAGTGCAAGCGTGCGGTCTTCGGTGAGTCCGATCAGATTGACACCCGCAGGAATATTCCAGGGACCGCCATTCAAGGGAATCGTGAACTTTCTGGAAATAGTAGTATCCGGAATAGCCACCAGCGAATCCAGATCAAAATCGGTGAGATTTCTGCGCACAACCAGATGCCAAAGATTGTTGCCGTCTGCCTCGAGCAAACTGTCGGCGAGCAGGTCGTCCAGACCAATTCGTCCCTGTGCTACCGGCCCTGCCGCATCCACATTCCACCGTGTGGGCTCGTCTCTTCTGCAACCACTGATAACGAGAATCAGACTCGCAACGATCAGTGACAGCCGTGCTTTGGTGTGTAAGGTCATGGACATATTTACAAATATGAGGATCAATTCCCCACGTCGCTTTTCTTCATTTCTCTCCGCAGCCAGCCAATCCGGATCACGCGCAAACTCAGCCAGACCATCCCTGCCACCAAAGGCAATAGCGCCTCATGCAGATCCTGTGGGAAAAATACCCAGCCCGCGAGCAGTATCACCAATGCAATCAGAAAGAACCGGAAGTAGCGATAAGCCCATCCCGCCATTGCGCCGGAAGGCAGAAATGCAATGCACAGATTAAGTGGATTAGCCCATAAGAGATTGAGGTTCCATGCCGCCGCCTGGTGATCGGTACCGAACCACAGGAAAGCCAGCAGCACTCCGATAATTCCCGTGACAAACAACAACAGGCGGTCAAATAATGTAACCATAGGCTGTTTCGGAGCAAAGCGCTGCCACACTACCTGAATGAGCAGCACCAGCAGGAACACCTGCATCGGAGTGCCCTTATTGGCAGCCTGAGGGTAATACTCCTGCGGAATCACCTCAACCGGACGTGACACCAGGCCGCCCTGTTTATAGGTCGCGAAATTCAACTCCATCAGCAGGCTGTCGGGAAGAAACATGTCCTGGCCGCTGTCCATGACTCTGTCGCAGGGCAAACCGAGTGCGATGTCAATTCCCAAATCGCTCCATGGCATGTGTTGCAGGTAATTGTCAATGGCACCGCGGAATGTATAGGGCTCCTGACTCACGTAGGTCAGCTTGATATCACCCTGAGCCGATTTGCAGATGATTTCCCCTATCCGCGAGGAGCAGTTGTCATAGAAATAATCATAGCGGTAAACCCTGTTCTCCGGTTTGTAATTCTCAATCAGTAATGCATACAGTCGCTGGCGGTCCGCACTGTCAAGGCGAAGCTCCTGCTCTATAATGCCTCGGCCGGTATAGAGATATTCCTGTTGGAATGTGCCGAAGTCCGTGCGCGAGAGTTTGTAGTCAAGGTGTCCTTTGACAAACTTGAAGTAGAAATCTTCGTCGAACTCAAAAGTCCCATAGTTGTACACTTCATCAAGGCGCTGACCGCGGTATTCATCTTCCACGCGAATGGCAGAGTGTCCAAATACACTGTAGAGGTTGGGGCCCGGACTGCACGTCAACACGGTGATGCGTGCACGGCCTGACAACACCGGAACCTGATTCTCCTGGGCAAGTCCTGATTCGCTAACCTGAAGTGCAGCACAAACAATAAGGCAGCTTAACCACCATTGAGTCCGATTCATTCTTGAATGAGTTCAATTTCTCCCTGAAACACTTCTTTCCCCGGCCCGCAAAGCCAGATATCTTCATAGCCTGCATCCTTTTTCTCTCTGAACATTACCCTTAGCTGACCGCCCATGGTGTCGACACGCACATCGCCGGCTCCACCGTGGAGATGATGATAGGATAATGCAGCGGCAGTGACTCCTGTTCCGCAGGAAAGGGTTTCATTTTCCACACCGCGCTCATACGTGCGCATGACAATATGATCGTCGCCAGCCAACCCGATAAAGTTGACGTTGATTCCTTCTTCTTTCCACGGCTCACTGTAGCGTATTTCCCTTCCTTCAGTAAATACATCCACGTCATCAGGTACCGGCACGTAGCGCAGTAAATGAGGCGACCCGGTGTGAATGCGCACACCTTCTCCGCATAGTTCGATGTCAGAAACATCCTTCATTTTTATCCGGATTTCATCAGGAGACCAAATCGCTTCGTGCAACCCATCTATGGCGCGAAATGTGAACCGCTCTCCAACTCCGCCGCTGATTTTCCGGAAAAAATCCACCGCACACCGGCTTCCGTTGCCGCAAAAGCTCTGGCTGCCGTCAGGATTGTAGAAGTCCATGAAAAAATCGGAATCATCTGACGCTCCGATGAGAATCAGACCGTCCGAACCAATCCCGAAGTGCCTGTCGCACAGGCGCATAATCTGGCCTTTGGAAAGCCTCCAGCGACTATCCCTGTTATCGGCCATAATGAAGTCATTGCCGGTTCCCTGGTATTTGCTGAAAATGAAGCGCATTCAGGGCACTAAGTTAGTTGCCCCGCCGCTCACTCCGGCAGGCAGACAATTATTCTCCCCTGCGTAACTTGCAGCCCATACCATGGCAACTGCATCACGCACAGAATCCCAAAGTCCGGCAACAATCAGCAGCGATACCCTGCTCCGCGCATTCGAACTGATGTCCACCGCACGTGCGATGTCTGACATCTATGAGGAAAATGCAAAGGTCACCAGCAAATACGTACACGCTACATCCCGCGGACACGAGGCGTGTCAGCTGGCTCTCGGCATGCAGCTTAAGGCATGCGATTACCTCAGCGCATACTACCGCGACGACAGCATCCTTCTCGGAATCGGCATGACGCCTTTTGAGCTGATGCTTCAACTGATGGCCAAGCGCGATGATCCGTTCAGCGGTGGCCGTACCTACTACAGCCATCCTTCGTTGCGCAGGGATCATATGCCCAAAATCCCGCATCAGTCATCTGCAACGGGAATGCAGGCCATTCCGACTACAGGAGTGGCCATGGGCATTCAGTACCGCGAAAAACAAGGGCTGCCCGATACATCGGATGACCATCCGGTGGTGGTATGCTCCATTGGGGATGCGGCTATGACGGAAGGCGAAGTAGCTGAGGCATTTCACATGGCTTCGCTGAAGCAATTGCCCGTCATCTATTTTGTTCAGGATAACGAATGGGACATCAGTGCGCACGCCTCGGAAATCCGCTTTGGCGATGCCATCACCTTTTCCCGCGCATTTCCCGGTATCAAGGTGAAAACACTGGACGGAACTGACTTCCTGACGTGTTACAAAACCATTTCCGAAGTTATCGCCGATGTGCGTGAGCATCGTCGCCCATGGCTCATTCACTGCCGTGTGCCGTTGCTCGGTCATCACACATCCGGTGTGCGGAAAGAATGGTACCGCGATGACCTGGAAAGCGCACAGCGCAGGGATCCGTATCCCCGCTTCATGAAACAGCTTCAGCAACTGGGATTCGCTGAAGGCTCACTGAAAGAAATGGCTCAGCGGTCGCGCACCGCCGTGGAAGCCGCATACAGTGAGGCCCTGCAGGCAGAAGACCCGCGGCCCGAAGACCTGCACACCTTTGATTTTGCACCTACACCGATCACCCAAGAAAAAGGCGAACGCTCACCTGCCGGAAAAGAACCGACGGTGATGGTAGACTCGGCCCTTTTTGCCATGCAGGAAATACTCGCATCCCATCCGGAAGCTTTGCTGTACGGACAGGACGTAGGACGAAGACTCGGAGGTGTATTCCGCGAGGCGGCAACCCTTGCCGAGAAGTTCGGGGATGACCGCGTATTTAACACACCGATTCAGGAAGCCTTCATCATTGGAAGTACAGTGGGGATGAGTGCCGTCGGACTGCGACCCATTGTGGAGGTTCAGTTCGCCGACTACATCTGGCCGGGACTCAATCAGCTCTTCACGGAAGTCAGCCGCAGCTATTACCTCAGCAATGGAAAATGGCCCGTGAGCGCCGTATATCGTGTCCCTATCGGCGCATACGGCAGCGGAGGTCCGTATCACAGCAGCAGCGTGGAGAGCGTGCTCAGCAATATCCGCGGAATCAAAGTAGTGTATCCGAGCACAGGAGCCGACCTGAAAGGCCTGCTGAAAGCAGCATTCTATGATCCCAATCCGGTTGTGGTACTTGAGCACAAAGGACTTTACTGGAGCAAGGTGCGCGGCACAGACGACGCCCGCACCATTGAACCGTCTTCTGACTATGTCGTTCCGCTGGGCAAAGCCCGCATCGTGAGCGCTGCGGACTCCGACGAACCACGCGTAGCGGTGATCACTTACGGAATGGGGG
>JBKDGH010000077.1:0-6500 GCA_046336655.1 Flavobacteriales bacterium | reverse complement strand
GGGTTCGAGTCCCGCTCCGGGTACATGTTTTAAGAGCGGAGAGCGAGAGCGGAGAGCGGAGAGCGAGAGCGGAGAGCGGAGAGCGGAGAGCGGAGAGCGGAGAGCGGAGAGTGAGAGAGCGACTATCCTTTAATTGTCGGCGCCAGTTTAGTAGCCGCTGCCTGCCCTCATTCTTTTAAGTGTCCTGTCGCTCGAGATTCAAAATCATCGAATACAACATTCTGGAGAGTTCGTTGGATTTTTCAAGCATGCTCTTGAATGTTTGGCTTTGAATCTGGCCTTCGTCGTGAAGAATATCCAATACAGCCACGCACTCGAATATTGACGCTCTTGCCATTACAAAGTAATTCCGACGGTGAGCACGTGAGAATTTTCCTGATCCTTCTGCAATATTCAATGCAACACTTAAGGATGCCCTGGCAAGTTGATCAGCGATGTGCCTTTCCAACTTCCCCGTTTTGCAAAGGCCACGACATTCCCGATAAAAAAGTTTAGCCTTGCCATAGACAGTTAGTTTTTGAAAATCAAACATGAGGCGAAACGATAAGGTGAATCGAAAATACCATATCCCTTTATCTCCAAAAATGGCTCACATCGCGCCTCTCACTTAGCATTCCTATAAGGCTCACCAAGGCACATCTCAAAGGCATAATATGCCTTAACCATCAATAAAAAAATCGCTTGAGCATCGCTTCGCCATCACTCTGCTTCCTGCTCCCATGGGATCTTCGCTCTCGCTCTCCGCTCTCCGCTCTTCACTCCAGTCGCCCATTTCGTGCACAAATGTCTATCCCCCCTCATGCTTTCCGCACAAACTCCGACTTCAGCGCCATTGATCCAAAGCCGTCAATTTTGCAGTCAATATTGTGGTCGCCGTCCACGATGCGGATGTTCTTCACTTTCGTGCCGGCCTTGAGTGCCTTCTGACTTCCTTTCACCGGAAGGTCTTTTACCACAATCACACTGTCGCCGGTTTGGAGCGGATTGCCATTGGCATCGAGAATCTGATTTCCGAGTGCTTCTGCCGCAGCTTCTTGGGCGAGCTCCGCTGGATTCCATTCGTGGAAGCAATCCGGACAAGTCATTATTTCACCCATAGAATAGGTGTTTTGTCCGTGGCACTTCGGACAAGGCAGTGAGTCAGACATAGAGGCAGTATATTTTTCCAAAGGTATCCGATGCAAAATCAGATACCCATGATATCACTCATCACCGGAAAATCCGGCTAATTTTGGAATATGGAACTCAGCCCGACAATGCTCACGGTACTATTGTCCCCGGCGCTGCTGTTTCCTTTCATCATCTTCCTGGATTATTTCAAAAAGCGTCATATCCTCAGGAACCTACTCTGGATTGCATCACTTCACAGCTTTCTGATCTTCTGGGTAAAATTCGGAACGCTTTGGCTCGCCCTTTATCTTCTGGTGGGATTCTGGGTTTGGATGATCAGCAAGGCAATCCCTCCGAAAAATCCGTCCCGAACCTGAAATTCTGTTTTTGAGAAAAGGTGTGCGTCTTGCACTCCGGGAACATTTTTCTTCCGAAAGTGCAATGGGAACATTTTTTTTCTTGATTGCACTGGCGGAAGTTTTTTCTTCACGGAGTGCAAAATGAGAAATTCCCGGGAAAAAGCCTGAAAAAGAAAAAAACGCTCTCCCCCGCATTGTGGCCTCTGAATTTCACTTACTTGCGGTCAAATTCAGACCTATGAAACGACTGCTACTCGTTTTGACCGCATTGGGATGTATGGCCTTCGGGCGCGCTCAGGATTGCAACTGCATGATTGAACTGGACGACACGTTTTCCGTAGTCCCGATGAACATTGGCCAGGCGCCTGACTACCGGAATGACGACGGGTTCAGCGTCGCCATTACTCTACCTTTCACGTTCACCTTCTTCGGAACCGAACATACCTCCGTATTCATTAACAACAACGGCAACTTATCATTCGCAAGTGGATATTCCAATTTCGTAGCGAGCGGATTTCCGATCAACATACATCCCATGGTTTCCGCTTACTGGGCCGATGTGGATACCCGGAATCCGGAAAGCGGATTGGTGTATTACAAAGTGCTGGACAATGCGCTGATCGTGCGTTACCATGAAGTGGGTTATTTCCCGCAGATGGCCGATCAGGTGAATGATTTTCAAATGATTCTCACCGACGGAACCAGCGAACTGGTGGGCAACGGACACACCATCAGCTTCTGCTACGGCGATATGCAGTGGTCTACAGGAACGGCAGCCACAGTGGGTGCAAATGCCGGCGACGATGTCAATGCCCTGCAGATCGGGCGATTCAATGAGAATGCAGAGGCGTACGACGGACCATACGGCAATCCGGATAATGTGGACTTTCTCGACTTTTCCAATATTTCATTCACCACCAACCTGCTCAGCGAAAACCAGCAGCCGATTAACGTGTCCAATTACTGCGATACGATTTTCGGGTTTGCGGGTGATACGCTGATGTTCTACTTCTATGATGATGGCGATGACGACCTGGTTTTCGACGTCGACGATACATCAGGCTACTTTGATCCCAACGACACCATTGACGGCATGATCCTGTTCAACGGCGATCTGGTGCCTTTCCGCACCCTTCCCGGCGAGCGCAGCGAAGGCGATCATACAATAGCATTAATTATCGATCCGAATATTCCGGATGGATTGTATGAAGTGATTATCCATGCTACTGACCAGGGCACACCTGCACTCACCTCTTCGTACACCTATCGCATTCAGATTGGCGACGGTTCAGTCGGCGTTGCTGAAAAACCGCAACCTACTGTAATTCCTTATCTGCAATCGGGCATACTCCGGTTTACCGGAATTGAAGGATTGCCGGTGGAACAATTCACCCTGTACAATACCAACGGACAGAATATTCTGCAGGCCACCACAGTGGTTCAGGGAATTGACATGAATTATATGCCGTCAGGCGTATACCTCTTCACCCTCCGCATCAACGGACAGCCGGTGCACGGAAGATTTGTGAAATAACCGCAACGGATAAGAATAAAAAAGGGCAGCGCACACTGCCCTTTTTTGTTGGATGAAGAAATAACCCGCTCATTTACTCTTTAACAAAAAAGGCCCGGACGTTCCGGGCCTTTTTTCATTCGCTGTCAGCGGTCACAAGTTGGCTGTCACATTTTAAACGTGCCAAGGAATGTGTGACAAAAAACGCCACATTTTCACTGCCACATTCCCAACGTGGCAACGGAAATGTGGCAGAAAAATGGGGTAATGACACCTAACCGCCAAAAGACGGATGAACAGGGGGGGTGACCACGTTTCCGCGCCCGAAACTTGCGCGAGCGCTCGTCTTCTCTGGCGTTTTAAATCTCATGTACGAAACCGACTGAAAAATCTGGGTAAAGCCTCAACCAATAAATTGAAAAACAGTATATTTGACACATTAGTCCTTCACTACTTCAACTAAAGCACAGCACCGTATGTCAAACTTTCTATCGGGGCAATGGATACTTTTTGGAGTCGCATTATGCATGACGACCATAGGCCGTGCCCAGAGTATTGCACCGCAATCCGTAAACAGTGCCGGGGCACAAATGACACAGGCCAACGGAACATTGGGATTTACTGTGGGAGAACTCGCAGTATTAACTCTGACTGATGGTGAGGGGAACACCATTGGCAGTGGCTTTACAGCCGGAGCCACGTTGTCTACAGTGAGCGTGCAGGAAACCGATCAATCCGTGTTGGATGTAAGGGTATTCCCCAATCCAACCAGCGAAATGGTGGTTATTCAAATCAATCAGTCGGTGATTGATTATCTGTGGGTAACCATTACTGACATGCAGGGAAAAGAAATTTTCACCGGTCAATACGCAGGATTTTCTCATCCGATAGCGATTAATACGGCACCCTATTCGAACGGTACTTATGTATTGTCTCTGACTGACAGAGCCAATCAACTCCTGGGATCATATCAAATCATCAAGCAATGAAATCCACAACTATGAAGAGCCAGTTTATTCTATGGGTCAGCTTTTTATCGTGCCTGACTATTGCGCAAGCTCAGACCCCACCGCTTGCGTTCAACTACAGCGCCGTGGCGCGGGATGCCGGAGGTAATCCAATAGCCAATCAAACCATTGGCATTCAAATCAATATTATCCAAAACACTATTTCCGGTCCCATCGTGTATTCCGAAAATCACTTCGAGACTACCGATGACTTTGGACTTTTCAACCTGATTGTAGGTGGCGGGGCTGTGCAAAGTGGTTCAATGGAAGATATCGCCTGGAGCGAGGATACATTCTTCTTAAATGTGGGCATGGATGCCAGCGGCGGAACGAATTTCTCCACGATGGGCACGACTCAACTCCTTAGTGTACCCTATGCGCTTCATGCAAAAACTGCAGAGAGTCTTGTCGATGGCACAACCCCATTCAGTGGTGATTACAATGAACTGACGAATGCTCCTACCAACGTGAGTGCATTCGTCAATGATGCGGGTTATGTGACTGCTGACAATATCCCGCAACTCTCCGTGTCAGCCACAGGAGATACCTTGTATTTGAGTAGCACCAACTGGGTCATTATACCGGGAATCAGCGAGGCAAACGCGATCCCTCTCAATCCATGGCTGAATCAAGATCTTGAATATGGTACTATGACCGATCAGGAAGGCAACACGTACGCAACGATAGTGATTGGAGATCAGGAATGGATGGCGGAAAACCTTCGGACAAGCATTTATCGCAATGGTGACCCGATTCCGAACATAGTGGATGAAGTGGAATGGGCAAATAACTATTCACACGCCTGGGCTCATTACAATAACGACAGCCAATACGACATCCCGTATGGCAAATTGTACAATGGCTACGCCGTTACTGATCCAAGAAACTTATGTCCTACGGGCTGGCATGTTCCTGCGTATCTGGAAGTCATCGAGTTAAGGAATTATCTCGGGGGATTGGGTAGTGGTGGTCAATTGAAAACAACCGGGACTGAGTATTGGTTAAGTCCGAACTCTTTTGCCACCAATCTCTCTGGGTTCTCTGCGCTTCCCAGCGGCCACCGGGGCAGCGGATATACCGGATTTGTCGCATTGGGTACAAGATTCACCCTTTGGACAAAAGAAATTGAACCCAGCTTTTTTGATACCGCCTACACGTTCTTAATTGAGCATGACGACAATAGTTTCTTTGATTTTGAGTTATCATACACGTTTGGTGTATCTGTTCGCTGCCTTAGGGACTGATTTAATTGTTTGAGCTACCGGCACAATTGCTGTTGAACGGCGAAAGAGTCGAACAACTCATCAGGAAACACGGATCAAGTAATGGCAAAATAAAATGTAGCTCTTACGCGACTCATCAAAAAAAATGGTGAAGCAATAGACCGGAATAGGCTTTTGCTCTTTCCTGTTCCCTTCGCCCGGACTAAAAGTCCGGTCAACCCAAAAGAAAAAGGGCAGCACACGCTGCCCTTTTTTGTTGGAGCCTCATACAGGATTTGAACCTGCGACCCTTTCATTACGAATGAAATACTCTACCAGCTGAGCTAAGGAGGCCTGTATGCAGGCAAATTTATGCGGAACACCAAATGCGAAGTAATGGGAAGAGGGCGCGAATGCGGGCAGAAAGAACACCTTATCTTTCTCACAGAAACGAAGCTGAAATGAAACACCTTGTGATCACCGCCATTGTATTGCTCCTTGGAATACATACCAAAGCCAGTCAATACCGCTTGACCTATGAACCTTCCGGACAGATCATTGCATTCCGTCTCGGCGAAATCACGTTTATCACAGATACCGCGGCATTATTTAATACGTGGCTGGAAAATAGCCGCAATAATGATTTTGCAGCCTATCACAACCTCCGTCGGTTCATCCTTCATTATTGCGGGCCTGACACCATTTCCTTTTTTGGAAGTCCAATTGCGCATTACGACACCACACTCTACAACCACAGAAACTGGTGGCACATCGAAGATGCGCTCCAGAGACTAATCGCAAAAGACCGAATGAAGATTTTGCTGCCAAATGGCACACAAGTGAACACTGTAACGAAACGTGAAGAGAGTTTCACGCAGAAACAGCATGACTTCAAAGTCGAATTCCGCGTGGTCTCGTACTTCGATAAACGATCAGGAATCCTGCTCTTTCAGGAAGGAAACTCCTAAAAAAAAGACTGGCGCTCAACGACATCTCCTACGGATTCTCTTCCAACATGAAACCCACCCCATGCACATTGGTAATACCGAGTGCGGGATCTTTTGAGAGGTACTTGCGGAGTTTGGTGATGAACACGTCCATACTGCGGCCCACGAAATAGCTGTCGTCGCCCCAGATCATATTCGCGACCAGTTCGCGCTCCAAGACCTGGCCTTTGTGTTCGCAAAACAAACGAAGCAACTCGGCCTCCTTTTTAGTCAGCTTTTTTCGGTCGCCGTCTGCGTGTTTTAATTCATAATTGGGATAATCAAAGATGTATTGTCCGACGGTGTAAATCCCCTTCGCCTTT
>JBKDGH010000076.1:0-13671 GCA_046336655.1 Flavobacteriales bacterium | reverse complement strand
GAATAGTGTGGCGTCGGCTTTAGCTACGTAAAATCCGCAGAAGGCAGAGGAGCGGCCTGCTCCAAAGATAGCAAGCGAGAGCAGGAGAATGGACAGAGCGTGTTTCATATTAGGAGAATTGGATGTGGATTGAAGTGTGGGAATTGCTGCTGAAGTCTTTGTGAGTCGCCACTGAAAAAGCTCACCGCGAACGAGGCGGTCAATCAGCGGACTAAGTGGAGTCGCGCACACCAGCACCCAGATGGGAGCGGCATTGATGAAGTGAAAATTGCTGAGGTAGAAGGATACCAGAGCTACACCTGATGCCCAGACGATACGTGCCATGCGGTTAGCCGGGATGGTCATCGGATCGGTGATCATAAAGAAGGCAAAGAGCCACAGCGCACCGGAGCTCAGTTTGTGCAGGAAGAAATCGTGTTCCCAGCCCAGAAAAAGCACCGTGCGGATGTACTCGGCTGCGATCAGGGTAAGGATGAAAGCCATTCCAGTTTCGAGGCGTCCCACGCGCGACAGCACTGCCAGCCCGGCGGTTGCGATAATGAATACAAGTATGGCAGCGCTCCCCCATTGTGCCGGTGAGACCCATGCGTCACCACTGAGCAGAATGGCGACCACAATACCGAACGCTGCAGGATTCCAGAGGTGTTTGCCGTTAATCCGGAAGGCAAACTTTTGTCCGATCGCAATGCTACCCGCGAAGAAGAAGATCAGCGGGGAATTCGCTTTCAGAAGCAGTGAAAGCCCGAGCGCAGTAATCAGTGCGCTGCGCAGGGAATGCCAAGGCGCGAGCTCCCTCCGGATGAACAGGAGTTGAGTACCCACTGTACCTGCAAAGGCGGCGATGAAATTGTAAACGTCTGTATCCCAGTTCAGCACCAAGATGCCGTAGCCGAGAAACAATAGCTGAGATACAATCTGAAAATGGCGTCCATCGGACCGGAACCAATGAATGAGGGAATGAATTGAGGAGAGCATGACTTTCGATTTTGTCTCCCCGTACAGGCAATAAGAACCTGCGTTCAACAGCGGCCCAAAAAAAAACACGGCAGCAAGTTCTCTACGCTTTGAGCCGTGTTTTTGCCGGGGCTTGCCCGGTCGGGGTTTAACGGATGTCAGAAAGACAAGGTTTCAGAGTTTGAGTAATTTTGTCTCACAGCTCGTATGCTGATTGCTTATACCTATGAAACAACTCGCAATGCTCTTCTGTGTATTCATCGCAACTCAGGGTGCGGCGCAGTACACCGCCGCTGACACACTCGACAACGTAGTCATTTCCTGGAAATGGGCTGCGGAGAAATGGTACAAGCCGAAGTCTGACCGTGTGCTCCTCGTGAAGGTGAGCAACCAAAATGCCCATGCGGTTGACTATCAGTTTACACTCGGAATATCGCGGGACGGAAAGATGCTGGAATCCACACCATCCCGGACCTATTGTCTGGCGGCCGCCAAAACCATCAAGGGTCGACTGAATGGCATTGTATTGAAGCCTGTTGTGGTAAACAGAAATGACATCTCCGAAAAGAATTTTGACATGGAGGTGGAGCTGGATGCGGTAGAAAAATCAGAAGGTTGCGAAAAGGAGTAGCGCTGCGCCGGTTCAGTTCCTGAAATCGGCCATCATGCCGCGGATTTTTTCCCTCATTTCCTCCGGTGTGATTTCAAGGTAGTCCGCAGGCACTTCGAAGCGGTCGTTTGAAACCGGGCCGTAGCGGATTTCGCGCGCCCGTAGCCGCATGCGCTTGCCATATTGCTCCACGTCATACCCCATCAGAAATCCTTCCACACCAGTGAACTGATTCCACCAGTTTCCATCGTTTTCCAGATCGAGTGCTGTAGTGAAATAGAGATCAATGGCAGGCACGGAATCATTTCTCAAGTGGGCTATGGTCTTCATGCAGAATGTCCCCGCAAGTGAGTCGGACTGACCGGTTTTTTCCAAATTCACCGAAGGATATTGCGCAAGCCATGCCGGCATTGCTTCTTTATCGATCCGGATGAATGTGCGGTCACTGAATGATTTCAGCATCTGGATGAATTCACCTTTGTCGTTGTCAATGATGAATTCAGTAGCGATGACTCCATAGGATGACTTCAGGGTGGTGTGGTACTTTTCATCCTTGAATTCGAACACCATTTCACGGGGATACAACTCCATCAGCAGGGAGTTTTCTTCAAAAGGAAAAGTGACATCGTAGATGATAACGCCCTCGTCTTTCTTTTTAAAGAAGCTGATTTCAGCGCAGGATAATCCGGTTGAGCACAGCAGAGCGAGTAAGAGTTTGTAGAGTTTACGCATGAGCGACAGGTCGTTATAAATAGCCATCCAATAATAGTGGACGATGTGATTCCCAACCGGGAGCTGGCGATACACTTGTTAATGGAGCCTTGTGTAAAACCGGCGTTTATTTGGCCTATGAAGATTCAGTCGGCTTCTTCCATATTGATGATTCGCCCATCGGCCTTTGCCTATAATCCGGAGACCGCCAAAGACAACAGGTTTCAGGTTGGCAATGCACCGGAGGAGGCCGGGGTATTAGCCCTGTTCGACGGCATGGTGGCTGCGCTCAGGAAGGCCGGGGTGGAGGTGTTCGTGTGGGAAGAACCTGCCGTATCGCACTGTCCGGACGCCATATTTCCCAATAACTGGGTGACTTTTCATTCCTCGGGCGAGGTGGTATTGTATCCGATGAAGGCCCCCTCACGCAGAGCTGAACGTCGTCCGGAGGTGCTGGATTTCGTCCGTTCGCAGGGATTTGAACTCGGTCCGGTCACGGACCTCAGTGATAGCGAAAATACCGGCCGCTTTCTTGAAGGGACAGGAAGTCTTGTGCTGGATCATCCCGCGCGCATTGCATATGCGGCAGTTTCGGAGCGCACGGATTTAACTCTGGCTCTCGAGTGGTGCAGACGCATGGCGTATGAGCCGGTGCTTTTTCATTCGAAACTCCGCAATGCTCCGGTTTATCACACCAATGTCATATTAAGCATAGGTACCACCTGGGCCGCGGTCTGTCCGGATGCCATTGTCCATTCCGAAGAACGGGAGCTCGTGCTGAATTCACTGGAATCATCTGGTAAAATGATCCTGCCGGTCACACCTGTTCAGGTTGAGCATTTTTGCGGAAATATGCTGGAGGTCCGCACACGTGCGAATGAGCCGTTGATTGTCTGCTCCAATGCGGCTTTCAGCGCATTCACGCCCGAACAGCGCGCTGCACTGAGTCATCATGGTCAGTTGATTCATCCCGATGTATCTTTGATTGAGACACAGGGGGGCGGGAGTGTACGGTGCATGATGGCAGAGGTTTTCAGTCCACGCGTCATTTCTTCATGAAAAGTCGGGATTTACGCGGTAGTCCTGTTATTTTCGCACAACTATCACCTTAACCGTGAAAAAGAAAATAAATATTGCCATTGATGGCTATTCATCCTGTGGAAAGAGTACGATAGCCCGCGGTGTTGCCAAAGAGCTCAACTACATCTATATCGACAGCGGAGCCATGTACCGGGCAATGACTTTGTTCGCGCTTCAGCACGGATACATTCACAACGACGGCAGTCTGGATGAACAGGGACTTGAGCGGGCATTGGATCTCGTGCTGATCAATTTCCGCTACAATTCGGACCTGGGAGTGAATGAAACGTGCCTGAACGGGCAAAATGTGGAAAAGGAGATCCGGTCTATTCAGGTGAGTAATCACGTATCACGGGTGAGTGATGTGAAGGCCGTGCGGACCAAGTTGGTCAAGCTCCAGCGCAGAATCGCCGAACAGAAAGGCGTGGTAATGGACGGAAGGGACATCGGTACAGTGGTTATTCCGGATGCGGAGCTAAAGTTTTTTATGACCGCAGACAGCAAAGTCAGAGCAAAGAGGAGATTTGAAGAGCTAAGATCCCTTGGCGTGGAAACTACATTCGAAGATGTTTTGCGCAATGTGATGACCCGCGATGAGTATGATTCCAGCCGTACCCATGATCCCCTGAGAAAGGCGGCAGATGCAGTAACCATTGACAATACGAACCTCACCATTGAGGAACAGTTTCAGTTTGTGATGGGACATGCCATGAAAAAAATCGGCTCGCCGGAAGGCGTGCGCGAGTGAGTTTTTACGCTGCCCTCACCATTTCAACGGTTTATACTCAACATTGCAATGTTGTTAATGCCTGCATACCGGGGCATGAACATTGAGTGTGTGCATTCACATTTGTACACGCTCTGATTTGGACATGCTCAGACACTTGGTCATATTCTCGTCTTTATTCCTTACTGCCGCTGCCTGCCTTCATGCTCAGAGCGAAGCACAGGACTGTGTACCTCCGGTTTTTCTCCAGCAGCCCACACCATGGGCCGATTCGCTGATTCAGCAGATGACCCTGGATGAGAAAATCGGGCAGCTCTTCATGATCGCGGCATGGAGCGACGAGCGCCATACGAGCTACGATCCAAACGGAGTGGATATGCTTATCCGCAAGTACGGTGTCGGAGGAATTATCTTCTTTCAGGGCGGTCCCGGACGGCAGGTCAACCTTACCAATCGCCATCAGAAGAATTCAAAGATCCCTTTGCTGATCGGAATGGATGCGGAATGGGGTCTGGGAATGCGTCTGGATTCCACCATCTCATATCCCCGGCAGCTTGCGCTGGGCGCCGCACAGGACGAAACACTGGTGTATGATTTTGGACGTGAAATGGCACGCCAGCTCAAGCGCATCGGAGTGCATGTGAGTTTCTCGCCCGTCGTAGACATCAATAACAACCCCCGCAATCCGGTCATTTCAAGTCGTTCATTCGGGGAAGACCGCCAACGCGTGACGCGCTATAGCTTTCAATATATGAAAGGCCTGCAAGACGGAGGCGTCCATGCCAACGCGAAGCACTTTCCCGGTCACGGCGATACAGATACGGACAGCCATCAGGATTTGCCCGTGATTCCCTTTGATAAGAAGCGTCTGGACAGTCTTGAGTTATATCCTTACCACTATCTGTTCAACTATGGATTATCGGGCGTAATGATCGCTCACCTCTACGTGCCGGCCATTGATGATACACCGAATACTCCTTCCACGCTTTCCCGCAAAATGGTGACGGGCTTGCTGCGTGAAGAAATGGGGTTTGAAGGTTTGGTTTTCACTGATGCGCTGAATATGCAGGGCGTGACCAAATTCTTCAGGCCTGGCGATGCGGATGTGCAGGCTCTGATAGCGGGCAATGACGTGATCTTGTTTCCGCTGAATGTGGCGGCAGCCATCGAACGCATTAAAGCAGCCATCGCAGAGGGAAAGCTGACCGAAGCGGACATCACCCGCAAATGCCATAAAGTATTGCGCGCTAAAGAATGGTCAGGCCTAGCGCAATGGACTCCGATTCCCACGGCCAATCTCAAAGAAGATCTTCAATCCTTCGAGGCTCAATACATGCGCAAACGAATTGTGGAAAGCTCCATCACAGTCGTGCGCGCTGAAGGCAGCGTGGCGCCAATCTGCTATTCAGATACCATGAAAGTGGCGCTCGTTGTCGTGGGCGGTGGGGAGCGTACGCCTTTCGAAGAAACGATGGCGCGCTACTCCCGCTTTGACACGTTTCGCATGGAAAAGACACCGGGCATGGCTGCGGGTATTGCCCTGCACGATACATTGGTGCAATACGACCTCGTGGTCGCGGCTATGGTCGGCACAAGTAACAGGGTCAGCAAGAATTTCGGAGTGACAAACGAATCCGCCCGCATCCTCAATGCCGTGGGAAGAAAGACTGGCGTAGTCATGTGTCTCTTTGCAAGTCCGTATTCATTGCTTGCACTCAAGGAACTCGATGAGATTGAAACCATTGTGGTGGCTTATCAGGATGATGCACTCAGCCAACAAGTAGCTGCTGAAGTGATTTCGGGAGCCTGCACAGCGACAGGACGACTGCCTGTGAGCACGAATCCTTATTTCGCCACTGGTGCAGGAGCAATGTGGGCAGACCGCACGCGTCTTCGCTGGACTTCGCCCGGGGAACTCGGAATATGCACTCCTGATTTTACCTCATTCAAAGATGCCGTGCGCAATCCCGAACGTTCAATCGGTTCCGGTACACGTATGTACACTGAAGACATGATGGTCAATACAGCCCGTCAGGTCGAAATGGGTGAAGTCAACTGCTTTGAGTCCGTAGACCGCATCGCCAGGGAAGGAATTGAGAAAAAGGCATATCCCGGTTGCAGGATTCTCGCGGCCTGGAATGGCAATGTCATTTATGACAAATCATTTGGTCATCTCAACTGGGACGGAGTCGAGCCGGTGAACCAGCAAACGGTGTATGACCTCGCTTCAATCACCAAAGTCGCATCTTCCACACTCGCCATGATGAAGCTGGTGGATGATGGAAAAGTGTCGCTCGACAAGACGTTGGGCGAATACCTCGACATTCCTTCAGACAATGCCTACTCGAAAGTGGTGATCCGCGATATGATGAGCCACACCGCAGGATTCAAGGCGTGGATTCCGTTTTATCAGGAAACGCTGGATAAAGGGGAGTGGAAGCAGGGCGTGTATACCATGGAGCCGGACTCTTTGCACCAGGCTCAGGTAGCAGAAGGAATGTATATTCTTAACACCTACCGCGACAGTATTTTTCAGCAGATACTGAGCACTCCGATTTCGAAGGACAAAGGATATCTGTATAGTGATCTCGGCTATTACTTCATTCAGCGCATTGTGGAGAAGCAGACGGGCATGTCGCTGGATGCCTTTACCACTGCTCAATTCTATCGTCCGATGGGCTTACTGCACACGGGGTACAACCCATCCGGGAAAATGAGAAAGGAACAGATCGCACCGACTGAAAATGATAAGCTGTGGAGGAAGCAGGCTGTTCGCGGATTTGTTCATGATCAAGGTGCAGCGATGATGGGAGGAGTGGCCGGACATGCCGGACTATTTTCCACGGCGCAGGAGCTCGCGATTATCATGCAGATGCTGATGAACGGAGGGACCTACGGAGGAACCCGCTACCTTTCCAAAGAGGTCATTGATACCTTCAATACGCGGTATTATCCGGGCAACAGAAGGGGAGTGGGCTTCGACAAACCTGCACTCAAGGGCGGAGGCTCAGCGTGCAGCGAGGCGACAGATTCCAGCTTCGGCCATACCGGGTTTACGGGCACCATGTGCTGGGCTGATCCGGATACCGGCATCGTCTTCGTATTTCTGAGCAACCGGGTGAATCCGGATGCTGAAAATAAGTTGCTGCAGACCCTTGATATCCGCACGCGTATTCAGACGGAATTCTATAAGGCGCTTGAAGGCCTGAACCGGGGGGCGCAGTAATCCAACTCTGTGCGAGGATTTTTTGGCCTTTATTGAACAGGCTCACCGACCTTTGTCTTTTACATTCCATGTTTAATTCATTGAAGATCGGTATTGTGTGCTATCCCACCTTTGGAGGTAGTGGTGTCGTGGCCACAGAGCTGGGCAAAGCGCTCGCCGAAAAAGGTCACGAGATTCACTTCATCACGTACAGTCAGCCTGTCCGTCTGGGCGGAGCACGCAAGAACATCCGCTATCACGAGGTGAATGTGAGCGACTATCCGCTGTTTTTGTATCCACCCTATGAACTGGTACTTGCCAGCAAGATGGTGGATGTGGCGAAATATGAAAAGCTGGATCTGCTGCATGTACACTATGCTATTCCGCATGCGTCGGCCGCTATCACCGCGAAGCAGGTGCTGGCAGAGGAGGGCATTCACGTGCCTGTGGTAACAACCCTTCACGGCACCGACATCACCCTTCTCGGTAAGGACGCCTCCTTTGAGCCGGTGATTTCGTTTGCTATCAACAAGAGTGATGCAGTGACGGCTGTGTCACAAAGCCTTCGTCTGGATACCTACAAGCTTTTCGGAATCAACCGCGAGATCGAGGTCATCCCGAACTTCATCCATCTCGGCAAGACGGATATGCGCGGACAGGAAGATCTTCGCTCAGAGTATGCGGAGGCCGATGAGCGCATCCTTGTGCACATCTCCAACTTCCGGCCGGTGAAGCGCATTCACGAAGTAGTGGAAATTTTCGCTGGTATCAGAAAGCAGGTCAAAAGCAAATTAGTCATGGTGGGCGATGGCCCGGAGCGCTCACGTGCCGAGCAATTTTGCCGTGAGCATCATCTCTGTGATGAAGTGGTGTTCCTTGGAAATGTGAAGAATCCCATGGAGATTCTCTCAATTGCCGATTTGTTTATTCTTCCTTCTGAATCGGAAAGTTTCGGATTATCCGCGCTTGAGGCCATGGCTCACGGCGTACCGGTGATTTCGACCAACACGGGTGGCCTGCCGGAGGTAAACCGCCACGGAGTGACTGGTATGATGAGCAATGTGGGGGATGTAGAGGACATGATCAAGAATTCCGTTTATCTGCTCGGCGATATGACTCGTCTTGAGCGTTTCAGGCAGAAGGCGCTTGATCGCGCGAAGGAATTCAGCATGGAGCGGATTTTACCGATGTATGAGCAAGTGTATAACCAGGTGTTGCAACCCGTATGAATCAGTCAGAGCCTAAATTTATCGGCAAGCGGATTAAAGTAATTCGCTCCCCGCAGCGGATTGAAGTGCAGATTTCACAGCGGATAGAGCGTTGGCAGGAGTCGCTGCTGCTCGCCTGGCTCGCGGGCTGGGGTTTCTGCGGCGCAGTATTCATCTATTACCTCATCATTGCCCAAGCCAATTCAGACAGGATATTCTTCATCATCTGCACTGCAGTTTGGCTTTATTTTTTCGTGCGCATTCTCAAGGTGTTTTTATGGCGCATTGCCGGCAGAGAGATCATTGTCATGGAGCCCGGCAGACTTACCATTCAGAATGCATTCTGGAACAGAGGCCGCAAGGAGAATTTTGCCATGCATCACATTTTTAAACTGGGACTCATCACCCGCAGTCCGACCAGTTTTCTCGCCTTTCTCGACGACAGTTTCTGGATCATGGGAGGAGAGAAAATAGGGTTTAGTTTTTCCGGACAGCGCGTGCAGCTGGGCAAGCAACTTCATCCGCGCGATGCAGAATTGCTGGTACGAGTAATCGAGAGCGGGATCCGCGAGCTTGGCAAAAAGGCCTGATCAACGTTTAGTGATCCAGAAAATGCAGGAGTGCCATTTCATAGGACCACAAGCCGAATCCTGAAATTACCCCCGCGCAATGTTTTGCGGTGAGTGAAACATGCCGGTGTTCTTCCCGCGCGTATATGTTGCTGATATGTACTTCCACTACGGGAGTCTGAATGGCTGCGATGGCATCAGCCAGTGCTACGCTGGTGTGCGAATAACCTCCGGGATTGAAGATTATTCCGTCATAGGCAAATCCCACTTCATGCAGGCGGTTGATTAGTTCCCCTTCCACATTGCTCTGAAAGTAGTCGAGGTGCGTTTCCGGAAAAGAGGCCTGAAGTGCCTTGAAAAAAGTCGGGAAATCCTGTGAACCGTATATCTCCGGCTCTCGTTTGCCGAGAAGATTGAGGTTAGGACCGTTGATGACAGCAATGCGCTTGCTCATGGCTATTCCGCCTTGAGCGTTTCGCGGGTCCATATCTCTTCAGTGATGGAGCGGTTATTCTTGAAATAATACACTCCGGTTTTTGAAACCACTTTGCGATAGGTATCTACCTTGTTTCCTCTTTTCACGATGCGCTCAATAACCTTGCGATCTGGCTTTTCAAAATTGTATGAGGTTTCCGTAACTCCCTCCGGAAGATTCTCGGTGCCGGCAGGAGCCTTGTACTCGTCATCTGTTTTTTCAGAGCCTGAGTCACGGTCATAAAGCTCTTCGCGGGTCGCATGTCTCCGGGTATTGGCGTCCTGTTCCTTTTCAATGGACATCATGACTGCATTCTGCTTTTGCCTGTCGATTTCCATGATTTCCCCTTCCTGGAGATTTTCTTTGCCTTCTCCTACGCGCAGGGCACGCTGTTTTTCAAGCTCCACATTTCCTTCCGAAGAACTGAGGCGTACATCTGCGGCTGACCGCACATCGCGCTCCCGTGCAGAGGCAGTTTCTTTTTTCTCTGTGGCGTCCTCAATATTCAGTTGGCGCACCTGTTCGCCATCGCGAGCCATATCTGCGACATTTTCCTTGCGGCGATCCACCTGTGCTGTATTCGCCGCGATACGAGTATCTCCTTTGCTGCGATTCAACTCATCTGCCTCGCGGTACACTTCCTGCTTCGCCTGCACCTTTTCGGTGGATTGCTGGCGGTAGCGGTCGTTGGCAGAGAGTTTGTCCTGATTTTCTTTTTTGTTCTGCGATTCCTGCGCAGCCCTGTCCGAGCGTACCTGTGCACGCTGCTGATACTGCGCTTTGTTTTTATCGTCCTGATCTTTTTCCGCTTCCATTTCAGTCACGCTGCGAGACTGCCAACTGTCACCTGTGCGGTAGATTGAGTTCAGTTTGTCTTTCTGGCTGTTGATGTTATCCAGTTGCTCCCTGCGCGAATCTTCGGCACGGCCTTGTTGCTCCAGAACTTGCGCAGTATACTGGTCCTTTTTTTCCTGCATGGCTTTGGCCTTGGCTTCTTCCTCCCTGCGCTTTGCCTCCCTGAAGAAAGCCTCTGCGGTTTCTTCCTCCGCATTGTCAACCTTCAGAAACTCTGAGCGGTTTCGGCGGGCTTCTTCCTCAGCCGCCTGCGCAGCTTCGCGCTCCCGGCGCTTGCGTGCTTCCTCTTCCTCCAGCGCTTTGCGCTGTTCAGCAGCCAGCCGCTCGGCTTCCTCGCGTTTTTTCCGCAGCTCTTCTTCCTGCCGCAAACGTTCCGCATTCTTCGATTCCGCATCAGCGGCCAGGGACTCCTCCGCGCGGATACGTGCAATCAATTCATCAATCGATTTGATCTTCGCGGTGGGGTATTTCTCCAAAGGCTTGATACCGGAGGCAAGGGTATACTCCTGCTTCGCGGACTCCAGAAGGCCAATGTTTTTCTCCTTTGAATCGGTATAGAATTTATCTGCTGCCAGAATGTGCTGGTTGTATTCCCGGTCAATACGCTCCTTCTCGGCATTGTCCCGGGCAAGGGCATCCTGCTCTTCCTTGCTGCGGAGGTCCCTGAGAATTTTTTCGATCTCGGCAATTTTCTCTTTTGGGAGTTTTTCCGCGGGCATCAGATTTGAAGCTTCCTCGAAATTGGTGAGCGCGGCGTCATATTTCTTTTCACCTATATTCTTGTTTCCAAGTGTGATGAGGTCATCATATCGTTGCTGCAATTGCTTGCGTTTTGCCTCATCGGCGAGCATCGCATCAATGGCAGTCTGGGCTTTTGCGATCTGGTCCTTGGGATAGGTTTCGTTGGGGAGTATCTTGAGTGCCTCGCGGTATTTCTCAATTGAAACCGCATAGTCTTTGTTGTTATACTTGGTATCTGCCTCAGCCACGATCGCATCGAATTCCTTGCGAAGGGCTTCCTGATCGAGCATTTTGCTGATCTCGTAGAGTTTCTCTTTCGGATATTTCTCTTCCTTCTTCAGGTTAGATGCATCGGTAAAACTTTTCTTGGCTTCGTTCCATTTTTTGGCAGCGAAGTGCGCATCACCTTCGGCAATCAGGCGCTTGTAATCTTCTTCGCGCTTTTTCGCAGCCATCATTTCGTCATACTTCGCCTTGGCTTCCGCGTATTTTGTTTTGGCGGGTTGGTCCTGAGGGAAAAGTTTTAATGCGCCGTCGTACTTGGCCATTGCCTCCTGAAACTCCTTCTCGATCATCTTCTGATCTCCCTCTGCCATGAGTTTGTCATATTCCTTCTTCATCGCATCGCCTTCCTGGTCTAGCTTCTTAAGGCGCTCCTTCTCAGCGTTGATTTTGGCCTGCTGGCGCTCGGTATACTTGAAGTCAAATAGAATATTGTTCTCCTGATCATTGAAATTAGCCAATCCAATAGGCTCTTTCATGATGTCCAGATTGAATCCTTCAATCATGGCAAACATGTTCAGATTCAGGTCAACCTGAAATCCTCCTGCCTTGTCCTCTGCAGGAATATTTCGTGTGTCAAAGCGCAGGATCTTGCTGATGTAACCGTCCTTGTTGAATTTGAAGTCGTAGCTGTATCCAAGTGGCACTTCCACCTGAATTTTTCCCGATGTTCCCGCGTCGATTACGTCAAACTGACTCCCGTTCTGGAAAACGATGATCTGCACTCCGTCGAGTTTCTTTAGCGTCGCCTCATCCTTGAGGCTTCCGCGCAGCAAAAGCATCTCATTCTGTGCCGTCAGCCCAGAAGAAATGAGGAGTGCGATGAATGAAAGAAGGAGAAATCTCCGGTTCTTCATGTTCTTTGCAGGTTGTGTGGTGTGAAGTAGTCGGTTTGATACACTTCACCCCGAAACGTAAAAGTATGCAATTTAGTTATTGGGAAAGGCGGACTTTTTTGGATCATGCTGACATTCTGGTGGTTGGAAGTGGCATCGTAGGCCTCAGTACCGCTATCCATCTCAAGCGTTCATCGCCGGGGTTGCGGATTCTCGTGGTCGAAGTGCATCCTGTTTCCGGCGGTGCTTCCTCGCGCAATGCCGGTTTCGCATGCTTCGGAAGTGCAGGGGAGTTACTCGATGACAGCCGCACGTCACCTCTTGACTCCGTCATTGAGCTGGCTGTCAGGCGCTACCATGGACTCCGGGCGTTGCGCGACCTGCTCGGCGATGCGGCCATCGGCTACGAACCCTGCGGTGGAGTTGAGCTGTTCCGACATGACGAATCAGGCTGGATGAAGGATTGTCTGGACGCGCTGCCTGAGCTGAATGACCGGCTCAAGCTGGAGCTGGGCGATGCGCCGTATGAACTCACCGGGGAATTCAATTCGAAGGCTTTTTGCGGGGCGATTCGCAATCGCCTGGAAGGCGCTGTGGATACCGGAATGCTGATTGACTCGCTGCAGCATCTGTCCGATTCGCTGGGCATCCGCAGACTGCATGGCGTGCAGGTGGGTGAATGGGAAATGAATGCACAAGGCGGGCGTGTAGCGTTGAATGGAAATTGGATTTATACGCGGAAAATGGTGGTGTGTACCAATGGATTTGCCCGTCAGCTTCTGCCTGAAATCGACGTGCAGCCTGCCCGCAATCAGGTGCTGGTGACTTCTGTGATTCCAGCCCTGAAATGGAAGGGCGCGTTTCATCTCGACAAAGGGTATGGCTATTTCCGGGATGTACACGGCCGCTTGCTCATTGGTGGATTCCGCAATACTGATCTGCAGCATGAATTCACTTCGGAACATGGCAGTTCAGTATCGGTTCAGTCGGCCTTGCGGCATGCGCTGGATGAACTGATTCTGCCGGGAATTTCGTACACCATCGATTATTCATGGAGCGGCATCATGGGGCTTGGGACGGTGAAAGCACCAGTGGTCAAACAGGTGAATCCCGGTGTCTACTGCGGTGTGCGCATGGGAGGCATGGGAGTGGCCATCGGGACATTAATAGGTCGTGAGCTGGCAGCACTCGTGCTCAGTGAATAACCCGTTCAGGCGAGCACAAGTCGGGCTGCATGTTCCGCACAGCGCTCGCCGTCCATGGCCGCGGAAACGATACCTCCGGCATAGCCAGCGCCTTCTCCGCAGGGGTAAAGCCCTCTGATGTCGGGGTGTTCAAGCGTTTCCTTGTCTCTGGGAATGCGCACAGGTGAAGAGGTTCGAGACTCCGGTCCAACAAGGAGGGCATCTTCCGTGTAG
>JBKDGH010000075.1:0-50736 GCA_046336655.1 Flavobacteriales bacterium | reverse complement strand
CTCCTCACGAAAGGTCCGTGTCCACTCCTCACTGTCATTCCACAGCTCTTCAAACCACGAACGGTGAGATGGATGCTGGGCTGCATTCAATCGCACGAAATTGACCGTCGGGCTATTCGTTTCAAGCTGATTGAGCTCGAGATTGCCAAAAAGGCCTTGCCGGGTAAAGTTGGAACTACCGATTAAACCCACTGCGTTTTCTGAGACACTGCCGAACAGATAGCACTTGGCATGCAGAAAATTCTTCTTGTATGTGCGGATGACAATTTTCCCAGTACCTGGCGACAGGTGTTTCTCCAGCAGCGCAGCTACGCTCCGGAATTCATCGCGAAGTTCAATGTCCTCAAGATCGCGCTTTAAATAGGATTGCGGAAAAAGGGGGTCCTGCTTCACCGGATTCTTGACCTGATATGCTCGTACCGATGGCTCCTCTCCTAACAGAATCCTCAGAGAGGTACCATCGCGGTCGAGAAAGGCGGCGAGTTCGTCGTATATTTCTGACATACCCGGCAAATCCCAATAGCCTGTGGCAATGGACACCTCAGAGAATTGAGCATTCAGGAGCAGTTGTCGGATTGTATGCCCGACCTGGTATGCATCCGTAGAGTTATCCAGCAGATTATTTCCCAGCATTTTTTCTCTTCTTATTGACGATTTTCATTGCAGAATAGGCCACCTCGGGTTCCTGTAGGATCAGCAACTCGAATTTGTCTGCCATCCAGAGCGAAAGCAATTCCTCCACATCCGTTGCCAGTATCTCAGCCAGAGCCAATACCTGCGGGCGCGTGGCATTGCGCTCACCGCGCTCGATTTTGCTGACCACCGCAGTATCAGCCTGAATATGCGCCGCCACTTCCCGAAGCAGCAGGCCTTTGTCCTCTCTGAGCTCTCTGATTTTTGGACCGAAATGAGACATTGGGCATGTATTGACTTGACGTGAGATGTCAAATTTAGCCGATCTCCTCAAAGTTGAATGAGGAATTTATTGACATCCCGTTCAGACGCCGAAATGTGGTTTCACAAATAGCCGCATCCAGGCGAGCTCGATGTAAGAGGTCATTTCACTATACAAAATCTACTATACAAATTTTTGTATAGTAAAATTTGTATAGTAAATCGGAGCTGGATGAAAAGCCACCGCATTTCGGTACCTGGTGAATTAAACTGCCGGAATGAAATCCTATATTGGATCCAATAAATGCCACCGCTATGCCCGATCACCTTTCTCAAATGCTGGAAATCCCGGGCGAAAAAGGTCGCCGGGAATTCCGAGAATACCTGAACCTCACGGCCGGAAATACACGGGAAAGTGAACTCTATGAGCTGATGCGCAAGCATCGCAAATGGGAAACTGCCGAGTTTGCCAAAGTGATGTACGGCAAAGAAGACCAGCTCGCCAATGTGCGCAAGGTGCGCAAACGCCTCACCGACCGGTTCATTTTATGGCTTATCACCTCTGGTGCTGAACAAGGGCCCGCGCAACTCGTCCGCATGACACTGAGCCTCACAGATGTGCTGATTCAACACAATAAAGCGGACCTCGCCCTGCACTACCTCAACGAAACCGAGGCACAGGTCAAGGGACCAGATGCCTCTGCCCTGCTGGAGTCCATCTGCTACTACCGCCTGCGCAATGCTGATGTGCTGGGATTGAACGGTGAGGAGGAATACGCCCGCTGGGAACAAAACAACCGGCGATATACTACCTATATGCACTTGCTCGGTGCGGAAGCGGTGCTCGAAAATGTGCTGATGCAATTGCGCCGGGCTGGTCGCGTGCCCGATCAGCAGGAGCTCATGAGCCAATTCTACGCGCGTTTTGCCACGGTGGAAGAAGAACGTCGAAACCCTGTGTTTATGCACACCTTGGCTACCATCTTCCGGCGCGTGCTGCTCAGTACGAAGGATTACTGGCGCATCGAACCTTCAGTGCAGTCCATCTATGACGAGTTGATGGAGGCCAAGGCGTTCACACCTGAAACCGCGGGCGAACAGATGGGCTTTCTGCTCATGCTCTCTCAGGCCGCTTACCGCAACCGACGTTTTGTCGTGGCCGAAGAGCATCTCGACCGCCTGCAGCGATTGCTGCCCTCACCTGCGCCACGCAATTTTTTACCCTATGTCAAAATGATCTCGTTGCGCGCCGCCATCTTCAGTTACACGAGCCGCTACCGCGAGGCCATCGCCATGCTGGAGCGACACCTCTTTGGCGACAATCCGGTGACCCATGTGGAAGAGCGCTGTCAGATGATCTTCAACCTCGCCCTCAGCGAATACTGCAACCAGGATTTCGCCGGCGCCCTCGTGCATCTTCAAGGCATTGGCCGCAGTGACCAATGGCTCTTCGAACGCTTTGGACTTGAGTGGATTTACAAGAAACAGATGGTACACGTGATCATCCTTTGGGACGCCGGACATTATGAAGCCGCCACGCGTGCGCTCGAAGGCATGCTGGAGAAATACGCCGCCTTTCTGAAGCAAGACCTCTACCAGCGGGCGGAGCAATTCATGCGCTTCGTGCTGCGCTATTTCCATGAGCCGGATATCATCCGCGATATTGCTTTCCACCGCGAGGTCAGGGATGCGCACATGGGATGGGGCGAGCGCGAGGATATTCACGCCATCCTCTTCTTTAGCTGGTTCCGCGCCAAAATGCTCGGCCGGCCATTCTACCCTGTGATGCAGGCCCGCCTCAAAGAAGAAGGGGATGACTGGGATTATCCATTTAGCCTCAAAGACTGAAGGAAAATTCCCTTCGCGGGCCTTGCGTCTTCCTTGCACCCTCTGCATTCCTGAAAACAAAAAGAGCAGCCCTTTCAGACTGCTCTCTTTTTCAACTTACTCTATCAATGATTACATCAGGTCGAAACGATCCAGGTTCATCACTTTATTCCATGCGGCTACGAAGTCGCGGACAAACTTGTCCTTGCCATCTTCACAACCGTACACTTCTGCAATCGCGCGAAGCTCTGTATTTGAACCAAAAATGAGATCTACCCGTGTAGCTGTCCAGCGTGTTTCGCCGGTCTTGCGGTCGCGGCCCATAAAGGCGTGACTGCCGCTGTCGAGCGCGGTCCAGGTAGTGCCCATATCCAGCAGATTCACAAAGTAATCGGTCGTGAGTGCGCCCGGACGATTGGTGAATACACCGTGCTTTGAACCGTCGTAGTTCGTGTCGAGCACGCGCATACCTCCGACCAGTGCCGTCATTTCAGGCGCTGTGAGCGTGAGCAACTGAGCCTTATCAATCATCAACTCCTCCGCTGAAGCCTGATAGCCCGGCTTGATTTTCTGATAATTGCGGAATGCATCGGCCACCGGCTCGAGCACGGCAAACGATTCTACATCGGTGTGTTCCTGTGATGCATCGTTGCGGCCTGGTGTAAATGGCACGGTGATATTCTGACCGGCATTTTTTGCGGCCTGCTCCACACCCGCACAACCGGCAAGCACAATGAGATCAGCCATTGAAATCTTACGTCCGGTGTTCGCGCTGTTGAACTCTTTCTGAACACCTTCCAGTGTGTCGAGTACTTTGCTCAACTGTGCCGGATTATTTACTTCCCAGTTGCGCTGAGGAGCCAGGCGAATGCGCGCACCGTTAGCTCCACCGCGCTTATCGGAACCGCGGAACGTAGACGCAGACGCCCATGCTGTGCTTACGAGCTGAGACACGGTGAGACCGCTTGCCAGCACCTTTGCTTTGAGTGCTGCAATGTCATTGTCATTCACCAATGCAAAATCTACTGCAGGAATCGGGTCCTGCCAGATGAGCACTTCTGAAGGCACTTCCGGTCCGATGTAGCGAGAACGCGGACCCATGTCGCGGTGCGTGAGTTTGAACCACGCGCGGGCAAATGCATCCGCGAACTCATCCGGGTTTTCATAGAAGCGACGGGAAATTTTTTCATAGGCCGGGTCCACGCGAAGGGCGAGGTCAGTCGTAAGCATCATGGGTGCATGCTTGCGCGCCGGGTCATGGGCATCAGGGACGGTGCCAGCGCCGGCTCCAGCCTTTGGCGTCCACTGGTGTGCACCTGCAGGGCTCTTGGTCAACTCCCATTCAAACCCAAAAAGGTTCTCGAAATAGTTGTTGCTCCATTTGGTTGGTGTGGTTGTCCACGCGCCTTCCAGTCCGCTGGTGATAGTGTCTTCCGCGTTGCCTTTGCCGAATGAATTCCTCCATCCGGTGCTCATTTCCTCAATGGCAGCAGCAGCGGGCTCGCGGCTTACGTACTTTGAAGGATCAGCTGCGCCATGTGTCTTTCCGAAGGTGTGTCCGCCCGCAATCAGCGCCACGGTTTCTTCGTCATTCATCGCCATGCGGCCAAAGGTTTCGCGGATATCGCGGGCTGCGGCCAATGGATCAGGATTGCCGTTTGGACCTTCCGGATTCACATAAATCAATCCCATCTGTACGGCACCCAGTGGATTCTCGAGTTCGCGGTCGCCGGTGTAGCGCTTATCGCCGAGCCACTCGGTTTCCGAACCCCAGTATACATCCTCCTCCGGCTCCCACACATCTTCACGTCCACCGGCAAAGCCGAAGGTCTTGAAGCCCATTGACTCCAATGCGCAGTTACCCGCGAGAATCATCAGGTCTGCCCATGATAGTTTCTTTCCGTATTTCTGCTTCACCGGCCACAGCAGCAGACGCGCCTTGTCGAGATTGGCGTTGTCAGGCCAGCTGTTCAGCGGAGCGAAACGCTGTGTGCCTGATCCGGCACCGCCGCGGCCATCGTGGATGCGGTAGGTACCTGCGCTGTGCCATGCCATACGGATGAAAAACGGTCCGTAATGCCCGTAATCCGCCGGCCACCACTCCTGTGAGCTGGTCATCAGGTCCATGATGTCCTTTTTCATTGCGGCATAGTCCAGTGCCTTAAATTCCTTCACATAATCGAACTTCTCACCCATCGGGTTGGAGAGGTTCGAGTGCTGACGCAGAATGTTGAGCTTGAGTTGGTTTGGCCACCAGTCGCGGTTTGACGGGCCGCCGCCGGCCACTTTCTTCAGCGGTCCATGACCGAAAGGACACGCGCTTTCCCCGTTCACATTGTACGAGGTGTGCTTTTCGGATGAATTGTTTGCCATGAGACTATTGGTTTTTAAGAGGTTTCTAAAGGATTCTGCAGCAATGCCCGTTTGGACCATCACCTTTGCAGGGGCCGCAAGTTAATGCATGTCTTAATCATCAGGTAGTCCGGAAAGTCAGCAGTTCTGCCGAAATTGACTGATCCTTGTCAGTGAGTTAAGTTGAAGCAAAAGTAAACGCGCAACATCATTGCCCAAATTGGATGCAGATATGATTTCATTGACGCTGTCAATGAACAAACCCCATAAGCATTCGCGACAGTGAGCCAGTGAGGGAAGACCTTTGAGGGCATCATGAGCGGTTCATTTCCTGATCTCACGCCATTTGCCGTTGAGATCTATCCCGGGAAAATGGATTCCAATGTTTATTTTCACACCATGCGATTCCTTCTTGTCTTCATACTGCTGCCTTCACTCGCTCTTGCGGAGGTAAAAATTGCATTCCGGGACATTCCTTATTCAGCACTTTTCGAGACCGCCCGGAAAGAACGAAAGGCTGTGATGATCTATTTTCATTTCGACGGCTGCGGCGCGTGCATACAGATGGAAAAGAACGCCATGGCAGACTCTTCGCTGGCGGCCTGGTGGAATGACAATTACGTCAGCTTCGAGGTGAATACACGGACTCCTGAAGGCCGGGAAGTAAACGGCGTGTATCAGGTAGAAATGCATCCTACCTTTCTCTTCCTCGACTCTGACGGAAAGGAATTGCACAAAGTCGTCGGACTCTATTCCATCAGTGACTTCCTCAATCAGGGCAAACGCGCCATCGAATCATCGCGGACCCTGCAGTCGTATCACTTGCGGTACCGGGCAGGTGAGCGCAACACGCAATTCCTTTTTGAATACAGCTATATGCTCCGCGATGCGCATGAGCTGGACCCCACAGTGGTGAATGAATACCTGAGCCGTCTTACCTCAGAAGATATGAATCAGGAGTACAACCTCAGGTACGTTTACGAGTTCTGCGTGCACCATTATCAGGTATTCACTCCGTTCGGTTCAACTGCATTCAATCACCTGCTCAATGAACGGACTCGCTACGAATCCCTTTTTGAAAAAGACCAGGTGGCTGTGCGCATTGTATGGATTCTTCATGCCGCTATGCACGACGCGATGGAAGCACAGGACAAGGCGCGCTTCGATCAGATTGCGGATGCACTCAGGCCATTTGACAGCGGGAAAACTTACGTGTACAAGGAAGTGGACAGCCGCGTCACGGGGATGATCTCTTCAAAGCACCAGATAGCAGGGGCGTATATGATGTACTATGAAAAATCGGAGGACCGGGACGCATACCTGCATGCGCGCAAACACTACCTCCGGTTGATTCGACGTGACGCAAGTGGTCTGAATGACTTTGCATGGGGCACGCATGAACGCACCTCCGACCCGGAAAAGCTGAAGTACGCGTTGAAATGCGCAAACCGTGCAGTTCGTCTTGAGCCGGTGTATGCCCACCTCGATACGCAGGCCTGGCTGCTTTACGATACAGGTGATTACAAAGGAGCTATCCGCGCTGGATACAGAGCCATTGAGCAGGCCAAAAAGGAAAACCAGAACTATGCCGAAACAGAAAAACTTGTAAGGATGGCTCAGGAGAAATACGGCAAGGACTGGAGACCGACAAACTGCATGTGCGCGTATCCAGCCGGTAAGTCAACGATCAGTGCTTTAGCCTGCGCTTCTTGATCAGCCCGCCACGCGTATCCTTCACGCTGGTGGTGGCAATGAACGCATGCGGGTCAATTTTCGCGACTTCTGCATACAGCCGTGACATCTCCAGACGGGTAATTACGGTGTATACAATTTCAGTTTCAGCAAATGAGTTATCCCCAATACCCCGTGTTCCCTTGAACATCGTGACCCCTCTTCCAAGCTGCAGAAGCACCATCTGACGAATTTCTTCATGATGGGCGGAGACAATCGTAATACCGAGATATTCCTCGATACCTTCAACGATGAAGTCAACCGTGCGCGAAGCTGCCAGATAAGTAATCATAGAATACAGCGCAGTATCCACAGAGAGTAAATTGGCAGCCACCGAGAAGATGAACACATTCAAGACTGTAATCACATCGCCTATGGTCGCTCCGGTTTTTCTGCCCAATAGAATAGCCAATACTTCAGTTCCATCGATGACTGCACCTCCCCTCACGGCAAGGCCAATTCCAGCGCCGAGAAAAAAACCGCCAAAAACAGCAGTCAGTAACTTATCGTGGGTCACATCCGGAAAATGAATGGTGGCAGTGACCAATGCCAACGCGCAAATTGCCAAAGCCGTTTTGATCGCAAAGCCAAGGCCGGCCACGCGGTGTCCCAAAAATATAAACGGCGCATTGACCAGAATAATCATCCAATGCAACGGCACTCCTGATACCCCGGCTACAAGCAGCGCAATACCGGTTGCACCGCCATCGATGAACTGATTGGGAAGCAGAAAGCTTTTCAGTCCGAACGCCGCAGCAAAAATCCCGATCGTAATGAGCACGGCGTCCTTAGTCCAGGCCCTGAGCGTCACCCTGCGGCGACGGTATTGCTGCGCCTTGCGGTATGCAGACAAGTCTGCCTCATCTGACTTTGCCTTGGCAATGAGCCAGCCGGTGATATTTCGGAAGCGAAGAGCCATAATTCAGCAGAGAGTCTAAAGATACGACACCTGAAAAAGACTAATTTCCATTGGCCTTATATTTGTGGCATATGCTCAAGCAGTCCCTTCAGCAGAAATTACAACAGAAGCTTTCTCCTCAACAGATTCAGTTGATGAAGATGCTCCAGATTCCTACGATGGAACTGGAACAGCGCATCAAAGAGGAGATGGAGATCAATCCTGCACTGGAAGAAGGTCAGGACGAATCAAAAGAGGACAGCGAGAAAGACGAGTTCAGCAACGAAGAGACAGAAAAGCCGGAGACGGATTCAGATAACGACATTGATCTGGCGGATTACTTCGACGCTGACGACACCCCCGACTATAAGCTTTACGCAAACAACACCGGACCGGACCAGGAAGAGCGGGATACACCGCTGGGTGCCGGCAAGTCGTTTCATGACCTGCTCTACTCACAACTGGGTCTGGCTGATCTCGATGAAAATCAGATTCTCCTCGCGGAATACCTGATTGGTAATCTGGATGAAAACGGATATCTGCGTCGGGAACTTCCGGCCATTGTCAATGATCTCGCGTTCAATCTGAATATCAACACAGATGCCAATGAATTGGAAGAAGTGCTCCGCGCCATTCAGGAGTTCGATCCTCCGGGCGTGGGTGCGCGCGACTTGCGCGAGTGCCTGCTGATTCAGATACGTCGCAGCGAAGACAGAGGCGAGCACATTGCACTGGCCAAGCTCATCATCACGAAATATTTCGATGAATTCACGCGCAAGCACTATGAGAAAATTGCAAAGCGTCTCGAGCTGACCGATGAAGCATTGAAGCCTGCCATTGATTTCATCCTCCACCTGAATCCTAAACCCGGAAACAGCATGATGGAATCAGCGCGCACCGTGCAGCACGTGGTGCCTGATTTTCTTCTTATCGTGGAAAACGATGAGCTCAAGCTCACCCTCAATAGCCGAAATGCACCGGAGCTCCGCATTTCCCGCGAATACCGCGAAATGCTGGAGCACTTTGCAAAGTCAAAGGCAAAAGACACGAAGGAAAAAGAGACCATCGTTTTTGTAAAACAAAAGATAGACAGTGCAAAGTGGTTCATTGACGCAATCAACCAGCGGAATGAAACACTGCTTTACTGCATGCAGGCGATCGTGGACTACCAAAAGGAGTTCTTCCTTTCAGGCGATGAAACGAAGCTGCGTCCGATGATTCTGAAAGACATTGCAGACATCGTCGGCATGGATATTTCCACGATCAGCCGCGTGGCCAACAGTAAATATGTGCAGACTCCGTATGGCACCTATCTGCTCAAGTTCTTCTTCTCGGAGAGCCTCTCAACCGATGAAGGAGAGGAAGTATCATCCCGTGAAGTGAAGAAGATTCTCAAAGATGCCATCGAGGGTGAAAACAAACGCAGACCGCTAACTGATGATCGACTGGCCAAACTGCTCAATGAGAAAGGATACAACATTGCACGTCGCACGGTGGCCAAGTACCGCGAGCAGCTGAACATTCCGGTAGCCCGGCTGCGCAAAGAACTCTGAACATCCGGTGGAACGTTTCGCTCACTTCGTGTCACTTGTGTTTCATCCCTTATGGATGCCATTGATGATTTACGGGGTCATCCGCGGCATTGACCCGTTTTTCATTACCGGCACTGTGCTCGACCGCTTCTTATTGCTCCTGCTTTTTATCAATGCCATTGCACCTGCCGTGAGCATGATGATCATGGCCCGACACGGGATGATTTCCGACCTGCATTTGAAAAACCGCACGGAACGATCCGCTCCGTACCTGCTTGTCATTTTCTATTACAGCATTTCATTGTTGCTCCTGTGGTGGAAGGACCCCGGCCTTCCTGGCTTCATCCCCCACTTCTTCGGAGCGATCACCCTGTCACTCGCTGCCGCGTTGCTGATCAATTTACGCTGGAAAATCAGCATGCATATGATTGCACAGGGGGGCTCACTGGGAGCATTCATCGCGCTGCGCGCAGATGTACCGGGGGGAATGACGTTCGTGGTAGTGGGTGCACTGCTCGTTGCCGGTATCGTCGGATTTGCTCGTCTGCACCTGAATGCACATAGTCATTCACAGATTTACGCGGGCTATTTCACCGGACTGGTGATTAACCTCGCCACACTTACTTTGATTTGACACAGAATCGCTCGGTGCTGAGGGCATTTTGCCACCTCCATGCATCGCGAAGGGCATCAGCAAGCGTTCTTTTTGCACTCCAGTTCAATAGAGCGGAAGACTTCGATGCATCGGCCCATATCTGCTCCACGTCACCGGGCCTGCGTGCGCCCATCTCATAGGGTACCATCACACCGGTGACTTCAGTGAATGTGCGGATCAATTCGAGCACGGAATTGCCTTTGCCCTGACCAAGATTGAACACCGAGCAGCCGGGTGCAATGTTGGTGATATATTTCAGCGCGCTCACGTGAGCCGCAGCAAGATCCATCACATGAATGTAATCCCGGATGCACGATCCATCGGGTGTGGCGTAATCATTGCCAAAGACCACGAGCTTTTCACGGATACCTGCAGCCGCCTGCGTAAGAAAAGGAACCAGGTTATTGGGCACGCCGTAGGGCAATTCACCGATGAGACCGCTGGGATGTGCTCCGATGGGATTAAAGTAGCGCAACAGCGTGGCTCTGAATGACGGGTTAGACACGCAGTAGTCCATGATAATATCTTCACACATCTGCTTGGTGCGTCCATAGGGCGAATTGGCCGGAAGACGTGGTGTCGACTCAGTGACCGGATTTGATTCCGGCTGACCGTAGACAGTGCATGAACTGGAGAAAACAAGAGTGTTACAGCCGAATTCATGCATCACCTCAATGAGGCTCATGAGTGACCCAAGATTGTTGGAGTAGTAGCGCATAGGATCTGCCACAGACTCTCCTACCGCTTTGAATGCCGCGAAGTGTATGACCCCTGCAGGCTTTTCCTTTATAAATACCTCCCGCAACAACCCACTGTCGGAACAATCCAGCTTGTACAAGGGGGCATCATATCCCAGAATCTCGCGCAATCCATCAAGAACACGCGCATCGCTGTTCGAAAAATCATCAACGATTACCGGCATAAAACCGGAACTAACTAATTCTGCTACCGTATGAGAGCCTATGTATCCGGCACCGCCGGTCACGAGTATTTTCTTCATCAACTGGGCCAAGGTTCAGCTTTTGCGAAGAAAAGCAAAAAAAGTGGAAGAATCGCGTAACCTATTCTTCACACCTGCGGTAAAAGGACGTCAACTGACTGACCTAACCTAAGCAAATTATGATTTCAGAGTCTACCCCTGTGAGGTATGATCTCTCCTACCTGAACCAAGTGTTTCAGGGCAACAGGGAAATGATCAACAACATCATCCACCTCTTTCTCCAGCAGGTGCCGGAGTATATCAGGGAAATGGAAGAGTGTGTTCGAAAGAACGAACCGCTGTCATTGCATCCCTTGGCCCATAAGGCGAAAAGTTCTGTATCCATGCTCGGTATCAAGGTAATGGAAGAAGACATCGTGCAGATCGAACAGGACAGCAAGAATCTGCGCAACCTCGACAATCTCCCGCGCCTCGTGTACCGGGTAAAAGAAAACTGCCAGGTCGTGTACCTGGAATTGAAGGCACAATTAGAGCGTTCTGCTTAAGACGCATTCCAAACGATATAGGGTGGAGGGCCGCTTCCTGGGTCTGGGTTTAATCCCGCCGGAGGCGGTTTTTCTTTTTACCCCGCATTACATTCGCATCCCTGATGCAATTCACCGCTGAAGATATCGCAGAACTCAGTCGCCGTGGACATAGCCCGGCGAGCATCGCAAAACAAATTCACCGCTTCACGCATCACCTGCGTCCGGTGAAACTGGAGCACGCGTGCACAGCCGGAGATGGCATCACCCGATTTGACGCATCGGAATGTCACCACATGCTCACCATCTTTGAGCGCGAAGCCAAGCGCTTTCGCATTCAAAAGTTTGTTCCGGCCTCCGGTGCAGCGACGCGGATGTTTGAGCACCTTTTCAATTTCACCGAAGAAAACATCTCGCAGCTCACGGAAACGTTCATTCTTCACTTCCGACGCTTTCCGTTTTACGACATACTGCGCGAAAAACTGGCCGCCAGAGGCGTTTCCCTCGAAACACTGGAAGAAAACAACCGGTGGAAAGAAATCTTCGGATATATTCTCGGACCTGAAGGTCTCCATTACGGCGACACCCCGAAAGGACTGGTCGCGTTTCACAAATACGAAGATGAAGTGCGTACCGCATTCGAAGAGCATCTTCCTGAAGCCCTTGAGTATGCCAGAAACGCAGATGGCTCCGGTGCGATCCATTTCACACTTGCCCCGGCCCATGTCGCCCGTGTGTGTGATTTCCTCGAGGAAAAAATACACCGCAAGTATCCTTATGACCCCATTCACATTACTCATAGTGTGCAGGAGCTCAGTACGGAGACCATTGCGCTGGACCGCCACAATGAACCTGCCAGAGATCAGAATGGAAGGCTGATATTTCGCCCGTCGGGCCATGGAGCACTGATCCACAATCTTCAGCATTGTGATGCGGATATTCTCTTCATCAAGAACATTGATAACGTCACCACAGACTCTCAGCGCGAGTCAACCATCTTTTACAAAAAAGTATTGGGTGGGTTGCTTATTAAACTGAAAACGCAGACAGACCTTTTGCTGCAGCGACTGGAGCAGGGGGATGCCGGATGCGAATCAGATGCCCTGGAGTTTATTCAGCATTGGTTTCAGCCCGGTGTTCCGCTGGGCATGAGCATACCGCAATTGCGTGTTTACGCAAGCCTGCGGCTGGACCGCCCGCTGCGCGTCTGCGGCATGGTGCGCAACGAAGGTGAACCGGGCGGCGGACCGTTTTGGGTGCGCATGTCAGACGGTCATCTTTCGAAACAAATCGTAGAGAAGAGTCAGGTAGACACTGCGGATGTACAGCAGGCGCGTATTCTATCCGAATCCACACACTTCAACCCGGTAGACATCGTTTGCACCATCACCAACAGAACGGGTGAGCAATACGCTCTGAATCAATTCATTGATTACAGCACCGGGTTTATTTCTGAAAAATTTCATCATGGCAAAGTGATCAAAGCACTGGAGCTGCCAGGCTTATGGAACGGAGCGATGGCGCTATGGAACACAGTGTTCGTGGAAGTGCCGGTATCTACTTTTCATCCGGTGAAAACGGTGAATGACCTGCTGCGCCCGGGGCATATCGAAGGCGATTCTTCAGACTGACCAGCCAAACCGACTATTTCCGGGAGGTCTTATAATCCATCACATCAAGTGCACGCGTGCAATGCACGGTTTCACTTGTCACTCTGTTGGAAGCGATCCATGTAAGCCTGTTGTCGAGATGCTCGCTCAGCAGCTTCTGAAACCAGTCAATACCCTGCGTATCCAGATGTGAGGTCGGCTCATCAAGCAGCAACAGCGGCGAATCACTGAGAATGGCAAGTCCCAGTTTAACGCGCTGTTTCATACCGCTTGAAAACTGAGCAAGTTGCTTAGATTGGTGATTCTCCAGTCCGATCAGCGATGGGATTTCGCTGCGCTGAATGGAGTTCCTGAACGGCCGGAAGCCCGCGTGAAATGCCACAGCCTCGCTCAAGGTGTAATCCTCATACAAGGCAATGGAAGGAGCGCACCAGCTCACATGGCGGAATATCTGATCGGGAAGAATGCGGGCATCAAGCGACCACAGGATACGGCCTTCCGAAGGGGTTAGCAATCCGGCAAGCACCTGAAGCAGCGTACTCTTTCCTGAACCGTTCGAACCTGTGAGGGCCACCACGTCACCGGCAGAAAACGATTGATCGATTCCCCGGAAAATCCATTGTTTCCGGAACCGCTTACCTGTATTCTCGAGGGTGATATTCACGCTCAGATTCCGTGCGGACCCCTGATGATGCCTTTATCCGACTGACGGATGAATTCGAGTATGGCTTCTTTTTCCGGCGTGGTGGGGAGTTCGAGTTCAGCCGCATGCATCGCGCGGCTCATATTTGAATTGTGCACGTAGATCATGCGGTATACATCTTCAATATGTGCCACCCGCTGATCTGAAAAACCGCGGCGGCGCAGACCAATGGTATTTACACCGGCAAAGCTCAGTGGCTCACGCGCAGCTTTCACATAAGGTGGAACATTTTTGCGCACCAGTGAACCCCCTGCCACGAAGGCGTGATGACCAATGCGTATGAATTGCTGAATCGCCACGACGCCCTCAATCACTACCCAGTCTTCAATCGTCACGTGTCCTGCAACATTCGCAGAATTGGCGATGATGCAATTGTTGCCGATCAGGGCATCGTGGGCCACATGTACGTAAGCCATGAGAAGGCAGTTCTCACCCACCTTGGTCGTCCAGCGATCCTTGGTACCCCGGTTGAGCGTGCAACATTCGCGGATCGTAGTGTTGTCACCAATTTCGACAGTTGTTCTTTCCCCGTCGAATTTGAGATCCTGAGGAATCGCTGAAATCACAGCTCCCGGAAATATCCGGCAGTTGCGACCGATGCGTGCCCCATCCATGATGGTCACGTTGGGACCGATCCATGTGCCATCTCCGATTTCCACATCTGCACTGATCGTGGAAAATGGTCCAATCTCTACATTCTTACCGATGCGCGCATCGGGGTGAACCTGATTCATCACGCTCATGCAGTTGCTGATATTGTGGCCTGTGCAGGCTGTTTGTCTTTTACTACCTGTGCAAGCATCGTGGCTTCACACACTTCTTTGCCATTGACGTATGCTACGCCGCGCATGTTCACCAGACCGCGGCGTATGGGTGATTCCAGACGAAGATGGAATACGACTGTATCTCCGGGGATCACCTTTTGCTTGAATTTCACGCCGTCGATCTTCATGAAATACGTGCTGTACAATTCCGGGTCGGGCACCTGACTCAGTGCGAAAATCCCACCGACCTGTGCCATGGCCTCAATCTGAAGTACTCCGGGCATGACCGGATTTCCGGGGAAATGTCCCTGGAAGAACGGCTCGTTCATGGTCACGTTTTTCACTCCCGTAATACCCTCATTATCCATTTCAATGATCTTATCTACAAGCAAAAACGGATAGCGGTGAGGAAGCATCCGCGTGATGTCATTGATGTTGTATATCGGGGCTTTTTGAAGATCGAACTTAGGCGCAGTGTCCCTTTTTTTCGCGAGCTTCTTCAGCATTTTAGCGAACTCCACGTTGCCATAATGCCCGGGACGCGCAGCGAGAATGTGGCCTCGGATAAACTTGCCCACCAATGCAAGATCACCAACGATATCGAGGAGTTTGTGACGGGCAGGTTCATTTTCAAACTGGAGTTTAACCGTATTCAGCACTCCGATTCCTTCGACCTTCACATCCAATTCTTCCTTGCCAAGCAAACGCAGGATTTCCTTGATTTCATCATCGGAATAAGGCCGATCCACCATAACAATAGCATTGTCAAGACTACCGCCCTTGATCAGTCCGTTGCGCGCAAGCACTTCAAGTTCACGGAGAAACACGAATGTGCGGCAATTGGATATCTCGCTCACAAAGTGATCGAGCTGATACATGTGCGCATGCTGAGTTCCGAGCACAGGAGAATTGTAGTCCACCATTACTGTGAGCCTGAATTCCCCACCATTGGTGGGAACTGCGAGCATTTCAATGCCTCTCTGCGCGTCTTCGTAGGTCAGGTTTTCCGTAAGGACCAGATACTCGCGTTCGGCCGCTTGCTCTGCTATTCCAACTGCCTGAATCGCGTCCACAAATATGCGGGAACTGCCATCCAAGATTGGCACCTCCGGGCCGTTGAGCTGGATCAATGCATTGTCGATCATGCTGCCATAGATCGCAGCAAGCACGTGCTCGGTGGTGTGCACTTTAGCGCCGTTGGCCTCCAGGGTAGTGCCCCGCTGCGTGGTGGTCACCAGATCGCAATCGGCTGGAATAAGCGGCTGACCATCCAGATCCACCCGCTGAAACTTGTAACCATGATTTTCAGGGGCTGGAAGAATACTCATGGTCACCGGCTGCCCTGTATGCAAGCCCACTCCTTCCAGTGTAATAGGGCCGGCCAGCGTGCGCTGTTTGTCGCTCATGCGGCAAAAATAATCCGATTTCCTGAGCGGCATTGATGAATCGCGCTGAATGCCCAGAAGGAATAGTGAACAAGCATTACCCACGATCACATTACAACTCCCTGCTTTTGAGCACCTTATACGCGACATTGATTCGTTGATAATGAGTCAGGGTCATGCGCTTATTCAGCAAGAATCCTCAAGATATTCGTCCCGCCAAAGAATTTGGCACGGTACTCGCAAGGCGAGCGAGTCCTTTAGTATATCATAAAATAACAAAAACCAACTCGTATGAAAAAACACGTACTTCTCGTACTCTGATGCCTTGGCTTGTTCGCCGGAGCAGCAAATGCTCAGTTGACCTATGGCGGTAAGGCCGGTCTGAACTATTCCATCATCACCACCAACTTCAAAGAAGGTGAGAAGCCGGATGATTGGGAAAACGCCACCGGTATCGGATTCCACATAGGTGGCTTTGTGAACTATGCGATCAGCGAAAAGTTGAGCATCCGTCCGGAGCTCCTTTTTAGCTCTCGTGGCACGCGGATTTCCAGTTCTTCCGAAATCCTCGGGATTAACTTTGACATAGAGTCAACATCAACCTACAACTTCGTAGAGGTTCCTATCCTCGTCGGAATTGGCGGTGAAACCGGCCTGCAGGTGCATGTAGGTCCTTCAGTCAACCTGCTGCTCGGCGGAAAGACCAAGACTGAAGTCACCACCAGCATAGGTGGTACTTCGGAAACCGATACGGAAGAAATCACCGGTAGTGAATTCACTGAAGGGATGCGCGGATTGGACCTTGGCGTTGTGCTCGGGGCAGGTTTCAATCTGGAGAGCGGCCTTGGCTTCGGCGCCCGCTATCAGCGCGGATTGACTTCAATCAATGAAGAAGATACCGATCAGGTTGTTTCCAACTGGAACCTGGTGCAGGTATATCTGTCTTATACCCTTGGAAAGTAAATTCCATCGGGATCACAAAAAAAGGCCGCCTTCTGGCGGCCTTTTTTTTTGTGATCTGCTGAACTCAATGCGTCAGGCTCCGGCGAATCAGATTCAGCGCCCCGCCGGCTTTGAACCAGTCAATCTGCTGAGCATTGTAGCTGTGATTCACAGTTATCATATCCTTCGATCCGTCGTCATGCACGAGTTCGAGGTGCAACTGCTTATCGGGAGCGAATGAAGTCAGGTCAGTGAAATTGATCACGTCGTTTTCACGAATCTTATCATAGTCAGCTTCATTGGCAAAGGTCAGCGCCAGCATACCCTGCTTCTTCAGGTTTGTTTCGTGAATGCGTGCAAACGATTTCACGAGAATCGCGCGCACTCCGAGGAACCTTGGCTGCATGGCAGCATGCTCCCGGGATGAACCTTCACCGTAGTTGGAATCACCCACCACGATGGTTGGCACATCCGCAGCCTTGTAAGCGCGCTGCACTTTCGGCACCTCATCGTACTCGCCGGTAAGTTGGTTCTTTACCTTATTGATTTCTCCGTTGAAGAAATTGGTAGCCCCAATCAGGGTGTTATTGGCAATGTTATCGAGGTGACCGCGGTAGCGAAGCCACGGACCAGCCATCGAAATGTGGTCCGTAGTACACTTGCCCTTTGCTTTAATCAGCACACGCGCTCCTTCAATGTTGCGGCCGTCCCATTCAGGGAATGGAGCCAGCAACTGAAGGCGCTCGCTGTCCGGGGCCACCGCAACCTGGATTCCGCTGCCGTCTGCGGCCGGGGCCTGATACCCCGGATCTTCCACGTCGAAGCCCTTTGCCGGCAGTTCATCGCCGCTCGGAGCATCGAGCTTTACATGCTCTCCTTTTTCATTCACCAAAGTATCGGTGATCGGATTGAACGTGAGATCACCGGCAATTGCGAGCGCGGTGGTCAGTTCAGGCGACGCCACAAAAGCAAGCGTGTTCGGGTTGCCGTCGTTACGGCTCTGGAAATTGCGGTTAAAGGAATGTACAATGGTATTGCGTTCCTTCTTCTCCGCGCCTACACGCGCCCACATACCGATGCAAGGCCCGCATGCATTGGCGAACACCTTGGCGCCGATCTTATCAAATGTGGCTATGAATCCATCGCGCTCAATGGTATAGCGCACCTGCTCCGAACCCGGCGTGATCGAAAACTCTGCCTTTGGCTTGAGTCCTTTTTCTACGGCCTGCTCAGCGAGAGAAGCAGCACGGGAAATGTCTTCATAGGATGAGTTGGTGCATGAACCGATAAGTCCGACTTCCACCTTGGTGGGCCAGTTGTTTTTCGCAGCCTCTTCTTTCATTTTAGAAATCGGAGTAGCGAGGTCAGGAGTGAACGGACCATTAAGGTGCGGCTCAAGCTCGCTGAGGTTAATTTCAATCACCTGGTCGAAGTAAGCTTCGGGATTTGTGTACACTTCAGGGTCACCGGTGAGGTGTTCGCGGATTCCGTTCGCCAGGTCCGCGACCACTGCGCGGCCCGTAGCCCTCAGGTAGCGCTCCATGCTGTCATCGTATCCAAACGTCGAAGTGGTGGCTCCGATTTCCGCACCCATGTTGCAGATGGTTCCTTTGCCGGTGCACGAAAGGGACTCAGCACCATCGCCGAAATATTCCACAATGGCTCCGGTTCCGCCCTTAACGGTGAGAATTCCTGCCACTTTGAGAATCACATCTTTCGCAGAAGCCCAGCCGCTCAGCTTTCCGGTAAGTTTGATACCGATGAGTTTGGGCCACTTAAGTTCCCATGCCATACCAGCCATCACGTCCATCGCATCTGCACCCCCCACACCGATGGCGATCATCCCGAGACCACCGGCATTCACGGTATGCGAATCGGTTCCGATCATCATACCACCAGGGAAGGCATAGTTCTCAAGCACCACCTGGTGAATGATCCCTGCGCCCGGCTTCCAGAAACCGATGCCGTACTTATTGGAAATGGAAGAAAGGAAGTTGAATACTTCGTTGTTCTTGTTCAATGCTTCCTGAAGGTCAGTGTCGGAACCCACTCTCGCCTGAATAAGGTGATCGCAGTGGACCGTGGACGGCACAGCAACTTTACTTCTTCCGGCCTGCATGAACTGCAGGAGCGCCATCTGCGCAGTCGCATCCTGCATCGCCACCCGGTCCGGAGCGAAATCCACATAGGACTTGCCGCGTTCAAATGCAGATGCTGCAACCGCTTCCCATAGGTGGCTATAGAGGATTTTTTCAGAAAGGGTGAGTGGCTTGTTGACCACTTTTCTGGCGGCGGCGATGCGCCCCGGGATGCGGTTATATACCGCCTGGATCATGTCCAGATCGAATACTTTGCTCATGGATTTCGGACGTTTCGAAAGTGGCGCGAATATAGTGCACCGGCAGCATCGGGCGACGATGGTGTTGAAGCCCGCTGACCGCCCGTATACCCATTACAACCGCTGGTCAACGCGTCGAATCCGATTGAGGATTCACCCACTACATTTACCCCATGAAGCTCAATACGGCGGCTACGCGGGAAAATGTGCGGATTGCATTTCAGGCAATTCGCAGCCAGGCTCTGCGGGCAGCCCTCACCATGAGCATTATTGCTGTCGGCATCATGGCGCTCGTAGCTATGATCACCGCAATTAAAGCATTTGAGAACAAGCTCAACAGCGAGTTTTCGCGACTGGGAACCAATACGTTTACGCTCCGGTCAGGCAATTCCATGGGAGGGGGAAGGCAGGGACAGGTGCAGAAGGTCAACGAGGCGATTTCCTTCGAGCAGGCCTCGAGGTTCAAAGAAGAATTCCCGATACCCGCCCACATCAGCGTTTCGGCTTTTGCATTGGGAACGGCAGTGCTCCGGCATGGCAGCCAGAAAAGCAATCCGAATGTGTCGGTGTTGGGAACGGACGAAGCGTATATCACTCTGTCGGCTTACGAACTCGCGGAAGGACGCACGTTTTCGCGCAATGAGATGCTCGCAGGAAGCAATGTTATCATCCTTGGCGCCGATGTGGTGGAAAAACTCTTCCCGAATGCCAGTTCTGTGGTCAACCGCGATGTCTTTGTGGGAGCCAACCGCTATCTTGTGATTGGCGCGCTCAAAAGCAAGGGCAATACCTTCGGATTTGCAGGCGATAATCAGTGCCTCATACCGGTCACCAACGTGAAAAAGAACTACGCGACCAAATCCACAGAATACGCTATTAACGTCCACGTCACCGATCCCCGCATGCTCGCTAACGCGGTGAACGAATCGATGGGATTGATGCGCGCCATACGCAGGGATAAGCTCAACGCCGATCCCACGTTTGAAGTCCGCATGAGCAATGCACTTGTGGAAGAACTGCTCGGGCTCATCGGCAGCATTACACTCGGAGGCATCCTCATTAGTGTGATCACATTGGTCAGCGCAGGTATCGGACTCATGAATATCATGCTCGTATCTGTCACCGAACGCACCCGCGAAATCGGAGTGCGAAAATCCCTCGGTGCCAGCTCCTCAACCATTCGCCGGCAGTTCCTGATTGAAGCGATTGTGATCGGACAGCTCGGAGGAATCATTGGTGTATTCATTGGCATTCTCGGCGGGAACGTGGTCGCGTTAGTCATTGGCACTCCGTTTACCATTCCCTGGCTGTGGATTGTGCTCGGAGTAACCATTTGCTTTCTGGTGAGTGTTGCATCAGGTTATTATCCTGCCTCGCGGGCGGCCCGGCTTGACCCTATTGAAGCGCTGCGTCATGAATGAGTGTTGCGCCATAACCGCACTCTGCCCCACTCGCTGCTCAGCATCTCCCGCAATATTGGGGCATCCGGCTCCGCATTGATCAGTTGTATTGCCAGCGCGCTGTCGAGCACATGCTGCTGACGTGCGGCCGGAAATGACTCGGTAAGCCAGGGCTGCATGACTACTGTGAACAGCTCGGCATACTTCAGGAGTGCCTGATGCCATATGATCAATGCCTGTGACAAGTCACGGGGTGAGTCGGATTGGCTGACGCGCAGCCTGATTCTGCTGAATACCTTTTCCGCGCTGCGAAGAAAATGTGCCGGCCCTGCTGTATCGTCCAATTCGGCATCCGTGCTGCCTACCTCAGCATTCTCTGAGAAGCCCAGTATAGCGGCAGCTTCGGAAATGGCATTGAGCCTGTTGATTCTCGCCTGAAGCCACAACGGAACACCCGCATGCATGAGCGCTTCATGGCGGATCTTAAACACGAGTTCCCCGATCAGTTCCTCCACCTCCTCAGTGGTGGTTCCAGCAGGGATGCCTAAAATATTCAACGCTTCTGACTCAGTCATTCTCTGCCGGTATAATTGTTGACACTTGCCCCGGCCGCGCGAAGGTATATTTGCTCTTCTCTTTCGCCCGCAATGAAACCGAACATGAATCTTTCATCTTTTCTTCTGATTGCCGCGCTGCAGTTTACTGCATGCAGTGAGACACCCGCCGGGAAAGAACCGCAAACTCACGAAGCGACTCCTGTTGCTTCATTTATCAATGGTATTACACCGGAAAACGCGGCGCCGCGCAGTGGACCATTGACCCTTTCGGGCAGTGTGTCGCATAACCAGTGGAAGAAGCTTTACCTCTACTCCACGTATGGAAGAGTGAATACCCGCATTGACTCCGCTGAAGTGGCGAACGGTGCCTTTGCATTCCGCACACAGGAAGTGGATGCAGGTATTTTCATGGTCGGACCGGCAGATAATAATCTGTGCCCGGTCATTCTGAATCCCGCTGAATCAACCGTTCAGATCAGCTTCGGAAGCACCAAGGCAGACGCCGGCACCACGAGTATTTCCTCCAAAGAAAACGAAGGCTGGCTGAGTTATTTCCCGAGAGAAAATGCACTGCTCAAACAAATCCGGGAGCTTCGCGCATCTGCCAGAAAAAGCTCCATGGGCGGGGAGTTCGAGAAACAGGCCGCGCAGAAGGAAAACGAGTTGCTCACATTGCAGGGTGAGCTGATTGCAACCTATCCGGGCACTCATCTCGCGAAATTGCTCACATGGAAACAGGAACCGGAGAAGACCGACAAATCAAAGTACTGGAACAACATCGACTTTTCTGATGAAAGCATTGTGCGAAGCACTGTGCTCACTGACCGCATCCAGAACTTCATGCGTGCCTTCAGCCGCGGGGAGGAAAGCGGATTCATTGATTGCATTGCAGTGGTTGCTGAAAAAGCGAAAGCCAATGACATCGTGCTGGAATTCGCCCTGAACCAGATGCTCACGGGCTTCTACGAAAGCGGCATGGAAAACATCAGCACCTACCTCATCGATAACTACATCCACGGAGATGCGTGCGGTGACGCGAATTTCTCGAGCATCATACAGGGCACAGCAGAAAGCATCGCTCGACTCGGAGTGGGCAAGACACCGCCGAACATCATGGGTAAGGGTTCCGATGGAAAATCGATTGACCTGATGAAACTGGCCGCTTCGAAGAAATACACACTGGTGATGTTTTGGAGCAGTTGGTGCGAGCATTGCAAAGGAGAGGCTCCCGAAGTGGTAACCTGCTACAATCTCTTCAAAGACAAAGGATTTGAAATCGTAGGATACTCCGTGGATCAAGCAGAAAATGCCTGGAGATCCGCAATACAGGAGCGCGGCTTTGAATTTCCCAATATGTGCGGATTTGCGCTTTGGGATTCAAAAGGAGCGAAAGACTACCGCATCAGCAAGACCCCCGGATTCTTTCTTCTGGATCAATCGGGGATCATTGTGCTAAAACCCAAAGGAATCCGTGAAGTGCAGGCTTTTCTTAAGGTAAATCTGAATTAAGCATGTCGTGCGCCTGGTCTCTTCGAAGACATGTCCGGGGATATTTTTCATGTTGGTTCATCTTCTGCCTTTTACTTTGCGGGTGTATGCAGAATCCTTCGGAATCCATCACCGTGCAGGGTCATCGCGGGTTTCGCGGAAAATGGCCTGAGAACACAGCGCATGCGTTTATCAAGGCCATAGAAGCAGGTGCAGATGTGCTTGAATGCGATGTAGTATGCACCTCTGACAATCGCCTGGTGATCACCCATGATCCTTTTCTCAATCACGAAATCTGGGCGCATCCTGATGGCACACCGGTAAGTGAGCAGGAAGCACAAAGCCTGAATATCTACCGCATGACTCTCGACTCACTCAGTCAATTCAGGCTGGGCACATTTCCACATCGACGGTTCAGCGAACAGCAACAACTTGAATCCGCTGTTTTACCCCTGAATCTGATTGGACTAAATGTAAATCGCGCGGCCGAAGTTGCAGGATTGAACCCTGTATCGTGGAATATCGAAATCAAGAGCAGACCTGAGTGGGACAACGTCTACCACCCTGCCCCGGACGAATACGTGCGCCTGTTTCTTGAAAACATAGACCAGAATACAGTACCGATTGAATATTCGGTCCAGAGCTTTGACCCGCGTGTTTTGAAAAGCCTGCACGCACAGCGACCTGAGGTAAAATGCGTATTGCTTTCAGAAAATCCGGAAACTGATCCGGCAGCGGAGATTGCTGCTCTCGGGTTCATACCCGCCGGATACAGCCCGCATTTCAGCATGGTAAACAACGAACTGATTGAGTATTGCAGGAATCAGGGAATTGAACTCATTGTGTGGACAGTCAATGAAGAAGACGACATCCGGAATATGATCAATCTGGGAATCCGGAATATCATTTCCGATTATCCCGATCGTGTGGTTGCTATCCGGAACGATCTGCATCGATAAGCATTTCCGGAGCAAATCCCACAAGCAGGAGCTGATGCTGGGCACGTGTAATGGCGGTGTAGAGCCAGCGGTTATACTCGGTGCCGAGCATCTCATCCGTCACATATCCGCGATCGACAAACACGCAGGGCCATTGACCGCCCTGAGCTTTGTGCACTGTTACCGCGTAGGCGAATTTCACCTGAAGTGCGTTGTAAAAAGGGTCCTGCCGGATCGCCTTCCTGCGCTTCATCGGATTGTCAATATCCTCGTAGTCCGGCGCAATTTCATCGTACAACGCCTTCATCTTCTGAAAGCCAAGGTTGGCTGTTTCTGCATAGATCGCATCGCACCACAAAATCACTTCCATCTCCGGAATCGACTTATAATCACTCATGCGGATTACCGCTTTGCAGAAGCGAAAAGGTCCGCGCTCAATGTAGGAACGGATGCGCAAAATCTCAATGATATCGCCGTTCGCAATAAACGCAGCTTCACCCTGCGTCGCCTCGCCTTGCGCCGCCTCTTCCAGCCAGAAATAATTATTTTTGACCACCATCATGCGGTCACCGGCATTGATCTCTTCTTCATGTCCGAGTATACGCACACGCATCTGCTGATTGAACAAATTCGCGCGCTTATTGCTGCGGGTAAGAATGATCATATCATCAATGCCGTAGTCCCGCAACGCATCCTCCACATACGGCTGAATATCTCCGGTCACCGCGCGAACCTCACCCTTCGCGCTCACCAGCAACTCCGGTGTTTGCGCCACACCCTTCGCGATGGCGTTGCGAATACGCGTGGCATTTTCAAGAATCCATGAATCTTCCTTCTGGCGCATTACTTCCGTCAGCTCCACACCGGCGATGTTAAGATCATAGCGGTCGCGAAGAAGATCCACGTCAAGAGCGGGGCTTTCAGCACAACCCACGGGAGGAAGCTGCGCACTGTCACCGATGAGCACCACCCGGCAATTCTCCCCTGAGAAGATGTGCGAGAGCAGATCTTCAAGTAACTCACTCCCCTCCAGCGAATCACCAGTATCCTGCAATTCATTGCCGATCATGGAAGCCTCATCCACGAAGAATACGGTATTCTTGAGTTGGCACTCCAGCAGGTCGAACCACATGCGGCCTGAGCGGTCCATTTTGCGGATGTATATCTGCTTGTGAATGGTAAATGCGGGCCGGGACGTGTATGCCGAAAGGACTTTGGCGGCACGCCCGGTGGGAGCGAGCAACATCACACCCATTCCCGATTCCTCCAGCGCATTTACCATTGCTTTTACAGAAGATGTCTTTCCGGTTCCTGCATATCCTTTCACCAGCAAGGCGCAGCGCGGCTTTTCGCTGAATGCAAAGCGGGAAAAGACGTGAAACAGCCTTTCCTGTCCCGCAGTCGGCGTCATCCCGAAATGATGGGCCAACCGCGTTTCAAACACCTGCTGTGAAATGGAGTGGGACATACCTGCAAATGAACAGCACAGCAGCTATTTATGTAGCTTCGCCACGCAATTCGCAGAAATGACTTCGGGCAACCTTCACGATACCGCTCCTTCCGCCGGCATTCTCGATGAGGCCCGGCGCTGTCATCTCGCGATTCATCTGTATTCGGGAGGCTATCATATCGCCATTTTTGACCCCTCGGAAGGAGAGTTCCTGTGGGTTCACAATCAGCCATGTGAAGTCATTCATCCTGCCCCTTTTCAGGATGTGACTGAACAGCTCCTGAGGCTTTTATGGATTCGTTCCGTATTCCGGACAATTACCGTCTCGTTTGATACACCCGACTTTACTCTCGCCCCAACGGGGATGATTCAGCCCGGGAAAGAGGGCGAACTTCTTTCCTTTCACAGCGGTGATCAGGATGATACTATCCAAACTGTAAATCTGGCTGAGTCTGCAATTACCATTGTATTTCGTGTGCCTGGCAAAGTTCTCTCGCTCACCCGGGCACTTCAGGGTGCGCGACTGTACCCTTCGTCATCGCTTTTTCTCCGATATGTGACGGGACATCACGACAGGCAAGTGAATGACCTGCATGTGCTCATTGAGCCCGGCCAGCTCATTCTAAGCGCGATGTTGAAGGGTTCACACCATATGACCAATCATTTTGAAGTACACACCGAAGAAGATGTGCTTTACTTCATTTCGCATGCAGCTATCCGGTTGGGTGTAGACCTGGAGTTTGCCCGTTTGAATCTGTATGGCGACGGCATCACTCCTTCCCTGCGCGCACTGCTCGAGGTGTATTGCGGCACCATAGTAACCTGGGTTTCCCCGTCCGGATTTCGCTTGCCTGAATCCACCGATGCGTGCCGTTCATTCTCCGCACTCATCCATCCGATATGCGCATCATAGGTGGCCGTCTGCGCGGCAGGCAAATTCTGGTTCCCCGGAATTTCAGGGGAAGACCAACTACTGATTTCGCGCGGGAAGGATTATTCAACGTGCTCCGGACCTACGACATGCCTGAAGGCTGTGAGGTTCTCGAACTTTTTGCAGGCACCGGTGTGTTCTCGCTCGAATGCCTGTCGCGGGGAGCGCTGCACACCGTTTCGGTGGACATTGCCGTGCCTCACGTCAAAGCGATCCGTCAGAACGCTGATGCGTTCGGATTCAGACAGGCCGAAGTATTCAAAGCCGATGTGATGAAGTGGCTGCCGCAGTGCGGACGATCCTTTGACCTGGCATTTGCTGATCCTCCTTTTGACCTGATACAACTACCCCTGCTTCCCTCACTCGTTCGGAATGCCGGAGTCGTCAAAGACAACGGGATGTTTGTGCTTGAACATCCGGACACCATTTCCTTTGAAAATGAACCCGGTTTTCTTAGGGTGAAGAATTATGGAAACGTATATTTCAGTTTCTTCCGAAATTAGCCTCATGAAGCGAATAGCCGTATTTCCCGGTTCCTTTGATCCACTGACCCGCGGGCATCAGAACGTGGTGGAACGGGCGTCCGGACTATTTGATGGAATCATTGTGGCTATCGGTCACAATACCACCAAGCAAACCATGTTCACCATCGAACAACGGCTGCAGTGGGTCGAGGCTACGTTTGCGGGGAATCCGCGGGTGACGGTAGATACCTACAGCGGACTTACGGTGGATTACTGCCGGTCAAAACAGGCGAGGTATTTGCTCCGGGGCCTGCGCAATGGAGGAGATTTTGAATACGAGCGCACCATCGCTCACATGAATAAAGCACTCTGGAATGAACTCGAAACGATTCTTATCTTCACAGACCCCGAATTCGCCTCGGTTCACAGCACTGTCATCCGTGAAATCATCCGCAATAAAGGCGATGTCTCTGGCTTTATCCCTCGACAAATGGTTATTCCGGCGTAGCTTCAGCCTGATCGTCTCATTCCTCTTTTCCGGCGTAATAATGGTGGCTCAGCCTGCCATCATCAGCGGCAATGCACCGGATTTTGCAGGGATGAAAATTGCGCTTTTCGCTCAGGAGGACTACGTCTCTGGAATGCGCGCTGTTCTGGGCACTTCCGAAACGGACGAAAAAGGGGCCTTCCACTTCGAGGTAAATCTGGAATCTCCGCGAGAACTCATCTTGTCGGCAGGTGGTGTGGAAGGCATTCTCCATGCTGCTCCGGCGAAGAAATACAGAGTGATCCTTCCCAAACCGGGCAATACACAGGCACGCACGTTTGACCGCACGCCCGTGGACCTGGGCCTGCCTGAGGCTAAAGCCGATGATGTCAATCTGTTGATTCGCTCATTCAACAGGGACTACACCCGGTTTATCAATGACCACTTTTATCACTTTGCACTTGAGCAATACCGCGGCTCTGAATCATTCCGGGCAAATCAGGAGAGAAAAGGAGCGGTCACAGATATGCTGGTACCACCGCAACCAAGTTCAGACACCTCGGCGATTGTAATTGTAACTGAACAACGATTCGGTCAATTGGTCAACGAATTCGCAGTCCGGGTTCACGAGAAATACGGCAAGCACTACAGCGATGCCTATTTCCGTGATTATGTCCGCTACTCACTGGCAGAGCTTGAACTAATGTCGGGCACTTCACGCCCGGTGCTGTATACCGAATATTTCATGAGTCAGCCTGTGCAGCCGACACATTCGGGATATATGAAATTTTTCCATGTGTTCTATCAGGGTGCATTGACTGACCCCAAACCTGCACTTTTTGGGGACATCATCAAGGCCATCAATGCGGACAAAAGCGGAACACGCGCTGCAGACCTCTTGCGAGATGACCCGCTGTTTCAGTCACCCGCCATTCGTTCGCTGGCTGTGATCAAAGGAATCCGCGATGCAGCGGGAAACAACAACTATAACCGGCAAGCGCTGGAATCGAGTCTGGAAGAACTGTCTCAGCGCGATACGGATGCGGCGATGCGTGAGATTGCCTCGCGCACACTGGCGCAGATGCGCCGCGGACAAGGCGGATCCACACCTGAGGACTTTACGCTTCTGGACAGCAACAATGACCCATGGCGTTGGAGCGAGCAACCGGAATCATACACCTATCTCATCTTCTTTGCCGACTGGTGTACGGCATGTAAGAAGGACCTCATCATTCTGGAGAATATCTGGCAGAAGTACGAGAAGCACATTCGATTTGTGGCGATCAATATGGACGAGCAGTACGGTGATTTCGAAAGCTACCTGTCGTCCCACCGCAATCAGAAATTCACATTTCTCTATGGCGGTAACGATCCGCTGCTTCGTCAGAAATTCAATCTGCGTTCAATACCGCATGCGGTCCTCATCGGTCCTGACGGCAAGTTGGTTTCGGACTATACCAGAAGACCAGGAGAGGGCATTCAGACAGACTTCGACAAGATCGTTAAACGCGCTGCGGAAAACCCCGGAAGCGGGACGTGGAAAGACCGCCAATAAAGCGCTATCCGGAAATATAAGCATTGATTACATCAAGTACCGAAGGATAGGTATTCGCCCTTACCTCCTGAAGATTATCGGGAGCAAACCACTTGACTTCCGTGATTCCCTCTTCCTGTTGCGGCTTCAGGATGGTGAACGATCCCGTTTCCATCAGGTACCAGTGCGTAGATTTCAGAATCGGCTCACCTTTCTGAATGTAAGTATGCCACGTGGTAAGCAGGAAACGAATGATTCTGGCATCCCTTACGTTGCATTCCTCTTCGACCTCGCGGACCGCACCCTCGCGCTCATCCTCACCGTCCTCAACTTTCCCTTTGGGCAAGTCCCATTTTCCCAGACGATAGATGAAGAGCATTTCTTTTTTAGCGTTCAGTATAAGGCCACCGGCAGCCCGCACCAGCTCAAACTGATTGCAGAACGATTCCCATGATCCGTCCACATTGGCGCAGCACAAACTCACCTCCTTTGCGCCACCTGCGATGGCCGACTCAATAAGCATCGTATCGGATTTGCCCTGACTGCGGATAACCTTGCATGTGCGCACAACTTCCTCGGGTGGATTCTCAGTAAAAACCACTGGCCTGTTCGCGAAATAAACTTTATACTTTTGGGGCATGGAAGCAAGCACTGAACGCGCGTTAAAAATAGCTGAATTTCTTCTCACCATTGGTGCTGTGCGCCTGAATCCTGAGAATCCGTTCACCTGGGCTTCCGGACTGCGCTCCCCCATCTACTGCGACAACCGCAAAACCCTCTCTTTTCCCACTATACGCGACGCTGTCCGGGATGCGTTTGCCGAAATCATCCGCACCAGCTACCCAAAAGCGCAGTGCATTGCGGGAGTGGCCACAGGCGGAATCGCGATCGGAGCATTGGCCGCTCAGGCACTCAACCTGCCTTTCATCTATGTGCGAAGTGAGGCAAAGAAGCATGGACTCAACAATCAGGTCGAAGGTCACCTGGAGCCCGGTCAACGGGTGGTGGTGATTGAAGACCTAGTGTCCACCGGTAAGAGTAGCCTCCAGGCTGTTCAGGCCCTCCGGGAAGCCGGTGCGCAAATTGACGGAATGGTGGCCATCTTTACGTACGGTTTTGAAAAGGCGCGGGAGCAATTTGCTGCCTCAGGTTGCCGACTCGAAACCCTCTCCCACTTCGATGCGCTGGTCACACAGGCTGTGCGCATGCATGCCATTGAAGGAAAGCATCAGCAGGTGCTTAACGACTGGAAACTCAATCCGGAGCTCTGGTCGGAGCGTTTCACGGCCAAAACCCATACAACCGCTTCATGACCAAAATCGAAAGCAAAAAGGTGCAGGTGCCTGCGTCAGCAGACACCATCAAAGCATTCCTGACCAATACCGATAACATCGTGCATCTGTTGCCTTCAGAGCGCATTTCCGACTGGAAAAGCGACGGCACAACCTGCACCTTCAAAGTCCAGGGCGCATATACCATCGGGCTGACCTGCATTCCCTCGGATTCTGCAGAAGAAGTGAAATACCAGAGCACCGCAGGTTCACCTTTTCCTTTTTCACTGACTGCATTCCTGAAACCGGGTGAAGGCGGAACGGAGGCATGGCAGGTATGCCACGCCGAACTCAACCCGTTTCTTGTGATGATTGTGAAGGAACCTCTGCGCAATCTTTTCGACTACATGGCAGAAAAACTCACGAAGCAATTCTGATCAGAAGTCAGGATTCACCCGCCCATTTCTTCCACATGCTGATCTGAGCATCAGAGCTATTCGTCTTAAGGCTCAGGACATTTCTTGTTTTCCATGTGTGGCCATCATCCCGCAAAGTGATCTGGAGATGCCGGTACTTGCGAATCACGCCAAGTACTATTTCTCTGCCTGAATGCATCCTCAGCAGTTGCTGTATGTTTTTGTACGGCGCGTAGCCGTTTACTGTGACAATCTCATCATCATTCCAAAGGCCGGCAAGATCGCCGGGAGAATCGGGTACCACGGAGCTGACTAGCGTTCTGGCGCCGCTATCATCCACACTGATACCGAGAGCTGATTCGCTCCACTTCAGCGCACGCTCTGATTTCCATTCTAGTCCGAGGGAATCAGTCACGTGCTTCAGATACGGCGTGTAATCAGAGGTTCCATGAACAAGATTGTCGAATAGATCGTCAAAGGAAACTCCGCTTACTTCCTTCAATACCGAGCGATAATCCCATTCTGTATATCCCTTTCCTGAAATGCCGAAGCGCTCGTACATCAGTCGCATGGCATCATCCAGCGAACGTGTCAAAGCTGTGGCCTCCATGATTCGCAAATCGCAAATCCAGGCAATCAGACATCCCTCATTGTATATCGAGACTTTTCTTCCCGGAATACCCGCAACATATCCGTCAAGCCATGTATCCACGGAACTTGCCGCAACGGATAAATGGAATCGTCCTGGATTCTCATAATGCTCATCCAGATGCTTTGAAAAAATATCCAGAACAGAGGCAGCAGTGATCACATTCGCCCGCTTCATCATCACATCGCCGTAGTAGGTGGTGACCCCTTCAGCAACGTATCCAAGCGTCGTGTAGTTCTCCTGATCAAACCTATAAGGCTGCATTTCTGCGGGACGGATCGCCTTCACATTCCAGGTGTGATAAAGCTCATGGGAAGAGATGCCGAGCATGCGTTCATACCAGTTTTCATTCAGGAAATCCGCAACAGGCCCCATTGCGATGACCGTGGAGTTGGTGTGCTCCACGCCATGCCGCACGAAGTATGGCGTAAACTGAAACAAGAAATGATATTCTGAAACAGGAAATCCACCAAAAGCGTCTATCTGCACCGCAGTAAATGCTTCAAATTGCTTCAACAACAATTCCTCATCAAGACGATGCTCTCCCTGAATCCAGATCCGGAAACCGACACCACGGCAGGTATAGTGCAAGTGCTTCAGCGAAGCGCTTGCGATCAGCGGACAATCGGCCAGCTGATCAAAATCTTCAGCCAGCAGCACATGCACACTTTCTTTTGGAAGTCCGCAGGCAATCTCAAACGCCTCAGGCAATTCGAATTGAATCCTGTATGGCTGATTGTACTGAGCAGGCAAATAGAAAAAACAGTTGACAGGATTCATGTAGAGCTGCTCGGTGTCGAGGTAGGTCGAACCTGCATTCAACTCCGCAGCATAGTATTCATACACGATGCGCACTGCCTGCTCCCCCTTTGCCTTCACTTCCCATCTGTCGCGTGTGCTTTTTGCAAACGAAAGTGGACGGCCATCTTCTGCAAACGCCCTCCAGCTGCGGATATTCTTGGCAAAGAAACCCAATTCATAACGACCCGGCCGCCAGGATGGCAGCTGAAACACGAGCACTTCCGATCCGTCATGAGGGAACAGCGCCTCGAACGAAATGAAATGGCGATGAGGGTGGGTAAACCGGATGCAATAGCTGATCATCGGCGCCTTATTTTACGAGTCCGTGAATGGGTTCACCGATGCTCGCATTCGGCATCGGAATTCTGCAAATTGCCGCAATGGTTGGCGCGATATCACAAATGGTCTGCGGCCTCCATGTTTCACCCGGAGAGACACCAAAGCCATAAAACAACGCGGGCACATGGGTATCATAGTTGTAAGGCGAACCGTGTGTGGTTCCTGACATACCATACTCTATCCATCCGGGTAGTAAGGTGTAAATCACATCCCCGCTGAGCTGCTGGTGAAACCCAAGCTGCACCCGTGTGCCAATGACTGAACGCAACTCCTGCCCGCGCAAGACATGAGCAGCAAATGATTCTGCCACACCATGAATGGATAAGATGAAATGCGCCACTTCATCCTGCACTTCACTGAGTCGGAGTTTTCGCTCAGCAATCACTGCATGATTGAGGAAAATATTCTGATTGGTTTCATTGATCAGCCATGCTGCATCGCCATACTTTTCGTCAAGAAACGTTTCCACTTTTTCCTCCAACAGGATGCTTTTGAAATAAGACGCAGAAGAGCCTGACTTATGAATGAAACTCGGAGTAGGTGCGCCTCCATGATCTGCGGTGAGAAATACGACATACTCTCCCTTACCCACCCAACCGTCGAGGAAACTAAGAAACTCTCCGAGGTCGCGGTCAAGTCTGATGTAGCAATCCTGTATTTCACGACTGTGTATTCCAAACTGATGGCCGACGTAATCGGTGGAAGAAAAACTCACGCAAAGCATATCGGTCACATCGCGCTTGCCAAGCTGCTCACCCTCGAGTGCTGCCTTCGCGAAATCCACTGTCATGCGGTTACCCCAAGGTGTCGCCTTGATCAGATCGTAGTCATTGTTTGTGCTGCGCAATGCATTAAGATCATACGGAAAAACAGGTCGCGTAATCCCTTTAAAAGGTGTTTCATAGGGATTATTATCTTCCATGCTTTCTGAATAGCTCTCTTCCGGTAATAGAAGGCTCCAGCCTTTCGCGAGATACTCTGCACCCTTTCCTTTGGCATTGAAATCACTCACCCATTGAGGTAGCTCATTCATTCCGTACCAGTCAGAAGTCGCCCACTTATCTTCCGCACCTCCAATGTACCAGTACGCTGCATTCGCCATTCTTCCGGCGGGTAAAATGGCACCTCTGTCCTTCATTGCGATGCCGACCACACGTGACTGCATAGAAGAAAAAATCCGCAACTCATCGCCGAGTGTGGAGGCTGTCAGGTGCACCGGCGACATCTGTGCTGCGGAAGACGTTGAGCCCACACCCCGCGAAGCTGTATCCTTTGCGCAATACTGAATCATTCCGCTCTTCCGCACAAACCAGTCGTTCGCCACAATACCGTTGAACGCAGGTGTGGTGCCGGTGTACACTGCCGCATGTCCGGGCCCGGTGTACGTAGGCATGTAATTGTAGTGCAGATTGGATGCAGAGTATCCACCATTCACCATTCGTTTGAATCCGGAATCACCAAAGTCATCCCAGTACCGTTCGATGAATTCAGGCTTCATCTGATCCACCACAATTCCAACAATGAGCTTGGGACGTCGTGAGGCCTTGGCATCCGGCTGACCGGACTGGCCGGTAGACGAAGTTGTGACTGCGCATGAAAACAGGAGTGCGCACAACAATATCACAGTAGCAATTCTCATGGGAACAAATTGGATACGAAAATACGTCAGCGCCCCTCCCCCAACCCCGATTTACGTCCGATAGCACCACAAGAGTGCCTATTCTTAAAGTTGTGCGCTTTCCTCAGGGCATCCATATTTGATTCACACTAAACCACATTCAACCTATGAAACACATTTACTTTATACTGGTGATGTTCCTTTCGTCAGTGTCAATGAACGCACAACTCAGCAACTTCAACGCTGGTGACGTCGTACCGGATTTTACCGTCACTGACCTTAACGGAAACACTCATACCCTCTACGAATACACCGCCGCCGGCAAGTATGTGGTGCTCGATTTCTTTGCCTACTGGTGCGGACCGTGCGCTGCCACAGCTCCTACCATCAATGAATTCTACCACCAGTTCGGCTGCAACCAGGGAGATGTGATTGTAATTGGTCTGGAGTATGAGGGAACCAATGCTCAGACACATGACTTCGAAGACTGGGCTGGTATAACCAACAACAATCCCTACCCTTCCGCAAGCGGAGTTGATGGAGGTGCGGCAGCCGTCCACGCCGCATACGGGGCAATGGCATTTCCAACAATTGTTGCGATCACTCCGGGAAACGTGCTGATCGACAACGACATCTGGCCCATCGCAGATGTGAATACCATCATCAACACGTTTCCTGGTGGAAGCATCACTCCCATGGCGTGCAGCCTCAACATCGATGAAGAAACAGTGTTGAGTCAGGTGCAGGTATATCCCAATCCTGCCCGCGGAGAAAGCTATATCTCAATCACTGCAAATGCGCACGTTGCTGATTTTGCAGTGGTAGTAACCGACATGACCGGACGTATTGTTCATACGACCATGCCGGCCGGACTGAATGCAGGTACTCAGCGCATCACGCTTCCTTCCGAAACATGGAGCAGCGGCGTATACACCGTGCGAATGAACGCTGCGGGTGTGCCGATGGCAACATCCACTCTTATCGTGGAATAACTCAGGCCGTGAGTGAAATCTGGAAACAAAAAGCCCGGTTCATCCGGGCTTTTTTATGCCCGAAGGTGAAATGCTACCCACCAGGTAATTGCGGTGCAGATCAGCACAGAAAGCACAATATTCAGCACGGCCAAGGCTATCTGACCATCGCGCATCAGCTGTGCGGTTTCGAGATTGAACGTGGAAAATGTACTTAGTCCGCCACAGAATCCGGCAGCGATTAACCACCATACAGGGGAATGAGTATCCCCTTTGCGAATGGCGAACAATGCACCGATAATAATCGCCGCCAGAGCATTTGCAATGAATGTGGCCAGAGGAAAGGACTTGATCACGGGATTCACCCAGAGGCCAATTCCGAAACGTGCGGCCGAGCCCAATCCCCCGCCTAAGAAGACCAGCAGCCATTTCATGTATTAGGGATTAAATTAAAGGCTACACGCGCATATACCTGATAGACCAGCCATCCAAAGAAAGTTCCCATCGCCATTCCCATGAGAATATCAAGCGGAAAGTGAACGCCTAGATAAATCCTCGAATAGGCGACGAGTGAAACCCAGGTATATATCACAACAACTGCCCATCGCGAATTGGGTTTCATCAGCATCAGGTAAAGAATGGCAATACCGAACAGATTGGCGGTGTGACTCGAATAGAAGCCATATCGTCCGCCGCGGTATTCCTGACCGTCAGGGCTGGTCACTGTATGCACTAGTTCCTGAATACCTTCGGTGTAGGTAGGCCGTGGACGCTGAATCCATTCTTTAAACACTCCCGAGGCCATCTGATCATTCACAATTACACATGCGACGATGGCAAGAACAATCCATCCGAACTGCCGGATGCCGTGACGGCGGTACAACCTGAAAAGCAGCAGAGCATACACCGGAATCCAGAACCAACGCGTACTGAACAACCACATAACGCGATCCATCCATGGCGCATGAATTCCATTCAGCCAGAGAAAAAGCTGCTCATCGAGTTGTATCAGGCTTTCCCACATACCGACACAGTAAATCAACTGTCGGTATAGATCGAAGACACCAGTTGCCTGTTGTTCTCCATGATCTTCTTCCGTTTCAGTTTAAGAGTTGGAGTAATCTCGCCGGCTTCGATTGTAAACGCAGCGGGCAGAAGACGGAATGCCTTTATCTGCTCCCACTTTCCGAACCGCGAATTGCGCTTCTCGATTTCTTCAGAAATCATTGCATTCACTTTCTGATTTTTAATCAGATCGTGATCCGCCATTTCACCGAGTCCCTGACGCTGCGCCCAGTCCCGCAGACCGATGAACTCCGGAACAATCAGTGCAGCAGGAAATGCCTGTCCCTCGCCAATTACCATGCATTGCTCAATGAACGGCGATTCCTTCAGCACGTTTTCAATAACCTGCGGTGCCACATACTTGCCTCCGCTGGTCTTGAACATTTCTTTCTTCCTGTCCGTGATGGCCAGAAAACCGTCGCGCACTTCTCCGATATCTCCCGTGTGAAACCAGCCATCGCGAATGACTTCAGCAGTGAGCTCCGGCGCTTTGTAATAGCCCATCATTACGTTTGGCCCTTTGCACAGAATCTCGCCGTCTTCAGCAATGCGCACTTCCACATTGCGGATCATTTTACCCACCGCCCCTACGCGGCACATGCCAGGCTGTCGGAATGTATTTACGGAAATCACCGGAGATGTTTCTGTGAGCCCGTAGCCCTCAAGCACAGGGATTCCGGCGCCGTTAAAAAAGCGCGCAAGCCTGGGTTGAAGGGCTGCGCTTCCGCTTGCAGCGCCGCCTAATTCGGTCAGACCCAGGGCTGCCTTTACCTTGCTGAACACAAGCTTTCGGGCGAGGCTCAGCTGAAACTCATACCACGCACCATTGGCTCCGTCAGGCTCCCATTTCAGTGCGAGATTCACAGCCCACTGAAACAGTGTTTTCTTGATTCCTGTATTGGCCATTCCCTTGGCCATAATGCCATCGTAAAATTTCTCGAGCAGGCGAGGGACCGCAGTGAAAATATGCGGCCGGGTATAAATCATATCGTCCTTGATCTGTTCCATGCCGGTGAGATAGATCGAGACCCCGTTGAGCATGTACAGATAATGCAGCATTCGCTCGAAAATGTGACAGCACGGGAGAAAACTCAGGCTCCGGCTGTTGCCCATACTCACTTCCGGCAATCGCTCTGTGCTGTCGTTTGCGTTGCTCGCAATGTTGCGGTGAGAAAGCATGACTCCTTTCGGAAGACCAGTGGTTCCTGAAGTATAAATGATAGTTGCGAGGTCCTCTTCTTTTACCTGTGCAGACAATGCGATTACCTCCGCAGCATCGCCCTTCTTCCCGAGCTCCACCAGCTCCTGCCAGTTGCGCGCACCATTCACCTGATCAAAAGTGAACACGTCCTTCACATCGGGCGTTTTGGGAAGCACACGCTTCACTTTTTCATACAGATCTGCATTTGAAACGATGCACATGCGGGCGCCGGCATGATTGAAAATGTAGTCATAATCCTGCTCGGTCATGGTCGGATAGATCGGCACATCAATGGCGCCAATCTGGAGAATCGCATGGTCGAAGATGTTCCATTCGCTTCTGTTCGCATCGGTAATCAATGCAATGCGATCACCCGGACGAACGCCGCAGGCCAGCAGTCCGGCGCTCACCCAGTTCATGTGATCCACAAATGACCGGGTGGAATACGCCTTCCACTGACCATTCACCCTGCTGGTTACCATTGTTTCCAGTGGAAAATGCTCAAGCTGATAATAAGGAAAATCAAAAAGCCTCTTAGGAAGATTCATGTGTATGAGGTTATTGGGCTAATCTAAAAAAGAATCCTCTTCACACACGAGGTGTGAAAGCTCAAGTGGCATCTATTTTTGGCACTAAATCCATTTCAATGAAAAATGTGAGTGTAATCGGCGCAGGAACTATGGGCAATGGTATTGCTCACGTCTTCGCACAGTATGGTTTTAACGTAACTCTCGTAGACGTTCAGGCCGCAAGTCTCGAGCGCGCAATTCAGACCATCACCAAAAACATGGACCGTCAGGTGAGCAAGGGTTCGCTCTCCGAGGACCAGAAACAGCAGGCACTGTCGCGGCTCAAAACCACTACCGACCTGAAGCAGGGCGTGTCATCGGCGGAACTTGTAGTTGAAGCTGCCACCGAAAACGTGGAGCTCAAGCTGAACATCTTCCGTCAGCTCGATGAGTTTGCACCTGCATCGTGCATCCTCGCCAGCAACACCTCCTCCATCTCTCTGACATTGATCGCTGCGGCTACCAAACGCCCCGAAAAGGTGATCGGTATGCACTTTATGAATCCCGTGCCTGTGATGAAACTGGTGGAAATCATCCGCGGTTACAGTACCTCGGATGAAGTAGCCACCGCGATTTCAGCCATTTCAAAGCAACTCGAAAAAGTTCCGGTGGAAGTGAATGACTATCCCGGATTTGTGGCCAACCGCATCCTGATGCCGATGATCAATGAAGCCATCTGGACCCTTCACGAAGGGGTGGCCGGCGTGGCCGAAATCGATGAAGTCATGAAACTCGGAATGGGTCATCCGATGGGCCCGCTGCGTCTGGCTGACTTCATCGGGCTGGACGTATGTCTTGCCATTCTACGCGTGCTTCACGAAGGCTTTGGCAATCCGAAATACGCACCATGTCCGCTGCTGGTGAACATGGTCACCGCGGGAAAGAAAGGAGACAAGTCAGGTGAAGGATTTTACTGCTTCAACAAGGAGACGAAGGAACTCACCGTATCCGCTCACTTTGCGTGAGGATCAGGCCTGAATATGCCGGTAAGAAAGTGAATCAAAGTGGGACGTACTGGACTCGAACCAGTGACCTCTACCATGTCAAGGTAGCGCTCTAACCAGCTGAGCTAACGTCCCTGAGGAATTGCTAAGAAACAAAAGACCCCGGGTTCCGGGGTCTTTTTTTGTCCTGTGGGAGCAACAGGGTTCGAACCTGTGACCCTCTGCTTGTAAGGCAGATGCTCTGAACCAGCTGAGCTATGCTCCCATGCTTTCTTTTAAGCGGGTGCAAATATACACGCTCCGCCCAAAGTGCCAAACCTTTTTCATGACTCTTTTTCTTCTTCTTCTGCCGCTTCGCTGTTCGGCTCTTCAAAATCAAGCATGCCCTTGGATTGCAGGAGGTTATACCAATTAAATAACTTCCGGATGTCAGAATCGTACACCCTCTCTTCATCATAACCGGGAAGTACTTTCCTCATTTCTTTCCTCAAGACAGCGCTATCAGCCTTGTGATCTGATGCGGGACCGCCATCGTATTGCTGTCGCATCGATACAAGCACATCCCTCAGAGGAACATCTTCCTCAATGGTAAACATGCTGATATCGGCCAAAGAACTCACGCGCTGGGAAGAGAGAATTGGCTGGCGCTTACCATCGGTCAGCGACTCCGCGATAACGGTATTCCTGCCGCCAGAGATCACTTTGAACAATCCGGGCTTTCCGCTCACGGAGAGAATCTTCTCGAGTTCTACTTTCATGTCGTTAAATAGGTGGGCAAAGCTAAACGCATCAACGACATATCCTACCAACTTCTAACGCAGGAAAAATTCACAGCTCGTCAAACGCAGGAATCATATTCACCCATTCCCACTTTCCGGCCCCGGGATGCATTCGAGCGCAGCTGTGCATCAGTCCGTTGGTCATTATCAACCAGGATACACGGGCGGTGAGATTGTATCGCGCCATTTGCGTAACCACCGATTCTGTCAGCGCTACGTCCGGTGCTTTGCATTCTGCCAGCAATGCGGGCCTCCCTTCGGAATCAAAAAGCACCAGATCCGCGCGTCGTTTCATGCCGTGAACCAAGAGATTGCATTCCAACACGATCCGACCTGAAGGAAAGCCACGGTCTTCACACAGGTAACGCGCGAGATGCTGCCTTACCCATTCCTCCGGCGTGAGTGCAATCCACTTCATGCGCCATGCATCCCAAATCTGGTCGCGGCCTACGGCCGACCTTGTTCGGAACTCATAGGAAGGAAACTGAAGAGGTTGCAACGCTTTGTCGAATTTAGCCGCAAATTAACCCTCGAATGGAAAACAAAGAGGAAATCGTCAGGAACTGGTTACCGCGATATACCGGCACCATGCTCGAGCAATTCGGCAAGTACATACTGCTCACCAACTTTGACAACTATGTGAGAAGGTTTGCAGACTGGCACAGCGCTCCAATCCTCGGAGAAGGGAAGGCCATGACCACCTGCACCGCAGAAGATATTACGATTATCAACTTCAGCATGGGCAGCGCCAATGCAGCCACCATCATGGATCTGCTCAGCGCCATTTCACCTCAGGCTGTGCTCTTTCTGGGTAAATGCGGAGGACTGAAGAAGAAGAATGCAATCGGCGATTTCGTGCTGCCTCTCGCAGGCATCCGAGGCGAGGGAACAAGCAATGACTACTTCCCGCCCGAAGTACCTGCTCTGCCTGCGTTCACTCTTCAGCGCGCGATTTCCTCCACCATCCGCGATCACGGACTTGACTACTGGACAGGTACGGTTTACACCACCAACCGCCGGGTCTGGGAACACGATCAGGAATTCAAAGACTACCTGAGAAAGATCCGGGCCATGGCCATTGACATGGAAACTGCCACACTCTTCACCGTAGGCTTTGCCAATAAGATACCGATCGGAGCGCTGTTGCTGGTGAGCGACCAACCCATGATTCCGCAGGGTGTGAAGACAAGCGAAAGTGACAACAAAGTCACCACAAATTATGTCGACAAACACCTCCAGATAGGTATTGATGCACTGAAAGAAATCCGCGATGAAGGACGGTCAGTGCGCCATCTCAAATGGGAATGAAGCCAGCATGGAACACCTGAAAATACTTCGAGACCTGCAATTGAAGCAGTACAAGCCTGTCTACTACCTTGCCGGAGAGGAAGCCTATTTCATAGATCAGGTCACTGATTATATGGAAGCGAATATTCTCACCGAAGCAGAACGGGCGTTCGGTATGCATATCCTCTACGGCCGCGACGTCACGATGGACGAGGTCATCTCCATAGCCAAATCGTTTCCGATGGCCGGCGACCACCAGCTGGTGATGGTCAAGGAATCCCAGGAAATGAAAGAATGGAAAACCCGGGCCGGCGATGACCAAGAAGGAACAAAGTCCACAGCAAAAAAAACATCTCAAAAAGTTGATCCCCTTGGTTCACTTGAAGCGTATCTGCTTCACCCGACACCAAGTACCATTCTCGTATTCACCGCTAAAGGAAAAAAACTGGACAAGCGGTTAAAGGTCAGCAAACTCATTGAGAAAGTAGGTGCCGTGCTAACCGCAGACCGGTTGCGCGAACACCAAATGCCTGCACAAATCACCGGGATGGTCAAAGAGCGGGGGCTTCGCCTTGACCCGTCAGCCAATGCGCTGCTGGTCGAATATATTGGAAACCACCTGGACAATGTCGCCAACGCACTCAACAAGTTGCGTGTCGTATTGCCTGAGAATACCCTTGTCACCACCGCCCACATTGAAGAGTACATCGGCATCTCCAAGGACTACAATATTTGGGAATTGCAAAGAGCATTGACTCATAAGGAAGCGCTGAAGGCCAACAAAATCATCGAATACTTCAGGGCTAACCCAAAAGAAAATCCGATTCAAAAGACACTGCCGGCCCTTTACTCTCATTTCGCCAAAGTAGCCGTGTATCAGAGCTTTACAGACAAAGCCCAGGCAAGGGCTGCACTGGGAATTTCCGCGTTTCAGGAAACGGACCTGCGGCAGGCGGAAACCAGCTTCAACCGGATCAAAGTGGAAAAGATCATCTCCCATATCAGGGATGCAGACCGGCGCTCAAAGGGCCTGGACAATGATTTTGTGGAAGATCATGATCTGCTCAAAGAACTCGTGTTTAAGATCATTCACTGACACGCTGCTTATCACTCCGGGCTTACATTTGCCCCCCCATGAATTTTAGAAATGATCTTTTGCTTCGAGCGGCCAAAGGAGAAGCAACGGAACGCACACCTGTGTGGGTCATGCGTCAGGCCGGCCGCGTATTACCTGAGTACCGCGCTACACGGGCACGCGCAGGCAGTTTCATCAACCTCGTGCGCACGCCTGAACTTGCGTGTGAAGTTACTCTTCAGCCCGTTGATCTGCTCGGTGTGGACGCGGCTATCATTTTTTCTGACATTCTTGTAATTCCCGAAGCACTCGGACTTCCCTACACCATGGATGAAGGTGCAGGACCCCGATTTGCACAAACGATACGCCACGAAAAGGATCTTGCCTCGCTCAGTACATCCGAGATTGCAGGAAAGCTGACCTATGTGACTGACGCAATACGTCTCGTGAAAAACGAGTTGAACGGACGTGTTCCGCTGATAGGTTTTGCGGGAGCTCCATGGACCATTTTCTGCTACATGACCGAAGGCAAGGGAAGTAAAGAGTTCAGCGTGGCAAGGCGCATGCTCATGGAACAGCCGCTTATGGCACAGCGCTTGCTTGACATGATCACCGATGCCACTATCGAATACCTGCACGCCCAGATTAAGGCCGGAGCCGATCTGGTGCAAGTCTTCGACTCGTGGGCCGGGGCTCTTAGCCCTGCATTGTACCGCCAATACGCCATTCCTGCATTGAAGAAGATCACTGAAGCGATACCTGAAGTACCGGTCACCCTGTTCAGCAAGGGCGCCTGGTTTGCGCTGAATGACCTCGCTCAGTTACCTTGCCAGGTGATTGGCCTCGACTGGCACATTCCTCCCTCGTTTGCACGCGAACACACCGGCAACCGGAAGACACTTCAAGGCAATCTCGATCCTGCAGTGCTGTACGGAAGCCTCAATGAAATCCGCAGAAATACCATCGAAATGCTTCATGCTTTCGGTTCTGGCCGACATATTGCTAACTTGGGCCACGGAGTATATCCGGATATCCATCCCGATCACCTCCGTTGTTTTATTGACACCGTTCAAACCTACCAACACCATACACCATGATGAATCGTTTTTTAATCCTCGCAGCAGCGCTGCTTTTCACTGCCGGAAGTGCCTCGGCACAGCCGTCGAAAAAAGGCGCCAAGCCCGAGAAAGAAGCTCCCCAGGAAGAAGCTACCGATAACCTCGTAAGCAATCCCGGCTTCGAAGATCTTGATCTCAAACCGCTTAAAACGTATGGCCAACTTGTGCCACTGTGCACCGGATGGCTGTCACCCAACGCTTCTGCTGCGGACCTCTTTGCCACAGGAGTAAAGGGCACTAAAGCAGGCGCGCCGATTAACGACTTCGGGGCGCAGGAACCCATGTCTGGCTCGGCCTATGCCGGGTTTACCGCCTACACCAAGGACCCGAAAAAGACCCGCACATACATTCAGGGTAAGCTCATCAGCAAGCTCAGCAAGGACCAACTCTACTGCGTGAAGTTCAATGTGAGTCTTGCCGACCTTTCCAAGTTTGGCGTGAGCAACGTGGGTGTGTTTCTGAGTGACCGGAAAGTGCAGAACAACAACGATAATGCGCTCAGCTTTGAGCCACAGATTGTCGAAAAAACAAACAAGCCCCTTCAGATGCTCGATGGTTGGGAGACCATTTGCGGAACCTACATCGCGAAAGGAAATGAAGAGTATTTCATCATTGGCGGTTTCGGACCGGAAGACAAGATGAAGACGGTCAAAATCAAGAAGCCATCAAACGTGACAGGCACTGTGATGAACAGCGCGTACTATTACATCGATAACATTGAAATCGTTCCGGTTGACGCCAACAGCCAGTGCTCATGCGGAGCTGCAGAAAAAAAAGAAGATGATGTGATCTATAGCCGGGCAGGCGCCCGTGCACCGGGCATGAAGCCGGAGCAGCTCATCAATTCATCCGGGGTGTACTTCCCGTTCCTTTCTGCGGAGATCAATCCGATGTTCGAAGAAGAACTGTTTGAGCTCGCAGCAGTGATGAAGGCCGATCCGTCCATCAAGGTGGAGCTGTCAGGCCATGTTGAAACTGATGAGCTGAACGAGGCGAAGATCAATCCGCGCTACGGCAATCTGGCTCAGCGCCGAGCCGAGGCGGTGCGCCAGTACTTTATGGACAAAGGCATTTCAGAAGTGCGCTTCACCATTGTAACCAAGGATGATACGATGCCTGCAAGCACCTCCGGCACCGTAATCGGACGCTCACAAAACCGCAGGGTGATGTTTAAAAAGATGTAACGTCTTTTTGGTATTGCATTTGAATGAACAAGGGTCGCTGAATAAAGCGACCCTTTTTTCGTTCACCCTTTTGAAAAAATGAAGGTTCTTCGAATCATGAAGCAGATTCACGCTGTGGTAGTCATCTTTCTCTCTGCGCTTGCGCTATCTGCTCAAAACCTGATTCCCAATTCCGGCTTTGAGGAAAAAGCCTATTGTCCGACCAACTTCAATGAACACCAGCTAAAAGTGGTCACCGGATGGTCACAGGTGAATGAGGGCACGCCCGACTACTTCCACTCCTGCAGCAAGAAGGTGGGAGTGCCATCCAATATTTTCGGTCATCAGCCGGCACACGGAGGCGAGGCCTACTGCGGCATGGCAATATATAGTCCCGGACAACACAACTACCGGGAGTATCTGGTCACTAAGCTGGAGCGTCCGCTCATTGCGGGCGAAATGGTATGTATTGAGTTTTATGTGTCTTGCGCAGATGACTGCAAATACGTAGTGGACGGATTCGGTGCGGCGCTCAGCAAAGAAAAACTGAAGCAAGACAGATCGCTGTTGATTCCCATAGAACCTGTAATTCAAAATCCCCGTCTGCACATGCTCGATGAAGCTGACGGCTGGGTTTTGCTGGGCGATGTTTACACGGCTCAGGGCGGCGAAGAGTACCTGACCATCGGTAATTTCAAAGCCGATAAAAACCTGAAGGTCATCCGCCGTACACGCATCGAAAACCCTGATGCCAATGGCAAATGGGCCTACCTGTTCATTGATGATGTAAGTGTAAAACCGGTCAGTAAAAAATCAGAATGCTCCTGTGAGAATGAATACCTGGCAAGCATCGTCGTGGACCCACCGCTCGAATTGTATGAGTATGACGACATCAGGCTCGATGCGGTACTGTTTGATTTTGATGAAGACGTGCTTACTTCGGATGCGCGAAAACAGCTTGACGAGATTTTCACCCTGATGAAAAAAAACCGCTCCATGTTCATGGAGATTGACGGGCATACCGACGCCATTGGCAATGACCGCTACAATCTCGGGCTTTCGGACCGTCGGGCAGAGCGCGTCATTGCATACCTCGTGGACAAGGGAATCGACCGCGAACGGTTCAGTAAATCGTCATTCGGCAGCAAACAGCCCGTTGCCCCCAACGACAATGATGAAGGACGCGCGCAAAACCGACGTGTGGAATTTCACATCCGTCAGAAAAGGTTTGAACTCGTGCAGTGATCAGGAGTTGATACTCGTCCAGATCATGTCCTTGAGCACATCAATATTCAGCATCGACACCGCTGAGATAAAGACCGCCGGAATCCCATCCGGCAGTTCTGCCTTCATTTCCTCCATCATCTGCTGATCGAGCATATCGCACTTGGTGATGGCGAGCAGACGACGCTTGTCCAGCAGATCAGGATTGTACTTGCGGAGTTCGTTCTCGAGAATTGCGTATTCCCCTTTGATGCTTTTCGTATCACACGGAATCATGAAAAGCAGCGTAGAGTTTCGCTCAATGTGCCGCAGGAAGCGATGTCCGAGACCTTTGCCCTCAGCAGCACCCTCGATGATTCCCGGAATATCCGCCATTACGAACGAGCGGTCGTTGCGGTAGCGGACCATGCCCAGATTGGGGGCGAGAGTGGTGAACGGATAATCTGCAATCTCAGGCTTGGCGGCGCTTACCGCACTAAGAAGCGTGGATTTTCCCGCGTTGGGAAATCCGACGAGTCCGACATCTGCGAGCATTTTCAGCTCGAGGATCTTCCATTCCTCCTTTCCCGGCTCACCGGGTTGGGCGTAGCTGGGAGCCTGATTGGTTGACGTTTTGAAGTGGTTGTTTCCTAGTCCGCCGCGTCCGCCGGGCACGAGAATAAACTCCTGACCGTCTTCCGTGATTTCACAGGCAACTTCTCCGGTTTCCGCATCGCGTGCGATCGTACCGAGAGGCACTTCGAGCACTTCATCATGGCCTTGAGAGCCTGTTTTCAGTGCACCCATTCCCGACTGTCCGGGTTCTGCGATGACGTGCTTGCGGTATTTAAGGTGGAGCAGGGTCCACAACTGCGCATTTCCGCGAAGGATGATATGGCCGCCACGACCACCGTCGCCGCCGTCAGGACCGCCCTTCGGGACAAATTTCTCCCGTCTGAAATGAGCCGAGCCCGCCCCGCCCTTTCCGGACCGGCAGCAAATTTTTACGTAGTCAACAAAATTCCCCGAGGCCATGAAAAACCCTTACCGGCGCAATCGCCTTAATGTGTAATTACTGAATCAATCGCCTCACAAAGGCGGTTGAAGATTTCGTCTATTGAACCAATGCCGTCAATGCCGCGGTACTTTCCCACGCCTTTGTAGTATTCAGCTACTGGGGCCGTTTCGCGGTTGTATACCTCAATGCGGTTCTGAATGATTTTCGGATCTGCATCATCAGGTCGGCCTGAAGACGCAGCGCGCTTCAGCAGGCGTTCGCGGAGTTCTTCCTCGTTTACTTCCAGTGCGAGCATGCAAGATATCCCCGAATTCATGCCTTCGAGGAAACGATCGAGTGAAGTGGCCTGAGCTGATGTTCGCGGAAACCCGTCGAAAATGAAGCCGTTTACTCCGGGATGTTGCTGTACTTCCGACTCCAGCATGCGGATGGTCACTTCGTCGGGAACGAGCTCGCCTTTGTCCATATAGGATTTAGCCTCTTTTCCCAGTGCAGTTTCTCCTTTGATATTCCGTCTGAAAATATCACCGGTACTCAGATGAACGAGGTGGTAACGGCTCACGAGCTTTTCACTCTGGGTGCCTTTACCGGCTCCGGGTGGGCCAAACAGGACGATATTGAGCATAATTTAAGGGCTGTTGAAGCAATTGAAGGGGCGAAAATACGGTGAACCTCCGGATTCCGGTTGAGGCGACACGTTGTGCGCTTTTATCTGGATTATCTTCGTCGCCCAAATCAATTTGCAATGAACTTCGATCTCATCGTATTGGGCAGCGGCCCCGGAGGATATGTGGCGGCCATCCGCGCCAGTCAGCTGGGCCTGAAAACCGCCATCATCGAGCGCGAGGCGCTTGGCGGCATCTGCCTTAACTGGGGATGTATCCCTACCAAAGCACTGCTCAAAAGCGCATCCGTATTCCAATACATTCAGCACGCCAAAGACTTCGGAATTGAAGTTGGTGATTCAAAGGCCGACTTTGGTGCGGTCGTAAAGCGCAGCCGCGGCGTAGCGGACGGCATGAGCAAGGGCGTGCAATTTCTGATGAAGAAGAACAAGATCGAGGTCATCATGGGCACCGGCAAACTCAAGTCCGGTAAGAAAGTAGATGTGAAGATGGCCGACGGATCCACGAAAGAATTCAGTGCTAATCACATTATTGTGGCTACCGGCGGGCGCTCCCGCGTGCTCCCGAACCTGCCACAGGACGGCAAGAAAATAATCGGATACCGCGAGGCAATGACCTTGTCTACCAAACCGGAAAGCATAGTGATTGCAGGCTCAGGCGCTATCGGCGTGGAGTTCGCATACTTCTACCAGAGTATGGGTACCAAAGTGACCATCGTGGAATACATGCCCAACATTGTTCCCGTTGAGGATGAAGAAGTGTCAAAAGCCCTTGCAAAATCCTTCAAGGGAATGGGTATCGACATCCTTACCGGAGCAGAGGTGACCTCGGTAGACACTTCCGGTAAAGGCTGCAAGGTCACGGTGAAAGAAGCAACCGGTGTGAAGACCATCGAATGCGATATCGTGCTTTCAGCAGTTGGCGTGGTAGCGAATATCGAAGGCATTGGCCTCGAAGAGGTGGGTATTGTTACCGACAAAGGCAAAATCGTAACCGATAAGTATTATCAAACCAATATTCCGGGGTACTATGCCATCGGCGATTGTACTGCAGGGCAAGCACTTGCACACGTCGCAAGCGCTGAAGGCATTATCTGTGTAGAGCAGATTGCCGGTCATCATCCCCAGCCTCTGAATTACAACAACATACCAGGCTGCACCTACTGCACACCTGAGATTGCCAGTGTGGGATATACTGAGAAGGCTGCGAAAGAAGCCGGCTTCGAGCTAAAAGTGGGTAAGTTTCCCTTCAGCGCTTCAGGAAAGGCAAGTGCCTCCGGTCATAAAGAAGGCTTTGTAAAACTCATCTTTGACGCGAAATACGGCGAGTTACTTGGTGCCCACATGATCGGGTCCAACGTAACCGAAATGATTGCAGAAGCCGTGGCACTGCGCAAGCTGGAGACTACCGGTGAAGAGCTGATCAAGACCGTACACCCGCACCCGACAATGAGCGAGGCCATAATGGAGGCCGCCGCTGCTGCCTATGGTGAAGTTATTCACCTCTGAGCTTATATTTGGCTTGTTTTGTTGCGGATATCTCAGATTTAAGACAACCTTTTTCAGAATCCTTCGACTTAACATAACAGAAGCTTCTTTCGGATGAAATCACTTTACATCGTTTTGGGTCTTTTCATAGTGGCAGGTTCCGGTATAGTGCGGTCTCAAACCTATACCAACCCCACTCCCATTTTCATTCCCAATTCAGGACAAGGTTCCCCTTACCCATCCACGATAAATGTAACCGGTGCGCCAATTGCCATTAACGGGGTTTCCGTGACCCTCTTTGGGCTAACCCATACGTGGCACAGTGATATTGACATCATTCTTGTATCTCCCGGCGGTCAGGGTCTTACCATTATGTCAGACGTGGGAGGCACCACCGATCCTTTCGGGGATTATATCATTGATGATGATGCCCCCGCCATTATGTCACAAACAGCGGCTGTCCCCGCAGGATCGTATCGGCCCACAGACTACTTCCCGGACGTGTACGGTGATATCCCCTTCCCAATCACATTTTCGCAAACTGCCGGGACAGGCACGTTTGCAAGTGTGTACAATGGAACCAATGCCAATGGGGTTTGGTCGCTTTATGTATTCGATGACGTCGGCGGAGATCAGGGGCAAATCGGAGGTGGATGGAGTATCACATTCGATGCCCCTATTCTCGGGTGCACCGATTCCGGAGCATGCAACTACAACCCGCTTGCAGGCATTGATAATGGTACCTGCGACTATTCCTGTTTCGGATGTACCTACTCCGAGGCAGTCAATTATAGCCCGCTCGCTGTTTTCGATGACGGGTCCTGCATTTTCAACGTTGTAGCGGATGGCTGTACTGATCCCGATGCTTGCAACTATTGCACCCTTTGTCAGGATGATGATGGAAGTTGTGATTATAGTTGTCTGGGCTGCACCTATCCTCTAGCGTTCAATTACGACCCGGGTGCAACCAGAGATGATGGCTCGTGTCAGTTTCCCGGATGCACTGATCCAAATGCGTATAACTACAGTCCGATCGCAGCAGTGGATGACGGAAGCTGCGATTATGCCGGCAATTGTTTTGGTGACTTCAACCAGGACGGTGTAGTGGGGGTTGCCGATGTGCTTCAGTTCATTCAGACGTTCGGCGGCACCTGCGATTGAGTTCAAACAGGAATCTGAATCAGCGAGCGGATCTTTTCCAGCGCATAATCGATTTCACCCTGAGTGGTGAATCTGCTGAACGAAAAGCGGATGGACGCGCGTCCAGGCTTTAATGCACCGATTGCATCAAGCACATGTGACCCCTTTGTAGCTCCGCTGCTGCAGGCGCTTCCACCGGATGCCGCTACTCCTTCGAGATCCAGCAGGAACAGAAACATGTCGTGATTGGAAGTCGGGGGAAAAGTCACATTCAGCACAGTGTAAAGACTATCCGGATTCGTGCAGTCGCCATTGAATGTCACTTCAGAAAACTCTTCTCGCAGCCTTTTAATCATATACTGCTTCAGGCCGGATACGTGACTTCGGTGCTCATCCATGTGTTCGCAAGCCAAATCGAGAGCCTTCGCCATGCCAATGATTCCGGCTACATTTTCTGTGCCTCCGCGCATTCCGCGCTCCTGTCCACCACCGGTAATATCCGCGTGACCCTTTACGGATCTGCTGATAAAAATGAATCCCACTCCTTTCGGGCCGTGGAATTTATGTGCCGCCGCATTCAGGAAGTGAATGCGGGTTGAACGGATGTCAATCGGAAAGTGCCCCATGGTCTGCACGGTATCGCTGTGAAACCATGCACCGTGCTTCTGGCATAAATCACCCACCGCTGCGAGCGGAAGAACGTTCGCAATCTCATTGTTGCCATGCATCAGGGTCACATAGGTCTTTTCTCCTTGCGCTAACAGCTCCTCCAGATGAGCGAGATCTATATGGCCATCCTCTTTGAGACGCACCAGACTCAACCTGATTTTGCCATCTGACTCGAGTAACTGTGCGGTCTTAATCACTGCACTGTGCTCAATTGCCGAGGTTATGATATGGGTGCAGCCAAGATCTCTCAGCGCAATATGCATAGCCAGATTATCAGCCTCTGTGCCACCGCTGGTAAAAAAGATCTCGGAAGGATGGCAATTCAGTCTGGCTGCGATTGTGCGTCTCGCGCTCTCGATAGCCGACTTAGCCTTTCTTCCGAACAGATGACTTGATGAGGGATTGCCAAAATACTCCGTGAGAAAAGGCTTCATAACCTCAAAGACCTGCGGATCAACTGGGGTCGTGGCAGCATTATCGAGGTAAATATTCATAGTATGAAGTGAGGACAAATTTCAGGAGAGTTCAAACCAAGACCGAATCAAATCACACGGATTGTTGGATTTCACGCATTACGATATCCGACAGACGTTCTGCGGTTTCGGCAGAAGCTCCTTCCGAATAGATTCTGATGATCGGTTCCGTATTGCTCTTGCGCAGGTGAACCCATCCGTCTGCAAAATCAATTTTCAGTCCGTCCACCGTGTTGGTCTCCTCATCGCGAAATACAGATTGCACCCTGGACAGAATGGCATCCACGTCCATCTCCTGATCCAGTTCAATCTTGCGCTTGGTCATGGTGTATGACGGATAGGCTTTACGAAGTGCGGTCATCGTCATCTTCTTCTCCGCGTAGTGCGACAGAAAAAGCGCAATACCCACAAGGGCATCCCGTCCGTAATGCAACTCAGGATAGATAATTCCGCCATTTCCTTCGCCACCTATCACGGCATGAGTGGACTTCATACAGGCCACCACATTGA
>JBKDGH010000074.1:0-4852 GCA_046336655.1 Flavobacteriales bacterium | reverse complement strand
CCCCCCACTGGAACCGCCGGTCGCACGGCCCACGAGGCGCGCGATTGAGTCAGCCGGCACGCCGCCGCCCGTCTGGCGGCGCTCGCGCGGGCGGTGATCGCGCCGTATACTCGACCGACCCTGATCGAAATTCCTATCCCGCTTTCGCGATTCCTGGGCATGCGATTCAGGAGCCGCCCATGGCGGATACAGCACAAGAAGCAGGCCGGGCTTGCAGCGCTGTCTCGCTGTCGGCCGCGGGTCATCGCGCCGGCGTCGGGCCCCTCGCCCCTGCGCTCCCCTCCGCATCGCCCCCACGTTCGGGCGAAGGTCAGAGCGCATCCAGCATGGCGGAACCGCAGGCCCCAGCGCGTTGACTAGTCGACGGGGTTCCGGTGTCCTCTCTTGTCACGTGACGTCACTGCAATCGCGACAAGAGCGACAGCGGCGGCCCCCCCGAACACCAGAATTCGCGTATCGCCGAATGATGGTGGAGCCTTCTCGGACATGAGCATGGGCACTCCAAACAAGACCCATGGAAGGAGTATTGCAACTCCTGCAACTGACCTCTGGACTCGGCTCTGCATGCGATTCAGCACGGCAGCCCCGAAACCGGTCAACGCCAACAGCAGGATTCCTCGACCCATCCTTCCGTCCAAAGCCAGTGGATCAGGAACGAAGCTAAGCTGTGCGGCGACGGCGATGCCACACCCGATACCGAACGACACAATGTCATCTCGCAACCGCATACAGACCTCCCTGGCAGGTGGAACGCCCTGTGAACTTCCAAGCGACACACGCGGCAAAGTTCAAGCGATTCACTTACATCGGCATCATTTCTAGGTGCCACCTTACCATCTCTTCAATTCTACTGCGAACGCGCAATGCGAACAGTGGCTCAACGTTTCCCGCACGTGTAGTCCCGTTGCGTGGTAACGATCGCAGCTGGAACATCGCTAGACAGCGGGATCGCGGAACAACAGTTCTCACTCGTGGATCTCCCGCAATGCGCGGAGAGCTAACTCGTACACCGAAGCGTAAGGCAACTTCCGGTTCAAGGTGGCGCCGGATCGCGCGTCCAACTGCGTTTACGGCAGCTGTGTCGCAGCCACGTGCCGTGACGTCCAACAGCCAGCGATCTGCAGATTGATCGTCGTTCCCGCGCGTGGGTGTCATGTCAAATGCAAGCACGAGTCTCTTCCCACGCCCGACCGCTCGGACGACGCCCTTGACCGCATCAAGCTGTGCGGCACTTTCGAGGTCACTGCGAAGACTTAGGTGAGCGATCCGGCGGTGTGGGGCGGCAGAGGGCTGAGAAGAGGCGGCGACCTCTCGTGTAGAGCTATTGCCGAGCGAGTCGCAGCCGGCTAGCCGAAACGGAGTTGAGTCAACTGTGCCTAGAAGCGCGAACGACTCATCCCTGTCGTCGCCCTCAGCTACCTGAGCGAACATTGAATCCAATGTGTCAATCCCAAGTGGAGCGTTTGCCAACGGCGAGAAGTCTCCCGTTACTACTAGGGCCAGTTCATCGCTGCGCTTCGCAGCTGACGGCCCGCTTGTAAAGAGCGTCCCGAGCGTATCCGTTCGCGCTACCTTCATCGGCCCTGCACTTCGCCTACTGACCACAACTGCCTGGCTGACGTTGCGTCCGGCTGAATGCCCAAACTGCAAGCGCGACCCTTCGCCGCAAGCCGCGCCGGTAGTGCCCAGGCGCGGCTTGCGCGAAAGAGTGTTGGCTAGCTTCGCACTAGTGATAGCGCCCGACTGCGAGTGACCTCGCTTTGTGACCCACAAGACCATCAGAACGACGACGGACAACCCGATCGCAAGTTCCTCAAGGCTGCCGCGCGACGAGCGTTGTTGCTGACGCTGCTCCCTCAGGCGAACGCCCAGCAGGCCAACGCTAACGCTCGCTAAGAACAGCACCGCGAAGTCTGAAATGGGTGTAGTTGCCATCTGTCACGTGACGGCTTAGGTACGCATGACACCGTGCGGTGCGCGAGTGTCGTTCGATGGCCCAGTGGCGGTGCTGTTCTTGGTGCCACAGCTGGGAGTGGGAGTGACTCCCTGTCGGAGCTGCCGTGAGCTGTTCAGGTGTAGTGGCAGACCATGTACCCAGCGAAGGCGCCGAGTCCACACTCGAGGAGAACAGAGCCGATCGCGGCGCCGGCGGCCCCCGCCCCTCCGTAGAAAGCGCCCCACCTCGCAGCGCTCACGTGATTCCTCCACTGGAGAAGGACATTCGCCCCACAGCCCAGAGCAGCGGCCTTTCCGCAACCTCCACCAGCAATGCGATGAATCGACATCAGGTCGGGACCGCCACCCCCGCCACCCCCGCCCGGCATCGCGCCGTACGTCGCAAGCTGAAGGTCGATCTCGCATGCTCCCGAAGTGAAGACCTGCTGCTCAAGGCTCGTCATGCCGCTCATGAAGGCAGCCTGCGATGCAGGCGCAACGTCGCTGTAGGCAGCGAGGGACTGAAACACACTTTCGCGCAGGTTCTGCTCGATCCAAAGGCTGTCGGACACCTCTGCAGAGGTGAAAGTGGCGGCGCTTGCCATGGGGCCCAATCCGAGGTCAAGCGCGACAATGCTGGCCGTCTTTCCCCGCGAGCAGGCCGTGCCTTCGAGCAACTTAGACACCGCGAGTGCTTCCTCTCGAACCGAGCGTCTGGATTGCAAGACGGCATCGCCCTCTGCCGTCATTCGCAGGAGCTCTCGGGCGATCGTCCGACATACGCCACTCCTCGTTCTGGTTGAACGGGCGCCGAAGTAGCGTTTCTCATTTCGGTGAATATCGTCGACGGACGCCCGCCCCCTGTGTCAGGATAGTTGTCGCACGACCGCTGTAAGGGCAGCGGTCGTGTAGGGCACATCGGGGGGCGAGGTGGACCGTACCATGCCGGTGTACAGTGCCGCGTTCAAGGCGCGGGTGGTGAAGCGATTGGTCGGGCCGCAGGCCGTCAGTGCCACGCAATTGGCCGAGGCCGTCGGGGTGCCGCAGCCCACGCTCTCGCGGTGGGTGCGCGAACTCCGTAGCGTAGACGTCATGCCACGACGCGAACGGAAGGACCGGACCGGCGCAGAGAAGCTCCGGATCGTGCAGGCGGCCGCCGGCTTGGACGAGGCCGCGCTGGGTGCCCTGCTGCGCCGCGAGGGGCTCCAGATGACCGACCTGACCGCGTGGCGGCAGGCGGCCGAGCAGGCGCTCGACGCCAAGCCGGCGCGCCCGAAGGCCGGGCCCTCCGCCGAGGCGAAGCGCGTCCAGGAGCTCGAGCGCGAGCTGGGGCGGAAGGAGCGGGCGCTGGCGGAGGCGGCGGCGCTCCTCGTCCTGAAAAAAAAAGCCCACGCGATCTGGGGGGACGCGGACGACACCACGCCGCCGAGGAGCGGGCGCTGATGCGGGCGCTCGTGGAGGAGGCCGTCGCGAACGGCGCCCGCCGGGCCCCGGCATGTGCCGTGCTCGGCGTGAGCGTGCGCACGCTCGAGCGCTGGCGCGCCGGCGCCGCGGCGGACCAGCGGCAGGGACCGCGCCAGCGCCCGGCCAACGCGCTCACGGCGGCCGAACGCACGACGCTGCTGGTCACCGTGAACAGCGCCGCCTACTGCGACCTGACGCCGCATCAGATCGTGCCCCGCCTCGCCGACGCGGGGCAGTTCCTGGCGTCGGAGTCGACGATGTACCGCGTGCTCCGCGCCGAACGGCAGCTGGGCCATCGCAGTCGCGCCGCCGTGCCGCGGCGGCGTGCGGCGCCGGCGCACGCGGCGACCGGGCCGAACCAGGTGTGGAGCTGGGACATCACGTACCTGAAGTCCCCCGTGCGCGGCGTGTTCTGGTACCTGTACCTGCTGCTCGACATCTGGAGTCGCAAAATCGTCGGCTGGACGGTCGAACCCACGGAGAGCAGCGCCCATGCGGCTACGCTGTGCCAGGCCGCGTGCGCCGCGGCGACCACGGATCCCACCGGCCTCGTGCTGCACGCCGACAACGGCGGGCCGATGAAGGGCGCGACGATGCTCGCCACGCTGGAGCGGCTCGGCGTGCTGGCGTCCTTCAGCCGCCCTGGGGTGAGCAACGACAACCCCTTCTCGGAAGCGCTCTTCCGGACGATCAAGTATCGCCCGGACTTTCCGCGGGAGCCCTTCGCCGACGTGGCGAGCGCCTCCGCGTGGGTGGCCGCCTTCGTCGCGTGGTACAACGAGGAGCATCGCCACAGTGCGATCCGCTTCGTCACGCCGGCCCAGCGGCATGCGGGCCTCGACGGCGCGATCCTCGCGCAACGGGCGCGCGTCTATGCCGAAGCGAAAGCGCAGCAACCCGCCCGTTGGAGCGGTGCGACCCGCGACTGGTCGCCGATCATGACCGTCGCGCTCAATCCGCAGCACGTCGCTGATGGAGGGCTCACGCAGTAGTCGCAGATACGACAACTATCTTGACACTCACCGTGCGCACGAACAGCTTCGAACGCCTCAGTCGACGTCTCGCCGAACTTGCGGTACCATCCATAGTTCGCGTCGTAGGCGCGTCCGGCGTCGCCCTCTTCGACGGTCGTTGCGTTGCGCGAGTAGATCCCAAACTTGAATGCAGAGCCGCCCCAGATGCTGCCGAGCTTGTCAAGGCGACTCTCCAACCAAAACACGAAGCTCTCCTTGCCGCCCGCCGATGTGTATTCGGGGAGCGTCATGGTGCGCAGCCGTTCGATTGGCCACGTGACCAGGAAGTCCTGCCAGACGGGGTCGCTGATGCTGGATGACATAGAGGGTGCTTCGTAAAAATGGGAGACGCGAACGAAGGATGGCGCGCGTGATGACTTGATCGCGAGAGCTCCGCCGAAAGCGATGTCTACGCGGCGACGTTGGCGACTGGCTTGAGC
>JBKDGH010000073.1:0-4883 GCA_046336655.1 Flavobacteriales bacterium | reverse complement strand
GGAATATCAGTGGAATGAGTTCGGCAGTGGAGCAGGCCTTGCGCTGTATGATTTCCACGCGCGGATGTACGACCCCGCCACCGCCACGTGGTCCGTCCCCGACCCCGCAGAGCAGTTTTCGAATCCGTACCTGGCGATGGGAAATAATCCGGTCATTGGTGTGGATCCGGATGGGAGGTTTGTGGTAACAGGCATGCTAGTTGGTGCGGCCATTGGCGCTGGTCTGGGTTTTATTAACGCTCATAGAAATGGTCAAACAGGAGCCGAAGCCTTGGCAACCATTGGCATCGGCGCATTAACTGGGGCAATCGGTGGAGCTTTGGGAGCATATCCGATATTTGGTTCGGGACTCGGATTCTTGCATGGCCTCGGCGCGGGCTTTGGTAATGGAGTCATTTCAGGTTCAATAACTGGAGGAGTCTCGGCGGCGCTTAGAAAGCAAGATGTTATGCAGGGAATAATTATGGGAGGATTCACAGGGGGAATAGCTGGCGGTGTTACTGGAGGAATATCGGGGATAAAGGCGGTGAATTCGCTGAATGATGGATTGAGCGATGGAAGTTATTATAAAAAGTGGAATGGGGCTCATGTGCAATTTCAGGATCAGACATTCCAGTCAAATGCGGCCCCTGTAAGTCAGTTTGATGTGGCTCCTCCTGGAGGGGGTGAGGCGAATTGTTTGCCTGCTACGATGCAATGGGTGGACCGTTCTTATGGAGGTGGTTTAATGCAAGATAGAATTCGTATAGATTGGTTTCCTGGGACCGATGGGAATCTTGATGGATTGTTAGCAACTGAGTTCAAACTTAAATTGGTTGGCAATACAGAATATACTGCGTATTTTGCTTACCCGGGAAAAGCTCCGCTTTCGGATATAACCGCCGCAATGAATGACGGAGAGCGGGTAATCTTGGGTTTGAGAACCTATCATCCTGACTATGGTCACGCAGTAGGAGTAAATAGGGTATTCACGCAAACTATAACCAAACAAAACGGCTCATTCACGTCAAATGTCTATTATGAGATAATGAATCCTTGGAATCGCGGTCATCAGTTTGAGCTAATCAGCCCGGGGAAGGTGCAAAATTCATTCTATTGGTTATTCATTCAAAAATGAATCAGATGATCAAATACATCATCTACTTCGTTCTGGATATAGCGAGTTGTCGCTTGACTAGTAAAACAGCTCCGAATGTCATTCGATACGACAATGTGGTCAATGAACTTCCCGAACAAATAGCCCGAGTTCGAAAACTGCTCAAAGGGAAAGGATTGAATCCGGAAGATTTTTATATTACTCCGACATATTTTTCAGATATTGACACGAATCCAAGTCGAGAGTTATTTGTTAGCGGCGAATTCACCCAACACCTTGAGTTCTTTGAAGACAAAAGGACTGGTAAGGCATTGGTACTTTGGTTCATTGTGGATACTTTAAGTCTTCGTACATTTAGATACGACGGACTAAAATTTGATACGCTTCATGCGTCTTGGTTGACGCAGAGTGCTTTAGGTTACGCTCGGAATAAGGTGGAACTAGCATTTACAGTTGGGTTTATCGCAGGCCCGAACAATGCAGAATTCTGCAAGGTTGGCGATGGCTTCATCACCGCTCGATATGACAAGGAAAGTGAAGAGTATCAGTTTGCCTCAATTCCAACTTATCTGGAGGCATACCCTGAGTTTATCACCAAGATGCCGCTCACAATTATACGGGCTCGGGAATTGAAGCAGAAAAAGGAATAGCAAAATCGAGAGAACGAAAAAGTATCGTTATAAGAACTTTATGCTATTTCAGGTGCGTGTGGCGTATGATTATTATCCGTTTGGACTGACGTGGCAGAATCCTGCGGATTTTCAAACTCCTGAAGGGATTCACGATCATGCCTACCAGGACAAGGAATATCAGTGGAATGAGTTTGGAAATAATGCAGGCCTTGCGCTGTATGATTTCCACGCGCGGATGTACGACCCCGCCACCGCCACATGGTCAGTCCCCGACCCCGCAGAGCAGTTTTCGAATCCGTACCTGGCGATGGGAAATAATCCGGTCATTGGAGTGGATCCGGATGGACAATGGGTACATATTCTCGTTGGGGCTGTCGTTGGCGCAGTGGTTAATACTGTCGTTCATTGGGATGAAATAACAGCCGGCGGGCAATTTAACTGGGAGGAGTTTGGTAAGGCTGCAGGATTAGGGGCGGCAGCTGGAGCTGTGACAGCCCTTACCGCTGGTGGGCTAACGGCGGTAGCCGGTGGAGCTGGTGCTGGAGGATTTGCGAGTGGTTTCGTCACAGGTGCATTTTCTACCACTGCAGGAAACATTGTTTTGAGCGAGGGGAATCATGTTGCTTTTGGCGATCCTCGTTGGACTGCCGGTCAGTATGCCTTAAGTGCTGGGATTGGGGGAGTTGTTGGAGGTGTTACTAATGGATTAGTATCCAAATCTCACGGAAACGGATTTTGGACTGGAAGTTCGCCGGTCGGTCAAAGCCGTTCATACATTGGTGGTGATTATAGCGGGAGAACAGGTCAGGGAAGCGCAACTCCTGACTTGCTTTACGATGAATATGGTAACTTGCGGCATCCGGCTTTTAAGATTTTTAATGAAGCAGCAGGCGAGCCACTTGAGATATACGGTCAGACCAACGGGAAGATTATTTTCGTAAGGAATTTTACCCACGACGAAGTGGTTGATTATATTTCTGCGAAGTCGCAAGTTACTCCATTCTGGAATGCCGAGGGAGTTGAAGTGATCCATGAGACGTTGGATGGAACTTTGTTGAAGTATCAGGCCTACCCAGTTTCGACTTCAATGAAGATTCCCACCGTAAAAGTCTGGTATTGGAATAGTTCAGCCGAAGAATACACACACTGGGTCACATTGCGTTTTACACCATGAAAACATTCCCTAATCTGGTATTTGAGCAAGGATCATTTGATTCCGTTTATGTTTTCTATTTGTTGATCTATCAATTTCCGCAGTCATTTTTCAGGGGACTGTTGGAGAATGAGATGAAGAAACTCAACAGGGCGGTTGTAGAGATGCCGAAATGGAGTGATGATTACTTCGCATTGGTGGAGGCTGATTCGAACCATGAAAGCATCATGGAAGAATACCATTCAATTTCCGAATTGACTCCATTTTTAAAGGAAATTACTCACCATGCGGAGCGGTTCAAGTTATCACTTGGAAATAATGATATCCAGGTGTATAATGATCCCCACGACTTTGATGTCGCGATAATTGCCTGTCGGTCTGAATACGATGAGATTGTCGTTGATTTTTTGAAGACGTATGAACTGAATGATCATCAAAGTCTGTATGATGTGAGACTGGTTGATTTGAAAGATTTTGAAAGGGTTTTTGAGTACGCCGAATCATGGCTTCGTGATTATGGTTTGAAACAGGTTAAAGCTCATTATTTACCAAAGTTGCGTTGACGACAATTGACCCGGAATCAGGTGGTCAATTTGATCCGGAATCAGGTGGTCACTTTAGCCGGAATATCCAGGGGTGACCACGCTTCCGCGCCCGAAACTTGCGCGAGTGCTTGTCTTCTTTGGCGTTTTGAATCTCATGCACGAAACCGACTGCATAATCTGGGTTAAATCAACCAGCCTCCTCCATCTGGAAAAACTCCGGCTGCAGATCACGGCCATGCAGGCGGAGTTGAAGGCGATGGGGTGAAGGACTGTCAATTACGGAATACGCATGATGATTTACGCATTTTTTATGCGTATCGGTGTATGCGTAGAATCCTTGTCATTTGATAACCTCGGTTCCTTATCGTAATAGTTTATCCGAAGCGCAGGTAAAGGAGGAATTCTCCGCGAAACTGAGCTACTTCAACCCTTTTTATTTCATTCCACTACCACCCGCTCCGTTTTTATACGCTGACCGTCAATGACGAGGCTGACCAGGTAGACTCCTGTAGGATACTCCGACACATCCAGCATATACGTGGTACTTCCTGTATCAGCACTGAACTCGCGAATGAGCTTGCCGGTGAGGTCGGTGAGCCGGAATTGCGTGTGGTGCGTGCGGGTGACTTCTCCCGGCAGATAGATATTCAGTCTGTCACTTGCCGGATTTGGGCCAACCAAAAACGACTGCTCTTGCCTCTCCAGTTCCTCTACTGATACATGACAGCCGGGGATGAGACAGCCATGCTCATCGGTTTTGAGTATCCACGTGTCTTGCCCCAGTGGCTCATCCCCGCCTTGCGGCCACGCCACGCCTACGGCGACCAGTTCACCGGTGGTAAGTTCAGTGAAGTCGTTGAAGCGGCAAGCGTTGCCATCTACATTTGAATATATTCTCCTCCAAATTTCATTTCCGTCAATATCGTACTTCAGCATAAGGCCTTGCTGATAATTCTCGTGACGTATTTCTCCAACAGCCATCAAATGATCATCTGACATACGTTTGGTATGCGCCGTGTAAGTTGCATAGAGCCATTGATCGCCGAAGGTCTTCGTCCAAAGCGTGTCGCCATCATCGTCGAAACGAATCAAGTAAGGCTTACACTGACTAATTCCCTCAGCATCCAGACACTTCCACCCTGAAGCAAAGTAGATTCCATCACCATAGTGCATAGCGTGGGTTTCTCCCGCATTACTGTTGTCCGCCAGAATTTTCTGCCACATCACATCACCATTATCATTGAGTCTAACCAGATGGTGCTGAAAAGGACAGGTTTCACACGATCGGGTTCCACTACCAACGATGTATCCGCCATTGTATGCACTTTCGATTGTTGCAAAAATCGTACTGCTGGTACTCCCGGTGTAGCCCGTGTAGTAGCGCTTCCAGAGCGTGTTGCCGACGGGGTCGGTTTTGACTACGAGACCTCGTGCATAGCCCGTCGGTGAGCCACCTA
>JBKDGH010000072.1:0-6855 GCA_046336655.1 Flavobacteriales bacterium | reverse complement strand
GGAATATCAGTGGAATGAGTTCGGCAGTGGAGCAGGCCTTGCGCTGTATGATTTCCACGCGCGGATGTACGACCCCGCCACCGCCACGTGGTCCGTCCCCGACCCCGCAGAGCAGTTTTCGAATCCGTACCTGGCGATGGGGAATAATCCGGTGGTGGGTGTGGATCCGGATGGGAGGGTAGCAGGATCTGTTCTGCTAGTTGGTGCTTTGGCCGGAGGTTTTACGAATTTATTGATTGCTTACGGAAATGGAGACATTGATAGTTTCAGAGATGGACTCGTAGCGTTTGGAAAAGGAGCTCTTGTCGGTGCCATGGTTTCGATGACTGCACCATCGGCATTATTGGCAGGTCATAGCGCCATGAGTCAGGTAATTTTAGAACAAATGCCGGCACTTGGAGTTTCTGTCGGGGACTGGCAGTTTTCTGTTTCCCCATCTATGGTATATGGTACTCATGGTGCCGGTATGGGAGTAAACATGGGAATTTCATATAACGACGGAAGGGGCTTCAGTGCGGGGGTCAATTTGGGTTCAACGTATTGGACGAAACATCAGATTACAGGGAAATCATTTCTCGAAAAGCGTATCGGAGGCGGAGTATTTTTTAATGGCAATGGTGCATATACTACCCAATTCTATGGCGGAGGCATGAAGCAACGAATCGGCGGGTATCAGGCCGTAATCGGTGAGACGGTGTTGAATTATGAAAATGATTGGGCGTTTAGCGTCCCAGGCTCTGAGAAGCTTTTCGGAAAGACGATAGATATTCCTACCGGTGACTCAGGCGATCGTTGGCGAACTACTGGTGTCAGAATAAGCACCCATGATGCGAGTATAGGCCTGAACTTTGGCACCGGAGAGCCCGATTACAGAACGCGGCCAGAGGATAATGGTGGCGGAATTTTTGGTACTTATGATGAGACTTCCGCAGGAGCTTTCCGACTTGGAGCCGCGTATATTGGTTACCGGGATTTTAGGGTAGGCTTTGAATCCGAGCGAGTAAGGCATGCTGTTCAAAACGAGATTATCCATGACAGAGTGAGTAAGTCACCCTGGTTTCGAGTTCTTTCTGATCAAATTAATCCTTATTTTTTGCGACATACACTTAATCCTTTCACGACATGGTAAGAGCTGTTCTGATAGCTGTTTGTTATCTAAGTCTCCATGCGTGTGTGCTCAACTTTAAACCCATTCTTTCCGAGCCATCGGTGAAGAATGTCTATCAGGGGTATCAGCATTATTTGTCGGGCTGTTTTCTACTCGAGTTGTCAGATACTACGGAGAACTACTATGCCGTATTGTGGCTTTTTTCCAATGGAGTGTTGCATCACTATGGCATGGGTGGCGTTTATCAAAAGGACTCCGCGCAACTGGTTTACGCGGATATGATAGCCCGCAAGGAATATTATATACGGCGTAATCCGCTCGAATGGGGCACTTGGGAGCCGTCGGGAGATACGTTGATCGTTCATACTCACAAGCTTGGTGGCGGCGGTCGAGTTCCCACCAGCACAGTGGTTACATGGAAAGGGAAATTCGATGCAGATACCCTTTGGCTATATCGGGTAGAAGGAAAAAGGCGCAATCGGAAAGAACTCTGGGAGAAGTGGGTGTTTCATCCCACCAATTGGAAGCCGGATTCAGTGAATTATGTAATCAAGCAAGGTGATTGAGAGGTTGTTTGTGAGTGGTTTCAAGGGGTGTTGAGAGCAACGCGGTTGAATAATCCTCCATGTAACTCTAATCGCTCCACGCCTCCGTGGTGAAATAAAAACCGGAGCGCAGAGATGAAATGAGCTCGCTCGGAGGTGAAGGAGAAATCTCCGTGAACCATCATGCGCTTAGTGACTCCGTGGTGAAAAAGAATGCCCGTCCTACGACGCACCTTTGAAAAGCACATCCGAATCAAGCTCACCAAACGCCTCAGATCAACCAGCCTCCTCCATCTGGAAAAAATCCGGCTGCAGATTGCGGCCATGCAGGCGGAGTTGAAGGCGATGGGGTGAAGGACCGTCAACTACGGAATACGCATTATGATTTACGCAACATTATTGCGTATTACAGTATGCGTATAATCCTTGTCATTTGAAAACGTGGGTTCCTTATCGTAAGGGCTTATCCGGAGTGCGGAGGTGAAGGAGGGATTCTCCGTGAACCTTCGTGCGCTTAGTGTCTTCGTGGTGAAATAAAACACCGCAGCACAGAGGTAAAATGAGCTCGCGCGGAGGTGAAAGAGTATTTCTCCCTGAAATCTCCGTGATTCCATTCCTCTTTGGCGTCCCCCTCCACCCAAAGGTGAAAAATCGTCAAAAACCATCACAATCATTCTCACCGAGGGGCGTGGAATTGAATCGTGTTTATATTTCCACAAAACCCGGCCCGTCATGCACGTCTTCACCCACAGCGACAGCACCCCCAAACGCGATGGGTTCTTTTATGTGTATGTGACCAACCGCAGTGAGGGGCGGGTGAATTTCGACAATATGATCATTTCCCGCTGGGAGCCGATGGTGCGTGTGGCGTATGATTATTATCCGTTTGGACTGACGTGGCAGAATCCTGCGGATTTTCAAACTCCTGAAGGGATTCACGATCATGCCTACCAGGACAAGGAATATCAGTGGAATGAGTTTGGCAGTGGAGCAGGTCTTGCGCTGTATGATTTCCACGCGCGGATGTACGACCCCGCCACCGCCACATGGTCAGTCCCCGACCCCGCAGAGCAGTTTTCGAATCCGTACCTGGCGATGGGAAATAATCCGGTCATTGGTGTAGATCCGGATGGGAGGTTTGTGATTACTGCGGTAGTGGTTGGTGCCCTCTTAGGCGGTTACATGGGTGGTGTGTTGGCCAATGATCATGGAAATCCATTGAGATGGGATCCAGATAATCCGAACACATGGATTGGAATTGGCGCGGGCATGGCTATTGGAGCGTTTGGAGGCTTTGCTCTGGCGGCTTCTAAGGGCGGTGTAAGTTTCTTGGGTCATACGATAGCCAAGAGTGTGGGCAAGAATCTCTTTGGAGGCGTTGTTGGTGGCACGATTAACTCGGTTTCCTACTATGATGGTCCTGAGAGTTTTGGCTGGGGTACACTGGGGGATTTTACTGCGGGATTTGCCGGATCGTTTGTGGGAGCATTCGCTAAAAATAGGATAAGTGCATTTGTTGTCGGTGGTATATTTAATATGCTCAATCAACTCATTCAGGAAGCTCCTTCGGAGGATGAAGGTTTCTATGAAGCCATGCAACATTTAGTTGCTGGCGGCCTTTCTTCATCTGCCGGGGCATATTTTGGAGGAGCTGAAACAGGCCTGAAGCTATTTGGACCAGGCAAAGAATTTCTCAATAAGACATTCAATTATGGATTACAGGCTAATGCATATGACTTCGCCTTTTCCAAGAAGAAAGACTTTACCAAGCGCACAGTAGCCGAGCATCTGACCATTTTTGCAGTTTCGGGATTGTCGTATCACGCGACGTCATTTTTCGGAATGGGAAGTCAATCTGAATTATCTAGATTAAACGAGACTATCAGGATCAAAGCGCGCAAATTTCTAGGTATTTCCATGGTTGCGCTTGTTGATGTGGGCGTGCAGATGGTGGCGAAAGGAGAGTTCAGAGATTTGTACACTAAGCAAACTATGAGGAATAAGCTTGGAATAAGCATGCTTAAATCACTGTTTTACACAATGAAATAAGAGAGTCATGAATAATTCCTTTGTGTTTCGGTGTTTGGCGTGTGCAGCGATTGTTGTCCTTTCCTCTGGCTGTGTTCGAGTGATTTATCAAGAGAATGTTTCATCCAAGGACTTTACGAGGAGTGCATTTTACGGAGTTATAAAAGACTCCTTGCCTGTGCTTTTCTCGCCACGTGACACCTTGTATGTGCATCAATATGTTTTTTGTTCATATGAGAAGGATGGGGGAATCTGGAGTCCGCTTTTCCCTTTCAATGTTCGGGAAGATTCTTTAATGGATATTTTTAGTGAGTCTTTAGTGAGTAAAAGTCTTTTCCCTTTGATTGTTTCTGATTCGCTCATGAGCATTGAGAATACGCAGGTGATTTGTGAGTGTCTTAGGGTGAAAAAACTAAGAAAAAGAGGTAATTATGCTGAATTAGTCAATAAAGTACATGCTGGTAAAATGGTATTGTTACCAATTGTTCGTTTTGCAAGAATTAGTTACGATGTGCAGCCATTTACGAGCTACGGGGGGAGTGGAGATGTTTGGCGGGGCTATGAGTGTGCCTTTCAATTGGTCTTGATTAGAGATGGCAAGGAGCTGTTCTTGGTGGATTCGTCATTAGGGCAGCAAAGCAAGGAGTCATTCCGGGAGGCACAACTTAATCAACAGGACTGGGACCTTTTGGTAGAAATGGCATTCAAGGGTTTGCTGGAGCGGGTTGAAGCGAGGAAGGAATGAGATGCAGGGTCGATATTAAGAAGTGAACCTAGAACACAACGCACACCGGGTCTGCACGGAGCGCACCAATCAAATTCAGTAGCACAGACGTAAAATGAGCTCGCGCGGAGGTGAAGGAGGAATTCTCCGTGAACCTTCGTGCGCTTAGTGTCTTCGTGGCGAAATAAAACTCCGCAGCACAGAGGTAAAAGGAGCTCGCGCGGCGGTGAAGGAGGAATCTTTCGTGAGCCTTCGTGCTTTTCGTGTCTTCGTGGTGAGAAAACACACCGGAGCCCGGAGGTAAAATGAGCTCGCGCGGAGGGGAAGCAGAAATCTCCATGAAACTCCATTCTCTCCATTTCTCCGTGGTGAAAAAAAAATCCCCCCCTAAAACTCCACCCACATAAACTGATGCGGACCGATGTTCCGCACTTCATACACCTCTTCAAACCGACTGAAGCCGAGCTTGCCATAGAAGCCCGTGGCATGCAACCGCGCATCGCACCAAAGGACATCAATTCCTTTTTTACCCAATACTTTCATCGCATATTCAATCAGTACACGCCCGGCATCGCGGCCGCGGTAATCGGGATCGGTGGCCATTGCCCGCAGGCGGTATTGCTTTTCATGTGGTAATCGCGGACTGCTCATCGCAAACAATGAACCCACGCTGATAAGCTTTTCGCCATCAAAGGTGCCGAGGTGTATGGCGTCTTCGCGGTGATCGATATCAATCACGCAGTCTTCTTCTTTTTCAATGTGCGGCCAGAGCACGCGGTGACGCAGTGAACGGGTCTGATCAGCGGGTATCTGACGCACGATAAACGGATTGCTCATGCGGAAGGGTTTTCAAACCACTCGTCATTCTCCAGGTCAAAAAACTCGTCGAGATCCCGGCGCTCACGCTTGGTCGGACGTCCGGAACCGCGCGGACGGTCGGCACTCATCTGCAGTCGAAATACTTCAAGCCTTGCCAACTCATCGGGCGAGGTCACATCAGCGGCGTATGCGGGAACGAGTTTGGCTCCCACGCGACTCGTAGGTGCAGTGAGCATTTTCCACGAAAAATGAATCGGTCCTTTGCGAACCTTGATGACATCGCCGGGCTTGATTTCCCGCGAGGGCTTGATGAGTTCGTCATTCACCCACACCTTGCCCAGCTTCACCTGCTCGGCAGCCAGTGTGCGCGTTTTGTACACGCGGATGCACCAAAGGAATTTATCGATTCTCACCCCGCGAAGTTACTTTCTGCATGCGATTCGGCACCGTGTGATTTTCACGGCGCACTACCTTTGGCGTCTATTTAAGAAAAGGACTATGCCATCTATCAGCGACAAGGCGCATCACATGCCGGCTTCTCCGATCCGCAAACTGGTTCCGTTTGCCGAAGCGGCCAAGAAAGCAGGCCGCAAAGTGTACCACCTCAACATCGGTCAGCCCGATATCGAAACCCCTCAGGTGGTGCGTGACCGCATGAAGGAACTGGACATCCGTGTGGTGGAGTACTCCAATTCAGAAGGTATGTTGCCTTACCGCGAAGGCCTTGCAGGCTATTATAAGTCGAAGGGCATTGACCTTGGCGTGGAAAATATCATGGTGACTACCGGTGGCTCTGAAGCGCTGGTGTTCGGCTTCATGACTTGTTTCAATCCGGGTGATGAGGTGATTATCCCCGAGCCGTTTTACGCCAACTACAACGGTTTCGCAGTAATGGCAGGAGTGAAGGTGGTACCCGTAACGGCTTCGCTGGAAAGCGGCTTTGCATTGCCTCCCATTGCAGAGTTTGAAAAACTGATCACTCCGCGCACCAAGGGAATTCTCATCTGCAATCCCGGCAACCCCACGGGATACCTCTACAGCAAGGAGGAGCTGGAGCAGCTCCGCGACGTGGTGCTCCGCCACAATCTCTTTCTCTTTGCGGATGAAGTGTACCGCGAGTTCCTCTACGATGGTGCAGAATCACACAGCGTAATGAATCTCGATGGACTGAACGATCACGCGATTATGATCGACAGTGTGAGCAAGCGCTATAGCATGTGCGGCGCACGTATCGGTGCGCTCATTACCCGCAACCGGGTAGTGATGGCGGCTGCGCTCAAATTCGCTCAGGCGCGTCTGAGCCCGCCGACGTTCGGACAGCTCGCCTCCATTGCGGCACTCGAAACACCGCAGTCCTACTTTGATGGAGTGGTGGAGGAGTATGTGGAGCGCCGGGATATTCTCGTGGACGGACTCAATTCTATTCCCGGTGTGAAATGCCCGAAACCAAAGGGTGCGTTTTACTGCATCGCTGAGTTGCCCATTGATGATTCAGATGCGTTTTGCCAGTGGATGCTTGAATCGTTTGAGCACAACAACCAGACGGTGATGATGGCTCCGGCTACAGGATTTTATGCGCAGCCCGAACTCGGACGCAGACAAGTTCGCCTTGCATACGTGCTGAATAAGGA
>JBKDGH010000071.1:0-5448 GCA_046336655.1 Flavobacteriales bacterium | reverse complement strand
GATGCACGTAACAACGAGTTCGGCAATGGATTCGACGCCGCATCAGCCGGCGTATTCATGGGGATGGGCTTCCGGTGGAACGTCGGGGTTAACTTCACTTTTTGATCAATCAACCAACAACACAGATAGCATGCATTCAATTCACAAGATGATGATCGCAGCAAGCCTGCTGATCATCAGCACCACCACGGCACTGGCACAGGCCATTTTACCCACGTCGTGGAATTTTGACGTCGCTCCGCCTGCGGGCTGGTCTGAATCCCTCGGCGCGAGCAACACGCGTTATGCCAACGGACAAACAGGACAAGCATGCCGCCTCGACCAGACCGGCGATTTTGTACTCGTGGAATTCGCCGAAGAGCCCGGATCTCTGACCTACTGGATTAAAGGACAGAACTCGGGAGGATCATGGCAGGGCACTTTCACTGTAGAACAATCTGCGGTGAGTGCCAGCGGTCCGTGGACAGCACTCCGCACTTTCAATGGAGCTGAACTGCCCGCCGCATCGTTCACACAATTCACCGATGCGCCGGCTTCAGCAACGCGTTACATCCGTTTCTTTTTCACCAACAAAGTGAGCGGACATAACGTGGCTCTTGATGAGGTGGCTCTTGGCATTCCCACTGCATCAAATGCGCAGGAGATCAATGTGGCGCAGGACGGATCAAATATCCCGAGTGGATTTACTTACAGCATCGGCAACTCAACATCCACAGTGTTCACCATCGAAAACCTTGGACTTGCGGATGTGCTCACCATCAATGACATTACTCTGTCTGGTCCGGATGCCGGTCAGTTCAGTCTCACTCCTTCCGGAAACAACCTTATTCCGGCAGGCGCAAGCGAACAGTTCGAACTCAACTTCACACCAGTCGGAGATGGTTCGCGCTTTTGCACGATCACCATCGACAATGATGATTCGAGCGAAGCGCAATACCTCATCAATATTTACGCTGTTGCCGGAAGCTTTGCTACGGAACCCACCGCACAGGCGGCAAGCATTTCATTTCCAAACCTTGTGAGTTGGGATTACAATGTGAACTTCACAGCAGGTAATCCTGTGGCTGAGCAATACCTTGTGCTGCGCAGAAAAGGCGCTGCAGTAGCAAGTGCTCCAGCCGACGGAATGACCTATGTGAAAGGCGCGTGGATCGGTGATGCGCAGGTAGTGTATATCGGCAATGCCGGCTCATTCAACGCGCGCGAAGTGGAAGTAAGCACAAGCTATCATTTTGCCGTGTATGCCTTCAACGGACCTTCAGGCTTTGAAAACTACCTCACAGACAGCCCGCTCACAGGCGTAGCAAGCACTCCAGCCCCTGCCATCGGCAATTACTATCAGGGTGTTGACCACACCGAAGAGACCTTTGTGGCCGATCTGATCACTGCGCTCAACCCATCCAACTACTTCCAGATTTTTTATTCCAACTACATCAGCACACTGATCAATCGCTTCTATGTGCAGGATACCGCAGTGGCGGGTGTTTCTATGAATATGGTGAAGTGCCAATACTCGGGAGTACCTTACCTCTACGAAGCCGGTTTCCAATTCTGGAATGGACAAGGCGATGGGACAATAAGCCGTGAGCATACATTCCCGCAATCCTGGATGCCTACTTATTTCGAGCCCGGCTTTGATGACATGCCTGAAGTATCAGACCTTCACAATCTGTTGCCTACCCTTCAGGTGGAATGCAATGCCGTACGTTCCAATTATCCCTATGGTGAAGTGGTGGCACCTACGAGCACCTTCGAGGGCACCGCTATTGGCGACAATTCCATCGGCCAGCGGGTCTATGAGCCACGTGAGGGCATCAAGGGAGATGCAGCCCGCAGCATGATGTATCAGGCCACAAAGTACTTCAGCACCACTGCTGATTTCAGTTTGCCAGAGCAGATCTCCCTCATCATACCATACGGGCAAAATGAGCGCCTGCTCAAAGAGTGGCACTTTGCCGACCTCCCAGACAACATGGAAAGAGCGCGCAACGAGTATGTCTTCGAGGAGCAGAATAACCGCAACGCCTACATTGACAGCGTGCAGTACCCTTGCTTCATCCGCTTCTCCAACATGACCAAGTGGGAGCCACAGGTAATCATTTCAGGAGCTGAGCTCACAGTGCTTGATGAAGCGGTAAGCTATCAGTGGTTCCTGGACGGAGAAGAAATTGATGGTGCCACCGAAGCCACATACACAGCCACTGAAACCGGCAACTACAGCGTTTCTGTGCAGCAGTTGGAAGAGTGCCCTTCGATCAGCACGGATCAGTTGCTGATCGATCTCGCGGTAGCTGAAAACGATGTGCGCCTTTTTGAACTGGAGATCTATCCTAATCCTGCGGAAGATCAGTTCCGTGTGCAGGTACTAAGCCTTCAGGGCGGACTTTGCGAAGTGCGCATGTTCGATGCGGCAGGTCGTGAGGTTTACACTTCAGGGCATGGCGTGGCCCGCGGCGAAACGATGATTTCCCTAAGCCCGCAGCTGGAATCGGGCATCTATACCCTGAGCGTGCGTATGGGCGACAGCATCCGCACCAAACAGGTGGTTATCCGCTGATTACCAGAATTCAACGACTAAAAAGCCGGCTCACAGGAGGCGGCTTTTTTTATGCATTACAAGCAATCCCATGCGACCTTTTGCATGTAAAGTCAGTCTACCAAATAAAGAACGACTTCATTAGACATGAGTTATCCAATTCAGAATCTGAGGTGAAGGATGCTGGAAGGCTATTGGAAAGCAACGGACATCGCCCTATTTTAGCAGACTTATTAAACCTTTCTTGCCTCACGTGGAGCAAGATATACCAGACCGAATGAAACTTCTGCGATTGTTATGGTTGACCGTGGTGGCGCTTTGTGCATTGGAGTCACAGGCAAGTCACGTTCTCGGAGGTCATATCACCTGGGACTGCCTGGGCGGAAATCAATACCAGATTACGTTCACGCTCTACCGTGATTGTTTCGGTGCAATCGCTCCTGTGCCTACAGAGTCGGTGTACCTCATTCCTACGGGAAGCTGCGGACTGCTTACCACATCGGCGAGTCTGAATATTGTAAGCACCACTGAAATTTCTGATTTGTGTGCCGCGGAGGTAGTGAATAGTTCATGCAATGGCGGCATCATTCCCGGAGTTCAACAGCTGGTGTATAGTGGCACTGTTACCCTCGACCCGGGATGCACCTGGGAAGTGATGTGGAATGCCGGTGACTGGAACTATCTGAACAACATCAATTTTTCGACTTTTCCTGACGCCGTCATCACCGCCGAAATCAATCCCGCAGCGGGCTGTCTGGACGGGGTAACGGTAACCTCCGCCGCAATTCCCTACGAGTGCCGGAATACCGGTCAGATCTGCAATCAAATCACGCTTGGCGGTGCTGCAGGATATACCGTGAATTACTCCATAGTGCCCCCGCAAACACTGGCTGATCCTCAGGATCCGCTGGGACCGGTAATCACCGTAGCGGGATACGCTCCTGTTGGAGCAATCACCATTTCGCCAACCGGAAACGTGTGTTTCAACTCCAACGGACTGTTTGTGGGCAATTATGTCGCTGCAGTGCAGTTAGCGCTTTTTCAGGGGGCCACGTACGTAGGCACAGTCATTCAGAATATGTCGTTCGTAATACGCGATTGTGCATCTACCCCGACTGCATTTGACCCGGATGGTGTGGCGAGTATTGATGCGCCTGCGATACTTGTAAATCCAACCACAATTGACGTCTGCGTGGGTGACTCCCTGTGTTTCGACGTCTCCGCATTCAACACCAACCCTTTTCGCACGGTTGAAATCACCGCCGCATGGGCGCCTGCGCTCAATGCCGGCAATCCTGTGTTCACTCCGGGGGGTACGACCAATCCGGCCACGGGAGAATTCTGCATGACTACGACGACTGCTATGGTAGGCGGGCCTTACACCATTCACTTTGAGGCTACCGATGATGCATGCGTGCTGCCCGGCTTCGACCAACTCGATGTGATCGTCAATATTTACCCGGCAGTTTCATTATCCGTTACCGACACACTCGTCTGCGTGGGTGAAGATGTTTCTGTTGTGGCAACCGGAGGTGCCAATTTCACCTGGACCGCTCTGAGCGGCTCACCCACAGGTCTTTCAGGAACAAGTGGAAATCAGACACTCACCAACCTGCAGCAGGATGCGGAAATTGAGGTATTGCTCAATGGAGTTCCTGCGCAGTGTGCAGCGCGGGATACACTCACCATTCAGGTTGCATTGTCTGACCTTACCACCACGGTGACCCAGGAGACCTGCGCTCAGAATGACGGTGACATTGATCTGACCGTCACCGGAGGCTCCGGAAATTACACCTACAACTGGAACTCAGGGGCATTCAACACCCAGGATCTGACGAACGTGCCCGATGCACAATACTGTGTGGTCGTCACGGAAACAGCCATTCCAAACTGTACCGCTTCGGTCTGTGCTACTATCAACAATGCATTGCCTCCGGGAGGGAGCATAGCAGTGCAGGGAGGTGTGACGACCATCTGCGAGGGACAGCAGGCCACCTTGGTGTTTACCGGCACAGGAAATAATACACAGCCGTATGTCATATCCGTGACGGGCGCCGGCGCGAATGTTCCTGCATCCATCAATCACAACGGAACATTTAGCGTTACACCACCGGTTGGCACCACCACCTATACCCTCACCAGCGTGAGCTATCAGAACCCGCCGGCATGCGCAACACCGGTGAATAGTTCAGTAACCATTACAGTACGCCCGCTTGTAACCGCAAGTTTTGATCCTGCCGGACCGCTCTGCGCGGGGGCCAATCTTCCGCTTACCGTGCAGATTGACGAGCCCGGAAACTACAATGTTACCTACTCTGCAAACCCGGCAGATCCTGCAGGGGCTCCAAATCCTGCAGCCAACCCATGGAGCGATAATCAGGTCATTACATTCGGACCGATGGCCGCTACAACCACGTACACCATTACCAACGTGGAGTACACGAATGCTCCGCTTTGTCCGAACCCACAAAACAACGCCATTACAGTAACGGTAAACCCGCTTCCGACGGCCACCTTGAGCGGTGCCACAACCATTTGTGCGGGCGGTAATGCCAACCTCGGCATAGCTCTCACGGGTACCGGACCCTGGTCAGTAAACTACACTCAAAACGGGATAGCGGCAGGAGCTCCTCTCAACATTGCGGCTTCCCCTTTTAGCTGGAATCTCTCTCCTGCGGCTACAACCATTTACTGTCTCACCTCAGTAACGGATGCCACGGGCTGCACCCAGACACTAGCCAACCAATGTCAGACCATCACTGTAAGTCCTTCACCGACTGCGAACATTGCCGGCGGCGCAACAGGTTGTGCCGGCACTCCTGTCAACCTTACCGTTACGCTCACAGGCACAGGCCCATGGAACTTCAGTTACAGCATTAATGGTGGGGCACCAGTGGCGGTCAACAATGTAC
>JBKDGH010000070.1:0-14022 GCA_046336655.1 Flavobacteriales bacterium | reverse complement strand
GTGCCGGAAGCCATCAAAAAAGCAGGACTGAAGGAAAGCGACATTGAGCTCTACGAACTCAACGAAGCATTTGCATCCCAGTCGCTGGCTGTTATTCGCCACCTCGGATTAAATCCTGACCAGGTGAATGTCAACGGCGGAGCAATTGCCCTCGGTCACCCGCTCGGATGCACCGGCGCCAAACTCACCGTGCAGTTGCTCAATGTACTTCGCAGAAGAAAACAGCGCCACGGCATTGTGACGATGTGCGTTGGCACCGGACAGGGAGCCGCAGGCGTATTCGAATTGCTCAGATAATACAAACACAAACAAGAAAAAAAATAACGACCATGTCAGCAGATACCCAACTCAAGGCAATCACCGGAGGAGAATTTCTGATTCGCGATACGGCCGCGTCAGACATTTTCATACCTGAAGAATGGAATGAAGAACAACTCATGATGAAGCAGATGTGTGCCGACTTCGTGAACCAGGAAATCGCACCGCATCTTGATCGCATGGACGCCATGGAGCCGGGATTTATGGAAAGCCTTCTCGACAAGGCCGCAGAGCTCGGCCTGCTGGGTATTTCCGTTCCCCAGGAATACGGTGGAATGGGAATGGATTTTAAAACATCCATGCTGTGCACGGAAGCGCTTGGCTCCGGACATTCATTCTCTGTGGCCTATGGTGCGCAGACCGGTATTGGTACACTTCCCACGCTGTATTACGGCACCGAAGAGCAGATTAAGAAATATGTAACACCGATGGTATCCGGGCAATGGAAGGCATGTTATTGCCTTACAGAGCCAGGATCAGGAAGCGATGCCAACTCCGGAAAGACCCGCGCCGTGCTGTCGGAAGATGGCAAGCATTACATCCTCAACGGACAAAAGATGTGGATCACCAATGGCGGATTTGCCCATGTGTTCACTGTGTTTGCGAAGATTGACGACGATGAAAATCTGAGTGCATTCATTCTCACCAAGGACATGGAAGGCATCAGCCTCAATCCGGAAGAGAAGAAGATGGGTATCAAAGGATCATCTACGCGGCAGGTCTTTTTCAATAATGTAAAAGTACCGGTGGAGAATTTGCTCAGTGAACGGGGCAATGGATTTAAGATCGCTGTGAATATCCTGAATATCGGCCGCATCAAACTTGCCGGAGGCGTGCTCGGCGGAGCAAAGGACACCTGCACAGATGCCGTTCACTATGCCAACGAACGCCAGCAATTCGGCAGGCCAATTGCGAAATACGGAGCGATCAGACACAAGCTGGCGGAAATGGCCATCCGGAACTACGCGCTCGAATCCGCATTATACAGGGCCACACAAAATGTGGACGATGCCATCAATGCGTTGATTGAATCCGGCACCGATAAAGGACAAGCCGTGTTAAAGGGCATCGCATCCTTTGCTCCCGAATGCGCTATTTTGAAAGTGTTCGGATCAGAAGTGCTGGATTACGCTGTGGATGAAGCCGTGCAGGTATATGGCGGAATGGGATACAGCGCAGAAACCCGCGTAGAGCGCGCTTACCGCGACAGCCGCATCAACCGCATTTTTGAAGGAACCAATGAGATCAACCGCATGCTTACGGTGGATATGATTCTCAAAAAAGCGATGAAAGGAGAACTGGATCTGATGGGTCCGGCGATGGGCGTGGCCAGCGAACTGATGGCGATTCCTGATTTCGGAGATACGCCTGACAATGTGTTTGATCAATATCGCGGGTACGTGAAAAACATGAAGAAAGCCGTATTGCTCGTTGCCGGTGCTGCAGTTCAAAAGCTCATGATGGAATTAGCGAAAGAGCAGGAAGTGCTGATGAACATCGCCGATATGGTGATTGACACCTACGTGGCTGAAAGCGTCTTGCTGCGAACCGAGAAGCGCGTGCAGAAACTGGGCGATGACGCCAGCTCGGCGCAGATAGCGATGATGCAAACATTTATTGCAGACGCAGCAGACCGGATTCACAAAGCAGGAAAAGACGCACTGCATTCCTTTGCGGGCGGAGATGAATTGCGCATGATGAGTATGGGGCTGCGCAGGTTCTGTAAAACGGAAGCGCTCAATGTCCGCGATACCCGACGGCTGATCGCCGCGAGGTTGATTGCAGAAAATAAATACTGCTTCTGAGGAACAAAAAGGCTGGTCTGAGACCGGCCTTTTATAATTAGTGACATCTGATCCCATTTCATCGGACAACCTATAAACGCCGGAAATGGTCAACATCCAAAGATCACGCGTATGCTTCGGTCGCTTATACTGGCATTATTCATTCTGCCTGCGCAACTTGCTGTAGCTCAACCTGAACTGACCAACTGGTTTTTCGGAGATGGCATCCAGGTCACTTTCGGAGGAAACGGCCCTGTGCTGGGTCCGGAGGCCTCACTCAGCGCATCAGGACTCAATCAACCGGCATGCATCAGCGATGCGAGTGGCAATCCGGTGCTGTATACTGACGGGGCAGGGGTGTACAATGCCGCAGGCGATCTCATTCAAAACGGCAACTTCACTCAGGCGTCTGAAAACATGTTCGTGCCTGATCCCGGCAATCCCGACCGGTACTATCTCTTTCAAAGCGGGAACTCCGGGTTGAAGTATTCCATTGTGACGATGTCACTTAACGGCGGACAAGGAGGGATAAACGACAATGAGAAGAACATTGCACTCAATTCCTTCAATTGCCAGCTCGCCTGCGCCGGACACTCCGATGAAGACGCCTTCTGGATCGTTTCCGCCCACAATAACAACGGAGCAAGCGATGATGTCGCCGTACTGATATACTCTCTGACAAACCTGGGTGTAACACTGGCCTCAACGTTTGAACAGTTCTACTTCTTCGGTGGCTGGTTTTTATCACTGGATGATATGCGGCTCTCTCCTGACTGCTCTAAAATCGGACTCGTATTCAAAGGACATTACCTCGTACTCATGAGGCTGAATAACTCTACAGGACAGATATTTGACCCATTCCCGACGGCGATGGATATCGGGACAAATTTCAACATACTCGACTACATTGAATTCTCGCCCAGCTCGGAGTACCTGTGGTCACTGGGAGATAATTCCGGATTGATGCGCTACTCTCTTGCTGACTGGTCTCCCGATGCCTTATCCATCTCGCAGGAAACCCTTCTGCCGCCGCAGTGGAACGGCAACACCTACTCCGACCTTCGGCTTGGACCTGATGGTGCTCTTTACCTTCAGCGACCTATTGACAATGCCATCGACCGGATACCCTTGCCTGATGCACCTTTCGCCGATCTCATAGTGGAAAGCAATGTGCTCACGGCCCCCTCCGGATTCACCAACAAATTCCCCAACCTGCCCAATCTTTCCTGTCTGCCTCCGTCAATCGCACTCACGATCACGCATGAGTTTGAATGCCTCGAGGATTCCACGCTGTTCAACTACTTCTCCTCTTCAGCGGCCGATTCACTGCTGTGGAATTTCGGAGATCCTGCAAGCGGGGCATTGAATCTCTCTGAAGATGAAGAGCCCTTTCACATCTTCTCCTCCACCGGCACATTTACAGTAACGCTGACACTCTGGGCCGATGGTGAATCGCAGCAGATTACACACGATGTCACCATCTACGAAGCACCCGAATTCGACCTCGGACCGGATCAGGAGATTTGTCAGGGTGAAACAATCACCTTTAACACAGGACTGTCTGCATTCGATCATGAATGGAATACCGGTGCCACAACCACTTTCATCAATGTCTCCATAAACGGAGAATATTCCGTGGAAGTCCGCAACGGCTCATGCCTGCGGTCAGATGCGGTGAACGTGACCATCATTCCGGAACTTTTTCTATCGCTCATCGAACCGCCTGCGGAGTGCGAGAATGATCCCGTCACCCTGAACGGCGTCATCGGATTCTCAGATGGCTTCTCATGGAATACCGGCGAAACAACTCCGAGCATTACTGTCACTGAATCCGGCACCTACACGCTCAGTGCGTTCAACAGTTGCTTCAGCGGGAGTGTATCGGCAACAGTCACTTTTGTGAATCTGCCGGATAATTTTCTCGGTGGAGACCGCGTGGGATGTGCCGGTGATTCGGTATTACTCAGCAGCTCCTTTTCTGAAGGAAACTATATCTGGAACACCGGTCAGTCCGGTTCCTCCATCTATATCACAGAAAGCGGCACCTACTCCGTCACACTCAATTACCTCGGCTGCCTGCGCTCCGATGAAGTGGCTGTTGACCTTTTGGATTACGTGCCCGTGGATGAAATCGTTATGCCGAATATTTTCACCCCGAACGGCGATTCGAGAAACACGTCATTCAGACCTTTTCTTCCATCATCCCCCGAACAAGATCTCTGCGAACTTTCTGTGCTCGACGTGGATCTCAGTGTGTACAACCGATGGGGCGGATTACTCACTGAAGAGGGCGACTGCGAGTGGCGCGGTGCTTACAACAACAATGATCTTCCTGAGGGAACATACTACTTCATCGTCAACCTGAAATCCGTGTGCCGCGACGAAGGTGGTGAGCGGCGTATCGAGGGGCACTTCACTTTGCTTCGCGATTAAACACCGCGCAAGTCAGGATCAACCCCGAGTCCGAACAACGCGTAATCATACCGCACGGGATCCTGCGGATTGAATTTGCGAAGAGAAGCATCCAACTCACACACCGCTTTCCAGTCATTGGCAGTGCGGGTGAGCAATCCGAATTTGCGGGCAGTATTGCCGGAGTGCACGTCGAGCGGCACAGACAATTGCGCCATGGGAATTTGCCTCCAGATTCCGAAGTCCACGCCGCGTTCATCTGCACGCACCATCCATCGGAGAAACATATTCAAACGCTTTGCAGAAGAGCCCGACAGCGGATCCGCAAGGTGCTTTTCACTGCGGGATTCATGACGTACATCGAGTAAAAAACGGCGCACTTCGTGTATTGCCAGGCCTGCTTCTCCGTGCACCTTAAAGGCATCGCTGAACAATTGCTCCAATCCGCCCGGCTGCTGACAGGCCCGTCGCAGTGCGCGGATGAAAAAAGAAAAGTCCAAGCGGTTGAATGTGCGGTGTATGACCGCATCGCCCTTCTTCAACATGGCTGCACCAGCTTCCATCACAAAATCAAACGGTGAATCGCCCATCGTGCGCATCATCTTCTCCGCTGAAGTGAGAATGGCTTTGCGGTTTCCCCAGGCTATGGTTGCAGTGAGAAATCCCGCTATCTCGATGTCTTCTTTTCTGTGATACTGATGAGGAACAGAAACCGGATCCAACAGAATAAAGTCTGCGCGGTTGTATTTGTCCACCAGCTGCTCGAGCAACTCATACAGCTCGCCGTCCGAGAGGTTTTTTTTCTTCACGTCAACACGTCATTCCTGCACACCCATCAGCGCGTACTGAATCAGATTGGCGCCCATGCGCAGGGCTTTTGTACGCGTTTCCTCCGAGTTCTTATGGACCTCATAATCTTCCCACCCGTCGCCCAGGTCGCATTCATAATCGTAGAAACACACGAGGCGGCCTTCCCAGATGAGTCCGAATCCCTGCGCCGCTTTCTTATCGTGTTCGTGAATCTTAGGCAAGCCATTCTGAAACTTGAATGCCTGATTATACACGGGATGGTCGAACGGAAGCTCGATGAATTCAAGCTCCGGAAACACCTTCTTCATCTCCTTCCTCACAAACTGATCCATACCGAAGTTGTCAGAAATATGGAGAAAACCTCCTGCGAGTAGGTAGCTGCGCAGGTTGCGGGCATCCGCAGCGGAAAAGACCACGTTTCCGTGACCGGTCATGTGCACAAACGGATAGTTGAAGAGCTCAGCACTTCCCACATCCACGAATGGCACCTCGGGTTGAATATTCATCTGCAGGTTGCGGTTCACAAACTCCACCAGGTTGGGCACGCTGGTGGGATTGGAATACCAGTCGCCACCACCGCGGTATTTCAGCACAGCAATCTGGTAAGATGGCGGAGCTACAAATCCGCTGAGCAGAATGATGAGCAGAGAAAAAGCGATGAATCGGCGCATGGATTAATTTGAGATTGTGCTCAAAAATACAACGCGCGCACGTGTACACTACGCCGTTTTCCAATCCGCAAAAAGAAACCGCTCCAGCAAGGCTTGCCCGGATTCTGTGAGCACTGATTCGGGGTGGAATTGCACCCCGCGCAGCGGGCGCCTCACGTGGCGCAAGGCCATCACAAGACCTTGCTCATTTACTGCCGTCACCTCCACCTCAGCCGGCAGCGATTGTGCATCCACCACCCATGAGTGGTAATGCCCGACACGAAAGGATGCGATACCCGGGGGAAAGAGCACATCCTCTTTTAAAGCATGACACATCGTATTGACCCCATGGAGTGGCTGACCAAGATTGAGGAGTGATCCGCCAAACACCTCGGCGATGGCCTGCATACCCAGACATACGCCGAGCATGGGAATGTGCTCTGACCAGCGGCGGATCACCTCACACATCACTCCGGCCTGCGCAGGCAATCCGGGGCCCGGAGAAAGAATGATGTGCGAGTACGCGCCAGCTTCTTCCACACCAATCGCATCATTGCGGCGCACATCTACCTCAGCTCCGAGGGACACCGCGTAGTGCTGGAGGTTCCAGGTGAAGCTGTCGTAATTGTCAAGAAGCAGAACACGCATTTGGAATGGAGTCGGAATTCGCGGAAGTTTGGTGCAAAGAACATCATTTCATGAAGACAATCATTCACACGCCCCATGCACCGGCTCCCATCGGCCCATACAGTCAGGCGGTGCGCGCAGGAGATACGCTTTTTCTCTCCGGACAAATCGCTATTAACCCGGCTACCGGCGATTACATTCCCGCGGATGTGACCAATGAAGCGAAACAAGTCATGGCCAATCTCTCCGCTGTGCTTCAGGCGGCTGGCGCAGATTTCAGTCATGTGGTAAAAACCTCCATCTTTCTGGCAGACATGGCCGATTTTCAGGCGGTGAACACCGTGTACGCCGCGCACTTTACCGGTGATTTTCCGGCGCGCGAAACGGTACAGGTGAGCGTGCTCCCCAAGAATGCACGTGTGGAAATTTCCATGATTGCCTGGTTAGGCAAATGAACAATGTGCAGGCTACAGAAGGTTATATTTGGCCAAAATCCAATGCGATGCTACTGAAGCGCATCCTGTACTATCTGAATCCGCGCAATCTTTTCAAGCGCGAAAAAGCGGACATCAACCTGCGGTTCATGCACGGCATCAATAAGATTTCGATCCTGATGTTTCTGATCTGCGTGGTGGTGATGATCATCCGCTGGGTAAGCCGTCACTGAGGACTACTTCCACTTCACCGTCTGGGTCATGTGCATCACATCCCCCCGGATGAACGCGAGCACCGGCGCAAGCGAATCCGGATTCGGACGGCTGTTGAAATACAGCGCCCCGCGAAGAAAATGGGCGGTGCTGTCCATCACAAAAAACTGGAGCTGCGACGCCGCTTCACCTTCGATGTCATAGACCACACCGAACACCTTGCGCTCTGTGTCTTCAATGAGCGTGCGACGAATTGCGGTGGCTTTCATTTCGTGCTTGGCAGCAAAGGTGTAGGCATCGCGCACGAGGTTATCGCTGTTGTTTTTCACCGGTAAATACGTGCAGTGCAATCGCGCTTTGTATTGAGGGAAGTAGACATTGAACCAGCAAGAGTCCGCATTCGCTGCTTCGCGGTTTATTTCAATGCGAGCGTATGCGGGGACTTCCATTTCAAACGGACAGGAGGGCGTAAATGGCAGGTAGGTTTTTTCGGGAAAATCAATACGGAAGTAGCCTCTCGGGCGCGGCACCGGATCGGGGCGGCAGGAATAAAGAACCATGGTGCAGGCTATGGTGAAAAGAAAAGCAAGAGGTGTCTTCATCCGCGGTATGTCGTTTCCGGTAACGTGATTTTAATGCGTTTGATGCGCCGTTTGTCTGCGGATTCAATCACAAAGTCAAAACCCGCAAACTCAATCTGGTCGCCCTTTTCGGGAATTCGTCCGGCCTGCTCAATGACAAATCCGGCCAGCGTGCTGCTGTCGCCGCGCGCATCTTCAAAAGGTTCGCCATCGATATCGAGAATGCGGTACACATCCACCAGACTGACTTTTCCTTCAAACACATAGGTGCGCTCATCGAGTTTGGAATAGCGCGTTTCTTCATCGTCAAACTCATCGGAGATATCGACTACGATTTCTTCGAGAATATCTTCCAGGGTAACCAGTCCGCTCGTTCCGCCATATTCATCCACCACAATGGCGAGGTGAATTTTCTGCTGCTGAAATTCCTGGAGCAGGTCATCAATTTTTTTGTGTTCAGGCACGAAGAAGGCAGGTCGGATCAATTGCTGCCAGTGGTATTCCTGATCATCCAGATGAGGCAGCAAATCCTTTACGAAAAGAAAGCCAGTGATCTCGTCCATGGATTTGCTGTACACGGGCCACCGGCTGTAGCCCTTGTCCAGAATCTGCGCGAGCACCTCAGCATAAGGTTCCTCGTGTTGCAGCGACGCAATATCCATGCGCGGCGTCATAATTTGTCCGACCTCCTTTTCACCGAACGTCACAATGCCTTCAAGAATGCGGTGCTCTCCCTGCGTGCGGTGTTCATCCTGCGTGAGCTCCAGCGCATGGCCGAGATCATCAACCGAAATATTACCGGCATCCGGCGTGCCCATCCACTTTTCGATGACCCGTCCGAGCCTGAGCAGCAGCCATGAGATGGGAGAAAGAATGCGCTGAATAACCAGCAGAGGCGTGGCCATGAATCGCGCCACGGCGATATTATTTCCCGATGCGAACACTTTGGGAATGATTTCACCGAACATCAGGATGATGAAGGTGATCAGGGCTACTTCTACAAAGACACGCACCCAAGGCTCGGTGTGCATGCCGGCAAACAGCGCGCCGGTGAGGCCCGATGACACAAGCACAAAAGCGATGTTGACGGCGTTATTGGCTATCAGGATAGTGGCAAGAAGTCGCTTTGGTGCAGAGGCCTTGTCGGGCTCTTCGAGCAGACGAATCACGTTTTTACTTTTCGAGTCCTCGGATCCGGCAATCTCCTCCTTTTGAGCGGGTGTCAGCGAGAAAAGCGCCACTTCACTCGCTGAAATGAGCGCGCTGCACAAAAGCAGCAACAGCACAAGCACGATAGCGCCTGCGCTGTTGAATACGCCGAGGAAAAACATTCCTCCTATGAGATCAATGGAATCGGTACTCAATGAATCAGTGATTCGTAAAACAGGTGCGCGGCTTAGAATGGAAGATCGTCAGCTCCATTGCCGGCCATCTCCGTCTCTCTTACGGTCGCACCGGGGTCAGTTGTCTCTCCGCCGTTCTGACGGGGAGTAAGCATGGTGAACTCCTCCACGACCACTTCAGTGGTGTACTGCGTGACGTTGTCCTTGGTCCACTGGCGCGTCACGAGCTTGCCTTCCGCGTAGATGCTCATTCCTTTCTTCAGGTACTTCATCGCGATTTCGCAGAGCTGCGGACGTTTGATCACCAGGCGGTGCCATTCCGTTTTGGTCTCTTTTTCGCCCGCCTGATTCTTATAGGTCTCAGATGTTGCGAGGTTGAGGTTGACGATCATGCCTCCGTTGTCGAAGGTCTTGCTTTCGGGATCCCGGCCGAGATTGCCGATCAGGATCACCTTGTTTACACTTCCTGCCATCGTTTTTAGGTTTTAAGGTGAATTGAACGACACAAAGATACGTGGCCATACACGGGGCAGGGAGAAAAGGTTATTCGCATACCGGCCTATAAATCAGCCCTCGAGAAATCGGTCTGCGAGCCGTGAAATGCCCAATCCGTCGAGGTCCTGCCATTTCACCTCGCGGTATTCCGAAGGCTTATTTTTCCACATACGAATATCCGGGATCCGGTAAAACGACGCGTGAATCTTACGGTGCGAGAGAATGTGTACGAGCTCCTTTCCTCCTTTCGAAAAACCCGCGGGAAGCGGCATTCCCAGCTCATTCATTACACGGGCTTTCAGCCTGGTGGCGGGCAGCGGCATGTCCGACTCGATACAGGGAAAATCGTACAGGCTCTTCCAGATGCCGTTGTGTGTACGCTTGCGCATCCACGTCGAAGTGCCGTTATCCGGCACGAAATAGTAGTACCACACCTGCTTCACCTGCGGCCTGCGGCCTTTTACCGGAAAATCCATCACCTGATCGCGGGCGTAAGCTTCGCAGGCATTGCGCAGCGGACAAATACCGCACTTCGGCTGGCGGGGAGTGCATTGCAGCGCTCCGAATTCCATGACGGCCTGATTGAACAGCGCCGGCGCATCACCGGGAATCAGCGCATCGGCTGTCTCCTGGAACACGCGTTTTCCCGCTGTCGAATCCGCGGGATCAGCGATGGCGAAAAGCCTTCCGAGCACGCGCATCACATTCCCATCCACCACGGCCTTCTTTTCCCCGAATGCAAACGAGGCGATGGCCGCAGCAGTGTATGGACCAATGCCGCGGAGCGCGAGTAGTTTATCATAGGTATCGGGAAACACGCCGCCGCAGTGGTCGCGGATGAACTGCGCCGTGGCGTGGAGATTCCGGGCGCGGGAGTAGTAACCGAGGCCCTGCCAGAGGCGCATCACCTCCTCCTGGGAAGCATCCGCGAGGCCAGTGACCGTCGGGAAGCGCTCCAGAAAAGCGTGGTAGTAAGCCATGCCCTGATCCACCCTCGTCTGCTGGAGAATCACTTCTGAAAGCCAGATGGCGTAAGGGTCGGAGGTATGCCTCCAGGGCAGATCGCGCTTATGGCGGTCGTACCATTTGAGAAGTGTTTGAGCGGTATTCATGCAGCGTGTGCAAATAACTTACTAACTCTCAGAACTCAAGTCATTGAAATTGAGAAAAGGTGCGTATATTTGCCGCCCCAATTTTTTGATGAATACTCACAAACAACAAATAATAAAGGAAAGATGACAAAGGCCGACATTGTGACCGAGATCTCCAACAAGACCGGAGTTGACAAGAATGACGTGCTCGCCATTGTGGAGGGTTTCATGGGCACCGTGAAGAATGCGATGGAGAACGGAGAGAATGTATACCTCCGCGGTTTCGGAAGTTTTGTGGTAAAAAAGCGTGCTGAAAAACTCGGACGCAACATTCTTGCGAAAACAAGTGTGGTGATTCCTTCGCATCATGTGCCCTCATTCAAGCCTGCGAAGGAATTCGTAGATTCTGTAAAAGAGAAGGTGAAAGTGGCTGAGCATGCGTAAACCGAACGGAAAGATCATCCTCTTTGCCGTTTTGGGAATAGCGCTAATCGTTCTTTTATTCATGTTTCCCAAGCAGCCGGCTTCCGTAAGGGAAAAGGCTGATGCTCCTGCCAACCCCGACTCACTCAAGCTGGCGATGGCGGTGGAGATGGTAAATGGAGAAAACCCGATGGAGGGTATTATGATGCTTCGCGAGCTGGTGGAGAAAGACTCAACCAACGTGGAAGCGCAGTACTGGCTCGGTGTTTTTGCGATAAAGAGCGGACAGCTCGACAAAGCCGTCCAGCGGTTTGAAACGGTGTTGCGGATTCGTCCGGACTACATCGCGGCCTGCATTGATCTGGGAGGGGTTTACCTCGAACAGCAGAATCTCGATCAGGCGCTGGTGTATTTCAGGAAGGGATTGGAGATAGACTCCACCAACAACTATGCGTTGTTGTTTGCCGCGCAGACACTGGAGAAAAAAGAAGAACTGGCAGAAGCGAAAGAGTTGTATCAGCAGCTTCTCCGGCACAATACGGACACGGTGGTCACCCAGCGCGTTCAGGAATTTATAGATCAAATAAACACGAAACTTAACCCGTAAAACAATGCCTTGCGGTAAGAAAAGAAAGCGCCATAAGATGGCCACACACAAGCGGAAGAAGCGCCTCAGAAAGAACCGTCACAAGAAGAAGGTTCGCTAGTGCGGGCTGCTCTGACGGCCGCGTATTGGCGTGCCGTCGTGCCTGACTGAATTCACTCGGGGCTGGTGAGGTGCATCCTCTCCTGCACTGCAGTTTATTTCTGAATTCGTATCCTCTTGAACATCGAACTGGTCATCAACAATACGGCCCGGGGGGTCGATATTGCGCTGCTGCATGATAAAGCACTGGTTGAGCTCCACCGCGAGGAGGTCAATCAGCAGTATGCTGTGGGTGATATCTACCTCGGGCGGGTGAGGAAGTTGATTCCTCACCTCAACGCCGCATTTGTGGATGTCGGACACGAGAAAGATGCCTTTCTGCACTACCTCGACCTCGGACCCCAGTTCAATTCCTTCAACACCTTCACGCGCCGCACCATCAGTGGTGAGCAGAAGTCGGCTGACCTCATGGATTTTGCCATGCAGCCCGACATCAAAAAGGACGGGAAGATCAAGGATGTCCTCGGACAAGGTTATGTGATTCCCGTGCAGGTGGCCAAAGAGCCCATCTCTCAGAAAGGTCCGCGCCTCACTTCCGAGATCACCATTGCCGGAAGGTATCTGGTGCTCGTGCCGTTTTCCAACAAAGTATCGCTCTCTTCGCGCATTGCCGATGAAAATGAGCGGGACCGGTTGCGCAAACTGATTCACAGTATTCGTCCGGCCAACATGGGAGTGATCATCCGCACCCAGGCTGAAGGCACGAAGGTGGCAGAGCTCGACCAGGACCTTCAGGATCTGGTAAAGCGCTGGGAAGAATTCTACACCACCCTTCGCCGTGCCCGTCCGCCCCAGCGTGTATTGGGCGAGATCGATAAAACATCCAGCGTACTCCGCGACCTGCTGAATGATCAGTTCACCAATATCCATGTGAACGACGAGCAGACCGCAGCGATGGTGCGCGGATACATGAAGTCCATTGCCCCCACGCAAGAAGGCATTGTGAAGCTGCACAAAACGCCGGACCTCTTCGATGCGTTCAACATTCACCGCCAGATCAAGAGTTCATTTGGCAAGCAGGTGAATCTGAAGAGCGGCGCTTACCTTATTGTAGAGCATACGGAAGCCATGCACGTCATTGACGTGAACAGCGGCAACCGAAAGAATTCCACGGTAAAGGATCAGGAAGAAAATGCCCTTCAGACCAACGTGGAGTGCGCGAAGGAGATCGCGCGGTTGTTGCGCCTGCGCGACATGGGCGGCATCATCTGCATTGACTTCATTGATATGCAGAACCGCGACAACCAGCGGAAGCTGCATGAAGCGCTGAAGGAGTATATGAAAGAGGACAAGGCCAAGCACAATGTACTTGCGCCGAGTCGCTTTGGTGTCGTGGAGATCACACGCGAGCGGGTGAAGCCGGTCACCAAGGTAACCACCACTGAAAAATGTCCGAGCTGCCGCGGCAAAGGCGTGGTTGAAGCGCCCGTATTATATACCGACGAACTGGAAAGCGCGGTGCGTTTTCTGTCGGAAGAAGGCACGCACAAATCCATCCGGTTGGTCGTTCACCCGATGGTGGAAGCCTATCTCACCAAGGGCTTTTTCAATAACTTCAAAAAGCGCTGGGCCAAGAAGTACAAGCTCAAGCTGGCGATTGAAGCGTCCACTTCGAGTGAGTTCCTCGAGTATCATTTTTATGATGGCGAGGGGGAGGAGATTAGTCTGTAAGGTTTCCTGAGACTTGTCTTTTACGTCCGGCATCCATTTCACCTCCGCGCTCAGGTATTTTATTTCACCATAGAGACATTGAGGTAATGGAGGTTCACGGAGAATTTCTCACTTTCACCTCTGCACTCCGGATAAACTTTTACGATAAGGAACCGAGGTTGTCAAATGACAAAGATTCTACGCATACAATAATACGCAATAATATTGCGTAATTCATCATGCGTATTCCATCATCGAAGCGTCCTTCACCCCATCGCCTTCAACTCCGCCTGCATGGCCGTGATCTGCATCCGGAGTTTTTCCAGATGGAGGAGGCTGGTTGATTTAACCCAGATTATGCAGTCGGTTTCGTGCATGAGATTCAAAACGCCAAAGAAGACAAGCACTCGCGCAAGTTTCGGGCGCGGAAGCGTGGTCACCCCCACGGTGAGCACCCGAAACGAGCAAGTGCGAGTATTCGAAGG
>JBKDGH010000069.1:0-15462 GCA_046336655.1 Flavobacteriales bacterium | reverse complement strand
TGTAAATGCGCGGGTTGTAGGGACGCACGGCCGTGCGTCCTGGAATGTGCAAATGTCCCGGCGGTGGGTTTGGGAGAATAGAATTCCCTCCGTGCCCCCCGTGTAACCTCCGGGGCCTCCGTGCTACGATTGATTTTTTTTTCACCACGGAGACACAGAGCGGTGGGAGTTCCACAGAGTTTTGCTGCTCAGAAATACTACCGCTCAGCTCGCGGCTGCATCGTTGAATTGTCGAATTGAGATTCGTCGAATTCTTCCGGATTAACCTCGCTATCTTGCATATCCAATGAATAACATTGACGGAGAAAGTCTGAAGCACGCCTTTCGCCTGTTTGAATCGGGAGATGTGGAGGCAATGGAAGTGGGAACATTGAGGGGATTGAAACAGATCCACGCGTACCTCTTTCAGGGACTCAATGAATTTGCGGGAGAGATTCGCACGAAGAATATTTCAAAAGGTGGTTTTCGGTTTGCGCATGCGCTGTACCTGAATGAGGCGCTGGCCAAGATTGAGCAAATGCCGGAAAACAGCTTTGAAGAAACCATAGCCAAGTATGTGGAAATGAACATTGCCCATCCATTCCTCGAAGGCAATGGCAGAGCGATGCGCATCTGGCTCGATATGATTCTGAAATCGAGGATGAAAAAAGTGGTCAATTGGCAGTTCGTGGACAAAACGCGCTATCTGCAGGCCATGGAACGCAGTCCGATCAATGACTTGGAACTTAGAACGCTTCTCGCATCTCACCTTACCGACGACATCCACAACCGCGAGATCATTTTCAAAGGCATCGAGCAGACGTATTATTATGAAGGGTATGAAAAGGGTGAGGGGTAAATCGGACTGGCACATTTCCATTTGATAGATTCGAGGACGCACGGCCGTGCGTCCCTACAGCCCAGGCATTTGCACATTTGCATATTTACATACTTGCACGCTGCGTTCCGCCTGTTATCTTAGCCTTTCAAACCTTCTGACATGAAACCAAACCTACTTGCTCCTGCCTTGGTGGCGTTGTTGTCTTTTTCTTCCCTGTATTCTTTTGCGCAATGCGCCGATGGCGAGGTGGAGGTGCAGCTCATCATTCACACCGATGCGTGGGCGTATGAAATGTATTGGCAGCTTCGCGAGGCAGGCACGCCGTGTGGACCGGATTTCATTGCACAAGGTGCGAATCTCAATGTAGGTTGTGCAGGTACGGCTGCCGGAAATAGTCCGAACGGATATGCGAACAACAGCACGTATACCGAAGGACCATTCTGTGTGACAGAGGGACAATCGTACTCACTTATCTACGTGGACAGCTACGGCGATGGCGGGATGGTGGTTGAATTGCTTCAGGATGGCGCGCTGACCAATATCTATAACGGGACAGGCGATGGAAATACCTGGACGTTTGTGGCCGGTGAAAGCAATGTGCCGCAGCATGATATGCCTTGTAATGCCCTCGACGTGACACCTGACGGAGAGGCGCTGTTGTTCAGCAACGCGGGCGCATTGGCTTCAATCGGAGAGCCTCGTCCGGCTGCGGGCAACTGTGCGATGTACGGATTGTGGTGTGAAGGCGGCTTGACCAATTCAGTGTGGGCAAAGTTTGTGGCTGAGGCCAATGTGGCGTATCAGTTCAACACTTGCGTGGAGGGCAACGCATTCGACACGCAGATGGCCATTTATCGCGTCACCGATTGCGGCGACTGGGATACGTTTGAACTCATTTCATCCAACGACGATATGTTCGGCGGTTGCTCCATTCAGGTGTTCTCTTCGCTGTGCTACGCATCCTGTCTGGAGGAAGGAGCAACCTATTACATCCAGATTGACGGATACAATGGCGCCAGTGGAAACATTGCGCTGGAGGTCACTACCTATACCGGACCTGTAACTCTTAATGCACAGGTCAGTGGAGTGAACTGTCCGCTCAACAAAGGCGAGCAGGGCAACGGGGTGATTCGTCCGTACATCGTCGGCACCGGCTCCGACTTCACCAGCGAGTGGACCGGTCCGAACGGCTTTGAAAGCACATCGAATTTTATCACTGAACTGAATGGCGGACAATACACGCTTACCGCCACCACTTCTTGCGGAACAGTATTTACCGGTAACTACACCATCACGGTTCCCCAGCCGTTCAATATCTCTGCGCAATTCATACAGCCTGATTGTCCGTTGTCAGACAACGGCGCCATCACACTTACTGTCAGCGGCGCCACTCCTGGTTATGAATTTATCTGGGAAGGACCGGATGGCTTTGCTTCGAGCAATGAAGACCTTACGGGTCTGGTGCCGGGCGTGTACACGATATCTATTGAAGATGACAATGGCTGCGATGCAGAAGGAAGCTATACCCTGAACGCATTGGACAATCTCACCTTTGATCTTGGTCCGGACGCCACCCTCTGCCGCAATTTCAATGATGTGCTCGTACTTTCCGGTCCGGCCAATCTGAATTACAGCTGGCAGGATGGTTCACAGAATCAGTTTTTTGTGATCAATGCAGGTAGCATGGAGTTGGGGGAATACACCTATATCCTCACTGCCAACACCGATGATGGCTGTGTGGCTGCCGATGCGATTGTAATCACCATAGAAGACTGTGTCGGCATCCGCGAGCACGCCGATTTACGTCCTGTGATTTATCCCAATCCGACATCCGACGAACTCAATTTCCGCTTCACGCTGAGCGCTGCACATCGCATTGAGCTCATTGATGCCGCCGGACGCATGGCATTCACCACAACCACTGCCGCGGGCAATACCATGCACAGCATCGCGCCCGATCTCGCCACAGGGATCTACCAGTGCCGCATCACAGCCGGGGAGACGGTGTGGATGGAGAGGGTGGTGGTTAGATGAAGTATGCTAGTGTGTTAGTATGCTAGTATGCTAGTAGGGACGCAAGGCCGTGCGTCCTTGAATGTGCAAGTGCGAAGAGCGATTGGAGGTTTCCATTCTCTATTCTCCAGTCTCCATTCTCCTCACCGCCTCCTCCACATCTTCCCGAGTTATATCCAGGTGAAACACCATCCTGATTTTATCCGGACCGAACGGAATGCACCGGATGCCGCGGTCGGCGAGCCATTTCACGCGGTCGGCGGAGGATTCGTTGTGCACTGAGAAGATGACAATATTGGTTTGCACCGTCGTCACGCCGCTCACCCAGGGTTGTGCGGCCAGTGCTTCTGCCATGCGATGGGCGTGGGCATGATCTTCCGTGAGGCGGGACACATGATGCTTCAGCGCGTATCGTCCGGCTTCAGCGATGATGCCCGCCTGGCGCATGCCGCCGCCAAAGCGCTTGCGGATGCGGCGCGCGCGACGGATGAAATCAGACGAGCCAAGCAGCACGCTGCCCACCGGAGCGCCAAGGCCCTTGGACAAGCAAATACTGATTGAGTCGAAGAGCGCACCGTAGGCCGCCGGCGCCATGCCTGTTACGGCGAGTGCGTTGAACAGTCGCGCACCATCACAGTGCAATGCAAGCCCTTTTTCCTTGCAAACCGCAGCAATGCGGGCGAGTTCTTTCGCATCCCACACGCCTCCGCCGCCTTTATTCATCGTGTCTTCTACCGAAACAAGCCGGGTGAGAGGCAGGTGCACATCATCAGGATTGTTGATCTGAACACGCACCTCGTTTGCGGTGAACATACCGCGAGCATCGCCCACAAAGCGAACACTCACGCCGCTGTTGCTCATGGTACCGCCACCTTCGTAGAGGTAGATGTGGGAGAGAGGAGAACAGATCACCTCATCGCCCGGACGGGTATGCACTGCAATGGCGATCTGATTGGTCTGCGTGCCACTGGCGCAAAACAGCGCAGCCTCCTTTCCGAACAGCGCCGCGATTTCATTCTGCAGTGCATTTACCGAGGGGTCTTCACCGAACACATCATCTCCCACTTCTGCATTCATCATGGCTTCACGCATGGCCGGCGTGGGGCGCGTTACGGTATCGCTGCGCAGATCGATTATCTTCATGGGCCAAAAGTAGGATGGAGAAGGTGCCGGTGTGTACCCGTAAAATATCCGAACTTGGGCGCGTTTTCCGGATATGAAGAATTACTACGCGGCACTGCAGCTTGATGAGGGAGCGGATGAAGACGCAATTAAGAAGGCGTATCGCACCCTCGCAAAGCAATACCATCCGGACATCAATCCGGAACCGCAGGCGCGTGAACGGTTTCTCGAAATCCACGAGGCTTACGAATACCTGATGGACCCTTCACGCAGGGCGGCCTTCGAGCGTCGGTATGAGCGCCGTACCATTTCCAAAGAAGAACTGGAGCGCCGTGAGCGCATTTACCGCGAATGGCTCAGGCATCAGCAGGAAGCCGCACGGGAGCGGGCTTCGGGGTACGCGCGCCAGACGTTTGATGAGTTCAGTGAGAGCCGATGGTACAAGGTGGCGAAGGGCGTGAACAAGCTGTATAATGTCCTCTTTCTGCTGTTTTGCGTAGCGGTGATCAGCATTCCGGTGTACAAATACATCGAACAACAGGATTTTCCTGAGGATGAGCAGCGCTCATTCGTGTATTTTGCGGTGCCCGTAATTGGCGGACTCGTTTTCGCTTCATGGGGCTATTATTACTGGTTTATACTCAAGCATGATGACATTTAAATTTCGATCCGCCCTGCTCAGCGCATGGGTATTTTTTCTCACACTTACTGCCGCTGCCAAAGAAGGCATGTGGATTCCGGGCATGCTCGGTGCGGCCTTTGATGACATGCAGGCCATGGGGTTGAAGCTCTCCGAAGAGGATCTGTACTCCGTGAATCAAGGCAGTGTGAAGGATGCCATCGCCCTTTTTGGCGGCGGATGCACGGCGGAAATGGTGTCGTCGAAGGGACTCTTGTTCACCAACCACCACTGCGGACTGAGCTATATCCAGTCGCACAGCACGGTGGAGAATGACTACATCACCAATGGTTTCTGGGCGAAAAATCAGGGTGAGGAGCTGCGCTGCGCCGGATTGAAAGTCACCTTCATCAACCGCATGGACGATGTCACCGAGCGCATACTCAAAGGCACCGAAGGAAAGAGCGCGGAAGAAGCGGAAAAAATTCGCGCGGCGAATAAGGCCGCTATTGAGGCTGAATACAAAAAGAACTACTCCGCGGATGCTGCGGTGCGCGCATTTAATTACGGCAATCAGTACATCGTGGTAGTGTCCACCACGTATTCCGATGTACGTCTGGTAGGCGCGCCACCGGCCGCTATCGGCAAATTCGGTGGCGATACCGACAACTGGGTATGGCCCAGACACACGGGAGATTTCTGCGTATTTCGCGTGTATGCCAACGAAGAAAATAAGCCGGCAGAATACAGTGCGGAAAACAAGCCATTTAATCCACCGCATTTCTTTCCGGTGTCACTGGAAGGCGTGAAAGAAGGTGATTTCTCCATGGTGTATGGCTTTCCCGGTCGCACAGAGCATCTGCTCACCAGCTATGCCGTGGATTACACCATGAATAAAAGCAATCCGATGCGGATAGAGATGCGCACGGCTTCACTCGGTGCGCTGGATCAATACATGCGCGATGATGACAAAATCCGCATTCAGTACACCTCCAAGCAAAGCGGTATTGCCAATGCCTGGAAGAAATGGATAGGCCAGCAGATGGGGCTTGAGCGCTTCGATGCGCTGGAAGGCAAGAAGCAGAAAGAATCCAGGATTGCGGAGTACCTGGCTTCTACCAAGCGGGTGGATGATCAGTCGGTCGTATCGGAAATAGGGAAGCTCTATGCGTCACAGAGCGATGTGTTGCTCGCCCGCGATGGATTTGTGGAGTACTTCTACTACGGTCCGGAGCTCTTTCTTTTTTCTCAGAAATACTATGACCTGCTTACCAACTGCGAGAAATACCTCGCAGATGGCAGCATTTCCGCCAAGATTGCGGACTTGAAAAAGGGAAGTGAAGGTTTCTATGACGATTTTAATCCCGAGGTGGAAAAGGCCGTGTTTGCCACCCTTTCGCCGCTGTACCGGAAATACGTGAAGGCAGACTACGGTCCATCGTTGCTCGACGCCTGGGCGCCAAAAGCCGGCGGCGACTGGAAAGCCTCTGCGGAGCTGGTGTTTGGAAAAAGTGCGTTTCGTTCAAAGGAGGCTTTGTTTGCCGTACTCGACAATCCCACGAAAAAGAACCTGAAGAAGCTGTCCATGGACCCCGTTTTTGTAATCGGTTCAGGTGCATCAGGCTTGTTCAACAGCACGCTGAATCCCGCATTCAGGAGCTTCAATACATCGCATGACGACCTGATGTCGCGGTTTGTGCGGCTGTACCGGGAGACCTTCCCTCAGGAGAAATACTGGAACGATGCCAACAGCACCCTGCGTGTGTCATACGGCAAAGTAGAGGGCAGTTCCCCGCGCGATGGCATGGCGTACAAGTGGTATAGCACGACCGATGGAATTCTGGAAAAATACGATCCCAATAATCCGGACTTTGAGTTGCCTCAGCGCATGGTGGATTTGCTGGAAAAGCGCGAGTTCGGGCGGTATGCCACGGATGGAAACCTGCACGTGGCTTACACGGCCAGCAATCACACCACCGGAGGCAACAGCGGATCGCCTGCGCTGAATGCCCACGGACATCTCGTAGGAATCAATTTTGACCGGTCGTGGGAGAGCACCATGAGCGACATCCTGTACAGTCCGGAAATATGCCGGAACATCATGGTCGATATCCGGTATGTACTCTGGGTGATTGACGTATACGCCGGAGCGGGATACCTGCTGGAGGAAATGGAACTGGTGCAACAACCTGTTGCACCAGCACGGGTAAATTAATTCAGAACGAAAATCTTACTTCGCCAGGAAGTAAATGATCACCACTGCCACAATGAGGCAGCAAATGGCGAATGTCACTGGTCCGCCGATTTCATTTTGCTCAGCTTCCATGTGCTCGTGATGGTGTGGATCGTGTGCCATATCAGATTGTCGGGTTTGTGCCGGCAAATGTAACCAAGTTCATCTGGGATTTCAACAGTTGCAAAACACTGATTGTGTGTGGGGTTTGGTGCGGTTATATTTGTAGCATAACGGGGTGGATTGAAACCGCAACCACCGTGCAACCCATCCCGTTACGTGGTTGTCTCAAGTTTATTAGCCAAGGAAACCGAGTAATCTGAATGAAACACCTTTCGTTATTCTTCTTGCTGTTCGCAGGATTTTCAGCTACCTTAACCGTCAGGGGACAGGTGGTGGTGAATGAATTCTGTTTTGCCAATTACACCGATTACACCATCTCCGGAGAGAACGAAGACTGGGTTGAATTTTTCAATCCGGGCGGAGCGGCGTTTGACATCAGTGGATACTGGCTTAGTGACAATGCAGCCAATCCTCAGAAATGGGAGATCCCGGCGGGTACTACTGTTCCTGCCAATGGCTATCGCATGGTGCTTATTACCGGACATGGTGACTATGATCCGAACTACCTCGGAAACCTGAACACTAATTTCAAGCTTACGCAAACGGCAGGTGAGGAGCTGGTTTTTTCAAACACAGTCGGCACTCCGCTGGAAACGTATGATTTCGATGTCATCACCCCCAATCAGGCTAACCAATCCTGGGGTCGTTCTACCAACGGGGGAGCAAACTGGGTGATTTTCACCGATCCTTCACCGAATGCAAGCAACTCCGGCCCGAACGGAACCGCTTATGCAGTCCGTCCGACCTTTAGTCAGGAAGCCGGATACTACGGCGCTCCGATCAGCGTGACGATCACCACCACGGAGCCGGGTGCAACGATCTACTACACGCTGAACGGCAATGATCCCACCAACGCGAGCACGCTGTATACCGGCCCCATCAACCTCAACGCAACAACTGTTCTGAAGGCTGTGGTGTATTCCGGCAATTCCGGTATCCTGCGCAGTTTCATTTCTACCAATACGTATTTCTTTGGCGCTGACACACACACCATCTACACGGTGTCGGTGAGCGGCGACCAGATCGGCAATGGCGCATGGAATGGAGACGAAGCCTGTGTGATCGAGTTGTTTGGTCCGAACGGGGTGTTTATCACCGAAGCCCGCGGAGATTCGAATGAGCACGGGAATGACTCCAATGCATACGGTCAGCGCGGTTTCGACTATATCACACGGGACGCACTGGGGTATGACAATGAAATTGAACACCCCATTTTCCATCACTCAGACCGGGATGGTTACGAGCGAATCATTTTCAAGGCCGCGGCAAACGACAACTATCCGTTTTCGGGTGGAGCACACGTTCGCGACGCATACGTGCATGAGCTTTCTGTGCTCGGAGATTTGAAAATGGATGAGCGGAAAACCGAATCCTGTATTGTCTATCTCAATGGACAATACTGGGGGGTGTATGAGATGCGGGAAAAGGTGGATGACATTGACTACACTGATCACTACTTCGACCAGCCTGAAGGTTTCGTGGATTTCATGAAGACCTGGGGTGGTACATGGGCAGAGTACGGCAGCGGCGCCGACTGGAATGCGCTGGTGAATTTTGTCACTACCAACGACATGACCAATGACGCCAATTATCAGTATGTACTCACTCAGTACAACACGCATAGCCTCATTGATTATTTTATCATGAACACGTACATCGTGTCCATGGACTGGCTGAACTGGAACACCGCCTGGTGGCGCGGCCGTCACCCGGACGGTGATGCCCGCCGGTGGAGGTACACCCTGTGGGATATGGATGCGAGCTTTGGTCACTACGTGAACTATACCGGCATTCCAAATACATCTCCGAATTCTGACCCCTGTCAGATTGAAGACATGGGCAATGTGGGCGGGCAAGGCCACGTACCGGTGCTGACTGCACTTTTTGACAACGAGGACTTCACAGCGGATTACATCAACCGCTATGCGATGCACTCCAATACCATCTTTTCTTGCGAAACGATGATCGCGGTGCTGGATAGCATGATCGCGGTGATAGAGCCTGAAATGACCCGCCAATGCCAGCGCTGGGGAGGTTCGGTTGCAGGATGGCAGAGTGCTGTGCAGGAACTGCGCGACTTCATTGAAGCACGCTGCGCCGATGAAATCATCGGAGGTCTGGAGGACTGCTACGATGTGACCGCATACACTGTGACCATCCAGATCGAAGGTGAGGGCACGATGCAAATTGTTCAAACTGAAATCAGCGCGCCAGATGCTCCCTGGAGCGGAACCTACTTCGCTGATCTTCCCATTCCCATTGAGGCACTGGTGGAAGACGCCGGACAGCTCTGCGGTACGTTTCAGGGCTGGCAAATCGTGTCGGGAACTGCCACCATTGAAGATCCGCTGTCTGATTCTACCAGCATGACCATCGGTTCAGATGTAACTCTACTGGCTATTTTCGGATCTCCTGCAGAAGGCCCTGTGATCCTCTCTACGGATATGAACATTGCAGGTGCAGGTACGATCGAGGTCAACGGCACACTCAACACTACCTATCCCACCGAAACGACATTTGATCCGGGATCTGCGGTTACCCTTACCGCCACGCCCAACCAGTGGTATGAGTTCATCGAATGGCAGGCTAACCACAGCAGCCTTGACCCGAATGAAACCGAACCAGAGGTCACTATGCAGAGTTGTGTATCGGATACAGTAATTGCTGTATTCGAATGGATTCCGAACTACTCACTGACAGTGATGGTGGAACCTGCAGGTGCGGGAACAATTACTATGGATGGCACTCCGCTCACGCTGCCCTACACCGAACAACTGCTCGGTGAAGAAAATTATGCCTTTGTCACAGCCCCCACAAATGTGGCCTATGAATTTGAGTACTGGACACTGAATAACCACGTACTCAACCCGAATGAATTCAGCATGAACGTATCGTTCACGCTCAGCGCGAACGACACACTGGTTGCCGTTTATCGCACCATTCCTTCATACCCGCTCACCGTCATGGTGGAACCGGAAGGTGCAGGTACGGTAGTGATGGATGGTACTTTGCTCACGCTTCCCTACACGGAAGTGCTGCTGACCGAAGAGACTCATTTCTTTGAAACCGATCCGACGAGTATTTGGAGCGTGTTTTCACATTGGGAATGGGAGTCTGACGCCCACGTAATCAATCCGGATGAATTTGCTCAGGATATTTCCTTCACCTTTATGGAGGAGGAAACGCTGGTGGCGGTGTATACCATCATCCCGCACAGCACAATTACCGTGAAGGTGGAGCCTGCTTTTTCGGGTACCGTGCAGTTTGCTGACGGTCTGGTTACCGAGTCAGAAATCTCCGATGAGTTTGAGCATGATGTACCACTGACGTTCTTCGCTACTCCGGATGCCTACTGGCGCTTTGTGGGATGGAAGTCATCCGCCGGTAACATCATTACACCCAACGACCTTTCTGCAATCATGGGCGTTTCATTCAACGAAACGGATACCATTACTGCGTACTTCGAGAAAGAACCTTTTGCGTACTATCTGCCCAATTCATTTACCCCGAATAATGATGGCACCAACGATGTATTTGGTCTGGTGAGCAATGCCATTGACCCGAATGACTATCGCTTGATGGTATTCAACCGTTGGGGTGAAAAGCTCTTTGACAGCACGGATCCTGACGAAGTTTGGGATGGGTCGCATCAGGATGGCGACTTCTATGTGGAGGACGGCGTGTACATTTATCACTTGCGTGTAAAGAGCATTCACGAAGCGGAGCCTAAGGAAATTACCGGTTCGCTGACGTTGTTCAGATAAGAGATCAGCCTCTCCCTTTTTTATTGGCTATTTATTTCAAAGGCCCGTCCACAAAGCGTGAACGGGCCTTTTACTCAGACCAGGTAATTCCCGGTCTCCACCCTCTCTTGAATAGTGTGAATCCGCTTAGTGCACCATCAGCTTTTGCTGTGCGGGCACTCCGTTGATTGAATAAGTCAGGTAGTACATTCCGGGTGCGAGGCGATTGGCAAATGTCCAGGCATGCATCGCTTTCTGTCCGCCGCTCAGGGAACGGGTGATTACTTCCACGAGCTGTCCGGCACTGTTTGTGACCCGGATGGGACTTACTGAATCGCCCATTCCTAACCCTGAAGTATTCATTTGAATCTGTTCGCCATTGAACGGGTTGGGGAAGAAAAGCAGTCCTCCTTCGGGTTGATCGCCTGTTTCATAGCTCACATCCAGTGTTTCATTCCGGGCGAAGGTGATCGGACAAATGCTGCCCCACTCCGTGAAGACCCCGTTGCCCATTCCGCAGCGCACTTTCACGTCGTACGAAGAGCCTGGCGCAAAGAGCATGGACGCATTCAGTTCCATCCAGTTTTCATTGGTGAATGAAGTCCACTCGTAGCCTTCGCCAGTGAAGTTCCATTCGTAGTTGAGGGCACCGGGTACAGGGTCAGCATGGATGATTTCTCCCCAGAAGGTGATCGTGGCGCCGCAGTCTTCCTCTGTCAGTTGTGTAACGAAGGGCATCACAATGTCTTCTGTCGCAATCGTGCACTCCTCTCCGTACGCACTCCAGGTGTCGCCGATCAATGCGCGCACATGCACCACGTAAGTTTCTCCGCCGAAGATGCCGGTTACCGTTGAAAGTGCAATGCTGTTGCCTGTGGTTTGGGGTTCTGCAAGCGTTTGTCCCGCGAGGTTTCCAAAGCGCCACTGGTAGGAGTTTGCATTGTCAAGTGCAATGCATTCAATCACAGCATCAAGAGCCAGTTGCTGCGCTCCGCAGAATTCATCCGTGAGGCGTGTGGTGAGCAGTACGACAATACAGTCGTAAGGAATTCCGATGCCTGATTCGGCGGTGCAGCCATTGCTGTCCAGCACGCCCACTCCGTAATTTCCTGAAGAGAGATTTTCAGCGAGCTGTCCGGTGAAGCCGTTGGACCATACATAGGTGAGTGTTCCGGTCCCGCCCATCGCGTTGACGATTGCCGATCCGTCGCTGCCTGCGCAGGTTTCCGCTGATACGAGTTCGGTAATGACGTTAATTGCTGATGGTTCTGTAATGGTGAAACTTTCAGACAGGGTGCATCCGTTTTCGTCGCTGACAATCACAGTGTGCACTCCGCTGTTCAGACCGCCAGTTTGTGTGCCTTCATCACCGTTACTCCAAGTGATTTCAATCGCACCGGTACCGCCGGTTACACTCACAATGGCTGAGCCGTCGTTCGCGCCAAAGCAGCTGATGTCTGATTTAAATACAATGGCATCGAGCACTACAGGGTTTGTGATTACAACACTTGCTGTTCCTGTGCATCCGTTGCCTGCCGTGACGTTGACCGTATAGGTGCCGGCACTTAGGTTGTTCAATGAAGAACTGTTTTGTCCTGTCGTCCACGAATAGATATAAGGCGCAGTGCCACCGCTGACTGTGGCTGTTATGCCCGCATCATTGCTGTCGTGGCAGCTCATAGCTGTGCTGTTCAGGGTGACAGTTAATCCAGCACTTGAGGTAATGCTGAAATTCTGGGAAACCGAACAGCCATTCTGGTCAGTTACCTGCACGGAATAATTTCCTGCGCTGAGTCCGCTCACACTCGCTCCGCCGGCTCCCGTGCTCCATGAATACGCATAGCTACCTGTTCCTCCGGTGGCCACCGCTGTGGCTGAACCTGTGCCAACGTCGCACGCAACGTGCACCGGAGTTACCGCGACACTGAGCCCTGCAGGTTGTGAAATGGGGTAGGTCTGCTGCGCGGTGCATCCATTCGCATCGGTGGCAGTTACGGTGTAGCTCCCCGCTGCGAGGTTGCTGATGGTGGCTCCTGTGGCTCCGTTGCTCCAGCTGAATGTCTTGCTGCCGGTTCCACCCGAAGCGCTTACTGTGATACTGCCAGTGTTCTGTCCGGCGCATGAAGCGTGAGTTGTTGTACCTGAGATACTGATGGCCGATGGCGCAGTGAGCGTGGCTGAAGCCGCACCGGTGCATCCCTGATTGTTGGTTACTGTTACGCTGTATGTGCCTGCTCCCAGGTTGGCAATATTCGCCGAGCCGGCACCATTGCTCCAGGAGTAAGTGTAGGGTGAATATCCTCCGCTTACGGTGGTGCTAACCTGACCGTTGCTTGTTCCGGCGCATGAAGGCGCGGTGCTGTTCAGTGTCACTGACGGTCCCGCGATGACGGTGACGCAGTTATTGCAGGTGTAAGTATTTGTTCCGAAGCTGTTGGTCGCCGTGAGGGTCACCGTTTTCGCTCCGACCGTATTCCATGTAATTCCCGATGGGTTTGCCTGTGTGGAAGTGGAAGGTGTACCGCCTGCAAATGTCCAGCTGTAAGAAGTCGGAGTGTTTGTGCTTGTGTTGGTGAACGACACGGCCTGGCCGATGCACACGGTGGCATCGCTCACGGTGAAGGATGCTACCGGCGGATTGCCTGCTGGTGGTGCAGCAGTTACGCAGAATGGATGCGCGCTTTGTGCGCCCCAGTTGCCTGAGGCAGTGGCGAGCACGTTATCATCGTCATCATACAGGGTGAAATTGCCATTGATGAATCCCTGTCCGTCGCCGTAAGAGTCGAAGAACCGGAGGGTATAGCACCCTTCGGGCAGACACAGGTTGGTGGTGTGTTGCGAATTGGGTTGGTTGTTTGGATATGGTCCGCCCGAAGCAAGCTGAGCACCGCCACTGTTCGTGATGGTCCAGGTGTTTTCCTGCCCGAAGTAATCCAGCGTAACCACCAGCGACACTTGTCCGCCATTGGCGACTTCAAAATCACTGGTCGCCTGATTGTTCGAAGCGTTTTGATCCGTCTGTCCGTTCGGGTTGCTGGTCCATGCGTAAAAGGTATGCATACCCATGGATGCCGTGATCTGTGGAAGAGTCACTGAAATACTTGCCCCCGAAACAAGTGATCCCGTCCAGCTGAATGTATTCGAACCGGTGCCGTCAATGTTGTAAAGGATATTTACAGAGGTAAGTGTGGTGCCTCCAAAATTGGTCAGGGTGACCGATGGAGTGTAAGTATTATTACAGCTCGCGCCATTTGGCGAAGCGATGGCGGTGATGCCGGCGTCGAGTGCAAATACAGCGTCGCAACCAAGTGATGAAATCATCGATGTCCGCTGTGTTTCCAGCGTGGTCCGCATTCGCGTCTTTTGCCCTTCAGTGAACATGTCTTGACAGGTCTGGCTTGTGTAGTCGAGGTAATTGGCCACCTGTTGAGTGCCTCCGCATGCCGGCGAACTGCATGATGAGCTCAGAATGGTAGGAGGGGTGTCGCATACGCGGTCGCCCTGGGTATTGCAGTTGGTTTCAGACGAGCAGGTGCTGGTGTCATTGAACGTGTGGTACAATCCGAGGTAGTGACCGACCTCGTGGGTGAGTGTACGGTTCATATTGGTGTAGCTCTTCAGGTTACCTGTGGTTCCGAAAGCGTTGTACAATATCACTATGCCGTCCCTGGGGTCGTTGAACGGGAAATAAGCATAACCTTGTATGCCCGAGCCTCCGTCGTTGTTTTCGATTTCGGTCACCACCCAGATATTCACATAGCTGGTTCGCGGCCAGGTGCTGAGGGATTTTACGGCAAGTTCGCCGGCACCTTCACCAGCACCCGCGGTGATGCCTTCTGTGGCATAATCCGGCACCGAAGTTCCGTTCACGCGCACGATGCCCGTGGTTGGATTGCCGGAAGGGTCGCGCTGGGCGAGACAAAATTCGATATTGACATCTACTCCGTCACCGAAACCATTGGTGCCTGGCATACGGCGGAAGTCTTCATTGAGCGCAGTGATTGCCGATTGGATTTGCGCATCGGAGATATTGGTTCCGCTACCTGTTGGTTCGCCATTGTGGATGATATGCACCACCACAGGAAGGGTGTGCAGGTCGTTGGAGCGTTCGTCTTCAGCAAGCGCATTGGCTGCCTGAATTTTCTGTTCCATGTAAAAAAAGCTGCGCGCCCATCGTGGATCATTCGCAATAAGGCTGTCGGTAAGGCGGTCCGACGGACAGTCGATTACCGGGGTGGTTTGAGCCAGGGTAACGAGTGAAAGATTGTGGAACAGTCCGGACAAGGCCAGCAATACCAGTAGTCTTGCAGTTGGTTTCATGTTTTCCTTATCTGCGCGTTAGGGTGGAGCAGACAGGGCAGTTATACCGCAAGAAGGAGGGAAGGGTTACAGGTGATGGGGTGATAGGGTGATGGGGTGCCCCGGCATCTGCAGATGTACCTTTCAAATGAAGATCGGAGAGTGAGAGCGGAGAGTGAAGAGTGAGAGCGGGGAGCGGGGAGATAGTCCGGAACATACGTTCATGGGCCTCTCCTTTACATCATGATCCCGGCTAAGCCGGGACTCAGCCGAGATGGTGTGAGAGCCTCTTTCTGTCAGCGAAAGCTGGCATGGCCGGCTACTCGATTATGCGCTGGGCGGATACTTAAACCCAGATTATGCAGTCGGTTTCGTGCATGAGATTCAAAACGCCAAAGAAGACAAGCACTCGCGCAAGTTTCGGGCGCGGAAGCGTGGTCACCCCCACGGTGAGCACCCGAAACGAGCAAGTGCGAGTATTCGAAGGCGT
>JBKDGH010000068.1:0-5732 GCA_046336655.1 Flavobacteriales bacterium | reverse complement strand
CCTCACCAATCAGTGGGAAGAGATCACCTTCGATTTCGCAGCCTTCGTGAATCCTCCCGGTGATCAGGGACAGCTCAGTCAGATCATTGTGTTCCCGGATTTCGACCTCGCAGGAAGAACTCAGGACAACGTCGTTTTCTTCGACAACATCACCTTCACTGCAGCTCAGGCCAATCCTGAGCCGATGACTGCTGCGCCAACTCCAACTCAGGATCCTGCAGATGTGATTTCTCTTTTCAGCGATGAATACACCAACGTAGCCGTGGATACATGGCTCACCGGATGGTCAGCTGCGGCACTGAGCGATGTAACTATCCAGGGCAATCCTACCAAGCGTTATGCGAACCTGAACTTCGCAGGTATCGAGACTATCGCAAGCCAACTCGACATCAATGAGATGACCCACTTCCACGTGGATGTGTGGTCAGCTGATTTCACCCTCTTCGCCATTAAGCTCGTGGATTTCGGCGCTGACGGTGGCTTTGGTGGTGGAGATGATGTAGAACATCAGATTGATATCAATGCGCCTGCCCAGCAAGAGTGGGTGAGCCTGGATATCCCGCTGAGCAGCTTTACAGGTCTGGTGACGCAGTCAAACATCGCACAGTACATCATCGTGGCTCAGCCTTCAGGCAATGCTACGGTATGGCTTGACAACATGTTCTTCTACAACGGTGATGTGGTCGTTGAACCTGAACCCACGGAACCAGCTCCGACACCAATCCAGCTTCAGGCGAACGTAATTTCCATGTTCAGCGATGCGTACACCAACGTAACCGTCGATACCTGGGCTACCAGCTGGTCAGCCGCAGCCCTCACTGACATCACCATCCAGGGCAATCCGACTAAGAAGTACACCAACCTCGATTTTGTTGGCGTGGAGACCGTAGCGAACACCATTGATGCAAGCGGAATGGAATTCTTCTACCTCGATATGTGGTCACCCAACGCGACGTTCTTCGCGGTGAAGCTCGTGGACTTCGGCGCCGACGGAGCATTCGGTGGCGGTGATGACACTGAGCATCAGATCAACATCGAGAACCCTGCACAAGAGCAGTGGGTGAGCGTCAACCTGCCGCTTTCAAGCTTCACAGGACTCGCCAGCACCGAGCATCTCGCACAGTACATCTTCGTAGGTCAGCCTACCGGTGCTACTACCGTGTACGTGGACAACGTATTCTTCTACAAGACTCCGATAAACGTGGAGGATATGGAGAATGCCGGAATTCCTGCGCTGTACCCGAACCCAGTGGTGGCAGGACAGCCAGTTCGCTTTGGCGATGCAACCTGCGCGATTGAAATATATGACCTCAGCGGTCGCATCGTGCTCACTGAGCGCGCTGCAGTACTTCAGACCAACGCACTGAGTCAGGGCGTTTATGTGGTGAAACTGCACGCCGCAAACGGCAGCACTTCTACCCAGCGTCTGACTGTGAAATAAGAAGATTGTTTCAATCACTGAAGCGGGCTGATCACAATGTGGTCAGCCCGTTTTTATTGAAGCCCATTTTATTCAAAAGGGGTGTGTGAGATATCCATACTACCGTGGAGTATTCGGACAATCAGAATATCATTTCCCGTTGGATATAGCTTGTGGAAGATCAAGTGAGATTTCACTTTTGAGCAGCGGTAGCCTTCTCTGAATTCGCTGTAATCCCTGCCGGAAAGAGGGTGCTGAGACAAGTATGCGATCTCATCAAAGATGAGCTTAAGGTAGCGGTCAGCTTGCTCCTTCGACCAATGAGTGAGGGTATAGAGCCAGATCAGCTCAAGATCCTCTTCTGCCAGTTTACTTAGGCGAAATCGCATTCTTCAGATGCTTAGTGTGGAGCATTTTCATGAAGTCTTCCGGATTGAACTGGTCATTAATTCCGGAGTTTTCACCGGCTTTTAGGGCCGCGATAAGCTCTTTCTTTTGCTTTTCTTCTTGTTCCATCATCCGCAATGCAGCCCGAATGACTTCCGACGCAGAGGAGAAGCGTCCGGATTTTACCTGACGATGAATGAACTTGTCGAAGTAGTCACCGAGAAGGATTGATGTGTTTTTTGCCATTGGGAATCGCTTTGTACAAATATACCAATTTCTGGTATGTCTTAGAGCTTTCCCTGATTTCAAGCCGGGAAGATGACAGATGTTCACTTTACTTTTCTCGCCTCTATCAAACCTTTCACCTCTCTCAGCCTTTTTGCGTTGGGCGCGGTTATCAGAATGCATCGAAATCAATTACACAGATGGTCAGGGCTCAAACAAATAACCTGGCGATGATATTCATCGGCAAAAACATCTTTCCGCTGTCGGGCAGCAGAATGAAGCCATACTTCTGATAAAAGCGCACTGCATCTTCATCAATCGGATCCACAACCACGGCCATCGATGCGACGTGGTTGACGGAAGTATAATGCGCTCTGCGGAGTGCATCAATCAGAAGCATTCCACCCAAGCCTTTTCCCCGATGGGTATTGTCGACGGCCAGTCTGCCCAGAAGCGTCACCGGCAAGTCGCCATAGGAGCCGGGAAGTTTCTTTATGATCTCACGAGGAAGTTTGTCGCGGTGAATACCCGCACTTGAAAGGGTGTAATAGCCTTTTACCACCTGGTTGTCATCCGCCATGACGAAGCATGCGGTTATACGTCGCTTGACATCCTGTCCAGCCTGCCTGTGCAGGTATCCATTGAGCAAGGAATTTCCGCAGTCAAAAGAATCCCTGACATGCATTGAGCGTAGCGTAACCGTAAGGAAAGGACCGTCGATCATTTTTTGCCGACCGCTCTTTTATACTTCTGCGCGGCCTTGAGTAGGTCTGCGTTTGGTTCAATATCGGCGGTGATGGCTTCAAAAAAGATCTTCTGATCTTTTTTCGATGCGACGATCGCGTTGTGTTTTTCAATGATGGCCTGAGAACGTTCCATCAGCACCTGAATCACATAGTCCGTGAGATTGCGATAACCTCCCAACTCTGCGGCATACTCGAATAATTCCTTATGCTCGCGGGGAAGACGCGTATCAAATCGGGCTTGTTCTGCTGGTTTCATAGTGATTCTAAATAGGATTGTGCAGGGCAAATGTACGGAAAATGTCCGTACAATATACTGGTATAGGATTAGAGGATATGACCGATGGAACTTGTTGCTATTCCTTCCTCCGGTAATGCAACTGCGTCAGCCCCGTATCATACGATTTCGCCGTCACCAATGTGAGCCGCTGTGGTGCACGGCCATCTTTGAAGAGCTTCGTGCCGCTGCCTACACATGCAGGTATGACGGAAATGATCCACTCGTCAATCAGATCGTCCTGCATCAGCGCATGCGCAATTTCCGCTCCGCCGTCGCAGAAGATGTGCTTGCCCGGTTGTGATTTCAGGGTGTGTACCAGGCTTTTTAAATCGCCGGTATAGAATTTCACCGACCCGATCGCAGGGCGCGGCGTGCGCGTGATGATGTACGCGTCTTTGTCGGCATGAGGAAACTCAAATCCCATGGACAACACCTTGTCGTAAGTTCTGCGTCCCACGATCACGGCATCCACAGTCTGAATAAAATCACCGTAACCGTAATCCTCTCCTTCTTTCTCTACCGAAGCGAGAAATCCAAGATCATCATCCGGTCCTGCGATGTATCCGTCCACGCTCATGGCGATGTAGAGGATGACTTTTCTGTTGGTTTCGTTCATTTTTTTTGAATTCACCTTATTCGAAGAAGAGAGGCTCCAAAGCTAAAATTGCTAAACCAATTCTCAGCACCGCATTACTTCCTCCTGCAAACCGTAGTCGTATGACCAGGATATAGAAAGGTGTAAAACAACAACTCAATGGTTTGCTTGTCCACCATGCGAACGGTGCAGTAATAGGGTGGCCAGTTGGCGGCTGACCCATTGACGTGCATGCTGTCTTGTTCGATGAGGAACGAGTAAGGACCAACACCATGCTTGATTTCCGGAATGATCACACAATAGTCGGCTTGATTCACAAAACTCAGCGTGTGCTTCGTCGAATCGGTATGCTCCCAAACCCATTCGCCGAGGATATCCGTCAGTGCAATGCGGGTATATTCATTTTCCTCCCTGATGTGCATGGCATCGTTTTGCCCGTGCGCGTGAAGGGACAGGGCGAGGAGGGAGGAGAAAAGGGTAAAGCGGAGAATTCCTATCATGAATGCCTAAAGATACTTACTCCTGTATTTACATTACCTCATTAATCAGCGGTGGCAGCATGATTTGATTTTGTGATTCTTCAGTCCGTGAATACCCTTAGAGGCCTTCACTTTATATTAAGACCAATATTTAATAACTCCGATTCCTATCTTGCCAGAAATAAACGGCATTGCTTTCGGTTTAGTTGATCCTTATTGGATAGTATTCGTCATGCACCGGTTAATCACTATCCTGCTTATCTCTTTTTTGCTATGGAGCGAGGCTGCATGCGGTCAATCCACAAAAGAGAGCACCGCCCGATGGGTGGCCGATCTTACCGTCGCCAATTTCAATACCGGCCAGGTCGTGTTCGAAACTGTGCCCGGCGGCGGCGATTATTACTCCTATCGCAATCGGGTGTTTCCGGCGTTGGATTTCACCTACCTGCGCCAGCGCGACATCATCGGTTTCGGAATTGGTGCAAGTACCAACTCCGTGGTGCAGTCGCTTGATCTGACATACACCTTGCCCAATTCCACGAATTATCGCGTATACCGCATTGAGGAAACCTTCTTCCGCCACATGGCGGGTGTACATGCTGCACTGGTGTTTCGTCAGCAGGATATTGAGTTCGGAATACGCCTGGGGGTATATGCCACCGTGCTGCAGAACGAATGTCCTGAGTACATCAATATGGACGCGACTCTGATGAATTCACAATCCGGAATCCGCAGAGCACGCGTAATCGCCAAATGCAGTCCGGTGGAACAAACGCTGTCCAAGGCATTGACACGCTTTCATCTCGTCTACCGGATCAATGAAAGCCTGAGCATCGGTGTGTCTGCAGTGAACTGGGGGTGGCGACAAAACACACAGCGCCGTTTCTATGAATTTGAATATGCCTTTGACGCAGACTGGGGCGATGGCACCACGAATCCACCGAAACTCATTATGTAATCTTCACCGAACCCTCCTGGCAGTTCGGCATCAACCTGCGCTGGGATGTGTGCGCGGTAAGATCGAATCATTGAGCGTTAAGTCTGTCCATCACCCACGCTCAGTGAGTGGCGCATGGAGAATGGAGAGTGGAGAATAGAGAATAGAGAATGGAAATCTCGCCGCGTCGCCTGTCCTTTAGCGAAGTGCCGCCATCGTTGAATTGTTGAATTGTGAATTGTGGAATCAACTCCGTCGCTCAGCAAAGAGGCGGCATCACCCCATCACCCTATTACCACATTACCCAATTCAACTCCCGAGCCCCGTAGGGGCGACTTATCTGTAGCCTCCGGTGTAAACCGGAGGAGAGGGAGTGCGTGCGAACGCTGAGCCCCGTAGGGGCGGATTAGGACATAGGTTGTCAATCGAAGAAGTCGCGTTCACAGATGCTGGGATTGGACTAACGCAGAGCGGAGAGCGCTTTTGGAGAATGGAGAATAGAGAATGGAAATCCCTCCGGATCGCCTGTCCTTTAGCGAAGTGCCGCCATCGTTGAATTGTTGAATTGTGAATTGTGGAATCAATTCCGTCGCTCAGCGAAAAGGCGACATTATCACATCATCCTATCACCACATTATCCTATTAATAAAAATGCGCTCGGGCCGC
>JBKDGH010000003.1:0-7100 GCA_046336655.1 Flavobacteriales bacterium | reverse complement strand
TGTATTGCCACATCAAGGATTACACAATGCCTGCGCTGCGTGAGGCCAATCCGGCTAATGACTACGGATTTTACAAAGGCTCTGCGGCCAATCACGTATACATCATCGAGAATGTGGTGGATACGCTGACCGGGCGTTCACAGATTACCACCAACGCCCTTGAAGGCCTGAAAGTCGTAGATATCATTGAGCGGATATACCAGGCCGCAGGCGGTAAATAACGTTGAGCAGAATACGTTGAAGGGTCGTCTGACTAAACTGATAGGAGGAGAGTTTGGGAAGAATGTCCTGACTCTCATGACCGGCACGGCGCTCAGTCAGGCGGTGCCGCTTCTGCTTTCACCGCTGATTACACGACTCTTCTCGCCGGACGATTTCACTGCGCTGGAAATATACACGATGTATCTGAATATCCTCGTCGTGGTGGTGACAGGCAAGTATGAATACGCCATCATGCAGCCATCACACCGGGAGGATGCAAGACACGTACTCGCACTTTCAACGCGGATTTCACTGGTCAGCTCAGCTGTCTTGCTCATCGTTGCTGTTTTTGCCGGGCCAATGGTTGGCGAATATTATGGGTTGCCAACCCTCGGTGCATGGTTGTGGACGCTACCCATCACGTTGCTGGCATTTGCCACATTCAACAGCGTGAATTTTTGGTTCAGCAGGCAAAAGAACTACAGGGTAGCGGCCACCGCGAAGGTCTGGAACTCCGCATCGAGTGAGCCGGTGAAGTTGGGTTTCGGTCTGGCAGGACTTTCTTCTTTCGGGCTGATTATTCCCACTGTTTTTGGTAATGTAGCATCCGCAATTTATTCGGTGTTCCATTTCCTGAAGGATGAGCCACTTGGGTTCAGGAACATCGACCGGGAGCGATTGAAAAAGGTGGCACGGGAGTATCGCGACTATCCCCTGTTTACAATCTGGGGCAGTTTGTTCAGCCGGATGGCGCAATGGGCGCACATCGGACTGTTTACCCAGTACTACGGAATCGTGGCCGTTGGATACATGGCCTTGTGCAGGAGAGTATTCATGACACCATTGAACATCGTTGCCGCTTCGTTCGGACAAGTGTTCTATCAAAAGATATCTGAAGTGACCGATGACAAGGAGTTGTATCGCATCTACATGGCAGCGCTTAAAAAATTTATGGCTTTTGCGCTGGCCTGTCTGGTGGTGGTACTCCTGCTTCCTCAACGCACAATGGGCTTCGTATTCGGCTCGGAATGGGAACGGGCAATCGAGTTTCTGAAGATCCTTTCGTTTTGGTATGTTTTCAATTTTGTCACATCCTCTCTCAGTTATACGTTTTACCGGATTGGCGCACAGCGATTGACAGCGTTTATCGACGCAGTTCACTTTGCGCTCATTGTGGGTTGTATTCACGTGTCCTATAAGGCCGGTCTGGATGAGCTGGACGCCCTGAAGGCGCTGGTAGTCTGTAAGGTGCTGCTGCTTCTTTCGATCATTGCAATCACCCTGGTCATACTGAAAAGAAACGCTTCAAAAGCTTTAGTCAAATGAGAATCGCATCTGTCGTACTGAATAACTTCGTGAATGATAACAGGGTTTACAAGGTAGCAGATACCCTTACCAATGCCGGTCACGAGGTGGTAGTGGTTGCGCTGCTCAAAGGCAATGTGCCGGAACGGGAGGTCTATCATGGCATTTCCGTGCATCGTATTCGCTTGCGCAGTTTGTCCCTTCCGGATAATAACAAGTTCTACGGTGGACTCAAGTTTCTCGAGTTTTTTCTGAAAGTAATGTGGAACTACCGCAGGTTCGATGTGATTCACTGCAACGATTTCGAGGGGTTGATCGCCGGCGTAATGGTAAAGATGAGCAGACCATCCGTGAAGTTGGTCTATGACAGCCATGAGTACCAGCGTGAAAAGTTTGGCCTGAATCCGTTCATGAAGAAAGTGATCGGATTCATGGAGCGTTTGTTTATTCATTGGCCTGCCCGTTTTATTACAATTTCCCCGTCTATTGCTGCGGAGTACCAACGACTTTACGGAATTAAGCATCCGTATCTCGTAATGAATGCCCCGCACCGGGAGGAACTGATCACAGGAAACAGAGAACTGCGCGATGCATTGGGGCTGGATGATTCGGTTCCGCTCTTCATTTATCAGGGAGGGTTTGCCCGCAGTCGGGGGATCGAAGTGCTGATTGAAAGCTTTCAACAGGAGCGGTTTGCAGGATGGCATATTGTGTTCATGGGGTCAGGCCCGCTGAACGATATGATTCGTGAAGCAGCAGAAGCTCATGAGAAAATTCATCTTTTGCCTCCGGTACCATACAAGAATCTGATGAGGTGGACATCAGGGGCTACTGCCGGTTTTGTTTCGACTCAGAATATCTGTCTCAACAACTACTATTGCATGCCCAATAAGTTGTTTGAGTACATCCATGCGGGGATTCCAGTGATCACCAACAACCTTGTGGAATGTGCCCGAGTAACCAATGAAGAGTCGATTGGCGTGGTGATCGGCGAGTACAATCCTGACGGGGTTTGGGAGGCTGTGGATTCATTGATGAAAAAGGACCTCGCAGAAATCCGGAAGAACTTGCTGCGCGCCCGGGAGAAGTACAGTTGGGAAACTCAGGAGCTGGTGTTGCTCGAAGCATATTCCAGGCTCAAATAGGAGAATGATCCGTTATTTATCCATAGAAGAGTTTGGGCAATGGTACGCCAGTGCGCGCATTCTGGAATCGAGGTTCATCGGAAAGGATTGGGCAGAAGTCTATAGCGGGGAAGTACTTTTTCTGGCCTTTGGAAATTCTCAGATAGACGAAGTCTGGCTGGTTGGCAGTCTGCGGAAATTCGGTCTCCGATTGGCAATTACTCCATCGGGACTGCCGTCGGTAGGCTTTGCAACCGCAAAGGAATCCGCAGACAGGGCCACTCGCATTGCGGAGGGCCTTCAGTTTTTGAGAGGTCGTGGATTTCATTGGATTCACCTTGATTTTCCTCCGGAGTGGTGCACCTCAGCACCGGAATGTGAGGGTTTTAATCGCTTCAGCAAGCGCACCTACAGGTTACAGACTTTAGGTCTTATTGAACCTGTTGAGTCGGGTTTCAGTTCTTCTGCCCGGAATATGATTCAGAAAGCCCGGCGTGTGGGGCTATCTGTTTCACTAAGTTCGGATAACACAGCGTCCATGGCGTTAATCCGCTCATTCTTATCCAGCCTTAATCTGAATCATTTGATCCATCGTTACACGCGAATGCAGGAAATCCTTCCTACGGAGTCTTTGGTTTTAATAAACGTGACCAAAGGTGAGCGAGTACTATGGACGGGATTGTTTCTGAAAGAGGGAAAGGGAATGTACTACCTGGCAGGGGCCCGGAATCGCGATTATCCCGAGAATTCGGCCAATGCATTTGGCATACACTTCGCCATCAGCCATGCACATCATGAGGGACTCGCTTTCTTTGATTTTGAGGGGTCCGTAATTCCGGCGGTGGAGAAATTTTTTCAAAGCTTTAATCCGGTCAGGATGGATTATTTCGCCTACGAATACCAGAACCCGCTCTTGAGGTGGCTCAGAACCTGGAAACACATGTTATCATTCCGCAAATCGTAACCCGGATACTTCAGTCGGACTGAGGTCTGCAAAGCGCATTGGAATAATCCTTCTTGCTCGTTTGGAATCGTTGATGCGGTGTGACCGTTACATCGCAGAATACGTTCAAGAGAGCCCGCAATGACTGTAATTTAATCCCATGATCGAAGCCGGTTGAACCATCAGGAATTAGCGCACAATGTGAATGTATCCTTCACGCACAATCCTCTCCTCAGATTCACACACCCCGCTCATGACCAGGTGGAAATAGTACACTCCATCAGGGAGTCCGGAACCGTCCCAACCATCAAGAATATCTGAATGATTGCTTGACTCGCTATGTAACAATGAGCCCCAACGATTATAGATCTTCAAGTCCCAAAAGGAGAAGTGTTCAGGCAACAAAGCGATGGAGGGATCGTCGTAGATGGGTCTCCATTGCTCATTTTTAGAATCGAAGTTGGGTGTGAAGATGTTCGGAAAAAGTATCCGGCTGATATCGGGAAAAGTGCCCAAAGATTCTGTCACAACTATGCTGTATTCAGAGGAGCACCCATTACCGGGATCTGTGACAACGGCAACATAGGTGCCTGCCTCCCCGGTGTTCAGTGTTTGGTCTGTTTCAGGAAGCAGTTCATCATCATGGCTCCAGGCAACAGCAGCGTTTTTGACGTTCGTCTCCAGTTGAAGCGCTACCTGCCCGCCTTCGCACAGGATTGAATACGCGGAAGGTGTAATGAGCACGAAGGGCTGAGTGAGATCCGCGTTCACCTCAATGGTGTCCGCGAAAAAGCAACTTTCAAAGGCTCCGCTTACTTCAAGCAGGTAATTGCCAGGGACGCTGACGACAATCCCAGAGCCAGTACCGACAAGGTTTCCCTGACCGTCAAACCAGAAATATTCATTGCTGTTGTCGAAGGGAGAGACCTGGAGTGAGGTTTCCTGTTGGTTGCAGTTTAATTCAGTAAAAGGTAGGATGCTGAAATATCCTTCGGGCCAGGAGGGAGTTGGCGCATCAATAGAAGAAACGGCATTGCAAGGGCCACTTTGACCGGTAATCAGATACGTTCCCGGTTCGGAAATAGCCACGAATTCCTCATTGTTAGCCAGGTTGATAACTGTTCCGTTTGGAAATAAAACAGAAATGCTTTCGTAGATTGAGGAGTTTCCGATAACAAGCATTAGCCCATCCATTGTGCAGCTCATAGTACCGGATAGGGAAACTAGAGGGGCGGGAAGGTTATCTGAGCTTCCTGATACTGAGGCCTCAATGCTGAATGGACAGCCTTCCGATGTAATACCTGTGGCAAGGTAGATGCCTGCATTGTTGACCTCGAGCTGTGAGCCATTACCAATTAGCTCAAGTCCGGGGCTGTACCAGTCGATACTTTGGATCACTCCTGCGGGGCCTGCTGTAATTACTGCTGTTGGTTCAAGGCAGCTGATCAAATTGGACACTTCCAATGAAATGGATGCGCTGAAGATGGTGATCTCCACCTCGGTGGAAGCTGTTCCGCAGAAATTGGTGATGGTCGCAGTGTAAGTGCCACTCTCGTTGGCAATTTGGACTGTGTTGTCGTCAGAATCGAGCCAGGTGGCATCCGGAATGACACCTTCAAGTTCTACAGCAGCACAAGAAGTCAAGTCGTCCGCATCAGGAATCAAAGGAATCGGAAGTGAAACAACCTCAGAAGTGGCCGAGTAGGTGCATCCATTGCTATCCTCAAGTTCAGCCGTAATCACATAGACCCCAGGATCATCAAGAAGGAGCTGGAGTTCTGGTCCCGTGGTTGTCACGAGTCCATCTACCCACCATGAAATTACTCCGCTTTCCGGTCCAGTAAATTCGGGAACAAGTTCGAGGACAGTGCCCTGACAGGCAGTATCCGCCTGCAAAACGAGAGTTCCCGGACAGACTATTTCGCACAACACCTCATAATTAATGAGAGCCGTAGCCGCATCGTTTGTACCGATGCTTGCACTCTGAAATGCCGGATAATTTCCGCTACCAGAAGAAACATCAAACTGGCTAAAGGGAAGCACGGATGTAGAAACCATCATGGATTGGGAGCACGAAGACACTCCGCAAGCATCCAGCTTGTGCAGCGCAACATCCATTTGTCCGGCAATATCAGTGTACCCGCATATGAAATAGTTACCTGCGCTATCCCGATCACTGATTCTTGAAATTCCCTGAGCTCCGTCATTATTGAGAAATCCGAGTGCATCCGCTGACTGAAGATCGCCTGCTGGATTGAATTGCAGCGTAACGATGTTGTTGGCTGCCGGACCAATATCAGCAGAAACACCCACTACAAGAGGATTGCCATTGGGTTGCAACCATACATCCACCGGCCAATCCGTTCCCGTGGATGGCACATGCCTGCACCAGTCTGAAATCAGATTACTTTCAATTCTCATTAGCCCGATGTCAGGAGATCCTGAGTAGTTGGTTTGAATGGTCGCGAAATAGCCGCCGTCAGGAGATTCAGTAAGGCCGAGAAAAGAGTCCAGGCCGGGTGAGTCATAAATGCGCTGATTAAGCACCTGACCGTTCATGTTAAACTCCACAAGCCATGCGCCGTAACTCTGATTTGCACTACTCTGGTTGTTTCCAGCACAAAGAATAGTACCATTGGAGGATTCGATTACAGAATAAAAATGCTCATTCGCTGTGCCGCCCCGGTGGACACCCCACATGAACTGCCCTCCTGCTGTATAGCGCTGCACGAAGGCATCGCTGGTGCCGAATGTGAATGTGTTACTTGTGCCCACAAGCACAATAGTGCCGTCACTCAACTCAAGAATATCCCGCGGCGTATCACCATCATCAGTGGCGCTGGAAATCATTTTTTGCCAGAGGATGTTACCATCATTGTCAACTCTCATAAGAAACGGTCGTCGAGGCGCACTGGTAGTGGTGCGAAAGAGTCCGGCCAACAGCAGATCGCCATTTGCGGCACTGGTGATAATGGCGTTATTTCCTTCATGAAACCCCGCGCCTCCAATTCGGATAGACCAAATTATAGTTCCATTCAGAGCGTGTTTTGTGAGCAGACATTCTGAATTTAAACCAGATCCAAATCCCGAACTAACCGAAAGGGTGAAAATTGCGTTTGATTGCACTGTAATGCTGTGCCCCTGATCCGCGCCGGAAGTTCCGAAGCGCAACGAATAGCCAGCAGTTCCGCATTGAGAGCGGCCTGACAAATAAACCAGAGATAATAACAGCGACCAAACCAAACGGTTATACACGATGCGGAATTTGGAATTGTCTCCCGAAATTAATGGATGGCCACAAGTATTCAAAAAAAAAACGCTCATCCGATATGCCAGGCTGGACCGGATGAGCGTGTTTGGCAGGGAGTTATCCTACAATGGAGGAATAATTCACCTGAAATTCCTTGTCATCCTCAAAGTGCTTCTTACCCAGATTCAGCCACTCGACGGCTTCGCTTTTGCGGCTTTGTGAGTTGAGGCTGTTGGCGTATTCGATGAGGGCGTTTTTGAGAAACGCTTTTTGATCC
>JBKDGH010000067.1:0-5457 GCA_046336655.1 Flavobacteriales bacterium | reverse complement strand
TATCTTCTCTACTCAGGATCACGCTGCTGCTGCCATTGCCGCTGCGGGCATTCCGGTATATGCGTGGAAGGGAATGACCGAAGAGGAGTTTGACTGGTGCATAGAGCAGACGCTCTTCGCATTCAACGACGGCCAGCCGCTCAATATGATCCTCGACGACGGCGGTGACCTCACCAACATGGTATTCGACCGTTACCCGGAGCTCGTGAAGGGCATTCGCGGTATCTCTGAAGAGACCACTACCGGCGTATTGCGTCTGTACGACCGCGAGCGCAACGGTACCCTGCTGTTGCCGGCGATCAACATCAACGACAGCGTAACCAAGTCGAAGTTTGACAATAAATACGGCTGCCGCGAATCACTTGTGGATGCTTTGCGCCGCGCGACTGACCTGATGATGGCCGGTAAAGTGGCTGTAGTTGCAGGATACGGCGATGTAGGAAAAGGTTCGGCCGATTCACTCCGCCATGCCGGTGTGCGTGTAATCGTGACGGAGATTGACCCTATCTGCGCGCTGCAGGCTGCAATGGAAGGTTACGAAGTGAAGAAGATGGATACTGCCATTCCAGAGGCAGACATCATCGTGACTGCTACCGGTAACCACCAGATCATCGTGGATCGTCACTTCAAGGCGATGAAGCATAATGCGGTGGTGTTCAACATTGGTCACTTCGATAATGAGATTGACATGGCTTGGCTGAACAAGAACTATGGCAGAACCAAGGACACCATCAAGCCGCAGGTGGATAAGTACACCGTGGATGGCAAGGACATCATCGTACTCGCGGAAGGCCGTTTGGTGAACCTCGGATGCGCTACCGGTCACCCTTCATTTGTGATGTCGAACAGCTTCACCAACCAGACACTGGCGCAGCTGGAGCTGTGGGCGAATCACGAGAATTACGAGAACAAAGTATACGTACTGCCGAAGCACCTCGATGAGAAGGTAGCCCGTCTGCACCTCGCCAAGATCGGCGTGGAGCTGGAAGAGCTTACTCCAAGCCAGGCGCAGTACATTGGTGTGGATATCGCTGGTCCGTTCAAGAGCGATACCTACCGCTACTAAGCAAACCATTTTTCGAAATATAAAAGGGCAGCTTCAGGGTTGCCCTTTTTCATTGGACGCATCGACACCGAATCATCTTTTCGCGAAAGTGGTCCATTGATATCGGTCAATGCTTTCACTCGTGCGACGCAGGTAACTTCGTACTGAAATTAGAAAACTACAACATGAGCACAAGAAGCATTGAAGCGGTGCTGCGTCCGGGTGAACCCCACTTCGTGGGCGATGGATTCCGTGTGCACACCTTCAGTCCCGGTTCAGCCAAAACAGGCATGAAGCGGATGGATCCGTTCATCATGCTCGACTACAACGAGCGCTTTTATTTTCCGCCTACGGAAAAACCGCGCGGCGTGGGAGTGCATCCGCACCGCGGATTTGAAACAGTGACCATCGCCTACAAGGGCCGTGTCGCGCACCACGACAGTGCCGGTGGCGGCGGAGTGATTGGAGAGGGCGATGTGCAGTGGATGACCGCAGCAAGTGGTGTGTTGCATAAAGAGTATCACGAAGAAAGCTTCAGCCGCGAGGGCGGAGAGTTTCAAATGGTGCAGCTTTGGGTCAATCTGCCGGCGAAGGATAAGATGTCATCGCCGAAGTATCAAGAGATCACCAACGGCCGCATGCCGAAAGTACAGTTGCCGAACCACGGCGGACTGGTGGAAGTCATCGCCGGAGAGTACCATGGAGAGCGCGGACCGGCCTCTACCTTTTCGCCCGTACACATGATAAATGCAAAACTGAATCCCGGCGGCGAAGCGCATTTCAATTTCCCCGCGCATTACAGCACAGCGATGGTGACGGTGCAGGGCAGCGCCACGATTCAGGGACATACGGTCCCGCAGGATCATTTTATTCTCATGGCGAATGACGGCACGGAGTTCACCATTAATGCATCAGAAGACTCCATCATACTGGTGCTGAGCGGCGAGCCGCTGAATGAACCCATCGCAGCCTATGGCCCGTTCGTGATGAACACCCAGGCTGAGATCATTCAGGCCATGCGCGACGTGGAGGCAGGGAAGTTCGGGGTGCTGGAGGACTGAATGCCAAGTGAAGCCAAAGTTTTCGCTGGATTCAAATACATTGGTCATGCGGCTAAACCCGGATTATTCAGTCGGATTTCCATTCCGATCCAAAACGCCTTAGAATACTCGCACTTGCTCGTTTCGGGCGTTGCATCAGACAAGAGAATCACAGAAAAAGCAACAGAGCCACCTGATCGGGTGGCTCTGTCTACATCAGCATAGTTGGCTTTCAACCATCATTGCTTCACGACACGAATTCCTTCGTGTTTGTTTTCCAGTTTAAGCAGGTATATGCCGTTGGCCAGATGAGCCAATGAAATGGTCTGCAAAGAAGCATTGAGAGCGATGCGCTCTATAATCTTACCAGTCATGTCCAGCACAAGCATCACATCCGGATGGCTCTGTGTCTTACTTATCTGCACGAGATCTGTGAATGGATTGGGAAAGAGACGCAAACCGGCCGACTGGTGTTCTTCCACTCCGATAATTATAATCGCGAAACAGTCGGAAGTGACACTTCCATCATTACCGAATACAATGACTGCATAGCTGCCTGATTGCGTCGGAGTAAACGATTGCGAGGTAGCCCCGGCTATAGGAGTGTTTCCGTTGTTACAATCTACCCACTGATAGCTCACTCCCTGCTGTCCGGAAACCAGAGTACCGTTGTTATTCTGCACGGTGAAGCTGCTTTCCAGAATATCTACGTTGATGTAGATCAGGCTGTCGCATCCATTGCTGTTTATGGCGGTTTGCACATAATCACCCTCTGCACTGTAGGTGATACCGTTGTATTCGATCACATCTGTGGCATAGAGCTGGACGTTAGAAAAGGTGTCATTGAAAATTTCCAGCACGAGGCTGACGATGCTGTCACATCCCGCCGGTGTGGTGAAGGTACTTTCGTAGATGCCCGAGCTGGTGTAGGTATTGCCATTGTAGTCGTATGATCCGCACGCTGATGCTTCTACCTCGTTGGTTACCGGCTGGCATTGTACGAAGCGGGCCACGAAGCCATCCGAGAGGCCTGCTGAAGTCAGATTGGTCACTGCCTGGCCGGGACTAAAATCACAGGTGCCGCTGAAGGTGCCGACCACATTAAGCACCCCTGTAGCCGGATTGATCAGCAGTGCATTCACCTGATCCACATCGCTACCGCCGAAAGTAGTAGCCTCTATGAAGTTGCCATTCGCATCAAGCTTGGTGATATAGCCATCGTCGTACCATGTGGTGGTTGATGAAACGGGATATTCAGCCACCGGATCGGGATTGAAGTCAGTCACTCCTTTGAAATGTCCGGATACGAAGAGATTGCCATTTACATCGCGCTTGAGGCCAAAGGCATAGGTTTCCGAATTGGGTGAAAGTTGTTTCATCCATTGAAAAAGCCCCTGACTATCGAGTTTTACAAGGAACGACCGGTATGAAGACTGTGTATTTGTAACGGTTTGCGTGGCTACCAGATCAGGATTGAAATCGGTAGTTCCGTTGAAGTGTCCCGCAGCAAATACGTTCCCTTGTGGATCAATCTGTATTTCGCTCGTGAAGCAGGTACTCGAACTTTGAAACTGCCTTGCCCACACAAAATTTCCCTGTGGGTCCAGTTTGGTGATATACGTGTCATAATACTGGCCGTTCAGTGTATACGAGGCCACCCCGGGGTCAAAGTCAGTATTGGAGTAGAATGTTCCCACGCAATACACGTGGTTGGTGCCGTCTATCTTTAATTCATTAGGAACAGTGTAGTATCCGGGAAATCCTTTCGCCCAGACAAAACTTCCATCCGCACTCAGTTTGCTGATGTAGCACCCATAAGAGTTATTGAAGTTCAGATCGCTTACGCCGGCGCCCGGATCAAAATCGACGGTGCCGTAAAACTGACCGCTTGACAAGACATTTCCTGAGGCATCCACTGAAATCGTGCGGCCGGTTTCATAGCCTTGTGAGGCGCCGCCGAATTTCCTTACCCAAAGGAACTGACCTTGTGAAGAGTACTTCACCACAAACGCATTATAGCCGGAAAATGCTGTGAGATTCACGGCCGTGCCCAGTGGATTAAAGTTGACCGTACCTCTGAATTCACCGGTGCAGTAAACATTACCCTGAGCGTCTGTGGCCACATCATAGGCTATGTCATCTGCAGTGCTGCCGAAAACCACGGACCATACATAGTCGCCGGAGGCATTCAGTTTATAAATGAATGCGTCTTTCAAGCCGGCAGAACTGCCTGTGTTGCTTCCGGCCCCGGGATTGAAATCGGCAAGGCCTTCCAGTGAACCGCACGTAATGACTGCGCCGGATGGGTCTGTGGCACTTGCCCTTGTTTGCATGTGTGACGGTCCTGCAATTTGTTTTACCCAGGAAAATTGCACTTCCTGAGCATAGGAAATGACCGGAAGAATCATCAGGCCAAGTACGAGTAGCTTTGTTTTCATTGTGATTTGGTGTTGGTTGAAATGAACATGTGGTGATGCATGCAAAGGTTTTCACACGGGCACCCCGTGAGTAACCACCTGAATCTGCTATTTGTATCTCCCCTGTTTCGGGGATATTCGTGTGAATCCTTTTTTGGCCCGGGGCAACCTGTAATTTTACTCTTCAGATGCGAATCGCTTTCGGAATCATGGCTCTCCTGTTCTTTGTGCCACAGGCAATGGCACAAGATGAACGCGAACTATTAAAGCATCTCAGCGCCGCCGCCACCGACAGTGCCCGTTTTTTCATTCTGCGTGATCTTGGTTATCTTCATGAATTCAGCGATTCTGCGCAGGCCATGAAGTATTACAGGCAGGAAATGGCCATTGCGAAGCGGCTTGGACAGCCCCTGTTGCTGAGCATGGCGTATCTGGATTTCGGCAGCGTGCAGTACAATGCCGCTGCATACGATACGGCACTCAGGTGGTACAGGAAATCAAAGCGTGAAGCCGAGCGCGGTAAACTCACCGATCGTCAGGGCACTGCGTGTGTGAATATCGCCAACGCCTATCACCAGCTTTACCTCAGCGATAGTGCTGCTTTCTTTGCTTCGCAGGCAGTAAATCACTTTCGGGCTGTAGGCGACAGTATGCGGTTAAGTCTTGCCTATGCCAATCTATCTGCTTACTTCGAGGATTTGAATCAGTTTGACTTAGCGCTGAAATATGTGGAGGAAAGCCGACGGATAAGCGGGTCAATTGATGACTTGCGCGGTGAAGCCGGAGCTTGTGCTAACGGAGCTGCCATTAGCCGCAAGTTGGGTGATAGCGAGAAGTTGGATAGCTATCTCAACAGGCTAAAGATGCTCGCACCTAATGTGGGTGACCGCGCACTGAGTTGCAAGCTCTATCAAAATATCAGCGGTATATACATGGACAACGGTGTGTACAGGGA
>JBKDGH010000066.1:0-4806 GCA_046336655.1 Flavobacteriales bacterium | reverse complement strand
GTCGATCATCAGCTCCCTTCCTGCAGGTTGTGCGGAGACCACGATTCTTCCCACGGCATCATAGATGTGCACAGTGACTGATGCATCCACGCCCTCGCTTGCGCGGATATGCAGTACATCATCCACAGGATTGGGGAAAATGCGCCAGCGATCGTTCGGGCGGTCATCCCCTGTGGGCACCACATTTTCATCGGAGAGGTAAATACCTAAGCCACCGCCAACTTGTCCTACGATCAGATCGGCATAGTCGTCCGCATTGATATCAGCCATGTACACCGCACACCGGTGTCCTTCCTGAATGCCCAGAAAATCGAGCGTTTGAAGTGTAGCCGTACCTCCCGTGTTCTGAACAATATCCGTGAAGTGATTGATTTGTCCTGTCTCAGTACCGAGCAATAATTCCCACTGATTCTCCGCATTCAGAAAGAAATGCGGCACGCTGAATCCGAAGATACCAAGGAAATTGGTGGCCACAATATCGCCGATGGTGTCTTCCACCAGTGAGAAATTGTAGGCCCCGGGAGTGCCGTTGTTCTTGAAGTAATTGACATTTCCGTTGCGCTCGCCCACCATCAGATCAACCACACCGTCCTGGTTGTAATCAATGAGCTGCGGAGTGGCGGATTGTCCGATGTCAATGGGTGTATTTGTGTCATCGACCACGGCGATTGGCGCGCTATCAAAATTCATCGGCGCGCCGGCGCCCGCAGAGTTGATGAACAAAAAGAGAAAACCATTCAGGTCTCCGATCATCAGATCGGTATCGCCATCGCCGTCGGTATCGCCGAACGCAGGATAGATGCTCTTCAGACTCAGCGAAGGAATGTCGAGCCAGTTGTCCTCTTCGAGTGTGAACGCCGGTTCTTCCGCGGTACCGCTGTTGCGGAAATAATGCAGCTTCGAGGTGAACTCTTCATCGGGAGAATAGTATTCCCTGTTCGCCACGACCAGATCGGGCAGGCCGTCGCTGTTCACATCAGCAACCACCGGTTACGTTCCAATGCCGAGATCAATCCTACCCTCCTGGAGGAAATTATCCCGGACATATTGAAACGAAGGCAGGTCTTCTTCGCCTTCATTCCGGTAGTACCATACGCTGGTGCGGTCTGCGGCTTGAATGGGGGTATTCGGACTCAACAACAAATCGCGCGTGCCATCATTGTCCGCATCAATGTAAAATGCGCCGGGAAACAGGTTCATCTCCACCGGCAGCGAACCGCCATACGCGATCGGAAACTGTGTGGTCACCGCCACCGCGCTGTCCAGTCCACCGGCAGCCTCTTCCATGAGTATGGCCTGAAGGTCGGGCTCGGTTACATCGCCCAGCACAAGGTCTGTGACGCCGTTCTGATCGAGATCAAGTTGCAGGATGGTGCCTCCGGTGTGACGCAATGGTTCTTCTCCGCTGTTTTCCCCGGCGCGCGGATTATTGACGTTGAAGTCGCACTGAAATGCTTCGCCGATGAACAGCGCTGAACTTTCGGGGCTTTCATTAAACATGCCATAGCAGCGGTTGGCGCAGGTGAAACTGAGCTGACTGCAATCGCCGTTTTCCACCTGCATGTTTTTGTAGAAATACATCCCCACGCTGGTTTCGGTAAATGAAAAAAGGTCGATGTCACCGTCAAAGTCATAGTCATAAAACGACGGCAAATCCACCGAAATCGCGTAGATCGGTCCGTTGAACGGATTGGAGCCAATGTCATAAAAAGCCTGAATCAGTGCACCGTCGTTGGCCGGTGAGAACGCGAGATTGCCTCCGCCGGATGTATTGAACCAAATCCGGATGCCGCTTTGGTTATTGGATACGATATCCATTTTTCCGTCGCAGTTGAAATCGCGCAGAAACACCCAGTTGCGCAATTCTGAAGGCCACGCATTCTGATACTCCCGCGTATAGCGGTATGCAATCTCTCCGGGTACGTTGGACTCATTGATGTACGTACTTATGCGGTTGCCCACGCGGTCGAATACAAAAAGATCATCCTTGCCGTCTTCATTGAGGTCGATCGTCGAAAACTGGCAGGAGTTCAGTCCGCCCGCCCAGGGATTTTCCAGCAGACTCCCGTTATAGGTAACGGGAATGTCATAATTGCGCAGCAGTGCCTGAGATCCGGAAGTGGTAACAAAACCGGCAGCGACAAGAACGAGAATGAAGCGTATCATGGCAGGCACGTATTACAATGGACACAAAGGTGGTTTATTTCTTCCCCGAATGGAAATTGTTGGTCGCACCGCAATAGTTTTGACCTCTAAACGATATACCATCAACAGGCGTGTGACCCTTCCACGCTGAAATCCGATCCGTTATGCTTGAACCAGTCTCACTCATCGCGCTTCTGCTCATCGTCATTCTGATTCTCGGTGGTGCCTACTTCACTGCAGAGCGCATCATCCGCCACAAGGAGCGCGAATGGGCTTTTCAGCTGAAGTCGGACCGCAACAAAGCGTTTGCCCCGCTGAAAATCTCCGCCTGTGAACGGCTCATTGTGATGCTGGAGCGCATCACTCCTACCCCGCTGGTGATGCGTCAGCGCATCTCCGGCAGCACAGCGGCAATGTTGCAGCTCGAACTGATGAAGGCCATCCGCGAGGAGTTTGAACACAACGTGTCGCTTCAGATGTACGTGAGTGAAGAATGCTGGAGCGCGGTGAAGCACGCAAAGGAGGAAACCACTGAATTGCTCAAAATCGCATTTACGAAAGTGAGGCCCGAAAGCCAGGGGATAGAATTCAGCAACGAAGTCTTCAAACTCGAAGCCGCCACGGGCAATGCGGCCATCCGCGCAGCGATCAAGGCCATCCGTGCCGACCTGGAGAATTACTTCTGATTCTTCGCGAGCTTTTCGAGCTTCGCCTTCGGGAAGTCAATCATTTCGACCATATGTACCACCGATCCCTTTTCGGTGTTGATCTGCACATCCTTATACAGCGCGCCGCCAATGCGGTGCTGTCCTGCATCTACCTTCAGGGTGCGGCCGGTAATGGTCACGACCTCCGGAAAATCAGCTGCCTTTTCCACAAAAAACGGCGCCTTTACCAGGTGGTTGGCCATGATCTCATCGAGCAGCTCTTTGTTTTCAGGAAGCTGCAGCACTTTCAGCAGTTGTCCGATATCCTGCACGCGATCATTGGTGGGACACAGCACCACATAGGGTTCATGGTGCACCATCTTCGCCCACTTACTCTGGCGAAGCAAGGCTCCCCACATACTGGTTTGCTCATTTGTTTCGGCAAAGCGCAGGGCACTCGACATATTGTCCGTTTCCCTCAGACTGGGCGAATCAGCCATATTCGCCGGCTGCCGGTCCACAGGCTGCGGACTGGTTTCCATTCCGTTTGATACGGCTGACGAATCCGCTGCAGGCACCGCAGCATCATTTCCCGAAGGAGCACACGATGCCATCATCAATGCACCGCACATACTTACCAGAATCCATCCGGATACGCGCATATTGCTCAGTTTTGGCGCGAAAATAAGCCGGGAACCCATTGATGGCCAGAAGTGCGGCAACGGTCACCTTACGAGGGTGGTTTTCGGATTACTTTTGTAGCCTCGATTCAATGAAAGTCGAACCAACAAACAACCAATGACCCATATCGGAAAGAAAGCGGAAGGCGCTAACCTCGATTATCTTGGACTCAATCACGTAGCCACTGCCTACTGGAATCTCCACCCCGCTGAGCTGGTGGAGGAAACCCTCGCCCTCGGACAGGGCATGCTCACCAACACCGGCGCACTCGCTATTGATACCGGCGAATTCACCGGCCGCTCTCCCAAAGACAAGTTCATAGTAAAGGATGCGGAGACTGAAAACTCCGTGTGGTGGAGCCAATTCAATATCGCTTTTGACAAAGACAAATTCGATGCGCTGTACAACCGCGTAACGGCATACCTCACCGGCAAGGATGTGTACGTGCGCGATGCGTATGTATGCGCTGATCCAACCTACCGCATGAATGTGCGCGTAGTGACCGAGTTCCCGTGGAGCAATATGTTTGCCTACAACATGTTCCTTCGTCCGACCGACGATGAACTCGAGACGATCACTCCCGAGTGGCATGTCGTGTGCGCTCCCGGCTTCATGGCCAATCCGGAAATCGACGGCACGCGTCAGCACAATTTCGCCGTGCTCGATTTCACCCGCAAAATCGCCCTCATCGGCGGCACCGGCTATACCGGCGAAATCAAAAAAGGCATCTTCACCGTACTCAACTACGTACTGCCGCACAAGCACAATGTGCTCTCCATGCACTGCTCTGCCAATGTAGGTGCTGAAGGCGATACGGCAGTGTTCTTCGGACTTTCAGGTACCGGTAAAACAACGCTCTCTTCTGACCCCAACCGCCGCCTTATCGGCGATGACGAGCACGGCTGGTCAGCAGACCGCGTGTTCAACTTCGAAGGTGGATGCTATGCAAAAACCATCGACCTCACCCGCGAGACAGAACCGCAGATCTGGGACGCCATCAAGTTTGGCGCAATCCTCGAAAACATCGGTCTCATGGACGATGGCGTTACTCCTGACTACGCCGATAAGCACAAGACTGAAAACACCCGCGTGAGCTATCCGATTCACCACATCGACAATGTGATGGACCCAAGCGCCGGCGGAATTCCAAAGAATATTTTCTTCCTCACCTGCGATGCGTTTGGCGTGCTGCCTCCGATCAGCAAGCTCACGAAGGGACAGGCCATGTACCAGTTTATCAGCGGATACACCGCAAAGGTGGCAGGTACAGAAGCCGGGGTGACTGAACCCACCACGACGTTCAGCGCATGTTTTGGCGCACCATTCCTCCCGC
>JBKDGH010000065.1:0-16007 GCA_046336655.1 Flavobacteriales bacterium | reverse complement strand
AAAAGGTTACCCAGAATCTGGTATCTGGCTTCTAAAAAAAAGCATTCACCAATATCCTCACGCTCCATGCTGACGCAAGAACTCCGATCAGGAAATAGGACGTCTTTTTATTGAGCCTGCCCGCCAGCCGCGCGGCTATCGGACTCGCCAGCACCCCGCCGATGGTAAGACCTGCAATTACTTCCCAGTGGCTGATGCCGAGCATGGTGAAAAATGTAAACGCACTTGCAAGCGTGACGAAAAACTCGGTCAGGCTCACCGAACCAATTATTTTACCCGGCTGATCGCTCGTGCGCAACAACGTGGTGGTGACCAGCGGTCCCCAGCCCCCGCCGCCGAAGGAATCAATAAATCCCCCCACTCCGGCTAGTCTGCCCACATGCTTCACCTGCTTGAGAAGATAGGCCCCGCGGAATGAAAGCAGAATGTATTTTATTCCGAGAAATAGAATGTAAATGGCCATGAGCGGACGAATCCAATGCCCGTATTCTTCGCCGAACAACGAAAGTGCAAGCGCACCGAGCACTGCGCCAATTATTCCGGGGATGACCAGTCTCCTGAACAGGCTGCGATCGACATTGCCAAACCGGTAGTGCGAGTAACCACTCACTCCGCTCGAAAACATTTCGGCAGTATGAATGCTCCCGGAAACCGCAGCGAGATTGATCCCCAGTGAAAGCAAAAACGAGGCGCTGATGATTCCATACCCCATTCCCAATGAACCGTCCACCAACTGCGCTACAAACCCCGCGAGCAGCACCCAGTAAAAATCACTGTCCAGATTACCCACCCAAGCCGCAGTATCAGCCAGTGCCGAGTCAAATTCGATCACACTCAGTATCCAGTGGCCGAGGAGCATCACCCCGAATACAGCCAGACTGCGCGTGGCCAGGCGCTTCCATTTCAGTTGCTCTGAACCGTCCTGCAGTTCCTTGCCAATCTGCGCATGAAGTGTCTGGAGTTTTTTTAACTCCTTTTGATCAGGACGAGTTGACCGGAGTGCTTCCATCAGATCATCCACCGCCCCGGAGACAGAACTCTTTTTCCTCCGCGCCTTCATACTTCTCCGGACTGCAAGAGCAGTGCGCCTACGGTAATGTTGCTGGTTTCATCAATCAGAATAGCCCCGCCAAAGGACCTGCTTTGTTCAAATGAATCATATACCAGCGGTGACTGCGTGCGGATATGGATCATGGCGAGTCCGTTCAGCGGCAGCTCATCAGGCATCTCCTGCCGGCTCAGGTCATTCACATTGATCGTGTATTCAATCTGGCGCACGGCACACCTCACTGTGCGGCTGTGATGCTGAAGGAGCAATTTTGTTCCGGTGCGCAAGGGTTTCGCATCCATCCAACACACGATGGCCTTCACCTCATTGCTCACCACTGGCTGCATTGCATCAGCCACCAATACATCCCCGCGCGATATGTCCACATCTTCTTCCAGTTCGAGCGCAATACTCTGTCCGGCTGTTGCCGCTTCCACCGCCTGCAGTCCCTTTGAAATGCTTCGCACGGTCGCCTTATGTCCCGCCGGCAGTATCGTCACCGATTCTCCGCTGCGCAGATTTCCCGAGAGCAAAAATCCGGCATAACCCCGATAGTCGTGCAGTACATCGGTCTGCGGACGAATCACATATTGCACCGGAAAACGTGTCGGCTCACTGGCAGTGGTATTTTTCACCTCCACGCGATCCAGCAATTCAAGCAGCGATGGACCGTAGTACCAAGGCATTCGTGCTGACCGCTCAACCACGTTATCGCCTTTCAACGCGGCCATTGGAATGTAGCTCACCTCAGTAAGGTGAAGCGCCCTCGCCAGCGACTGATAATCTTCGCGGATGCGATTGAATACATCTTCGCCGAAATCTACCAGATCCATTTTATTGATTGCCACCACGACATGTGAAATGCGCAGCAACGATGCAATGATGCTGTGTCTGCGCGTTTGCTCGATCACTCCGTTGCGGGCATCGATCAGCACGACCATCAGATCCGCATTGCTTGCACCCGTGATCATATTGCGGGTATATTGAATGTGCCCAGGCGCGTCTGCGATGATGAACTTTCTGTGCGGCGTGGAAAAGTACTTGTACGCTACGTCAATCGTAATTCCCTGTTCGCGCTCCGCCCGCAATCCATCGGTCAGCAGCGCAAGGTCAATCTCTCCTTCTTCGCGGGAGCGGCTCTGGCTTTCGAGTACTTCGAGGTGATCCTGTAAAATGCTTTTGCTGTCATACAGCAAGCGTCCGATGAGGGTGCTCTTGCCATCATCCACACTTCCTGCGGTAATAAATCTCAGTAAATCCATAGTGAGAAAATTCGTTCAGTTAGAAATACCCAATGCGTTTGCGGTCTTCCATTGCCGCTTCTGAAATCCGGTCATCGATGCGTGTTTCACCACGCTCGGAAATTCGCGTGGACACAATTTCATCAATCACCTCATCGATCGTCGCCGCCTCGCTGCTGACCGCAGCAGTGCAGGTCATGTCGCCGACGGTGCGGTACCTCACCTTGCGCACTTCGATTGTATCGGCCAGGTCGAGTTGGATGAACTCGTTGACTGCGAGGAGTTGTCCCTGCCAGGAAAGAACTTCGCGGTCGTGCGCGAAATAGATGGACGGCAATGCAATGCCTTCCCTGCGGATATAATTCCAGACATCCAGTTCCGTCCAGTTGCTGATGGGAAATGCGCGGACATTCTCCCCTTTGTGAATTCTTCCGTTGTAGATATTCCACAACTCAGGGCGTTGCAAGCGCGGTTCCCACGTGCCGAATTCATCGCGCACCGAGAAAATGCGCTCCTTCGCACGCGCCTTTTCTTCATCCCTCCGCGCGCCACCGATGCATGCGTCGAATCCAAATTCTTCAATGGTATCCAGCAGCGTATAACTCTGAAGCGCATTGCGGGAAGGAAATTTGCCTGTGGGCTCCTTCAGACGGTGCTTGGCGATAGAGTCAGCCACATAGCGCACGATGAGCTTCGAGCCCGTTTCCTGTGCCAATGCATCTCTGAATGCCAGGGCTTCCGGAAAATTATGTCCGGTGTCAATGTGCACCAGCGGAAAAGGAATCTTTGCCGGTGCAAAAGCCTTTCTCGCCAGGTGCACCAGTGTGATGGAGTCTTTGCCCCCACTGAATAAAAGTGCCGGCCGCTCAAACTGGCCGGCGACTTCCCGCATAATATGAATGGCCTCTGCTTCGAGGTGATTGAGATGATCGCTATTCATAAGTCAGATTATTTATCCCGATACTTTCTTTTCATGTAAACCACATTCTTTGCTGTTGGAAGACTCCCACCACCAGCGTCCTGCGCGCGAATCCTCACCCGGCTTCACCGCACGCGTGCACGGCGCGCAACCAACGCTCGGAAATCCACGATCAAACAGGACATTATAGGGAATACCTTCTGCTTTTATTTCCCCGCGCACCCACTCTTCACTGGCTTGAAAAAGCGGATGGAACTTGAAGAGTCCGTTCGATTCATCCCATTCCACAGGAGTCATATCCTGTCGGTTGGCCGATTGGCCCGCGCGAATTCCGGTAATCCAGAGCTCCGCGCCATGGAGTGCTTTTTTCAGCGGCACGACCTTTCGGATGGTGCAGCACTCCTTGCGGTTCTCCACCGATGCGTAGAAACTATTGGGTCCCGTGCGGGTCACGAATTCAGACACCGCCTCCGCCTCCGGATAATACGCATGAATGGGCTTCTGGTATTTTTCTACCGTTCGGCTCCACACATTATAGGTTTCGGGAAACAGGCGTCCGGTGTCAAGAGTGAACACGTGCACAGGAAGTTCATCCGTGAATATCCAATGGGTAATGAGCTGGTCTTCCGGACTGAAGCTGGTGCTGAATGCACAGCGGTCGCCGAACGAATTCACCATGGTGTGAAGATTCGACCGGAAATCATCCGGTGAGAGTACATGCAAAAAATCAATCAGCCTGGCGGCTACAAGTGGGTTCATAAGAAGTGATTTGGAAAAACAGATACGCGCAGACCAGCATCAACAACAACAGCAACAGCTATTGAGTCCGGCAGTGCGGTGATCATTGACCGCGCGACGTATCGTGATAAACATGTGGCAAAGAAAAGCAAATCGGACAAATACACACCTGGCGAAAATGTTAACGATGTGAGTTGCCAGGATTCTACAATGCGACGATTCGGCGATTCCACAATGAATCTCTGCGCCAGATAAGGGAAATCTCCATGAACCTCCGTTTACTCCATGACTCTATGGTGAAAAAGGCGCTTCGCTTTATCGGAACGCGAAGGGCGCAAAGGAGGCGCAAAGGGCGCGGAGGATTTTTCGGGACTCGGGACTCGGGATTCGGGACTCGGGACTCGGGATTCGGGACTCGGGACTCGGGGACCCGCCGCCCGGGATCGGTTATCTAGTATCTAGGATCTAGCATCTAGTATCTTACAAAAATTTCCGCAATTCCGTTGCCACATTCCCAACGTGGCGGTGAAAGTGAGGCAGAATTTTTATCTCGGAACGCAAAGGTCGCCAAGGAGACGCGAAGGGCGCGGAGGATTTTTCGGGACTCGGGACTCGGGACTCGGGACTCGGGACTCGGGACTCGGGACTCGGGACTCGAGGGCCCGCCGCCCGGGATCGGTTATCTAGTATCTAGAATCTAGAATCTCTGCCCTATCTTCCCCCTATGCCAATAGCAGTCCTCGAAAACCTATTCGCGAAACTCACCCCTGCGCAAGCGGCGGAGTTTCAGCGGCAGCAGATCAAGGATTTAAACTCCAAAGAGGCACAGATCTTTTCTCTGCTGAAAAGCTCGGTGCACCGGACACCCGCACAAATCGCCGTCAAAATCTACGGGTCGGAACAGATGAATGCGCTGTCGAGCCTTCGCAAGCGCATCCTCCACAAGCTGGAGGAGTACATAGTACTGCTGCGTACGGAGCAGTCAGCCCGAAAGAAAGACGAACCCCTCGCCCATTTTCAGGTCGCACAGTTCTGCATCGACCATGCCCTGTGGGAACTGGCGATGCGCTACCTCAGCGCAGCCGAGACCAGTGCGAAAAAGCATAACCGGTTCGACATTCTTACCTATATATATAAGGTACAACTCGAACATGCCCGTCAGCTGGAAACCGACATCCCGGCGGTGACTACTGCCTGGGAGGAAGTGATCCGCCGGCAGGATACTTTCCGTCGCCTGGCCGCAGCCACCGCCACAGTGCAGCAGCAACTCGACCGCGCGCGTGAGTCAGGCGAGATCCTTGACCTCCAAGCCATTAAGCGGGAAGTGATTGGAAAATTTCACCTCGACGCGGAAGAAAAAACCAATGCCGAATTCATGCATCAGCTCGCTGTGCTGGTGCGCAATGCGCTGGTATCCACCAAGGACTACTACCTCATTGAAGAATTCGCAGGCCGAATAATAAAGAGGCTTCAGGACGGAAATGCCTTCCACGAGGGCAACACACGCCTTCAGATTGAGCTTCTGTTCATGCACGCCCAGGCCTGTTACCGCAACTGCCGGTTCGACCGCGCCGAACAATTGCTTGTCGAAGCCGAGCGACTAATCCCCGCCAAACAGTCCCGCAGCCACTCCTATTTCCTCAAGATTGCTTCGCTGCGAGCAGCCATTTACGGATACACCCACCGCGTATCCGAAGCCATTGCACTGCTCCGGGCCGAGCTCGAATCAGAGAACGCCGCGCGGGAGCACCGCGAGCGCGCCAACATGTGGCTCAACCTGGCGATGTGTGAATTCATCTCAGGAGAACACCGCAATGCCATCCGCACCATCCAGAAGATCAATACCAACCACACCCAGCCCTGGCTGCGCAAAAACCTCGGACAAGAATGGGTATTCAAAAAAGAGCTGGTGGAAGTTGTCCTGCTCTATGACGGCGGACAGGACGGAGTAGCGGAAAACAAGCTGGACCAATTGTTTGTGCGCTACAAGGATTTTCTCAAAGGAGAAATCTACTCCCGCGGATACATATTTATGAAGTTCGTCCGTGCCTTCTTCCGCGATCCGGACATCGTGCGCACGCCTCAATTCCACGAAGAAGTAAAGGCAGCGGCGCTGAACCGGCGCGAGCGCGAGGACATTCACGCCATTACTTTTTTCTGCTGGTTGAAGAGTAAGATGACCGGCAGGCCATTTTACGACGTCATTCAGGAGCGCATCGAAGAGCAAAAACAATATCATCGCGCTTAAAAATCCACTTTTTTCAGGGCGAAAAATGCGGCCGCAAATGTGCGACGTGCGCATAGCGTTCTAAATCCTGATTTTCAGGACATTCCATCCCAATACCCCGCGTTTTTTCGCGAAAAAAAAGCCCCAAAACGGCGACCCAATCCCGCAAAAGCTCCCTCGGAATCGCTTTTCGGTTTGATAATTCTTTGTGTCGCGAATCTGTCACATCAGATTCAACTAAAATGTATGGTGTTTAATTTCTCAACCCTGAGCACTGCGATCGCATGCGATGCACTGCTCACCGATGCCCAACGTGACAAGACGGCACTTCAGAACCGCAAGAACTCCTTGGAGTTCCAGATTCAAAATGACTCGACCGACGGCGGATTGGCGAGTGAACTGGCAGACGTGGTTGCCGAACTGGCGGCACTCGACACAGCCATAGCGGCGTTACCGGAGGGGACGGTACGCGCCAACATGGAAGTCGATCGCATCCAGGTGGACCTGCGCAGAGCCCGGTTGCAGTTGCGTATTGACAATGCCGACGCCTATGGCGAGGTGAACCGTCAGTACGACCTTGCACAGGTGGATGCGCGGATCGAGGCAATTGACGTGTACATCACGGAGCTCACAGCCTACCGTGATGCCCTTCCTGCTGCGCCGGCCGAGGCCGCGTAAGGAGGATTGATTGGTGGTTGAAAGGCCCGTCCCGCGTGGGCGGGCCCTTTCATTTTAGGGACACGGGACACGGGACACGGGACTCGGGACTCGAGACACGGGACTCGAGACACAGGACTCGGGACTCGGGACTCGAGACACAGGACTCGGGACTCGGGACTCGGGAGCACGCCGTCAGGGATAGGTTATCTAGTATCTAGAATCTCAAAAACCGCCACAATCCCGTTGCCACATTCCCAAAGTGGCAGCCAAAATGTGGCAGATTTCTTCTCAGGAACGCGGAGGGCGCGAAGTAGACGCGAAGAGCGCAAAGAAAAAAAATCCCATCAACTCCATGCCTTCGTGACTCCGTGGCAAAAATTCACTCCAAAAAACGACTATGAAAAACCGCAAAGAAAAAACCCTTACTCCGCATGAGATCCGTGAGGTCTGCGGATTGACTCAGGAACAAATGGCGTTGCTCTCCGGAGTGGACCGCTCCACGTATGCCCATTGGGAGATCGGACGCAGGCCCATGCCGGAAGGCGTAAAAAAGCTGATGGTTGATGTGATGTATTTGCTCAGCGAGCACACAGAGGAAGAATCCAGACTGCGTCGTCAGGCCCATGAAAAATACGAGGAGACCTGGAAGAAGTATTTTCTGGGGCGCTTGTATCACCTGATTGAAGAGCTCGAACACGTTCGTGCGCGCCGCGACAAAGCCGTTCGACTCTACCATTTACGTCAGAGTATGGCAGCCAAGCTAGAAGCATCGCAATACCAACGCACCACACAGCCGAAGCACCTGCAGACCTTCCTGAAACTGGCTCAACCCCAGCTGAAGCAATACCTTCATCGCGAACAACTCGAGGAAATCCTCCGCCTGGAGCTCAGCGTCGCCACGCTGCAGTTTCAGATCAGGCAATTGAAGCAGTGGGTGGATCGGGGGGCGCTCAGCAAGCACGATCACTTATCTTTGAAGAACGAAATTATTTCGTCCCCCAACCCCAATGGCATCAAGCAATCTGTTAGATACAAAGACCTTAACGCTGAACGAAATACTGGGTAACGGCAAAATCTACTACGTTCCCCAATTTCAGCGGGACTATTCCTGGGAGCAAGATCATTTGGATGATTTGTGGAGTGATCTGCTCACCACACATCGCACTGGCGATCCCCATTACATGGGATCTGTTGTCCTTCAAATCAAAGGAGATCCTTCAGAAAAGCAATTTTGGATCATTGATGGCCAGCAGCGGTTCACTTCACTGAGTCTATTGTGTCTGGCTGTAATACAGAAAATCAGAACGCTGGCTCAGGATGGTATCGAACCAGAGGCCAACAACGAAAGAGCGGAACTGCTGATCAAGCAGTACATCGGACAAAAAGACCCATCTTCCCTGTTGTATTCGAGTAAATTATTTCTGAACGAAAATAACGATGGGTTCTACCAACAACGCTTATTGACTTATCGCGAACCAGTCAGCCTCCAGAAGCTCACAGATTCTGAAAAATTACTTTGGCAAGCATATCGGTACTTCCTCGATCAAGTCAATCAGTTCTTCAAAGACGAAAAATCCGGAGAACGCATTGCCAACTTCCTCACACGCACCGTTGGAGAGGCGCTTAAGTTCATTCAGATCACGGTAGTAGATGAGTTGAATGCCTACACCGTTTTCGAAACTCTGAATTCACGAGGGGTAGAGCTGACCTCGACTGACTTGCTCAAAAACTATCTCTTTTCGCTGGTTGCAAAAAGCCCCAACGATCTCCAGGCAGTGAAGCACCAATGGCAGAAAATCATTGGAGCGGTTGGTCTGAAGGAATTTCCCTCTTTTCTGAGGCATTACCTTAATTCTCAAACCGAGCTAGTGACGAAGCATGCACTCTTCAAGTCCATTCGCAAAGCGGTGCGTAAGGATGACCACGTGCTCGAACTGCTGGATGAACTCGAAAAGTACGCCTACACCTATAATGCGTTATTCAATGCCGAGGATGACTTATGGCAAAACGACCGCGAAGTCAAGGAATGTGTGAATGCGTTAAAATTATTTCGGGTTACGCTTTGTCATCCGTTATTGCTCGTCGCGTTTGACAAGCTCAGCTTTGATGAGTTTCGCAGCACGATGCGAATTGTGGTCAACATTTCATTCCGCTATAATGTCATCGGCCGCCTTCAGACCAATGAAATGGAACGGGCATACAACAAAACTGCCGTTAGCGTGAAGCGTGGCGAACTGACCAGAGGGAGCGCAATTGCCGAAAATTTGAGTAGTATTTACCTTTCAGACGATGAGTTCAGAAGCTACTTTGAATTGAAGCGATTCAATACCAGCAGTAAAAAAATAGCCCGATACATTCTCTATAAAATCGAAAGTCAAATGCCCGGAGGAAAAAAAGCCGATTATCAGCTGGATGACGGAACTCTGGAACACATTTTACCGGAGAGCATGACTGATGACTGGAGAAAGCTGTTCACTGAAGAAGAGCATGAGAGCTCGGTATACATGCTCGGCAACCTCACCCTGCTGGAGCCTAAGCTCAATAACAAAGAAGCCGCGCAACACTCATTCAGCAAGAAGAAAGAAGTGTATGCGAAAAGTCAATACGCACTGAGCAACACCATTGGAGGCGCTGAATGGTCCGTTCAAATGATCAAGCACCGTCAGGCCGGGCTTGCCAAGACTGCGGCTGGGATTTGGAAGATTTAGCCCGGCTTGCCTTTGTACTGCTGACACTTGCCCACATAACGGGCATATGCCGTAAAGTGCTCGTAGCGAAACCCACCGTCTCGCAGAAAGTCCATCATCGTTCGGACACATTTAACCCGCTCATCGCTGTCGTAATTGAAAAGCGGGAGCTGAATATCGAGCAACTCCAAAAAGAGAATCGGGAGCTGCATAATGGTTATGCGGTCCTTTCTGCGCTCGAATTTGGCGAGGACCTTGTCCTTCATATCAGAAGAAAAGTTGCACACGCCATAAATGCGTTGAAACGCATCCCCGGCGAGCTCTGATTCACCTGCATCCGGCATATCTCTTTGAGCGGCGAGCAGATGGTAAGCGATGGCCTCGCCGATCTGTTCGGTAGGTGTGCATCTCATCAGACAATCTTTGCCGAGCGGGGGCTCAGGCCGGATAGGCAACGGACTTAACTGATCCCAGTCTTTGGCGGCCTCTTCCCCTGCATTCCTTCTCAAAAAATCAAGGAACACTCCGCCTAGTGCCATATCTAAATACAATCCGCCGTCGTCTTCGTATTCGATATTATAGTTATCCATGGGGGTTTCGATTTTTAAGTGGTTGTAAAAGTGTCCCGGTAAAAAAAAGAAAATATTCGAATCAATTTGCACAATCTAAAAATAAAAAGGCTACTATTGTCCTGTTACTCGACTAAACCTTAATTACTCAAACTATGAAAAAAGTCGTTGTGGCAACGCTCATGCTTGCCGTTTTTTCCCTTGTCCTTTACCAATGTAAACCCACGCCCCAAGAAGCACTGAAAGAAGATCCTGTCGCCTACTATGGCCATGGATCATTCGTAGGTCACGATGGCAAAAACCTGGTTCTTTCCGCAGAATACATAGAGCAGATGCAGTTGTATTACATCCGGCAATTTGAAACAGGCGCCATTCCCAGTCGTACCCAGGCGGTCTGGAATAAGGAAGAAGCTTCAAAAATCCGCAAGACGATCAGTGACGTGGTAGAAGATAACGTGTTAGCCAATGCGCTGTTTCTGGATTGGGCTGATGAAAAACACCAGCCTGACGACGGTGGAAGGCATTCGATGCTAAACAATGGGCTTCGTTGGTACTATCTGCTGAACTTTGTAAAGAACCCTATTCTGCCAGACAAAAAAGGCGGGTGGTGGAAGGGACTCACCGAGGATCAGGCCGAACGCCTGAGGGAATCCGGGATAATTGTCTATGCCATCACCAATTCAAGCATGAATGATTACTGCGAGGAATGCCTTGATCAGGGTGTTCCGGTTCCCGAAAAGATGTTTGGCCCAGAGTGGCAAAATATGGGATCCTTTGACGGTGATGAATTCATCTCTACCCTCGAGAATCCCGAATTGTTATTGAAGATAAGCACTGATCCACCGGGATATTGTCTGGCCCTTCCGCGCTATGACGAAAGTGACAGTGCCCAACTTCTTGGTGTAATCTGTATGAGTTATGTGACGAGTAAGGTGTGCTTCTTTGACAATCCAAGAGGCGTATTTCACAAGAAAAACATTGAAATTGATTTCAGGACAAATTTTGTTGGAGGCTTTGATCTAGAAGATAACGGTCAGGGAACTTGCACGGATTGTCACGCCGGTGAAAATCCGTTCGTAACCCATCCCGAAGTACCAGCCTTTATGAACTATATGAATGCGGTGGGTTATCGCACGATGCCACCCCGCTGGCATATTCCGCTGGTCCATGGCACTTGGCCACTGAATCCCGGCCCTACCAATATTCTCGACGCTGTTTCTTCACCCGGACAATGCAATTCCTGCCATTCGGCCGGAGGATCTGGAGGGCGCTTCCCGCGTGTGTCGTACCCATTGGAGGGATACTGCGGAAACGTTTTGCGTCCGGCAGTGCGCACTGGCGGAACTATGCCAATGGGAGGACAGGCTGGTTTAAGTAACTACGCGAATCACATTGCCGCGCTTCTCTCGTCTTGTGACAATCCAAAAGGAGAAGGTGAGGTCACTGGCCCCACTACTCCACCTTTGAATTCGCCTTCTGTTATCTCGCCACCCATTGTAATTGACCCTGTGTATGCCTGTGCCACGGTAATTGGCATTCGAGGGGCTGTACTTGGGGCTAAAGTGGAACTCTACAAAAACGGAGTTCTTATTGGAACAATTGACTCTGCCAACAGCCCTCATCATATTGAATTCACCGGTCTGGACGAGTTCGAGCCTGAGCAGGAATTTTATGCCACGCAAACTATTGACGGAGCGACCTCCGACAAATCCAATGTAGTGAAGGTGAGAAAGGTGGAACAAGACTATCCCGATGGGCTGCCAGCTCCGGCAATTGACCCTGCCACTGTGTACGAATGCGCCAGTGTAATTGCAGTCCGGCACATACCCGGCGCAGTTTTTACGGTTTATACCAATGGAAGTAACCCACGCTCAACGAACGGAGGCAGCACAGGCTACACGGTGGGCAGGCCATCAGGCGGACCCTTTGTAATGCCCATGGAATTTACCGTAGAGCAATCGATTTGCGGGGTCACCAGTCCACGCTCATCGGTGGTGCGTACCTCCAGTGCTCCGGCAAGCCTTCCTGCAGCGCAGCTGGAGCCGGCCACGGTGTATGTGAATCAAGAGTTGCTTCAGATCAGTGGGCTGACTTATGGTGCAAAAACAGTAGTGCGCGAAATGGCATCAGCCACATCGGGTAGCTTCCAGACTCCGATAAGCTGGTATCCTGATTACCACATTGCCCAACAGGTGGGACGTCCGTTGCGTCCTGGTGACCAAGTGCAGGTGGTTCAAGAGCTGTGCGGACGATTCAGCCCTTGGGAGCAGCCGAACAGCAAACTGCATGACTGCGAAAGGCTGCCCGGCTGCAGGATAGAAACACCGCGAGCAGGCACCAATTATGTCTTGCCGTATGACATTATACCCGGATCGCGTGTAAGGGTATATGATGAGTCAGGAAACGAAATCGGCGACGGTAGCGGTACAGTGGTAACGCTCACACGCAACCTCGTGTCCGGCGAGCGACTGATCATCACTCAATCGCTGGGAGAATGTACGTCCGCGTTTGTATTCTCAATCTTGGTGACGAGCTAAGGCAAGGATCACCATGCAGTGAAACCAGCACCAGCTCAAGCCTCTCAGATATATCAAGACACAGCCCGGGAAGATTTTCCCGGGCTGTTTTGTAAGGCACCAATACCATTGCTTAACACAGAAAAGCCCAGGCATTTGCCTAATTTTGATTCAAGAAAGCAACTATGTTTTTAAAACACATCCGACTTCATCAATTCAAGTGCCTTGAAGACTTTGAGCTGGACTTCAGTGCGAAGGAAGGAAACAGACGGTGGACGATTCTGCTCGGAGAAAACGGCACGGGTAAGAGCAATCTGCTCAAAGCCATCGCTCTTGTAACCGCCGGAAGCAATGCCCTGGGCGAATTGATCGATACTCCCGAAAACTGGATCCAGAATGGCAAAAACGAATGCCGGATTGATGCTCTGCTGACTACGCAGGACGGACAAGAGCGAAAACTCAGCCTTCAGATATCACGCAACGACTCACTCACTGATGTAATTGTGAGGAATAAACGCAGTCTGGATGAAATTGATAAAGCACTCAACTACTCCGACCGGTCCTATTTTGTAGTCGGCTATGGTGCTTCACGCACATTGAGCAAACAACAATTCTCCAACAATACATCCCAGTTCCGATCACCCCGTTCGCGCAGTGTCGGCAATCTGTTCAATGCCGCTTCATTGCTAAACCCTATTTCGAGTTGGGCCATGGAGCTCGACTATCGGAATAGCACAGGAGATGTCCGCTCAATGATCGGTGAAGCGCTCAATAGCTTCATGACACAGGTCAGGTTCGTGGACATTGACAAGAGGAAAGGTCAACTCATCTTCGAAACTCCTGATGGGCGTGTACCTCTCGAACAACTTAGTGATGGATATCAAAACGTCACATCCTGGTTGGGAGACCTTCTTTACCGGATTACAGAAACCTTTGATGACTACAAAAATCCGTTGCAGGTGCGAGGCCTGTTGCTGATTGATGAAGTAGACCTGCACATTCATCCGAAATGGCAGCGCATGCTCTATGAATTCATCCAGCAAAAGCTCCCCAACTTTCAGATTGTCTGCACCACTCATTCCCCCTTAACTGCCCAACAGGCTGGCGATGGGGAGCTATTTACCCTGCGCAGGGATGGGCAAAATAAAGTAAGGAGAATCCCATTCATTGGCACGCCGAATAAGATGCTCATTCACCAGCTTTTAATGTCACCGGTATTCGGATTGGAAACAGACGAGTCGGTCGAGATTCAGAAAGCCAGAAAGATGTACACGCAACTTGGCTCCCAAAAATCACTGAATAAATCGGAAACGGCTTCGCTCGTTCAGGCCAAAGCCATCCTTCAGGAACAGCCCGTGAATGTGAGGAGTAATATCAGTAATTTACTGGATAAAGATGGAGTAGATCTTATGGCCCGTGTTGCCTCTGAATTGCTCAAGAAACGGCAGTCGAGAAAAGGAGCCTCTGGAGAGTCCGCTCAAAAAGCACGAGAAGAAAAAGAAGAGTTATTAATCACTTTTGGTAAAACACCTGTAATCACCGGAAAGGCAGCATTCGCTAAACCGATTGGAGCCGGAAAGGCGGCGAAAAAGACATCCAAAAAACCAGCAGCTAAAAAGGCAGCAGCGAAAAAGACGACGAAAACCGGGAGGAAGAGCGCGGTCAAAAAAGCCAAACCGAAAGCCAAACCGGTCAGCGTACCCAAGAAAGCCGCGCGGAAAGCCGCAAAAAAATCATCGGCAAGCAGCTCCGGCAAGAAGTCGGCAAAAAAATCTTCAGCTAAGAAATAACGGGTTATTCATTACTGTCCCTCATGATCAAGCTGCATAAGGTGATTGACAAGGTCCATGAGAAATACCATGGAGACAATCGGGTTGAAAAAAACCTCGGACTGGTAGAGGACTACATCCTCAAAAGCAAAGAGACGAAGCCCTCAAAATGGGAATTTGACGAAAAGTTTTGGACGGAGTCGAAGCCACAACTATTGGCTGAGACCAATCAAAAATGCGCCTATTGTGAAGTACCTACCAAAGTAGTGGCTGACGGCGATGTAGAACACTACCGACCGAAGAGCAAGTACTGGTGGCTGGCATATACATATGACAATTACCTCGCGGCATGCGTGCAATGCAATCAGCGATTCAAGCGGGATCATTTTCCGATCCTGAAAGAGTCAAGCCGCTGGACAGCCACCATCAAGCCCATTCCCAAGACAGCAACTGCAAAGCAAAAGGCCGCCAAACTCCTTTCTCCGGACCCTTGTGCGGCTAAAGGCGGCATGACATGGTCGCAGTACAAGAAAAAGCACACTAGCGAAAAATCCTTATTGATCAACCCGTATCTGGACGAGCCGGAGGAGGTATTTGCCTACGCATGGGACCACGTGCTTAAAACGGTCGAAGTCGTGGCAAAGCAACCGAAGTTTGAGGCCCATGTAGAACATTCGTGCGAAGTGTACGGATTGAACAGGCAGGAATTAAAAGACCTGCGCTACCTCGAATTTCTGCAAACGCTCACGTTGAAGATGACCCTCGAAGACCCGGGAATATCAGCGCATACGAAAGCGTTCAATCGAGCCACTTATAGACTAAGGATGGAGTCAGGCTTTGCCTTTGCAGGCATGAACCGGTACATTGACACCCTTGATCTGGATGAACTACTCGATGGCCTCACACCTGAAATGATTGAGGAGGCGTTGAAGGTTAGATAATGCGGGCCTGTCTGAAGCCTCCGGCAGCGTGAGTCAGTGACGTGGGCTCAGCGCGGCTTTGACCACCGCCACCCATTGACCAACGCCGCCGCCACGGCCATCAATGGAGGCCAGCACAACAGCATCCACTCGCCGGGCTCCTCGAAGGAGATGATCCACTGCCACATCTGGCCTCTTCCTTCGATTACTCCAAAGCCGATCCAACCGACTAAACCAACAATCAGCCACACCGCATTGCGGCCAGGACGATCCGGCGCAAACACCGCCAGCCATAATCCGACATGCCCGGCCAGCACACCACACATACTCAACATCAGCAGTAACCGCTCCGCATCCTCCAGCCCACCGGCAAGCAACGTCGGAATTCCCCAAAAAATAAAGAGCACCTGAAACAGCCCGACGGCGAGAGCTGTGGCGAGGAGGATTTTGAAGAGGGTTGAGGGACGCATGATGAACGAATATCGGAAGGAAAGGCACTCATGCGTTTGACCAATCCGCTTCGCTGAAACCCAACTCCGACCCCTCGCGCACAAATCCCAGATTCTCGTCGGGAAAGCGCTCTATAAACTCAAAGAGCAGATCAGTTTCTGCTTGTTCAATCATCTCGTAATGAAAAGAATGAGGGTCTGAAATTTCAACCGCATGAATCAGCGCATCTGAATGATACTTATACCGAATGCACACTCCAGGAA
>JBKDGH010000064.1:0-15304 GCA_046336655.1 Flavobacteriales bacterium | reverse complement strand
TTCATACACTTCGTCACACTCTACAGTGAAGTCAGCTGTAGCTTCAACGAGCACAGGAGCTACTTCGTCAGTGAGTGTGATGATCTGAGTAAATTCAGTGTAGTTGTCGCAGTTGTCCCATGCACCGTAAGTACGGATGATACGACCCTGGCAGCCACCGCTAACCGGCTCATCATTCACCACTTCAATCATCACTTCTTCGTCGCAGTTGTCTGTGGCGGTTACGAAGATTCCTGCGAAGTTATCGCATGGCAAATTGATCTCTATCTCGCCTGCAAAGGTTGGATCGGTAGTATCCTGAATCATGAAGGTCTGAACGAAGGTGCTTTCATTGCCGCACTCATCAGCAGCAGTCCAGGTGCGGTAGGTATAGCCGAAGCATTCGTTTTCGATCATTTCTTCATCACTGAAGCTCAGGGTAACTTCACCACAGTTGTCAGACACTACCGGCTCGATAGTGGGGATGGTAGTATCACACTCGTAGGTGTAGAAACTCTCCTGCTCACCGAATACAGGAGCGGTATTGTCAGATACATAAATCATTACTGACCAGATAGCCTGATTTCCGCAGTTGTCAAACGCACGGATCACACGCTGTATGCTGTATTCCTGAGGACATTCGCCCGGGAATATCTCTTCCGTAAAGGTGACATCTACGTCTTCGTCGCAGTTGTCCGTTGCACCTGGAATTGCAGGCTCTGCGATTTCCTGATCACACTCGTAGTACTCGTCCTGTGGAAGAAAGTCGAACACCGGGTTAGTGTTATCAATTACAGTTACAGATGTGGAGGCAGTGCTTACGTTCTCGCAGTAGTCAGTAGCAGTCCATGTCCATACAATGGTGTAGTTGTTTTCACACTCCCCTGGAAGAATTTCAGTGCTGGTTTCCACGGTCACTTCGTAACCGCAGTTATCGTAGATCTCAATTTCAGGGAGAGAAGGAACGTTATCACATTCTGCTGTGAAATCAGCAGGATTCTCGATCACCGGATTTGTGGTATCGAGGATAGTGATGAACTGGTAGGCTTCAGTCGAATTGCCGCACTCGTCGGTAGCGATGTAGAGACGCTGAAGAACGCCGAGACATCCGCCTGAGTTCAGGATTTCAGACTCAAGTTCTACAGTTACTTCACCACAGTTATCAGTAGCGGTAAGGGCTGGAACGCTTTCAATTTCCGTGCACTCCACTGCGATATACATGTCGTACTCATCGAATACCGGAGCAGTGGTGTCCACCACAGTGATGGTCTGCTGAGCAGTAGATGAGTTCTGACATCCATCAGAAGCTGTAAAGGTGCGGATAATGGTGTATTCCTGCGGGCAGTTACCTTCCACGATTTCTTCAGAAACTGTTACAGTAACTGTTTCCTGACAGATGTCAGAAGCAGTAGCGTCTTCATAAACGATCTCTTCGTCGCACTCATAAGAGGCAGCTTCCGGAACGAAAGTGAATGCAGGAGGCGTTGTATCAACGATTGTGATCGTCTGGATGCACCAGGTGCGGTTGTTACATTCGTCATCGGCGGCCCATGTGCGGGTAAGTGTCCCAGAGCACGGATCAGTGTACACAATTTCACTTTGCCCGAGATAGGTTACCGTAGTCGCAGTGCATGCATCTACAGCAGTAAGCACAGGAACTTCGGGAAGATCGTCGCCGCATTCGACAGTGATAGCTTCGGGACAGTTTTCAAATACCGGACCGGTAGTATCCACTACATTGATCGTCTGTGATGCGAACGTATTGTTGCCACAGGCATCTTCAGCACGCCACACGTAAGTAGTTTCGAGTTCACACTCAACTTCAAACTGAGCGCAGGTGTTGTTGGTAAACAAGTCACCGTTACCAGAGCGCCACTGACCATTGTACCAACCTTCCCAGTAGAACCAACCAGAGAAACCATCATTGGCATTGCGGTTGTTGGCCGCTTCACCAAACTGGAATCCGAAGTAGTAGTTCTCCGGCTGGTGTGAAAGATAGAGCTCATTGCCTTCGTAGGAATTGAACCCAGTGAGGCGTGAGAATGTCGGAACCAGCTCATAGTAATCCCATGACTCGTACAGTGAACCCGGAGTAGCCAGGTTGAGATCATCCTTGTAGCTGCGTCCGAGTGCGGACCACTCGTCCCAGTTGCGGCGGTTTTCGAACCACATATCCACGTGCCATGCCTGAGCAGCGTTGGCATTGTTCACCACATCACCAACTACATGTGCTGTGCCGTCAGGGAAACGGGTCAGGGTCGGAGAGCCGATCCAAGACCAGTGGTTGCTCGCAGCCAGGCCGAGAGCCTGAACACCGTTGAGCCAAACGGCATGGTCAGGACCAGGACCGATTGGAGTAGTGAGCTGGCAAATCTCAAAGCCAGTGTTGATTCCTTCTCCGGTGTCCGTAGTGGAGGTAAACAGCACTACTTCGGATACCTCACCGCACGCATCGGTAGCAGTAAGAGTTGCCGGGCCGGGAATTTCAGTTCCGCACTCAACAGTTGCGTCCTCCGGGACGAAATCGAATACAGGACCCACGTTATCAAATACAGTGAGAATGTGCGTGCAGGTGCCGATTGCGTTTCCGAAAGCAACCACCCAGTTCACTGCGTAAGTGCTTGAGCAGTCGCCGGATGAAATCAGCACTGGTTCAAACCCAAACGACAACTCGCCGGGAAGGAAGTTTTCGCACCCGTCAGGCTCAAATGATGGAACCGGAGGAGCGAAATCCTCGAGGTCACCACAGTAAACAGATTGATCCGCTGCGCATGTCACGATAAGTGAAGGCTCACAGCTCGGCTGGGCGTTGGCCGAAACCACGCCCACACTACAGACCATTGCAAAAGCCAAAAAGGCCCTGCTCAATCCACGCGGCAGCGCAGTGAGCATAGAGAATAGAAAGTTTCTCATTGAGTTTAAGAAATTGGTTAATTAGAGGTATAAAGTCTGGTTGGTAAAACCGAGACGAATATAAGCGTCTTTTTGACGACGAAACATTTTTTTTTACCGATGATTGCGGAGATTTCACACACCATTCATCGCAGACTCCCCGGGCTAAGGAATCTAATTGTCTGATTGTCAATATGATTCTAACCAACCAGACGATATCCGGTTAAGCCTGAGGAAGACGGCCATATCCGTTTCAGGTTACCGGGAATAGTTCAATTTATCTATATCACAGCGCAATCCTAAAAACTGGAATTCCTTTGAATTCGCTTCGCACAGGGCAGCGGCTCAATTTTTCAGAAGACAAGCCTCCCCCGAAGGCGGATAGTCGGGCTGTGTCACTGAGATTTGGAGATAACATCAGGGAAATGATGCATAAGTGACTTCCCGCGCCGTCTTCCTGTGATAGTCTGGAACCGGTTCGCGGAAGGAATCGCCAGCGGCACTCCAAAGAATTCCAAAAAAAATCGAGGGAAAAAATCATTGACTTGCGGACGATGACCGGCTTTGATTACATTTGCACCCGCTTTCACGGTGCCATAGCTCAGTTGGTAGAGCAAAGGACTGAAAATCCTTGTGTCCCCGGTTCGATTCCTGGTGGCACCACAAAGAGCAGAATCCCGCAGACAGATCTGCATTCGGTTCTGCTCTTTTTTTATCCCGTAATTTGCGGACAATGCCCATCGGCCCCGTGCATACCTATCCTTCGGTGGAAACGCTGGCTCAGGTTCTTGACTCCATGCTCGCCGATGAGTCAGAGGTGGTTATCCTCACTGACTCCCATGTTTCGGAAGCCTGTTTGCCGCTCCTCCTCAACCATTCGATAGCTGCAACCCGCGCAGAAATCATTGAACTGGAACCGGGTGAAGAATCCAAGTGCCCCGAAATTGCCGTCCACATCTGGAGCCACCTCCTTGAACTCAAGGCTTCGCGCAAATGTGTGCTGATCAATCTTGGCGGCGGGGTCATCACAGATCTGGGCGGGTTCATCGCCGCCACCTACAAGCGCGGCATCCGGCATATTCATATCCCTACCAGTCTGATGGGAATGACTGATGCCGCTATCGGAGGAAAAACAGGCATTGACCTCAACCATGTGAAAAATGCGGTGGGGACATTTTCCCATCCGGAAGCCGTGCTCATCTCTCCCGATTGGCTATCGACACTTCCGGAGAGTGAATGGCGATCCGGCTTTGCAGAAATGCTTAAACACGCCCTTACAGGAGATTCTGAATTATGGAATGACCTGCTTGCAGTTGGGATTGGCGAGTCCATTTCTGAGGAAATTCTTGAACGATCCGTACGAATCAAGAAAGAAATCTGCACTACCGACCCCAGAGAAACGGGCCCTCGCAAACTGCTGAATTTCGGTCACACGTTTGGCCATGCGGTGGAATCAGTTATGCTCTCCCGCAACACACCGAGGACTCACGGAAGCTGCGTGATCACGGGAATGATTGCGGAATGCATACTTTCAAAGGAGTTAGGTTTACTCGCGGAGCATGAATGCCTCACTCTGAGGGACCAGCTCTCCCTGCGCTATCCCGAGTCCATCACAGGCCTGCCTGCGTTCGAAGAGCTTGCACCGTTTTTGTGGCATGACAAAAAGAATACGTCACACCACACACTGAACTTTACCTTGCTCAAAACCACCGGTCATGCCATCTGGGACCAACCCGTGAGCAGGCAACAGGCTGCCGGCGCCTGGAACACCCTCCTCATCGGGTAAGCACGATATAATCCTTGATGATGGTGCGGAGGAAAGAAATGACTTCGGCCGGCTCCTCTTCCACCCTCAGTCGCTCGCGAAGGCTTAACGCCAGATCATTCAAAGCCTCGCGATGTGCCTGATTGCGGTGTTTTTGGAACCGGTCTATCGTATGCTTGATCAACACGATATCCTCTTCTCTGAAATGACGAACCTGCGGATAAACCGGAGAATAATTCTGGATGCTGTCAATATTGAGCACATCCTTCAACGTGATGTTCAACTTATTGGAAACCCTCACCACCGTGGTGCTTGAAACAATGTCTCCGATTCGTTGTGCATATTCTGTGCTCGCCACCATCACAGATCCGGTGATGCCCAGTGTGCCGTAGACATCCACCGTGCGAAACACCCAGCGCAGGAGATAGTCATAGAACTCGGGTTGCCGGCCGTTGAGCTTCACCACCTTTATCTTCATCGCGCGCTTTCCGAAAGTCTGCCCGTTCATTGTGGACTCCATGATAAGTAAAGGGAGCATTACCATGGGCACGTAAAACAGGTAGACAAAAAATGTGTCGATGTGCCGTGTGATTGAGTAAGGCAAAAAAGTAAAAAACCACGAACTCAACAAAAGGAACATTACTTTGATCAGGGTGTCAATGATGAATGCGACGATCCTGTCACCTGCAGAGGCAAGCTCATAGGTAATGGTCACATTCTGAGTTGTCCGGATGTCAATTGTTCTCATTCAGGTACAAATGCCCTTATTTTCGGCCCGCACTCCCATGCCGAGCGCGTGAAATTATGCAGGAAACCGAATTCATCGGGCAGAACAAGGATAAATGGCAGGAATTTGAAGAGCTCCTGGGAAAAAAAAACAAAGATCCCGACCGGCTCACCAACCTGTTCATTGAAACCACTGATGACCTTTCCTACTCACAGACTTACTATGGCAACAGGTCAATCAGGGTGTATCTGAACCGGGTGGCTCAGCAGGTCTATCAGGCCATTTACAAAAACAAATCAAAGGCCACCGACCGAAGAGTCGCGTACTGGTTCAAAGACCTGCCCGAAGCCCTGTGGCATGGCCGCACTTCACTCCTTGTTGCCTTTCTCGTATTCACAGGCGGACTCGCCATCGGCATTTTTTCGTCGGTTCATTATCCGGAGTTTGCGCGCATTATTCTCAGCGAAAGCTACATTCAGATGACTGAAGCCAATATTGCCACCGGGGATCCGATGGCGGTCTATCAGGATGAAGACGCCATGGAGATGTTTTTCCGGATTGCGTTGAATAATATCCGCGTCGGCTTCTTTGCATTTATTCTGGGACTCACCTTCGCCATTGGCACCTACTATATTCTTCTGTACAACGGAATAATGGTTGGCGCTTTTGTCTATTTCTTCATCGAGCGCGGACTATTCCGCGAGTCATTTCTGGCCATTATGCTCCACGGCACGCTGGAATTGTCCATGATTGTGCTAAGCGGTGCGGCGGGACTGGTGCTCGCAAACGGACTGATCTTCCCCGGTACGTATACCCGCACTCAGGCTCTTGTTCACTCCGCGCGTTCAGGAATTAAAATCATGCTTGCCGTGGCCATTTTCCTCGTCTACGCAGCGATCATTGAATCATTTGCCACACGCTTTACCCGACTGGAAGGCATCGCACACGGACAACTCATTCTCGACTCCTTTCGATTACTGGTTATTGTGATCTCAGCGGGAATCGTGATCGGCTATTTCGTGATTTATCCCAGAATACTCCATCGCAGAGGAGCCATCGCTGCCCCTGTGATGGAAGAGCTTCCTCCTACTCCGCCGGCAGTAATACCCATCGACACCATTAAGTCCTCAGGCCGGATGTTCACCGAATCGTTTCTTTTGTTCGGCAAACTCGCAAGGCCTTCAGCCATTGTTGCGTTCGTGCTCTCCATCCTTTTTGTTGCGGGATACGCAATGATCTGTCAGGGCAAATTCAATATGCTGTTTGAATGGGAAATCAGCGGTATTGATTTTAATCCGCTCGGACCGCTATGGGTGTGGGACAATTTCCGGTTTCACCTGAATTTCACCAAATACCCGCTGGCATTTCCTCTTGTCGTTGGATTATTTACCATCTGGTTATTCTTCCTTGCACGCACATTCATCAGGCATGTGCAACCTCAGCGAAAACCTCTGGGATTTCCTCACCTCATAAGCGCATTGGTGATATCCGCGATCGCCGGACTACCCTTGCTGCTCGATCAGGGCTGGACTGTGCTGATTGAATTGTTCTGGTTTCCGGTGTGCATGTTCTTCTTCATGGTCAGTATCATCAATGACGTGGCATTTCCGGGTTCGGTGGGCAAGTGTACCCGACTCATGGGAGGAGCATTTTGGAAAACGGTGGGACTTGCATTGCTAATCCTGAGCATTCAGTGGCTCATTCTCATGGTGCTGTACAGTGATTTCGCATGGATCGGACTGGAATTTATCCAGATGAATCTGTCGCGCTTTTCCTGGCTGAGCAAACAGCTGCCCTTTGTGATGTATACCTTTCTGATCGCGTTTATTCCGCTCATGGTATTTTCATTGACGCTATACGGAATGGGACTGCATGTATTCTCGCAACAGGAAACCAATGAAGCCCGTGAATTAAAACGATCCATTTCGTCCATTGGGTATAAACGACGTGCGTATGGCCTGGAAAAAGAGTAGACTGCTTTTTATTCCTGTCTGGGTTATGCTTCTCACCGGATTCGCGCAGGGACAGCCTTTAGCTCAGGACACGTCCCGCCTGTGGACTACGGAGCAGTGGGAAAAGACGACCGAGGGGCTTGATTATTCAGACACCAACGAAAAAAAAGAAGAGAAGAAGAAAGAAGACGGCGCATTTGAACTCCCTGATGATGACAGTTTCAATTTCCTCGAAAGCCTGAATCGTTTTTTTACGTCACCGCTGGGAAAAACAATGATGCTTTTCCTCATCATCGGAATCCTGGCGTATACCTTGTTCAGACTTCTCACCCGAGCCCGGGTCAATAAAGACCAGCGCATACAAGCCGACCTTGCGTACTTCCTCGAACACCTCGATGAATCGTTCGAAGAGTCCGACATGGACCGGATGCTGCGGCTTGCGCTTGAGGCAACGGATCACAAAACGGCGGTGCGGATCCTCTATCTCCGCCTGCTGCAATTGCTTCACCTCCAGCGCTGGATCGTCTGGAAAAAAGATAAGACCAACCGGGATTTTCTGAATGAAATGAGAATGCATGAAGGCTACCGGGCTTTCCGAACACTCACGCTCGCCTATGAAATCGTGTGGTATGGTGATACCGAGATTACCCGGTATGATTTTGACCGGCTGAATGCCCTGTTTGCTGAATTCCAGTCCACCCTTCAACCCAAAGCCGATGCAGCGGAATAATGTAAGGGTAATCATTGTGCTGGTTATTCTGGCGCTGGCCGGACTGGCAGTCTATCTCCTTTCAGACAAAGGAGTGGGCTGGAATGACTCGTATCTTCCGGACGATAAAAACCCTTACGGGGCATACGTTCTCTATGAACTGCTGCAAGATGTCAACGGCGGCGAGGCTTTCGTGGACCTGAAGGATACCCTGGCTGATGAACTTCAATTGAACGGCGGAGTGCGCACGGACAATTACTTCTTCATAGGAGGCATGGCATTTATTGATTCCGCAGATGCAAGCCAACTGCTTCACTTCGTGGCAGAGGGTAATAATGCGTTCTTCCTGACCGATGCACTTTCCAACCGCTTCCTGGATTCGACGCTGCATACCAAATACAGTCCGGAAATGAAACTGTACTGGATCAATCAGGCACTGAGTGACGAAGAAAAACAACTTGAGGAAAGTAAGCCCGTTCAGGATGAATTGCCGGAAGTTATAGAAGACACCGCAAGTGCATCAGCGCAGGACGCCATCGGAGAAGAAGAGTATATCTATCCTGAAGAGGAATACTATCCTGAAGAGGGTACCGAAGAATATTACGAATGGGAAGCGGAGGATGAGGTTAACCAGGAACTGCCACTTTCAGAATTCTATTATGACACGGTGGCTGTGTTGAGTTTGCAGAACAGCAATGTGCCGGATTATCCGCTCATGAGGAGGTTCGAGTACCAAATTACAATGAATGACTTCGCCTATTTGTCAGACAGTGTGTACTCCGTGGACGGCAACCGCGCAGAGGTGCTTGGCTCGTTCAACAAGAGCTATCCGAATTTCATCCGGGTTAAATACGGCAAGGGATACATTTATCTGCACAGCAATCCGCTGGTATTTACCAATTATTTCATGTTGAGTGATACGGTGCATGACTACACGCGTGAAGTGATGAGCCACCTCGGCTCAGGCAAAGTATATTGGGATGAAGAAAACCGCGAGTACGACTTCAATGCATTTACCTATCAGGCCGATGAGCGGCTCCCGGATGAAGGTCCGCTGGAGTTCATTCTCTCTGAACGCACACTCCGCACAGCCTGGTACCTGCTGCTGCTCGGGGGACTGCTCTACCTCATCTTCGGCGCGCGTCGTCAGCAGCGCATCATTCCTGTAAAGGATAATAAGGACAACACATCCATTGAATACGCCGGAGTGATCTCGCAGTTATTCATGAAACAGAGCGATCACAAGAAACTGATTCTGCTGAAAATGGACCTCTTCAAATCCCATCTCAGAGAGCGGTTTATGATCAGGCTCCCACCGACCAGGGAAGAAGAGAACGATCGGTTCTTTCAGTACGTTGCACAAAAAACCGGAGTATCCGCCGATTTGGTGAAGACCATTTTCGTGCGTTACGAATATCTTTCGGTCATCGACGGAGTAACCACGCCCGACATGCTCGAATTCCACCAGTACATCGAAGATTTTTACACCCACAGCAAATAGGAAACATTCCACACCATGAGCGAAGAACAAATGCCCCAAAACCCCGAAACACCTGTCATTCCTGAGAGTCAGGATCCCTGGGCAGCAGGAATCGAATCGGCGCACCGGGTGAACGTGCAGCCCGTAGCGGTTGCCGTAGATCAGATTCAGTCTGAAATTGCCAAGGTTATCGTCGGACAGCATGAAACAATTGAGCTATTGCTCGCGGGCATTCTCATCGGCGGACATGTGCTGCTTGAAGGTCTTCCCGGAATTGCGAAGACACTTACGGCGAAACTTCTCGCGAAAACCATCGACACGAAATTCAGCCGTATTCAGTTCACGCCGGATCTCATGCCCACGGACGTAACCGGCTCATCCGTCTTTGACCTCAAGGACAGCTCATTCCATTTCCGCAGAGGGCCGATCTTTTCCAACATTGTGTTGATTGACGAGATCAACCGCGCACCGGCCAAAACACAGGCCTCATTAATGGAGGTCATGGAAGAAAAGCAACTCACTTACGACGGACAAACCTATGTCATGGAATTTCCGTTTTTCGTAATTGCTACGCAAAATCCAGTCGAGCAGGAAGGTACGTATTCCCTTCCTGAAGCACAGCTTGACCGCTTCATATTCCGCATCCGCATGGGCTACCCTGACCTCGCAGGTGAACAGGCCATACTGCATCGCTTCAGCAACGATTTTGACACGAAAAAAAGCAGTGAAGTGCATGCGGTGGTGAATCCCGCGCGCCTTGCAGAAATGAAAGCCATCATCGAAAAAGTATATATCCGACCGGAGTTGCTGAACTACATCGCAGCCGTGGTGCACAACACGCGCAATAATGGCGACCTCTTCATGGGAGCTTCGCCGAGGGCATCGCTGGCCATGATGAAGGCCTGCAAGGCTATGGCTGCAATCCGCGGACGTGAGTTTGTCACACCGGATGATATCCGCTCTGTGGCGGTAGCTGTGCTGAATCACCGCATCATCCTCAGTCATGAGCGCGAAATGGAAGGCCATACGGTCGAAGAAATCATTCAGGACATCCTGCAAAAAGTAGAAGTACCGAGATAATCCTTCCTGTGAACCACGACCCCGAAAAACTCAATGCATTCCGCAGCTTCAGGCTGACCCGTCGTTTCTTCGTGATACTCGGGGTCACCATTGTATGCTTTGCACTCGGTTTTGCCTGGAGTCCGCTGGAATATGTTGCACTGTTCATCGGACTGCTCGCTGCCACCGTGCTGCTTGTAGAAATCCTCGTGCTCTACGCCGCCGTGCATCTGAAAGGCTCCCGCGAAATGGGTAAACTCCTCAATCTCGGCGATCCGAATCCCGTCTTTCTGTGCCTGAATAACAGCGGCAGTGTGCTCCTTCGCCTTGAACTGTTTGATGAACTGCCGTATCAATTTCAGCAACGCGATTTTCATATCCCACTGGAGTTAAAACCGTCCGAAAAACGAACCCTGCGCTACGAATTGCGTCCAACCTCACGCGGCGAATACCACTTCGGTTTTTTGAATGCGGTCGTTTCCACCCGCACCGGATTATGCGCACGCCGCATGCAATTGGCCTCTCCAGAGATGATTCCGGTATTTCCGAGTGTGATTCAGATGAAGAAGTACGAGCTTCTGGCATTTGCGCGCATTTCCAATTTCGAGGGCATTAAGAAGGTCAGAAAAATCGGACACAGTTATGAGTTCGAGCAGATCAAGACCTATACCCTCGGAGACGACATGCGGAGCATCAACTGGAAGGCCACAGGCAGAAGAAATGCACTGATGGTCAACCAGTACGAGGATGAGCGCTCGCAGCAGGTGTTCACGATTATTGACAAGAGCAGGAACATGCACATGCCGTTCAACGGGCTCTCGCTTTTGGACTACAGTGTGAATACCTCGCTCGTGATCAGCAACATTGCGTTACACAAGCACGACAAAACAGGGCTGATCACCTTTTCACATAAAATAGGCACCACGCTGCCCGCCGACCGCTCGAAGACGCAGCTCAAGAAAATACTTCAGTCTCTGTACCACGAAAAACCGCAGCCATTTGAGGCAGACTACGACTTGCTCTACCGCGCGGTTAAAAACGTGATCAAGAGCCGCAGCCTCATTTTCCTCTATCTCAATTTTGAGAGCCCCTATGCCCTCGACAGAGCGCTTCCGATTCTCCGGAAAATCAATCACCTGCATCTGCTCGTAATCATGATTTTCGAGAATACGGAGCTGATCGACTACTCCAAGAAAGAAGCCACGTACGTCTCGGACATTTACGCGCAGACCATTGCACAGAAACTCATTCAGGAAAAGAAACAGATCGTCGGACGGCTTCGCAAGCACGGCATTCAGACCATACTGAGTCGCCCGGAAGACCTCAGCATCAACACGGTCAACAAGTATCTCGAACTAAAAGCAAAGGGGCTCATCTGAGCCCCTTTGATTCGTTATTCTGCGTGATACTGATCAGTTCACAAAACGCATGGTGTGCACTTCACCGCCGGTAATCATCCGAACGAAGTAAACACCTGAAGACAATTCTGCGGTATTCATTTCAGCGCGGAAACGACCGGTTGGCATTTGCTGGTTGAGCACATCCATTACCTTTTTTCCGGTAAGGTCATATACTTCAATGGCCACCCGGCCGGGACGCGCCATGGTGAACTGTACCATAGCAGGATTTCCATTGCTTGGATTCGGAATTACTGATTCAATCGAGGTATTGCCACGCTCAATCTCTTCAATGGATACAGGAGCGCCCCAGGAGAGGTCATCCACAGTCACCGAAGTACCGATGTTGGTGCCGATAAATGATCCATCCGGACCGTAAATGATCAGGCTTACCACACCAAACACCGGAGTACCGCCACTTAAATTCTGCATCGTTGCACTGAACTGGGTGTAGACGTTCGTAGAAGCAGCAACCGTGTTTACCCCAGATTGCACAGGCTGATCGCCTGCATCATTGATAAATACCCCGACATTGAGGTAATCACCACCCACAAAATTCGCCTTGTACCAACCGCGGAAAGCCTGTTGGGTAGACGATACAGGAAATTCGTCGGAAACAAGCGTTCCGCCGAAATTGAGGCCCGAAGACGAAAAGGTAACCATCTGAGCCGCAGACGAGCCTTCATGCGCATCGTTCACCTGTGTCACTGAAGGTGACGCAGGATTGCTGGTTGTCCATCCCTCAGGTTCACCGGACGCCCAGGTTTCGAAACTCGGGTTGGGAATCTGAGCCATTGCGGAAGCCGCAGTAAGGGATGCTAAAATAAAGGTGTACAATTTCTTCATATCCGTTCTGTTGAATACTCCAAAAGTAAGACGCAAAACCGTTTCATCGGATCAAATTAACCTTTTCTTCATCAGACAAAGAACATTCTGCCATTCCCATCGCATGGAATTTCAGCAACAATGAGTTCACCGAATGCTCATATAGTCTTCAAACACCGGCCACATAGCCAGAAGAAATTTGTCCACGCAAGCTGAACCGAATGAACTATGCAGACCGTCGTCAGGTAGACCTTGTGGTCATCTCTGACGTTCACCTTGGCACCTATGGATGCCATGCCTATGAACTCGTCAGGTACCTTAAAAGTATTGCCCCGAGCACACTCGTGCTTAACGGCGACATCATCGATATCTGGCAGTTCTCCAAAAAATACTTCCCTGCTTCGCACATGGCAGTCATCAAGGAGTTTACACGCATGATGTCGCACGGGGCTAAAATTCACTACATCCCGGGCAATCACGATGAAATGCTGCGGCGATTCGTCGGGCAGGAACTCGGCAACTTGACCATCGACAACAAAGCGGTGATTGATTTGGATGGAAAAAAAGCGTGGATCTTTCACGGAGATGTATTCGATGTCACAATGAAGCATTCGCGGTGGGTGGCAAAGCTTGGAGGCAAGGGGTACGACATGCTGATCATTCTGAACAGAATGGTGAATCATGTTCTCAATAAACTTGGACGGGAAAAAATCTCCCTCTCGAAGCGCATCAAAGACAGCGTAAAAGCAGCTGTGAAATTCATCTCTGACTTTGAAGAAACCGCTACGCAGATTGGCATTTCCAAAGGCTACGACTTTGTGATCTGCGGGCACATTCACCAGCCAGCTATACGCACTGTGGAAAACAGTGAGGGAAGTATCCTTTACCTCAACAGCGGCGATTGGATTGAGAACCTTACCGGACTGGAATACCACCAGGGCCGTTGGAGACTTTACCACTACGCCAGCGATCAATCGCTTCACACTGCCGCGGAACTTAATGAGGACCAACCGGAATGGACCACCCGCGAAATATTCATGGAGCTCACCCGCGAATTTGAAGCACTCCGGGCCTGATTCGCTTTCAGGCGACCCCGACTGACGTACTTTTGCGCCCCAACTGACGCAAAAGCATGGAAATTCCGAGCAAATACGACCCTTCTACCACGGAAGATAAATGGTATGCCTACTGGATGGAGCACCAGCTCTTCCGCAGTGTGCCGGATGAGCGCGAGCCTTTCACCATCGTGATTCCTCCGCCCAATGTGACCGGAGTACTGCACATGGGACACATGCTCAATAACACCATTCAGGATCTGCTTGTGCGCCGCGCCCGGATGCAGGGGTATAATGCGCTTTGGGTGCCCGGAACCGACCATGCCTCAATTGCCACAGAGGCTAAAGTGGTTCAAAAACTGCGGGCCGAAGGCATCAAAAAATCCGACCTCAGTCGCGATGCCTTTCTGGAACACGCGTGGGAATGGACCCGCAAGCACGGCGGAATTATCCTCGAACAGCTGAAAAAACTGGGAGCAAGTTGCGACTGGGAGCGCACGCGCTTTACGATGGATGAAAAATACTTCGACAGCGTCATCGACTGCTTCATTGATCTCTACAAAAAGGGAAGAATATACCGCGGGGAGCGGATGATCAACTGGGATCCTGCAGCACTTACCGCACTTTCTGACGAAGAGGTGATTTACAAGGAAGTGCAATCAAGATTGTACTTCGTGAAATACCAGGTAGCGGGCTCAGATGAATTCCTGACCATTGCCACCACACGTCCGGAGACCATCCTGGGCGATACCGCTGTGTGTGTAAATCCTAAAGACGAGCGCTACGCGCGCTTCCACGGCAAGAAAGTGATCGTACCACTGGTCAACCGCGAAGTCCCCGTGATCGCAGATGACTATGTGGAAATGGAATTCGGTACAGGCTGTCTGAAAGTCACTCCTGCCCATGACCCGAATGACTTTGTACTGGGAGAAAAATACCAGTTGCCCGTTATCAATATGATGAATGATGACGGCACCATCAGTGCGGCAGGTGAGCTTTACGTAGGTATGGAACGCTTCGAGGTAAGGAAGAGAATATCCGAAGACCTTTCAGCGGCAGGATTCCTCCTGAAAACGGAAGAACACCTGAACAAGGTGGGTTATTCCGAGCGCACTGATGTGGTGATTGAGCCAAGGCTTTCCATGCAGTGGTTCGTGGATATGAAAGAGCTCAGCAAGCCAGCGCTGGATCATGTGATGGACGATACCATCCGCTTCTTTCCTCCGAAATTCAAAAACAGTTACCGCAACTGGATGGAGCATATCAAGGACTGGTGCATCTCGCGCCAGCTTTGGTGGGGGCATCGCATACCCGCGTGGTACGGGCCCGATGGCACGTTTGAAGTAGCCAAAACAGAGGCGGAAGCACTGGCGCAGTTCCAGGCGAAAAACCCATCTATCACAGCCGGTCAGATTCGTCAGGATCCGGATGTGCTCGACACCTGGTTCTCCTCATGGCTCTGGC
>JBKDGH010000063.1:0-11376 GCA_046336655.1 Flavobacteriales bacterium | reverse complement strand
TTTAACTATTCCGCGCCTGTGCGAGACTTTCAAATTTACCACGATAAATTGTATATGTGTGGCGGATTCGATTTCGCCGGGGGAATGCCTGCTGAAGGATTCGTGGCATGGGATGGAGAGAAGTATTGCTCACTACCCGGCATCGCTCAGGGAGCCTCATGCATGGCCGTGTTTCAGGATGAGTTGTACTGCGCTGCGACTCGCATTATTGAAAATGGCGATACCATTCAATACCTCGGCAGATATACCGGAGGAGATTATCTCGTGGACTGCACTGCAGTGAGCGTGGTTGAAGAACAAGACGAGTCATCCGAAGTATGCGCATTATTCCCCAATCCGATGGAAGAGTCCCTCACCATTCGCTGGCCCGCGAAATGGCGAGCACAAGAAATAGAAATCTCTGATGTAACCGGACGAAAAGTAATGCAGCAGCAAGTGCCGTTGAATGCCGGCCAAATGACACTCCACACCGACTTTGCCGCTCCCGGCACCTACACGGTCAGGATCCGCTCACACGACCAATGGTATTACGCCGGAAGAGTGGTGAAGTAAGGCGTTTCGGGAAGATGGAATTCATACTGGATCGCTGGTTGTTTGGTGAAGAGGCGGCCCAACCCCAAATGGATACTAGATGCTAGATACTAGATTCTAGTATCTAAAATCTTGAGAAGCACTCAGGCCGTGGGGCCTCGCATCTGTTCCCGCGCTGAGCCGGCTTGCCGCGACCGCGCAGTGCCATCGCACATGGCAACCCGCCTAAGGCGCGTCCACAGATGCTGGGATTGGTCTCCATCCCAAAGGTCAATTTTCTATTCTCCAGTCTCTATTCTCTATTCAGACTCCGGAGTTAACACAATTGTCATTCCCTTGCCCGGACCACCGACAGCGTGCGGGCCTGCGCGGATCAGCGGCGGTGTGTGGTGGCGGGCGGGCTAGCGAGGCCTTGTGCGTGCGCGAAGCCCGACCATTTTGATCCGCGCGATTCTTTTGGTTACTTTTCTTCTAAAGAAAAGTGACAAATAAAAAAAAACACTCGGGCCGTGGGGCCTCGCATCTGTTCCCGCGCTGCTCATTTTCCACCACGCTCAAGGCAATCACTTCGGAAAATGAATAAGGCGCGTCCACAGATGCTGGGATTGGTCTCCATCCCAAAGGTCTATTCTCTATTCTCTATTCTCCATTCAGACTCCGGAGTTAACCCAACGAAAGTCCCTCGCCCGGACCACCGACAGCGTGCGGGCCTGCGCGGATCAGCGGCGGCGTGTGGTGGCGCACCTGCGCACGCCCATTGTTGAGCTAAGGGTAATTCAGCCCACAAGCAGGTGCATTTTGATCCGCGCGATTTCTTTGGTTACTTTCTTTCTAAAAGAAAGTGACAAAAAAATAGAATCGTTTTTCCGTATCCGAGCGATGGATTTGGGAGAATAGAGAGTAGAGACTGGAAACTTCGCCGGATCAACTGTCCTTCAGCGAAAGGCTGCATTACCCCATCACCCTATTACCATATTACCCCATTAAATTGTCTGCCATTCGTCCCTACTGGCATATTTGCACACCCGCCATCGTTCTCCCCATTTCTGATTAAATTAGTCCACAACTCCATTTGCATTCTCTCCCGTGTCAAAGGCAACTACCAGAAGCTGGATCACAAAGGCTGGGAAGGCAAGCTAAGGGTGTACAGTTTCAAAACAATCATCAACGTCCTGACGCCTTAAACACATGCGCATCCCTTGCTTGATGATATGTGCTCTGCTAATGTTCGCGTCGTGCGCGTTACCTACATATAAATTTAAACGACATAAACTTATTCAGGGAGCCTACACGGGTGACACGATCGTGCTTGGAGATTATGTCTTTTGCAGTAATATAATGGGTAAATGGGGTTACATGCGGCAGCTTTCACTTGACGTCAATGAAGACAGTTTGTTTCAGGTATTCCGGTCGTCATTGTCCAGGCTGAACCTGAACCTCGAGTTTGAAAAGGACTATCAGAATCGCTGCGACAGTACCTTCCGGTTTGACCGGAAAGCCGTATTCGAAGACGAAGCCCTTGCTCATGTGCTCTCCCTTAAAGGAGATAAGGGCAAGTTACAGCTGTTCCCGGTGATCCACTATTCACACTCCTATAATAGTGGCACCTATTTTACAGCGAGCGGTGCTATGGGTGATGCGGGCTACCAAAAAAATATTATGCTATGTCTGTCAATTATCCTTGCAAAAGGCGATGATATACTCTACCGTCGCTCCGTAGCTACTATGGGCGAAACGCACAGGAGTTACGACCCACTCGAAATCAAGCACAATCTGACCACAGAAGACTGGGACAAACTCGTGGCCTTAGCCATGAACGACTACATCACCCGCATTCAACCTCAACCAAATGCCCCGGATTAATCCCTCATTGTATGCACAAATACCAAGTCATTTTCGTATTCCTTTTCGTGTGCTCTTGCTTCGTAGCCCTTGGACAGACCAATTTCTCCGGATCATTTGGCGCTTATATGTTCAGACAAAAAGGCGGATTCGATCATTCGGAACATATTGAAACCGGTGACGCCGCATACCACTTCAACATAAGTCACTTCAAGGCAAATAAATACGTTGGATTTGCCGGCGGAATGATATCCGGGAGAGTCAACACTTCATGGTATAACCCGCTATACTTCATTTGTCAGGACGGGGCCACCGGGGAATCCCTCATTTGCCAAAGTGAAGCGATCTACAGAGTACAGGCCAACTTCAATTCATTTCAACTCAGCGCTGGTCCGGCTGTAAGGGTCGGACAGTTTCTGGAGTTCGCAGTATCCCCTTTCCTCGGCATCCATTCGCGCTAGGGAAAGTACATCATGGGACTTGAGCCTGACATTCAGCTGCCGGGCACGTTGAACGATTTGTACACCCGCTTTGAATGGGGAGGCCAGGCCCGCCTCACCCTGCGCCTTAATCTCGGAAAACGCTTCAGTATTCACGCGCAGGGACACGCCGGAATGACATTCAGCGATCTGCGCCAAAACGACTGGCAAGACGCCCGGGCGCGGATCATCGAAGCCCCCGAAGGCGCGGACTGGATCGCACTGCCCAGCTCCAAACTCACCCGACGTTTTTACGGATTATCAGTGGGTATCGGATATAAAATCCTCTCCAAAAACACTCAGACTAAGGATTGAACGCGCCGCCGTTCCTGCCGGCATTTTTCATTGATACCTGAACATGGACGCACCACCGTGCGTCCCTACTGGCATATGTGCACATTCATGGGCGCACCATCGGCATGTTACATGTTTACCTGGACATGGACGCACTGCCGTGCGTCCCTACTAGCATACTAGCATACTAACACACTAGCATACTACCCCCCCATCTCCTTCAACAACCCCTTCAACAAATACGTATCCAGTGGTTTTTCCAGCACTCTGCGCACGCCCGGAATGGCCTGTGCGCGCTGGATGTCGTGACGGTCAATGCTGCTCGAGAGGACGTACACCTGAAAACAAGCGGCCTGTTTCGGAAACTCGCGGAATAGCACCTCTGCCGTTTCGAAGCCGGTCATCCCCGGCATCATGATGTCCAGTAGCAAGACATTCAAATACTGATCGCAGTCTTTTAAATCTTTCAGGGACTGCAAAAACTCTTCTCCGGAATTGAACTTGCGGATGTCCTCGGTGATGTTCGAAATGCGCAGCAACTTGTCGTTGACGATCAAATCAATGTCATTGTCATCCACGAGGTATGCGCGTACCGGCTTGCTCATACGCGTTCAGGAAGTTCAATGGTGAAACGGGACCCTTGTCCGGGCTCTGATGTCACGCTGATGGTTCCTCCCATCCTGCGCACCGCCTCGCGGGCGATGTAGAGGCCGATGCCCGTGCCCAGACTTTTGTCCGACGTGCGGTAAAACATATCAAACAAATGCGGCAGGGCATCAGGTGCAATGCCCACGCCGTTGTCTTCCACATGGATAATGATTCGGTTGTCCTTCCTGAGGCAGCGCACCACCACCTGCGGGTCGGAACGCTTAGGATCGTGAAAGCGGATGGCGTTGCTGATGAGGTTCGACAAAACCACCTTGAGCCGGTTTGCATCGGTGCGAAAGACGGCTGTGTTGTCCATGTCCTTTTTGAACATCATCAGTTCGGCGTTCTCATGGTAGCGGTATTGCTCAAAGAGCTCATCGGTGAGCTCCTGAATTTTCACCTCTGAGAGGAGCTCTTCACCGCGCAGATTCTGGTAGTAGTGGATGATGTTCTGAACAAACTGATCAAGCTTGTTGGTGCTGCGTTCAATCATCTCCAGGTAGCCGGCGGCTTTGTCTCCAATCTGCTCCATCCGGGCGAGCTTGATAACGCCCTTGATGCTCAGCAGAGGAGCGCGCAAGTCGTGCGAGGCACTGTAGATGAATTTCTCCAGCTCCGCATTGGCCTCTTCGAGGCGGCGGTTGTTTTCGCGCAGGGAGATCTGGTCGTGGTAGCGTTGCAGTGCATTCTGCACACAGATGCGCAGGTCGTTTTCATCCCATGGCTTGGTGACGTAGCGGTACACCTGACCCCTGTTGATGGCGTCGATCACCGCTTCGATATCCGCATAGCCCGTGATGAGAATGCGCACTGCATCCGGAAAATCGCGTGCGGTGAGTTCAAAAAACTCCACGCCGCTGAGGCCGGGCATTTTCTGGTCGGAGAAGATCAGCGGTACAGTGTGCTGACTGAGGTACGCCACGGCATCCTGCGCAGAGGTGGTGGTGTACACATCATAATCGCGGCGAAACAGCGCCTTGAATGAGAAGAGGTTGTTCTCTTCGTCATCGAGGTACAGAATCTTCACGCGTTCACTCATCTTCATCAGGTGGTTTCAATGTCTGCCAGACGAGGCAAACTTACAATAACCGTCGTTCCCTTTCCCTCTTCGCTGTGTACCTCAATATGCCCTTTGTGCTCCTCCACGATACCGAGAGCGATGGAGAGTCCGAGCCCTGTGCCCTCGCCCACTTTCTTGGTGGTAAAAAACGGATCGAAGATGCGCGAGCGGATGCCTTCTGCGATGCCCGTTCCGTTGTCGGTGATGGTGACTCGGATTGTATCGGCATCGTGGGCAGAGAGGATCTTGATCAGGCGGTCGGACTCCGCGCGGCCGGGTATATCGGTGGCCTGCACGGCGTTGTTGAGTATGTTCATGAACACCTGGTTGAGCTTGCCGGGGAAGCAGTAGATGTGCGGCATGGCGGTATCCAGTTCAATTTCCAGTGTCACGGCGCCCTTGGTGATGTTTTTCATCACGATGAGGGTGCTCTGGATGCAGTCGTTCACGCTGGCGGACACCAGTGAGTCGCGGTCCAAGCGCGAGAACACGCCGAGGCCGCGCACGAACTCCGCCGTGCGGCGCGAGCCGTCTTCGATGCCGTGGAGCAGTTGCTTCACCTCATCGCGCACATAGGGCATATCCAGCTCGTGGTATTTTTTGTGCAGGCCGGCTACTTTTTCGGAGATGGCGGCATCGTTTTCCAGGCGGGCAAATTCGTCGAGCAGGCTGAGCATATCGTCAATGTCGCGGCGCAGGGGCTGCACATTGGATTGCACGAAGTTGATGGGGTTATTGATTTCGTGGGCGATGCCGGCGGTCATCTGACCGAGTGAGGCGAGTTTTTCCGACTCCACGAGTTGCTTTTGGGTAATGCGCAGGTCGCTGAGCGTGGTGCTGAGGTCGTCATTGGCCTTTTCGAGGTCGAGGGTGCGCTCGTGCACCATTTGCTCCAGGCGCACGTTTTGTTCGGTGATGAGGCGCTGATTCTCCTTCATCACAGCAATGGACTGCTGCTGCGATTCTTCCTTCTCCTTCTTGAACTGGTTAATGCGGTCCGCCAGTGCAAACGACAGCAATACCGTTTCCAGCGCCGAGCCGACGGGAAGAGCGAAGGAGGTGAAGGTGTTATAGCCCAACACTCCAAAGTTGCGGAGGGCGTAGACGGTGACGCCGATGAGGAACATGCTGAACGCGGCTAAAAAAAACTTAGCGGGTCTTGAGCCTCCTCGAATTGCTTTGAAAGCTGCAACAACAAGAATAAACGCCGAAGCCGCGTTGAAATTAATAATCAACTGGGCATAGTGGTGCTGACCAATACATGCCAATACGATACTCACAACATACAGACCTACGTAAAACAGTAGTGCCTTATCAATAAATGGCGCATGTTCTCTAAGTCTAATAAATGGCCTGGCAAATGCAATAGTACCTATACCGCTTAACGCTGGAACCACGCTTGAACCTACTATAGCCAACATTGGATATGAAGGCCAGAAGTACTTGTTTGCATAGCCCCCGAGCACAAGTTGTGTAAGACCAACTGCAGCTATGTAAAACACGTAGTAGACGTAAACGACATCACGCACAGAAAAATAGACAAACAAATTATACAACAACATTACGATCATTAAACCGAAATATATTGCATAGAAAATCTCTTGATCAACCGCTTGGCGATCGATACTTGAGGACTCACCTATCCTAACCGGAATTACTATCTGCTCGCTACTAACAACTCCAACATGATATTCCTTTGTTTCGGATGGCTTGAGATCAAGGGTAAAACTGAAGCCAGGCAACCCCCGACTGCGTGAAGAAAATGGGAATGATTCGCCATTCATGTAAATGATCCCAGATTCATCGAAAATAGCGACGCCATCTAATAGTGGATTATCGATGTAGGCCGTTAAAGATGAGCTGACTGGTGAATCATTTTGAATCGTGAACCCAACTACTTGTGGACCACGTTTAAATCCGTAGTTGATAGCCTCAGACTCTACTACTTTAGACTTACTAAAATCGACTGGAACAGATTGCGAATCATAAGTTTTAAAAGTACTTACCAAGTAAGGCTCGGAGTTTAAGCTCTGGCCGTGACCAACTAGCACAATAAACACTAGTGATACGGCTAGAAATATAGACCTACTTGTATTCATACTTTAAGGTCAATTCTTATACTTACTTGCTCACCCCTGGTTCTATCAATGATTACTTGAGACGGGTTATTCCGCATCGACAGAATAATCTCCTTTTCGATTTCGTTACTATTAGGGAGATTCCAAATATCGGACTGTTCTGTCAACTTCGCAATTTGCTTTGCCCCTGCATAATTAATGGCTCCATTGTTTCCGACACTGCTTACGAGCCCGAAGCCATAGCGGTGAGCAATTCTAAAAGTATGAACTGAGCAAAGTGCTATCATCTTCTCAACGCCAACCATTCCAGCTAAGGCTACCGCCGCCCGAACAGCGAAAACGCTACCTATCCCAAGGCCTGCGGCTGAAATACTGTTCCATAAGCCACACAACTCTGCAAACTTATATGGCGTTTGAGCTTCAACGTAAGGAACAATTTCTGGAGCCTCTTCATCAATTGCTCCAATTACTGGCAGATCAAGCTGTTTATCATAAATCTGAATACGCGCACCCCCGTATACCTTTGAGCCATCTTCAGACTCAACTATTATTACGTAAGTGTTTTGATGAGTTTCCCACGGTTGGCTCACGCTTGAAAGCACAAAGCCAAAGCTCTCTATAACAGCAGCGTGACCTTCTTTAAAGGCTTTTGACGAAATAGGATCTTCTGGAGCTTTAAACGAACGAATTACTAAAGAATCGACCTTCTCTTTGGGTATTGAGAATACCCTATCCAAGTTCCTTGAGAATTCTGGATTGAATGTCGACATATACCCTTCCCGAGTTAACCTCTCGCCCTAGTAAAACATTTTTTGCCATCATGGCAACTATAGCCCCACCCGAGAGAACATCAGTACCCAACTGCGGCCAACTTCGAATGCTCTTACCAACTTCTGAAAGCGAAAGCTTTCCGCGAGGAGAAACTTTTTCAAAGTCTATGACCTTCATGAGCAGATTACGCTTTTCTTCATCAGAAAATCCTGAAGAATATTCATAATCTTCCAGCATGCCATGAAGCAACGGCCTATTGGGTTCTAGATCGAATCTCTCAACATCCAAAACTCCTCTGTTACTGAGCTCCATCAGTACGGGGATGCCGTGTTTTCTGCACACGACCCTTGTTAACAACTTAACCTCTCCGCTGTCACATTCGTCTATGACTAAATCCAACTTACCTCCTTCAAACAGGAATTCCTCTATATTCTGCTCAGTTATACCATCCTCGAAAATCTTCACCTTTAAGAATGGATCAAGATCCGCTATAGCCCGGGCTGAATTGATTGCCTTTCGTTCCCCTATCTGAGAAAGCCCAAACGGCAATCGATTCAAGTTTGATAATTCCAGACTATCGAAATCTGCCATTCGTAATTCACCACAAATGCGCTCTAGCGCCAAAGGAACAGCAACTGAATGGCCAACAGAAAGGCCAATAATTCCAACCCTACATACGGAAAGGCGCTTTTGCTCTTCATAATCAAGCTCATAACGATTTCTGACAGTTCGCAAGAACACAAACTGGTCTTCTTGAAGAATCTTATAGATCTCGCGCTTCCATGGCAGAACACAGAATGTAAATCGAGGAGGAAGTGTGGGAACAAAATCAAAGAGCTTTTGCCCATTAACAAAGTAGTCTTCAGGTAACTCTTTGACAAATTCCAGATTTCTAATCAACTCTTGAGAGAGTCCCTCACTCAAGTCCTTCAAAGTAAAACCCATGTCCTTTAACGACTTTACGGCCATCCCAGCAACTTCATCATCATTAATAAATACGGGCTTCCAACTTTTCGTGCCGTCAGAACATTTAGCTATAACCTCGTCTATGCTACCCATAAGCGAAAAGTACTCATAAAATCACAGCTCTCGAAGAAGGCCGGATAGATAGCCATCTGTGTAATGAGCGTTGACGCGATAGCTTTCATCTGTCATCAGTAGTGCTTTCAACTTCGGAAGATTGTGATAAGGAACTCCTGGATAGAGATGATGCTCCATATGATAGGAAATGTTATGAGGTGCAATGAAGAACCTTTCGATAAGATTAGGGTTGACCGTCCTTATGGAGTGATACAAGTTGTCGTATTCCAGATCGCCGAAGTGCTCTGCAAAGCTTCGTATATACTGAAACATCAACAGAGTAGTGAAGAAGGGTACTATCCAAAAAAGCAGATACGGAACCCAAAATTCGAAAACGGTCAATGCTGCAAACAGCCCTAGATTAAAGATGATTCCACCGTATTCCCTCTTACCTTTTACCTTACCTTGTTTGCTCAGCCGCTTGAATATCCATACAACATCCCTAATCCCCTGAACACCTATAAGATAGGTAAACAAACGAAGAAGAAACTGCCACCTTGTTTGTGGATGTTTGAAAGCCGGATGACTCTCTTTAGCGATCCAATCTGGGTCTTCACTTGTGTTCAGATGCTGATGATGCTTCAAATGGTTCGCTCTGTACTTCGCAACTGTGACGAACATGGGCCAGCATACGAACAGGTTTATGATAAAGTCACCCAACTTTCTGTTATTGAGGAAACGAAAATGTGAAACGTCGTGCATGAGCACAGCAAGTGCGTGCATGCGAGCACCTATTACAATAACAGCCAGAATGTAAGTTAACAGATTCAAGTAAGCTAATGCTAACCAAGCTGATAGGATGATTACACCCCAATCCAGTAACAAGTCAAGAACCAAACGAAGCCACTCAGGCTGATAGATCTCCTTTAGCCTATCCCGGTCTATAGTAATGGCCAGATCACGTGCGTCATTAGTTGCCATTGCCTAACATTTTGTGTCCAAAGATAGGAGGACGGTTCTTCAACAACATTGATGTAAGTCATGGAAGCCTTTCCATATCCTAACTGTATGACCCGTCCTAAAATTGGTTGACTCTTTTGAGTGCTTACTTGGTCAGGTTGTTTGTAAAAGTATTCGTTTGTTTTGAGATTTCGGTAAAACTTTAGCTTCGCCTTGGTGAAGCGGAGGTCTGGCTTGTGGGGACTTGCCAGGCTGAGGAATAACCTGCGGCCTGTGACGAATGTCGCATGACGGCCACTCTTTTTCGGAGTGGTCGTTTTGTATTCTGTGACATTCGGAACAGCGAATGCCTTCTAAGTCCCCTGCAGCTTTTGTTGAATGGCTTGTCATGAAAAGCTTTTTCACCCAGTTTTTCTTCAACGGAGCATTGGTCTCATGAGCTTTTGCAGGAGTGAGCTTGCCCAGGCTATCGTGTGGTCGTTCATTGTTGTATATCTGAATGATTTTAGTGATTTCTACTCGAGCATCTTCAACGGTCTTGAAGCGCATTTGATAAATCCATTCTGTCTTCAATATGCCATTGACCCTCTCAGCGATGGCGTTTTGAGTTGGCGAGGATGGCTCTGTCATAGAGATAAGCATGTGTCTCTTTGTTAGCTCATCAACATAGAGTGTCGAACAATACTGAACTCCGCGGTCAGAGTGGTGTATAATACCGTGGCAGTGGGTTATAGTATTCAAGGCCATGATCAAAGCAACCAAAGCTGATTCAGCCTTCATGTCTGAGCCAACATGGAACCCCATGATTTTTCTACTATAGGCATCTGTCACAAGAAACAAGTATGCAAAACCCTCTTCGGTATCGATATAAGTGATATCGCTCACAAGCACTTGCTCACGGCCCGTAGGCATTAGTTCAGTGAGTAAATTAGGATACTTATGCAGCCAGTGGTTGCTGTCTGTTGTGACATAATATCGGCGTCTGGGCTTTATCAAAAGTCCATGCTCTCGCATAAAACGAAATAGTCCGTCTCGTCCCATTGTTATTCCATTGAGCCGAAAGTGAGGTTCAAGCAGATAGTGAAGTTTCCTTCCGCCTATGCACGGCATTCTGGCCCTGACCTGGCTAATCAGATCCACTATAACGGCTTGGTTAACGTGTCTCTTTTTGCTGTACTTAATCTTCTTGAAATAAGCCTGTTTGGAGTAGCCAAGCAGTTCACAAAGAGATTCTATTCCGGCTTTGGGTTCTCTCTCTTTGTATCTATAGACCGCTTGGCTCCAGACTTTTTTCTGATATCGATATTAAAGCGCTCCTCAGCTATTTCGATCATCGTTTCGAGCAGGCCCGAACGATGCTTAGACTCATCCAGCTGCTTTTGAAGTTCTTGAATCTTCGACTTGAGTTGGGTGATAGACACCTCTTCGTTTGCCATAGCAGGTAAACTTACTTCAGGATTTACAAGCCCGCTAAACTCAGCGCTGAATCGCCTGATCCAATCATTCACCGCACTCTTTCCGCGAATGTCATAAACCCTACGGGCCGCCTCCTTGGTGAGATCACCGGCGAGCACCTCCAAGACAACTTTCCGTTTAAAGTCATCTGAAATACGCCTAACTGTCCTGTTCATAGTCCGTCGTTGTGTTGACTTTTCAACATCAAATGCGGTCAACTTTTTTCAGGACGGGACAG
>JBKDGH010000062.1:0-3988 GCA_046336655.1 Flavobacteriales bacterium | reverse complement strand
CAACCTCACCGACGGTGCGGCCACGCCCGAGGTATTCACTATTCCCTACGCCGGAGCACCTTGCACCATGGTGACGGGCCCGCACGTGGATCCGGATCTCCGGACTGTCGATGCCGCGCCCAATGTGAGGTTGAAGAGTTCAATTATCGGAGCCGATCGCTGGGTATGCGGTGCCTCGAATTACCAATGGGAGTTCACGCAGACGGCTCCCCTTTCGGGCCTGCCGTTTACAGCCAACGGTGTGGGTGTGAACCGCTTCATCAACCTGGCCCCGATTGCAGGCATTGTGCCGGGCGCCACGTACTCGGTCCGCATTCGTCCGATGTTCGGGGCGGTACAGGGCGACTGGGGACCTGATTCGCAGACCCTGATCATCGCCGGTCCGGCTTCGATGACGGCTGAAGATGAAATGTTCGCATTGGAATCCGCCGAAGGCATTCAGGCGAATGTGTTCCCGAACCCTACGCAGGGCGAGCGCATCAACCTCGCGGTGGATGGCGCGGAAGGCAACCTGATCATCCGCATCTTCGATGCCCTCGGACGTGAAGTATGGAGCGCCAACCGCGTGGCGGAAGGATCACTGCGCACTACGCTCGACTTCGGCCACACGCTCGAAGGCGGCGTGTATGAGCTCGTCATCCTCGCAGGTGAAGAGCGCGTGACAAAGCGGTTTGTGGTGGCGGAGTAGGCAGCATTTTTTCGGAGCGAAGTGTTACCCGGGTTATGCAGTCGGTTTGGGTCGGAATAGAAATCCGACTGCATAATCCGGGTCAAACCTCTGGTAAGCGAGAATCAGGGATTGCATACGCCGTAGCGGGAAGTGAAAATTGGTGTACTTTCGACATCCGTTGTTTTGCGGTCGAATGGACTGTGAGTAAGCGGAATGACTGATCACCTGACCCTGCGGCTTAACCTTGTTCTATCTCAATTAACCTTCGCATGAAGACATTCTCTTCTCTCGCCCGTGCGCTGACTCTTGCGTGCCTGGTGTCGTTTGTACACACTTCTTTTTCGCAGACGCTTTACGATTCCTTCTCCGATGGAAACTTTACCTCCGGACCAGTGTGGGGAGGGAACACAGCTGAATGGACTGTCGTTGCCAACAGCGATGCCGCTGCTGGCGCCACAGGTTCAAATACGCTTCGTTTGAATGCTCCGGCAGTAGCTGCCACGCGTTATCTCAGCAGTCAGACTGCCTCCTGGGGAGCTTCTCAGGAGTGGGGGTTTTTTATGGGACGCCGCGCTCAGGCATTTACTGGAGCGAACCAGCAGTATTTCTGGTTGTATGCGAATGAAGCAAACCTCACCAGTGCGACAGTGGATGGTTATCGCATTGCGATTGGTGATGATTCAGTCGGAGATGAATTGCGTCTGGAATACATAGTCAACGGAACAGTGAGCGCCACAGTGATTACATCCAGTGGCTCGCTTAATAATGGCTTGACAGATATTGGTTTTTTAGTTCGTGTGACGCGAAGCTCTTCAGGGGCCTGGGCACTTTTTACCTCCACATTGCCAACGGCAAATGGAAATGGAGCCATTGCGACCGATGTTCCTTCAACGGCAAATACCCCGGTCAGTCAGGGCACTGGAACGAATAATGCACTTGTTCCTGCTGCCAATGGTTATTTAGGTGTTGCAGCATTGCATACCACGGGTAGTAATGCCATTGTTACAGCCGAATTCGACCAGATTTATTTCACTCCTGCAGGTGGCGCGCCTACTATCAATGGCACCATTGCCGCCAATGAATACGGCGTGCATACAGATGGACAAAATCAGCAGACGAACGGCGGCGTGGTGAACTACATGACCTGGGACGCCACCAACCTGTATGTGGGTGTGAGCGGAGCCAACGTGGGAGAAGGTGTGGTGATGTATTTTGATACCGATCCGCAGGTGCCCGTCAATGGTGGTACCAACGCAAACGGTACCAACGTGGGCTTCAACTATGACGGAGCCAATTTTGCCGAATTGCAATTCCGCGCCAATCTGGTGCTCTATGCCAAAAACGGCTACCGCGAATACCGCACTTCGAACGGAAGCAATGGATGGAGCACACAAACTGCGGGTTGGGGAAGCTATGCCGACAACGGACAGTTCAACAGTTCCGGCGTGCGCGAGTTTTCTATTCCATGGACCGCATTCGGCGGATTCCTTTCATCATTCAACTTCTTCAGCTATGTGACCAGCGCATCGGGTTTTGTCTTTGGAGAAGTACCCACAGAAAATGCGTCAGGATTTATCGGCACCACTGCCCGTGATCAGCGATACTATTCCGTGAGCACTACCACTGTCGGCTCATCTACTCCGCCATTTAGCCGCAACAGTTATGTGTTCAACAGCACAGCGAGTGATAATTCCTTTGGTGCGATCAACGTGTTCGATTTTACCATGAACGATACCGGATTGCAGATTGCGCGGGCTGCCGGCAACTGGAATATCACAGGTACTCTCGTGGTGAATGCAGGCTCCGTGTTCTTCGGAAGCTTTGGCGGGCCGTATGGCAGCACCACAGTGGCCAACGTGCGTGTAATGGGAGGTCAGCTGGATATGGATTTATCCAACCAGCCCATGACAGTCACGGGCAATGTGCAGACAGAACCTGGCGGAACCATTGTGGAGTCCGATACGCCGGGAGGGGATATCAATGTGGCAGGCAACTTCACGCACTCAGGAGGGTATGTGGCGAATGGCAGGGAACTGCGATTTAACGGAACCGGCGTGCAAACACTCTCGGGTACGGGCACAATGATTCTGGGGAATGTGGTCATCAACAACCCAACCTCTGTGTTGCTCGAGGGTACACTCGTAGTCTCAGGAACACTGACCCTGACCAACGGTATCCTTCAATTGGGAAACACCACCGAATCGTTTCTGTCCACGACGTTCCCGATCAGCGGAGCGAACGCCTCGCGTTATCTGCGCACTACCAACGGGTGGTTGACGCAGTTTGTAGGTCCGGGCTTTCCGGGAGTATTCCCTGTGGGTGTGAGTGCCTACAATCCGATCACCATCGAAGACGTAGCCAATTTTCAATCGGTGTTCATCCGCGCAATAGACGGCACTGTGCCGGGCACGCTGAACAACAAAACCGTAAACCGCTATTGGCGCATTACCACGAATGATGTGACGCCATTGCAGATTTCAGTAAATGCACAATGGAACAGCGGCGAGGAGTCTGCGGGATTCACTGCGGGCACAGTGCCTTATATCGGCTATTTCGACGGGTCCTCATGGAGCCAGGTGAGTGCTACACAAACGGGATCCGGGCCGTTTCAGTTTTCCGGTGGCAACTTCAGCGAGGGGCCTGTAACGTTCACTGACTTTGATTACATCGCATTGGGTAAAGACAATGCGTTCCTGCCCGCGCCGGATATCACTGTCACTCCCACCTCACTCGGCTTTGGCTTTGTGGCGTCGGGTGGCACTTCGGCCCAACAGCCGTTCAACGTTTCGGCAAGCAACTTGTCGCCGGCGAGTGGCAATATCACCGTTACTCCACCTGCGAATTTTGAAGTGAGCCTCACTTCCGGCGGACCATATTCTGCCACGGCCATCACGATTCCATATACCGGTGGAAACCTTTCGTCTACTCCGGTTTATGTCGTATTCAAACCCACCGGTCCACCCGCTTCTTACTCCGCAAACATTGCAGTAAGTGGTGGTGGTGCACCTTCCGAAAACGCAGCCGTGACGGGTAATTCGCTGCCGCAGGTGTTTCAGAGTTTTGACACCTTTGACCGCGCTAACAATGCCGTGATAGGTATTCCTTCAAGCGGCGGTGCGGCATCATGGGTCGAGGTAGAAGCTGGCGGAAGTTGCACGCCGTCGAGTACCATCATACGCATTGACAACAACCAGCTTGAACTTTCTAACTGCAATGATGGAGGCACGGGATCATGCGGAGGTAGCCAATACAAGGCTGCCATGTTTGACATGACCGGCAAGTATGCAACGACTTATGCGCAGAGCGGTGGAGTAATGG
>JBKDGH010000061.1:0-20379 GCA_046336655.1 Flavobacteriales bacterium | reverse complement strand
GTTTAGCGCACCATTGAAAAGTCAATGCGTCAGTCAGTTTGAGCGCGTATCCGCTTTTCGAATCGGTGGCATTATAACCCACCGCTTCAAAACCGGTGACGAGGTAACCACCCGCAGGATCGGGCGGGAAGTACGGAGGGGTATCTCCCGGCGGCTTCTCAAACCATGCCGAGTTGATTATGTTGAGTGCGGGTGTATGCCTGTTGTTCGCGGGCACCTGAATATTCACTTTCGCGGTGACTGTGAAATTGGTGTCCACCCGCATCACGAAGCCCAGATCGAGCCCTCCGACGTGCTCATAGCCGCAGATGATGTAGCTGAGTCCGTTTCCTCTGCAGATATCGAGAGCCACTTCATCGCCGGCAGGAGAGAAGATGATTTCATCGAGCAGCACATTTCCCTGCGCATCGAATTTCATCAGGTGAATGTCCTTTGTAGCACCGATGGTCGTGCTCGCCTGCACGTAGGTTGTTCCGGCCACTGATTTAATCAGTGCAATGTGATCATCAGAGATGGTGTGGTAGTAGCCATTTGCAAATTGCGCATCTGCGGAAAACATGAAACACAGAGCGCACACCAATAGAACACAGCGCCGAATGACAGGTTGAGTTCGCATAACAGTGGTAGTTAAGGTTTAGCTTGCACGGCATTTGCCGAATCACCACGAATGTATTTGAATTTCAAAGTCATCCCAACCTTTCGGAGAAGTAATTCCTAAAGCAAAACGCCCCTGCCGGAAAAGGCAGGGGCGCTTTTATCACCTAAAAAATAGTCTTATCGGCTCTGGACAACCAGGCGGTGTGTTGAAACCTCTTCATTTGCCAGAATTTCCACGAAGTACATTCCCGAAGGAAGGGCTTGTGCGAAATCGATAGTCATGGTCTGACCGGCTGACACCACGCGCTGTGCGGCAGCAACCACACGACCAGTGGCATCAATTACGCGAAGACGCGCGCTGGTGTCATCTCCTTGCTGCGCACGGATATTCAACTCATCCCCTGCGGACGGGTTGGGATAAACGGTCCACTGGTCAGCAGCCATGAATTCCGATTCACTTCGCAGTGCAGCTGCCGGTTCATCCTCGTTCCATGCAGAAGCAGGACCAATCAATTGAAGGCATGTTGCGGAGCCCCAGTTGCCTGTTAGGCCACCCGCAAATACAGGTCGCACCTGCACCTGGTAAGTGGCTCCCGGAGTCAATGAAGCCGCAGGCAAACTAAGGAAACGATTAACCGGAGAACCGGATACCGGAGAACCGTATTCCAGATCTTCTACCGGAGCCGTTTTACGGAATCTCCACTCGTAGTGTGATGCCCCGCATACCCAGCGGTTTGCAGCAACAATGGCGTTTGTCGGACGAGGTCCGGCCGCGCACTGATCCTGCACCCGCAGGAATACATCCGGATGCGCAGCCATAGTAATGAAGCACTGCTGTCCGGTGAGTGTTGCAGTTTCCACATTACCGGCGCCATCCGGCAAAGAGAAGTTAGCCGCAATCTGAACGCTGTAGGTCACGCCCGGCAGGAGTGCACTCATTGACACAATGGTGATGCCGTTTGAAGACGTCAGCACAGTAGGCTGGAGCGTTGTCTGATTGACGAATGTGAAGGTGTAGGATGATGCTCCGACAAAGGTGGACTTGAATGCACCGCATGTGCTGTATGGAGCAGCCGTGTTGCAAGCCGGGGCAGAGATGCGCTGGACGCACACCGTGTAAGGGCCGGTGCCTGCATTGAGATTGTAATTGCGCACGGCGATAAAATATACCTGTCCGCTGGTTAATGCAGGAGACGGGAAATAATTCAGAATTTCAGTACCGCTGCCTGCTACCGCATTTTCTGTAGCAAGCGTATTTCCTTCGGCATCCTGCAGTTCGATCAGCACATCCGCTGAACTGGACACTGCAATGCGCACACCTGCGCTGCTGGCGGTGAACTTGTGCCACAGATCATGCCCCCCGGTTAAGCAAAAGCTATTTGCCTCAGATGATGGAGTAGCCAGACTGAGGTCACCAGACTGGCTCAGGCATGTGCCGAAGTTGTACACCATCATATTCGGTGCGCCTGCGCGGGAGTCGTTGACCGGACCAGCGGGACACGCAGAGCACGAAGCGAAGCACACCACGGGAGTGCTGGCCGCACCGGATACCACAACCTGACGATCAACACCCACGGCACAGCCCCCGGGAACCGACTCGTCAGAGCCCCATGCATTGCCATTCACAAACTTGTAGGTGTAGGTCCACCCGACATAGAGGTTGAGGGTTATCTGGTAGATGTTGTCTCCATCCGTATCCGTCATCTGAAGTCCCCCCGGATTCCATTCCGGATAGCCATTGGAGCCGAAGCCACCAGCCAGATGCACGCCATTGCTGCTGATAGGCTGGAGGCCCATATTCACGAGGAAGGTCACAGGAGCTGTGGGCGGAGGTGGAATGCACGCCGCGCAAGTACCGAAGCACACCACTGGAATGGTCAGGTTGGTAGCCGGTGCCGTCACCGATCGGTTACCGCCCACATTGCAGGCACCCGGTACATTCTCATCGCTTCCCCAGGCGTTGCCGTTCACGAACTTGTACTGGTATTCGAGCCCTTCTGTCAGGAGCAGCGTAGCTTCATAGATCATATCGGCATTGGCATCCGACATAGCGATCCCTCCGGGATTCCATTGAGGATAACCGTTAACACCGAATGAACCGGCGAGGTGCACGCCCAGCGGGGATACAGAAGGCGCATTGCTCATATCCACCTGGAAGGTCACTTCAACCGTGTTGGGAATAGGGATACAATCGCTGCAGCTTGAGAAGCACACTTCTGGCAGCACTGTGGAAGATGCCGTAGGACAAGTCAGCCCTCTGTTCCCGGTCACATTGCATGTACCCGGCACCGACTCATCATCGCCCCAGGCATTGCCATTGATGAACTTAAACTGGTAACCGTATCCCTCAGCCAGGGTCAACGTCACTTCATACACCTCATCGGCGTTGGCGTCAGTCATGGCAATCCCTGAGGGATTCCATTCCGGACCGGTGTGCGGTGCAGGTGTAAAATGGAAACTGCCCGCGAGGTGAACACCATTCGGACTCACCGTCACATTCTGCATATCCACCCGGAAAGTCACCTGACGAAACTGCGGATTAGAAGCGCAGAAAGAGCACTGATTGAAGCAGAAAACAGGGCGCACTTCGCTGTCAGAGCCCGTAGTAAAAAAGCGGTCCCCGGATAAGTTGCAACTGCCCAGGCCACTTCCTTCATCGGATCCCCAGAAGTTGCCATTCAGAAATTTATACTGCCATGCGGTGTTCGACAGAATATCCAGGGTTACCTCCCAGATATTGTCTGCATTGGCATCTGACAAAGGAGTTCCAGCCGGGTTCCAGCCCTGAAAGGAGCCGGCAATGTGCACTCCGGCAGGGTGAACAGTTTGCCCGGTCATGTCCACCCTAAACGTGACATTGACCGCGTGCATAGCTGCATACGATAACAGCAAGGCACAGGTTAGGTAGATTTTTTTCATTGAAAAAGCGGTTTTGGTTGGAGTTTATCGCCCGGATTTAATGTTCCGGTTAAGCGAATATATACTTAGTGTACATTCAACACTCAATCCGGGAAATGACTTGAATCATCACCATTAAAAAAGGCCCGGACTTCTCAGTCCGGGCCTTTCTCAAATTTTAGCCAATGGTATTATCGCTGAACGATCATCCTCTCCGTGGTGCGCCGTCCGTCGGCGATCAGTTCGATCACATAGATACCGGGTGACAGCGGCTGACCGAATACCACTTCACGGTTAAGGCCGTCCGCGGCCATCCACACTGTGCGATTCACTTCGCGGCCGGTGGCATCGAGTACGCGCACCTGAACGAGGTCTGGGGTACCATCAATCGTCAGGCTTACACGCTCACCATTGTTCGGGTTCGGGTAAAGCGCAACGCTGGTGACGTCTTCCTCCGCATTGCGCAAAAGCGGAGCACCGTTGTTGTCTTCATGCGCACTTGAAGGACCAATGATTTGCAGGCATCGGGCAGTGCTGCTCCAGTTGCCGGGAACGTTGCCAGCGAATACCGGACGTATTTCCACGTCATAGGTAGCACCTGCCACCAGTGAAGCGCCTCCGAGGTTGAGGAAGCGATTCGTCGGAAGGCCGGCAATGGGAGCACCGAAGGCCACATCAAGTACCGGAGCCGTTTGACGGAATCTCCATTCATAGTTGACTGCACCGCAGAGCCACACGTTGGCAGCTACCAATGCGTTAATCGGCTTTGGACCGTTTGCACACCAGTCACTACTGCGCAGTTCGATGTTCGTATGAGGAGCCATCGTGATGGTGCAAGCGGCAGGTGTATTTATCACAATCTGTTCAGGGTTCCCGGCACCATCGGTAAGGTTGAAGGTGGCGGAGATGTCAACTGTGTAATTGAATCCGGGCAACAAACTTCCCAACGGCACGATGGTAATTCCATTGGTTGAATTCAATACGGTAACCTGAGAAGTGCTGGTGTTTGTGAATGTGAACGTGTAGCTGCTGGCACCAACCCATACGGCTTTAAAGTTATTGCACATCTGAAATGGCCCGGTACCGGAGTTGCATGCCGTGCTCCGAATGCGCTGAACACAAATGGTAAAGGCACCGCTGCCCGAACCTGAATTGTAATTCCTGACGGCTATGAAATAAGTCTGTCCACTAACCAGTGGTGCGGAGCTGTTGTAATAATTAAGAATTTCGTTGCCCGCCCCACTCACTGCGTTCTCTGTGGCGAGCACGTTTCCGGCCTGATCTTGCAACTCGATGACTGCATCAAAGGATGTACTGCTCACTGCAACGCGCACACCCACGCTGGAGGCCGTAAAGCGATACCACACATCCTCACCGGTAATCACAGTGCTTTGGGCCTGAGGTGAACTGCTTGCATTGATTACGGTTCCGTTTGTGCTCAAACAGGTAGAGAAGTTATAGACCGCAATGTTAGAAGCGCCAGAACGAAGGTTGTTTACGGGTGCCGCCACACACTCATTGTCAATTCCTCCCGTACAATCGTCATCAATCCCATTGCATGCCTCGAGCGCTCCCGGGTTCACATCGGCATTGCTGTCATTGCAATCTCCACCGAGTGATACATATCCCAGCGGTTGAGTGCATGCAGTGCGTGTGTCGGAAGAAACACCATAGCCATCGCCATCCTGATCGCGGAACCAGGTGATCTCATAACACGGTGCAAGCTCCACTCCCCGATAGTTGGTATTGGCTGGTGCCGTAGACAGTGTCAACAAGGTTGGAGTTGCTATTCCAGTATCATTGAATCGTACCAGACGATCTGAAAAAGTCGAAGAATTGGTAATTGCAAAAATCACCGGAGTCGCTTCGCTGTAATAATCCACATAGAGTGAGCGGGCACCGCGACTGGTTCCGACGCTCATCGTATAACTAAGCGACCAGACGCCGGCGCTAAACACCCATTTCTGAACACCTCCCGCCCCGGAGGTACGGTCATCAGCCACATAGCATACACTGCCTTCGTCATTGAAATCAAAGTCGTACGGGCTGGACCCTGCTCCTGTAGCAAAAAGAAGTGTGGAGGTGTTTCCTGAATTTGTCGGAAGGCCGGAACCCACAGTATATATACCAGACGTTCCGGAACCAGTGCTCATATACAACTGCCCGTTGTCTGTACGAACCACTCGTGTGTTATTGATTGTGCCAGATACCTGCGTCGGAGTGCCTGTTCCGAGGTACTGAATGCCGCCTGTTCCTGAAGGGGACGAACTTCCTGAACCCCAGTAATTTGATCCTGATTTGGCAACCGACCGGAAATTATCCGCATTGAATGCAGTGGCGCTGCTAACCGGACGGGACCAAGCCAAATTCACGTCCAGCTCTCCGGCAACCCTCGATATGGCGCTTGAGGCGGAACCCGTAACCCCTGCTGTTCCAACTGCAGCATCATACCCGGCAATCAATACAGACAGACCATCCGATGACCGGTTAATTTGCAGGTTTGACGTTGCAGTTCCGCTGTTTGTAAGGCGGGTAGGACCTGTAACCGGCACCGTAAACGAATATACCGGGGCACCTTGCGCACCTGAGGAAGGATTGAATTCTTCCAAATACACTCTTGAAGCTACGCTGCTTGGAGCGACGGAACCATCGTGTGAACGCACTACGATCAAATCACCCGCGGTGAAACCCGATGGATACAAGCACCCACTGTTGCAATTCGCTAAAGGCTCAAAATTCAGTGCATTGACATCCGTACACCCGTCTACCCTGCCTTCATCAATCTGAGCATTGCAATTGTTATCAACTCCATCACATATGGACTCTGACGCTCCCGGATTTATCGCAGCATTGCTGTCATTGCAATCGTTGCCAATTAATATATAACCTCCCGGATTAGCGCATGCACTTACCAAAGTAGCATTATCACCATAGCCATCACCGTCTGTATCCAGGTACCAATTGACCGGGGTGTAGTCGCAACCACTTGGGCACGTTGCCAAAGCTGAATAGTTGCATGCCACGGGATCATTACATCCGGCTACGAAACCCTCATCTGTGCTTCCATTACAATTGTCATCAATGCCATTGCATGGATTCTCTGAAGCCCCGGGGTTCACTGCGCTGTTACTGTCGTTGCAGTCACCTGAAACAGCAATGTACCCGGGATCCGGAGAGCCACATGGGAAACTCACCGCAGTCAGATTGCCGTATCCATCTCCATCACTATCCAGAAAGTAGGGACACAGCGAAGCCGAAACCGGCGTGAACTGTACACTTCTGAAGGCGGTGTTCGTGGAGGCCGTGGCCAGAACAGTGAATGCCGAGCCGGAGCCGGTATCCTGAATGCGAACCAACCGGTTGGCAGAACTTTCGGCAGTGGTCGCATAGATGACAGGGTCTGCACCGCTGTAGTCCACACAAACCCCCCGTGCGCCAACATTCGCCGGTGATGTCACTGCAAGTGTATAAGCCAGTGTCCACGAACCTGACACAAAATTCCAACGCTGAATGCCACCTGACACATTTCCTCTGTCGTCAGCCACGTAGCAAATGGTTCCTGCAGGGTTAAACGAAAATGCATAAGAACTTCCACCTGTGTTTGGAGCAGTGAGCAGGGTTGTGGTATTGCCCGTAGTTGTCGGAATGCCCGATCCCACGGTACACACACCCAGAAACGCACCGCTAGATGCCCCGGTGTACAACTGCCCGTTGAACACGTTAACCACCCTGTTGTTGGTGGGTGACCCAGACACTTGGATACTGCTGGACGTGGTGTTCCAATAGCGGACACCACCAAGTGACCCCGTAGTGGCAGTGCCTGCAGTGAAGCAGTTTGTTCCGTCATAATATGCAGATCTGATGTTGTTGGTATTATATCCGGCTGTTTGGGGCGCCGAAAAAGGCCTTGCCCATGTTTCCGCATTGTCAATATAACCAACAGCTCTGTTTATTCCCCCTGCAGAAGCCACAGAAGTCGTCCCTGCAGCAGCATCATATCCGGCTATCGCCAGATACAGGCCATCGGCTGAACGGGTCATCTGTCCTTCCGATGTAGCAGAGCCGCTGACTACCAGACGGTCTGAACCCGTTGTTGGTACATTCACCGTTTGAACAGAAGTACCAGTTGTGGTGAATTCCCTCAGAAACAAAGGTGTTCCTGTGTTTCCCAAGGCGGCTACGCCATCGCCCACCTGAAGTACAACCAGATTATTCGCGGTAAATTGAGCGCTTGCAGCTACACACAGCAGGCCAAACACATTTGTGAGAAACAATGTCCTCAGAAGTCTTAATCGTCGCATGATAGATACAGAAGTAGTTGGATTAATTAGTAATGTCAAAATTATGGTCCCAATCACGCAGAAAGATTAGAACGACGTTATTCAATTCAGAATAATCCATGCCTTGAGCCCCTCAGCACTTCGGATAATTGCCATAAAAAAAACAACTCAGTAACCTTTTGCTAACACGCTGCTTAATTATGAACAATCAATTGATTGAAACTCTGAATATCATTCCACACGCGGAGATTATAAATCCCCTGACTTAGCAAGTCCACATTAAGCATGGTCAGCGGCTGTGCGAAACGGCCATGCAACACCCACCGGCCGGAAGCATCTGACAACCCGAAGTCTGAGCCGAGCCATTCCGAGGGGATTCTGACATACAGGTATTCATCCATTGGATTTGGATAAACGAGTACGGAGTTCCCGTCAAAGTCTGCCACACCTGTGACAAACTGAACATTAACCTCATCGCTTCCGGTGCATCCATTGTCATCAGTTACCTCAGCAGAATAAACACCATCCGTAACCACGATAATGGTTTGAGATGTCTCTCCGGTTGACCAGGTGATATTACTCCATCCTGCACCAGCATCAAGCGTCACAGGCTCTCCGATAATCGCCACTACATCCTCCCCTAAATCCAGTATCGGTGCATCCCAGACATTCACAGTAGTGAAGCTTTCTGCCGTGCAGTCAAATTCATTGGTAAGCACTACGCTGTAAATACCCCCGGCATCCACGGTTAACTCCGGCCCTTCAAATCCCGTGCTCCAGAGATACCCGGAAAAATCCCCGGGGTCAAGAACAAGCAACTCACCCTCGCATAAACCGTAGCTTGATTCCAACCCCGAAACAGGCAAAGGTTGTAAGACCAATTGCGTTTCGCCCTGCACCGTGCAGTTGAAATCAGTAAAACCCGAAAATGTATATACCCCGGAATCAGCCACTTCGATGATCGCCCCTTCAACTCCGTTACTCCACACAATCTCCTGATAATCTCCTGCTTCCAGTTGAAGTACATCACCCTCGCAAATAGAGTAAGAAGATTCCAGCGGGGAGGGTGCCGGCACATCTTCAACCAACAGAGTAGCCGCACTACCCGAACATCCATTCGGTAAAATGACAACCACACTGACCGGTCCCGGATTCTGAGTAGTAATGGAGAATCCGGTTTGTCCGTCTGACCATTCATGCTGAGCTTCTTCGTATGGAGTTGAAAGGTTGACTTCCTCCCCTGGACAGAATACAATTTGGGCAGGCCATTCAACTACGGGGGAATCCAGTTCAGCCACTTCCGCGGAAGCATAAGACGCACATCCGTCTTCATTGGTAATACGGACGACATACTCCCCTCCCTGATCAATTACTCTTGGATTACCAAGAAACCCATCGCTCCACTCATATAAGACGGCTCCAGATGATGCCTGAAGCGAGGTGGTACTCCCGGTGCACAAAGGAGCCGGCACTTCTAACTCCGCACTGCAGCTGACAGGTTGCCAATCAATCGATTGAGGCAGGGTATAGAAATAGAACTGTGTTTGCTTTCCGGTTGACTCAATTTCGCCATTCAGAAGGGGGCTTTCAATTCCGTAGTCGTTATCGTTAACGATAGCAATTGTATTTGCATCTACAATAGCCAACCCCTCCGGTTTATCATGCATGGGATTCCATCCATTCTCTAAAAGATCCAACAGGATCTCACTCTGAACAGGAATCACTCCAGCCGCCAGCGCGGTCTGTGGTGTCATCCAGGCCTCAGCGCCTGCGGAGAGCGGATCATCCAAACTGAGCGCTGTGGCCCCTTCGAGGGAAATACGAACGATATGCTTATAGTTCCATCCATTTCGCTCTGCATGCTCAATCAGCAAAAACTCGTTGTTATTGATTGCCACCAAATCCCCAATCTTCCAGTCGCGTTCGCGTATCTCACCGATTCCTGATTGATGTGCATAGAAAAACGTTCGCATCGCACCGGTCAATGGATCCAGCTCCACCAATCGGTGAATGCGTGAGTCAATCACGGAAGCATCCGGATTTAACGCAGGGCTTTGCAGCATCGCATAAACCCTTCCGTTAGGGGTCCAGGCCACACCTTCAAAACCCCTGTTCGCACGACGCAATCCGAGCAGCGGGTCAAGAGCAGCGTCATTCGTTAAATCCGGAAAAGGAGTATATCGCTTCACAACCTGACCCGTGGCGGGATCAACTTTCCAAATTGAAGTACCGTATTCCTCACATATCCAGAAATTGCCGTCATTTCCGCGGACGATGCCTTCTGAATCAATCCCCCACGCATCCGGGTCAAGTACATCGCCATTGAGCGATGACCATGCTATTTCACCGGTACTTCCCGCCCCTGCAGGTAAGGGCAGACCAGTGGTTAGTGAACCATCAGGACGCTTCAGTGGGGTAACCGATTCAATCTCCCACGGTGATTGTTCCGCATTGATTACGACGATTCGGGGAGAATACTCAGGAAAGGGAAAATGCACCGCGGCCGATCCATTAGCCAAAGGGCTCAAACTCGCATCAGCATTAGGGCCACGATCTGTAACCGCATAAAATGTCCTTGCTTCTCCTGCGACAGGGAAAATGCCGGAAATTCCTCCCTCGTGAACAGTCACGCCGCCGGATGTTCCAATCACATCCAACGTCGGCTCTGCAGATACCTCCAGAGGAGTTTCCCCTGTGATCGTCAGATTGATGTCCAGCTGAAACACAGACACCGTTCCGCTTACTTCCGATGCAGTCACAATCAAATCACGCAGATTCGGACTCTGGCTCTTCGGAATAAAAATGATTCCTTCGGGGCCAAGATCTCCGGCATCAGGAGAGTTGGCGGCCTGGGAAAAGTCCCGGGTATTCAGGTACTGAACGAATTCAGGAGCTACCGGATTGGTGACGTCATACATCATGATTCCACCAATGCGCTCCAATCCTACGAAAGCGTATTTACGGCCATAAATTTCACCAATAGTCGCTGCTTCCGGCTCCGGCCCCTTGTCGTCACTCCGGGTTTTGAATGAACTGTTATTGTTATGGTTGGAATTAAACCCATTGGGATAAGCCTGAGCCGTGATTTGCTCAAACTGATCACCTGAATCAAATGCCATGGATCCATCTGCATTCCATATGCTGAATGAACGGCCTCCAAAACAATAAAGCTCATCATAGTCCCCGTCCCAATCGGTATCACCCAATGATATGGTGGTACGCAGACGTCCGAGATTCGTGTTTTGTTTTAATATCGAGCCATTAGGAAAAGCAACCGGATCAAGCGTTCGGGACGATATTCTGACCTCCTCATTATACCCTGGATATTCTCTTGTATCGCCTTCGTTTGCAGACAATATGTAATGCTCTCCCTCCACAGAAAAGGCAACAAACGCATCGGGCTGGTAAATCCCTTTTACCGGCCAGTTCTGGATCGCAATTACACCTCCCTGATCGGAAGCATCAAGTTGGTTTTGAGGCAAGAGGTAATCCTTAAATCCAAGGCCCTTGATGTTTTCCAATTGCAGCGTCTGGAGATTAATCATTCCCATGGCGTTGTTCTCCTGAAAAACAACCCATGCCCGGGAATTATCCGGCGCAACGGCGATGTACTCCGGCTCAAGATCCTGTGCTGCAGTGCTTAACCCATTATTTCCAAATATGCGTGTGCTCTCGTCGAGGAATGAAACACGGACATCCTCGAATCCTGCAAAGTCGTCCGGCCCATCTTGCTTTGCAAGAAGTTGAATACGCAACGTTTCATAAGGTTGAGGAATTTCCACCGTGACCTCCTTCCACAATGCTGTTGGCTCTAACCAAACAGCATCTTCCATATTCCACTCCACGCCGTTGTCGTATGCCACAATGTACCCGATGCTGTCCGCAAGTTCAAATCCACTGGCGAAATACTTAAAGGACAAGGAGGCGCGAGGCCGGCCAGCAATATCAACCGGATCGAACGTGAGTGTATGAAAAAAATTCCCACCGGAATTTCCATTCACGACATCGGAGATGCCCCAAAAATGAGTACCAAGAATGGGTTGCTTTCCTCCAAGTGAGGTAACAGCAGCCCATGTTTCACCAGCCGCATTGTACGCAGGGGGAAAAACACTGTAGTTCCAACTCCCGATTTCAAAACTATTCCTGATATAATTATATAAGGTGAAATCCAGTTCTGTAACATCCGCCGGGGTAAGTTGTCCAATACCCGCGCTCAGATCAATAATTGTTACCGAGCCTTCCGGATCTTCTGAATAACTGTCGCTCGGTTCTCCCTCGTTTGCGACCAAAATGCGCTGATGATCCGGAGTAATCGTGAGCATATCGGGAAGCGCTCCCACATCTACCTGCTGAATGAAATCGCCGTCAATATTGAAAAAAACTACCTTACCTGGCTGCGTCTTGGTATTGGCTTGTTCTGCAACTGCTACCCAACCATCAAAAACCACCACACTGTTGCATCCACCGCCATACGGATTCATATCGATTCCGAATAACAATTCCGGCTGCAATGGATCTGAAAGGTCCAATACATCTACCCGATTGTCAGGAGCATTGATAAAAAAGAGGCGTTTGCTGGACGGATCATAGGACGATATCTCCGCTGCGCCCTGCTCAAATACTCCGGTGTGGTATGTGGACAAGTGCTTTAACTCGACCCGACTCGTAGGTTGGGCAATAATGGAACCCGCTATAAGAAAGGATACTGCAGTTGCACCAATGATGCGCATTTTCCCGATTTTCATGGGACAAAAAACGACTGTCTGTGTTACAGACAGTTTGACTGCATGTAAACGAATTTGGTCCTGGGTTTAGAAATCCCAACCCATACATCAACGCAATGTTACCAATCCGGGAGGGGTCACGCAGCTCATAAGTGGTTCTTGCCTGCACATGACACTGCACAATACGGAAAACAAGAGCCCGGTTCGTGCCTTTTGCGCAGATCTGCGCAGTGCGGTTTTCTTCACGACGGGCAGCGTCTATTTCACGCATCTGCACGAGCTTTGAGTCTCAGATAAACTAACGCGCCACAATCAACCTTTCGGTGATGCGCTTGTCTCCCTGAATAAACTGAACCATGTATACTCCGGGAGCCAGGCGTTGCTCAAAGCGAATTCCTGTCCGGTCACGCTCGTCAGTCGCCACACTATTGCGGTACATTTCGCGTCCGGCGGGATCGGTGATGATCACCTGTGCCATGCCTTCGCTGACATCTTTCCAGTGCAACACCACGCTTATTCCATCCGTGGGGCTTGGATAGAGCAATATACCCGTATTGGTTGCGATGCGCTCTGTGAGTGATTCTTCTTCCTGCTCCTGGACCATTCCTGTTGGCCCTGTAATCTGCAGGCAGCGGATGGGGCCCCAGCCACTCACCTGTCCGGTCTGATAATTCACGCGCACCTGCACGTCATAAGTCGCACCGGGTGCCAGGCCAAGCCCTGAGAGAAACAAGAAACGATTCACCGGAGGCGAAACGATCGGGGATCCCCAATCGCCCTGAACAGGCGTCATTTGACGCAGGCGCCATTCATAGTGTGATGCACCAGCAATCCAGACATTGGCCGCCACAAATGTGTTTGGAGCCTTTGGTCCGGAAACGCACTGATCGGCAACGCGCAGGAATACATTGGGCTCCGTCGGGACAGCCACCATTGACATGCTGCACGCCGAAGTGTTGGGAATCGAGATGATTTCAGCCTGGCCGGATCCATTGGTCAAATGATAATGGGCGGTGACACCCACATTGTAAGAGGCTCCCATGGGCACTGCGGCTAATGTAATGATCGTGTATCCCCCACCGGAACTCGTCACGCTCGTCACCGCATTGGTCAGCGTGTTGGTGAAATCAAACGTGTAGAATGTGGCCGAGGTAAACAGTGCTTTGAACTGGCTGGTAGTAAGGTGCGGACCGGGACCGGTGTTGCAACCGCTCGGACGCAATTGCTGCACGCAAAGGGTGAATGTGCCATCGCCGGTTTGCGCGTTGGCGTGGCGGATGGCAATGAAATACGTTTGTCCGATCACGAGTGGCTGACCAGGCACGAAGAAGTTCATGCCTTCACCCCCTGCACCGGATACTGCATTCTCCATATCGATCATGGTACCACCCGCAGTTTGCAGCTCAATCACTGCATCAAACTGCGACGTAACCACACCAATGCGGGCGCCCGCGCTTGCAGCGACAAACCTGAACCACACATCACCGCCCGCATTCACCAGGCTCTGTGCTTCCGGAGAAACAGTAGAATAGAGGACTGAACCGCTGGCTGCCGTGCACGTGGAGAGCTGAGTGTGCGTGAGGACAATTGCCGCAGCGCGGTTGTCATTAATGGGGGGCGGACCAGAAGGACAGCCTTCATCCACAAACCCGTCACAGTCATTGTCAATGCCGTTGAAGCAAAGCTCAGGTGCTCCCGGATACACGGTGTTGTTGCTGTCGTTGCAATCGGTGTGATTCAACACGTAGCCGGCGGGCTGAATAGCGGCAACCAGGGACACTGTTGCGTTTCCGAATCCGTCACCATCACTGTCGGCATACCACACGAATGTGGGAATGGCATTCACCTGAAATGAGCACGTGGTGGCGTTTGAGCAAAAATCCAATGCAGTGAGTGTAACGGTAGTTGCACCGTTCGCGAAAAACGTGCCCGAAGACTGCGATTCACTCACCGACCAATCGGTGCAGAAATCCTGCGCGATGAATGAATAATCGGCCACTGCACCCGAAGTGCCGGGCTCAGAGAATACGGTCACATCGGCCGGACACACCGTGAAAACAGGTGCCTGGGTATCTTGAATGATCACCTCCTGATCGCACGACAGAACGGCTGCACCGTCCCGCTCGAGCATCCAGGAGCGGATATAGCGCACACCACATATTCCATTTTCATTGAACAACTCAGAAGCCACGGAATAATTGAGTGATTCCTCCGGACACGCTTCCACGAGCTCGGGAGTACCGAGCGTTTCGAGGTCCGTGCCACATGCCACAAACACCGGTGATTCAAGGCAGAAAAGATCAGGGAAATCGCCTTCGGCAAAGCCATCACAGTTGTCATCCGACCCATTGCCGCAAAGTTCAGTGGCATCCGGATTCACAGCCGCATTTTCATCGTCGCAGTCACCTGCGATTGCTACATAACCCGGGGGAGGATTAGAACCTTCAAACGTTGCGAATTCATCCCCGTATCCGTCATCGTCGGCATCCGCGTACCATGTGGAGGCTGAAAGCACCGTCACATTGAAGGTCACTGTGGTGCTGTTATCGCATGCATCCGTTGCCGTGAATATCACTTCGGTCACTCCCAGAGGGAAAAATGAACCGGGTGGTGGATCGGCCAATACATCCACCTCGCTGCAATCATCAGAAGTATCCATGATGAAAAAGACATTTGCTCCAGTCTCACCGCCGGCCACAAACTCCGTGAAGCCTCCGGGAGGAACGGTCAGTTCGGGTGCAAGGACATCCACTGCGGTGACTTGCTGCGTGCATACCGCCAGTTCCTCTCCGCCGCGCAGCAAGGTCCAGGTGCGAAGTGTGACAGGTGCACATGGATCAAATACCAATGCACTTTCGTACCCGATGACATCACCCGGACATCCTCCCACAATCACAGCTCCCGGCAGTAAATCAGGATCATTGTCGCAGGGGATGGTGGTATTCGCAGGACAGCTCAGCGACGGGTTATCACCCGGGGCAATTCCGTTGCAATCATCATCGGATCCGTTGCCACAGATTTCGGTTGCCCCCGGATTCACAGCCTGATTGTTGTCATTGCAGTCGCCCTCACACACGGTGTACCCGTCATTGTCCTGATCATATCCTTCATCAATCAGGCCATCGCAATCGTCATCGCTGCCATTGCACAATTCCATCGCACCGGGATAGCGAATGGCGCTGTTATCATCGCAATCGCCCTGACAGGTGGTGAATCCATCTCCGTCCAGATCGAATCCTTCGTCTGTTTGTCCGTCGCAATCGTCATTCACTCCATTGCACACTTCCGTTGCTCCCGGATAAACGGCGTTGTTGCCGTCATTGCAGTCGCCGCCCACAGAGACATAACCAGGTTGCGGTTCGCAGTCCGAAACAGTCACGGCGTTGGTTCCGAATCCATCTCCGTCCGCATCGAGGTATTGTAATACGGATTGCGTGACGTTGATATATGCTGTGCGCACTTCATTATCAGAGGCGATTCCATTTGATACTTCGAGTGTGACATTATACGATCCTGGTGTCGCATACGTCACGGTTGGATTCTGAAGGCTTGAGGTTGATGGCGTGCCGCCCTGAAAATTCCATGTCCAACTGGTTGGACCGCCGGAAGAAGTATCGGTAAAGCTCACGGCTCCGCCAGTGCATACCGCCTGAGTTGCAACCGAGAAATCAGCTGTCACGGATACTGCCTGCACACAATCGCCAAAGCTAAAGAGTGTGCGGTGCAGGAAATTATTCAGCACTTCGCGGATGCTTGCTACGCAAATGGTGTTGGAGGTAAGCTCGTCATAGTACACGCGGAGAACGGATTGTGGCGTGAAGCTCACCGGAATATTGGTACCGATGTGACCTGCAGCAGCAATGGTATTTCCAAGGTCCTCCTCGTGCAGGTGCGATTGCCAGGTAGCAAATGGAATCAGGCTTTCTATGTGATCGATGGTTGCGCCTGAGATATCGAATTGCATTCCATTGATTTCGCAATTCGGGTTGATCATGTAGATGTCGAAGTACTGCTGGGCTGTATTGAGATTGGTTACACCAAGTACTACATTATCCGTGTTATCCAGAAACGGCTCATCCCATCCGCATTCTTCAATCTGCGATGGAGGAGTACCGAATTGTGAGTGGATACACGCATCGAGCATGGCCCCGTCGAGCACAGTGATCTCACCATCGTTGTTGAGGTCAGTGCATTCCGATACCGGGATGGAATTATAGAGTACTCCTTCCATATAGTCACTCACGTCAGAACCGACAAAATCATAGGTATATACCCCGTCACCATCGAGGTCACCGCGCTTGGTGGCACCGTCACACTGTCCCGTACAATCCACCTGAGCGTCACCGAATGGTTGTTCGGTACAATCGAGGACAGCCTGGCAGGCAGCGGAATTGTCTTTCGTGAAATTGATGATGTTGCCGTTTGCATCGCGCCCGAAGCTGATGCATGCCTGCGTCCAGTTATTGTCGTAACGCAACTCCAGTCGCCCAAGTGCATCAGGATCCTGATCCCAGTTGGTGCGTATCACGAGGTGATAGGATCCTGCAGGCACATCGGTAATATCAATCCATTGACAACTTAATCCTGAGCCATACACATCGTAGCAACCGGCGGTAATTCCCATATTTCCGCAACCGAACTTCGCAGTACCTGTAGTACAGCCCAGGTCCAGTACGCAAAACCCGTTTTTAAACCCGATTTGTGGCATGGGCGTACCATCGCTCTGGAAGAGCAGATATTCCGCATAGCCGGCATAGTGATAGTGGTTGTGACACCCGTCGTAGACGAACTGCGGATTGCCTGCATTCGGCGCACCGATGAAATAATCCTGATTGCCGATATTATCAATGCGTGTAGTGAATCGCAGAATCTGGCGGGTACCTGTTCCCTGAAGGCATCCTTCATTCACCAGACACGCATCATTACTTGTAATGGTGGTTGCGAACAGCGAAGAGAAGAATGAACTACCAATGATGGCAAGGTCGGGACCAAGGTCACTGCAGTTGGGATCATCATTGAAATAGCAAGGGCCCGGTGATGCTGCAAGCGGACTGTAGTTGCAGGCGAGCTCATTCATGCAACCCACAATAGGCCCCATGTATTCGAACAGCACTTCAAATGCATCATTGGCGCAGGCAGAGCCCACATCTCCCACGCGGACATAATAGGTCTCACCACCCACCAGATAAGGAGTTACTCCAGCCTGAACACCGCAGAGGTCGTCGTTGGCGGTATAGGTAGCCTCTTCGGTATCATCGAAGTTAGCCATGTTACAGTAGTCATATACCCAGATGTGCGTATCGCAGAAAGCGAGATCGCAGGTAGAGATGCGATACTGCCCGTTTTCTGCGGGAGTAAATTCAAACCAGGTATTGGCCTGAGGCACGTCGTGAGTGCCGAGCCCCACCACAATCGGGTTGTTGCAGGTAGTTCCGGCCGGACAGTTCACTTCGCGCAGATCCGTGAGGCCGAACTGACCGCCTGTTGCCGCCGGCAATCCGTCGAGATAGATGGTATACGATCCGTTGCCGTTGGCACAGCAAATTCCGTTTCCTCCGCTATCGTAGATCTCAAACCGGTGGCACTCATCCGCGATGCAGAAGGTAGCATCATTATTTGTGCCCTGGGCCACTATATTGTTGGATGAATCAAACACCTTCCATGACGTTTGCTGCGGAAGATTATCCGCGGTGATATCTACCGTCATAATCACACCAGCATCAATGAGCACGTTCTGCGTCTGAGATGCACTTCCGTTATTCGGATCAAAAATGGTCAGTGTCGCAGAGTATAACCCGGGTGCAGGATAAACGACCACCGGGTTCTGGAGTACAGAACTGGATGGCGTGCCGCCTGGGAATGACCATTGCCAACCGGTGACATTCCCGCCACTGAGGTCATTGAACTGTATATTGAGGCAGTTGGCGCCGGATGGATAATTGGTGAATGACGCGGAAAGTACCGGGAACACGCACGTTCCATTATCAATAGTAGCGCACGGTGCATAGTTGGTGGCATTCGGATTTGTACAACCTGACACATTGGTTGAAGTGATCTGAATGCTGAAGATGCCGGTGCTGGTGGTGTAACCTCCGGCCTGAATGAAATAGGTCGTACCAGGAATCAGTACATCATCTTCATTGGCAGCACTTCCACCAGTGCCTGCCGGACAACCAAAGTTGATGACCGCGTAATTGCCCGGGCCATCGTCGTCATCGCAGGCCAGTTGGGTGCCCCCGCATGCATTCCAAACAGCAAGTCGGGTATCAGCCAGCTGTGTTCCTGTCGCCGATGACGCCGCGGTCGATATTGACACATTTCCTCCTGTGTACACAAATGCGAACCACACATCGCGAATGCCGGCCCCTGCGCATGCCGGATCAGGTCCGTTGATGGTAGTACCCACATTTGTCGTGTTATAAGCAGGCGCATTGACGGTAAGCGTAATTGCATTCGCGCACACATCATTCGTTACCGGATAGGTGCAGGAGCCGTTATTCTGATTTGCACACGGATTAAAATTCGTTGCGAGCGGATCAGTGCATCCCGGAATCGTTGTGCTCATCGTTATGCGGATCGAAAAAATCCCAACCGACCCGTTGAACCCGCCTGCCTGGATGTAGTAGGTCTGGCCAACCACAAGCACATCATCCTCGTTGGCCGCAGTTGTCCCGTTGCCAATCGGACACCCAAAGTTTATCACTGCATAGTTACCGGGACCATCATCATCGTCGCAGGCGAGCTGGGTGCCCCCGCAGGCTGACCACACTGCAAGACGCGTGTCACTCAGCTGCGTGCCAGTGGCCGTAGAAGCAGCTGTGATAATGGACACGTTGCCTCCGGTATACTGAAATGAGTACCAGATATCCTTTATCTGAGTTCCACCGCAATTCGGGTTCGTGCCGTCAGTCAGGGTTCCTGCATTGGACGTGTTCAGTGCTGCAGCATTAGCAACCAAAGCAATCGCATTGGTGCATACATCGTTTGCTGGCTGGGCAAACAGGTGAGATGAAGCAGCAAGCAATGCAAATACCACCAAAGAGCAAATTCGGATCATGGGGAACAAGGTTGGTTAACGGTAAGGTCAATTCAAAAATAGCAGGATTACCGGGGCAATATGACATTGGACAGAAAAAGAAACCGGCTTGGGTTTCCGAGCCGGTTTCAGGGATTTTAATTATTTGTGCTGACTCTACTCTGCCACCACAAACCTCCGTGTTACGCGCTGCTCTTCGGTGAAAATCACCAACTCATACACGCCACCTTCAAGGGTCTGACCCATTTCCAGGGTGGCGCGCAGCGATCCTTCCGCCACGCGGTTGCCGCTCCATACTTCACGTCCGAGGGCATCGTAAATACGGATGATCAGGTTGCCTTCAGTACCATCCACCGCGAGGTTGATGCGCTCGCCCTGTGTCGGGTTCGGGAACACATTCGCCTGAATGCCTTCGGCGGATTCCAAAGCGATCATTTCATCTTCAGCCGTCATCGAAGCCGGACCGGCGATGATGAGCGTCTGTGCATCCGGTCCCCAGTCGCCCTGTACCGCTCCGAACATCGGGCGAATCCGCACTGAATACGTTGCGCCCGGCACAATGCCTGAAATCCCGGCCAGGTTGATGAAGCGGTTCACGCCCACTCCGTTGGCTGTGAATGGCAAGCCCGACAGGGGAGCTGTCTGCGTAAACTCCCATTGGTAATTCGAGGCACCGCATACCCAGCGATCGGCTCCGATAATCGAACTCTTCAACCTCACATTGGGCGCGGCATCGACAGTCCGGAGATCCGGATCCACGTGCGGGCCCGTCACCATGGTGCAAGGTGCTCCGGCGTAGGGAATAGTGAATACCTCGGGCGTGGCCGCACCGTCGGTGAGGTTG
>JBKDGH010000060.1:0-6550 GCA_046336655.1 Flavobacteriales bacterium | reverse complement strand
GTGCTATACTCACCCTCCTGGCTCAGGCGGAAACCTGGGATGTGGAGGTGGGTGGCGGCGGACTCAATGGAACGCCTTATTATGCGCCTCAGAACCTGACCATCAATCAGGGAGATGAGGTATTGTGGACCTGGGTGTCCGGGCAGCATAATGTGACCCAGACCAGCGGTCCGGTTTTCTTCGCATCGGGTACGCTCGGTGCACCCAATACGTTTGCATTCATCTTTGAAGCACCGGGCACGTATGAATATGAATGCACTGTGGGCAACCACGCGGCGACGCAGTTCGGCACCATTGTGGTGAATCCTGCCAACACGATTACAAAGACCGAGGCCAGGGTGGTTGATTTCAGTCTGTTTCCTAATCCAACTTCGGCTATCACCACCATCGATATTCAGGGGCAGGGAATGGTTCTGGTGAGCATACTCGACCTGACTGGCAAGTTGGCCCTGAAGCCCATCAGCATGACAACCGGCTCGCAGCAGCTCGACATCAGCATGCTTTCTCCGGGAGTGTATTTCGTAGAGGTGAAAGGAGAGGCTGCCGTGATCAGAAAACGACTTACCGTGCGATAACCAATCCACACTGATAGCATAAAGCCGGGCTTAGTTCCCGGCTTTTTTTATGCTATTTTCTGAAGGGCGTGCCCGAGATCTCCCACGAGACTGTGCGGATCTTCCAAACCAACGTAAAGCCTGAAATGATTGACCGGATGCGCTCCCTGCGGAAAGATGATGGCTGGCAGCAACAGGCTTTCAAATCCTCCCCAGCTTACCGCCATACGGATAAGCTTCAGGGATTCGCAGAATCGTGTAATTGCCCCGGTATCCGTCGTATTTAGCCGGAAAGAAAACATCGGAATAGGATAGTCGAATTGCGCCCGGACCAGTTCGCGTTGCGGATGCTCCTCATCAAATATCCAATTCACTTCCTCAACGGCATCGTGGTTTTTCAGGAAACGCACGACTTCACGCGCTCCCCGCGCAGTAGCTTCCATGCGCTGGGGAAGGGTGCGCAGACTGCGGATCAGCAGCCACGCTTGCTCGGCCTGTAAGGTGGCTCCGAAAGTCATGTACTCTCCATAAAAAATGCGGCGGATATGCTCGCGGCTTCCGCATACTACACCGGCCACCACATCGCTGTGTCCGCCCACGTATTTGGTGGCTGAGTGACAGATAAGATCGGCTCCGAACTCCACCGGCTTGCGGTTGAGCGGTGATCCAAAGCTGTTGTCGCAGATCACAACAAGGCCCTTCGATTTCCCCCACCGAATCAGCGATTCCATATCCTGCACGTGAAAGTTGAGGCTGGTCGGACTTTCCAGCATCAGCACGCGGGTGTTGGGCTGCAACGCATTGTATACGGCCTCGGAATCCGTGCCATCCACCTGCGTCCACGAGACCCCGAAACGGGACAGCGTCTCCGCCAGCAACTTGCAGGTCCAGCTGTATACATTATGAATAGTAATGACATGGTCGCCGGCTTTGAGGCAGGAGACCACAGCGGCGGCCACTGCAGCGCTGCCGCTTCCGAAGCAGAGTGCGGACTCTGTTCCCTGAAGTGCGGCGAGCTTTTGTTCAAGGAGTCGCACGGTAGGATTTGATCCACGGGAATAAATGGGCAAATCAATTTCATTGGAAATGGCTGCCTGAAAATCAGCCACCGTGCGAAAGGAAAAATTGCTGCTCAGATAAATAGGAGGGGATACCACATTACCGGGCTGATTCTCCTCCCCGAGCTGGTAAAGAATATGGGTGAGTTCAGCGGGATCGATCATGCCGCATTGCTTTTTCGGAAGATAAAATAGACCAGCGCTCCGATCGGAATAACCAGCAGTCCGTAGTACGCCGCCGGATTATCGGACACCGCATTTTTATAAATAAACCAGCCGACTACCAGACAGAACAGCGCCGGAACCACCGGATAGAGTGGCACTGAAAATCCGGTGTGCTTTTCTTTCTGACGGCTGCGCACTATAAAAATTCCAGCTGCTGCGGCCATCAGAAAAAGCCATTCAGTGGTTGTCACATACGTATAGAGTGCTTCAAATTTTCCCCAGAAAAACACGAGCACTATTGCCCATGCCGACTGAAGAAGAATGGCATTCAGCGGTACACCGAACTTCGGATGACTCTTTGCAAATGCAGGAAAGAACAGGCGTTCGGAAGACATCTGCTGAATGATGCGCGGCGTTGCCAGGATGTAAAGACCAGCACAGCCGAATACGGAAATGGCGATCAATACCGCCACGGCATTGCCGCTTCCCGGAACGACTTTTTCCATCACATCCGCTGCCAATGCTTCTGACTGCTGAATGGAGCCAAGGTCGAGCACGCTCATATATCCCAGATTCGTAAGAACGTAGGTCAGCGTTACGGCTGCAGTTCCCAGCACCATGGCGATGGGCACATTGCGCTTCGGATTGCGAGCCTCACCTGATACGAAGCTCGCGTAATGCCATCCGGTATAAGACCAAAGAACCCCCACAAATGCAATGGCAAGCGGAGTCGTGCCGGGTGTTTCGCGAACCACTCCGGTTACCGCGTCATTTCCGAAAATGGCCTCTTTGCCCAGAAACAAGGCAGCAGCAAGCACTGCGTAAATGCCCACGATCTTGATCACCGTGGAAATATTCGCAAACCACTCACTGCTTTTTATTCCGAAGGTGTTGAATAGCGTGAGCAGCACCACGCCTCCTGCGGCAACGAAGGGTTTCGCATCTGCCCCGAATCCAAAGAAATAATCCATGTAATCAGCGAATACGATAATGAGCGCCGCAATGGTACCGCTGGATACTACCGCAAGCAGGCTCCAGCCGTATAGAAATGCGGGCAAGGCGCCCCACGCTTCGTGGAGGTAGGCGTACACACCGCCCGGACGACTCACCCGCGCGCCCAGTTCGGCAAACACCAGCGCACCGAGGAGCGATACCACACCACCGGCAATCCACAATCCCACGATCCAGCCGGGATGGTTGACTTCGCGGGCAATGGACGATGGAGTTTGAAAAATACCCGAGCCAATGGTGCTTCCAATGGCAATCATGGTCAGGGCAAAAAGACTGAGTCCGCGGACGGTTTTCGACATAGCAGGGGTTTGGGTTCGGCCAAAAGTAAGTGAACCACGTGTTATTCCTGCTTATGGAAGAAGACCAGCGGGATACGCTCAGGCTGCCAGTCGCTTCATCAGTATTCTCCGGGTAACCGGTAGCAACGTCTCGGCGAGGGGCACCTGAAGCTTACTCAGACAGAAGAAAGTGGCGGGATTGGGCAGGTTGGCGAAGCGTTTTGCCAGACTGAGTTTGATTTGCTCAATCGTATTTACAATGCTCTTTCGCTCACTGCCCACATAGGTCAGTTCCAGCCCGCGCAGCGATTCAGTGGAGTGTGGAATAATGGAATAGCGAAACGAGTACACGTAGACTTCATGCTGCGGTTCTTCATTCACCAGCAGAAACCCTTCATCGCGGTAAATGGGCTCAATACCTACAGGTTGAAATTCGATGTGGCGTTCGACGAGGTCATAGATATCCTTGCCTTCCCGGATGGTGTTTTTAATGCCCGGAATCGCAAACTCCACGATTTCAGTGATGGTCGAAATGTATTCTTCCGGCGTGATGGTCGACTCATAGCTCATCTCCAGCCTGCGGGAATCAATGCCCAGCAGCTCTTTGGGAAAACTGTCCTGCATGCCTTCCATACCCTGCTTGAGTACGGCCAGATTGCGGTAGTGCTCCACGAGTTCGCTCAGCGGAGGATAAAGACGCGCCTCATCGAAGCGTTTTTTGCAATGCTGCAGATAAGCGAGGAGTACATACTTCTTGTACTCAAAATCGAGGGTGCCCTCAGTCACCCAGTTGGGAGGTAAGGTGTCCATGGCTGTTGCGCTTCCTAAGCAGTACAACGGGTCACACCGTTGAACTGTTGCAGAAATTTCGTAAAAAAATCAAAGCGGATCAAGCCCCGGATCACCAGGTATTTTCCACGGTGCACAGTGAACGCCGGTGCGGATTACCTTTGCCACCTATGATGTTCCGCTCCATGAAGGACCGTATCGGCCGTTTGCGCCTCGCGCGTGAGGCTGAGCCTGTGCGTCAGCGCGGCGGAACAAATTTCACGGAGGCGAAGCGTATCGGTATTTTGTACCGTGACGACGACGAGCGCGCCTACAACCGCATCCGCGCGTTTGCCAAAGGACTGAAGGAGAATTTCCGGACGAACACGGTTCAGGTTCTCGGCTTTGTGGACCTTCCGGACAAGCAATTGCCGGTATGGCAGCAGCGCAAACTGGAGTATGATTACTTCACGCACAATGATCTCAACTGGTACATGAAGCCAGTGAAGAATGTGCGCAATTTTCTGGAGCAGGATTTCGACCTGCTCATCGATCTTTCCGGAGGCAACATTACGCCTCTGGGATTTGTATTGAAGGCATCGAAGGCGCATATGAAAGTAGGATGGCAGGGGAGCGCAACGGCACCATACTGTGACCTCGTAATCGCACTCCCCGGAAGTGAATCGCCTGGCTTATTCATCCAACAACTGCATTTATACCTGGGAAACCCGCAAATCACATGAATCAGCTTCGCGGCCTGGGGGTAGCCATGATCACCCCGTTCAAACGAGATAAATCCGTTGACGTTACTGCCTTGAAAAAGCTCACTGAGTTTTTGATCGAAGGAGGCGTGGACTATTTGGTGGTAATGGGTACTACCGGAGAATCGGTGACGCTCGACAAGGAAGACAAGAAGCTCGTGATTGATACCGTTCTTTCAACCAATGCAGGCCGAAAGCCTGTAGTGCTCGGAGTAGGCGGAAACAATACGGAAGAGATCAGCGCACAGCTTTCACGACTCGATGCAACAGGCCTTACTGCCGTGCTTAGCGTGACGCCGTATTACAATAAGCCATCGCAGAACGGATTGTACGAGCATTACAAGGCACTGAGCGAAAGTTCAAAATTGCCCATCATACTGTACAACGTTCCGGGAAGGGCAGGTGTGAACCTGTTGCCGGATACCGTATCACGCATTGCATTTGATTGCCGCAACGTAATCGGAATCAAGGAGGCGAGTGGCAACATGGAGCAGATCATGACGATCATCCACAACACGCCAAAGGAATTCCTCGTGATCAGCGGCGACGATGCCATCACTCTGCCGCTTATCGCAGCGGGCGCTGACGGCGTTATTTCCGTAGTGGGTAATGCATTCCCGAAGGAGTTTTCAGCGCTCGTGCATCATGCGCTTAAGAATGAATTCAATGACGCGCGGGCCATTCATTACCGACTGCTGGAAATTATTCAGCTGCTCTTCATCGAAGGCAATCCGGCCGGGGTGAAAGAGGTCCTCCAGCAACTCGATATCTGCGACAACTACCTTCGACTGCCACTCGTCCCCGTTTCACAAATCGTCAGTGAGCGCATGCGCCGGGTGATGATTGATGAGGGGTTTTTGAATTAGTGTGCGAGTGTGCGAGTATGCTAGTATGCTAGTGTGCTAGTATGCTAGTGTGCGAGTGTGCTAGTGTGCTAGTGTGCGAGTGCGAATGAGGCCGATGCGGGGCAGGATTTCCATTCTCCATTCTCCATTCTCCATTCTCCATTCTCCAAAACCCACCTCCCAGAATAGGTTATCTAGTATCTAGAATCTAGAATCTCTAATCTTCTCGTTCCACCTGATTACCCGTCGCAGGAAGAGAGAGCCCGTCAATTTCCGGGTGTCTGATTTTTCCGCCGAGATAGCCTGCATAGCCGCTCAGGGTTGAAACACCGAGGGCTGAAATCAAAAGAAGCAGTGAGGCGATGCGTGCGAATTTTTTGCGCTTTATTTCACCGAATAAGGATGCTGCGGCGAGCACGGCAGTGGCGAGAATAAAGGGCATGGCCTTTTCAGCCATCTCCTCATGTTCGTGAATCAGATCATGGCTCACTCCCGGTAAATCTTCCACCACTTCTTCGGCTTCTTCCCCGCTTTTATTTGTGACAACTCCACCGATAGAAGCAAAGAGCAGAATGGCCGCTGCGGTAATCCGCACTTCGCGGTTTCTGAAAAAGAAGCCCGCAAGGAGGACGAACAGGCCAATCACACTTCCGAGGATGGGAATGTGATTCGCGATGAGATGAAGGTGGATAGCGTTCATGGGGGCAAGATAGGAAGGATGGGAGTATGCTAGTCGCCTGGCTTGTAGGGACGCACGGCTGTGCGTCCTGATATTCAATCACGTAAATGTGCAAATGCTCTGGCTACCTGAACCTGGTTATTGCACGAGGCGTGTTATTGGTCTTCATCGTGTTCTATTCTCCAATAGGGCACAGGTAAGTGACGGAGGTTTAGGAAACCGAAACCTAGTGGCAGAATGGCCAGATACACTTTCAGGCAGATAACCAGACCAACGATTGCCAATGGTCCGGGATTGGTGCGGGCTGATGTGTTTGAACCGGACTGCATATTCAGAAAAATTAAAGTAGTGTATTTCTGACAACAGTCCACAAAACAATCAGCCCGATGATGATCCACCATCGGTTGAAGAAGGAGTACACGGAGTAAACG
>JBKDGH010000059.1:0-45395 GCA_046336655.1 Flavobacteriales bacterium | reverse complement strand
GGACTGGGATCTGAAGAACGCGAAGAACATTCCGATCGCAAGCGGAACCTATATCATCCACGTGGATGTGCCGGGCGCCGGTGAAAAGATCCTCAAATGGTTCGGTGTAATGCGACCAATTGACCTTGATAACTTCTGATGCACTTCTTTTCTGACAGTATGAAAATGACAAAGAATATCGCTGCGCTCGCATTAGGTCTGCTGACTGCTGCGGCATCCGTTCAGGCAGGTAACCCGGACCGCGCAGGATCTGCCGGTGCAGGTCATCTCCTGATCAATCCGTGGGCCCGCAGCTCAGGACTTGCCAACTCCTATATGGCCTCTGTGCGCGGACCGGAAGCGGCATTCCTGAACGTAGCAGGACTTGCCTTTACCCGGAAAACAGAACTCATATTCAGCAATAACCAATACCTCGTTGGCACCGGCATACGGATTAATTCGGTGGGCTTCGGACAGCGCGTAGGTGAAAGCGGGGCATTCGGTCTGACCGTTGCAAATATGAACTTTGGTGATATCCCAATCACCCAGGAAAACCTGCCCGAGGGAGGTATTGGCTCGTTCTCTCCGAACTATACCAACATCGGACTTTCATACGCCAAAGGTTTCTCGAACAGCATTTACGGCGGTCTGACTGTCCGTCTCATTTCGGAAGCCATTTACAACGTGCGCTCACAAGGCGTTGCGTTCGATGCGGGTGTCCGTTATGTGACCGGTGAAAAAGACAATGTTCGTTTTGGCATCTCTCTTCGTAACGTGGGACCGCCCATGCGCTACCGCGGCGATGGTCTCAGCGTTACCGCAACGATTCCAACGAGCGGTGTGAACAGCACGACGCTTACTGTCGAACAGCGCTCCGAGAGGTATGAAATGCCATCATTGGTAAACGTAGGATTTGCCTATGACTTCCTCTTCACCGAGAAAGCCAAACTCACCGCTAACCTGCAGTACACGTCGAACTCATTCACCCGCGACCAATTCGGTATCGGTGCAGAGTTCTCATTCCGTGACCGCTTTATTCTCCGCGGCGGATATCAGTGGGAAGATGGTATAACCAGCGACGAGGACCGCACAACAGTTTTCACCGGTCCGGCCGGAGGATTGACTGTGCAGTTGCCAACCGGAGAAAACGGAACCATCATCGGTCTGGATTATTCCTACCGCGTGACCAATCCGTTCGCGGGAGTGCATAGCCTGGGGGTGCACATCGCACTCTGATATTAAAAAAAACGTACATTTGTGACTACTGAAACCCTCTTACGGGGGTTTCTGTTTTTTATTGACGAATCAAATCATACCCTATGAGCCAGATCGCATACTATACCGCCGAAGGACTTAAGCGCCTGAAAGCCGAGTTGCATCAGCTTAAAACCGTTGAGCGCCCAAAGATTTCCCAACAGATTGCGGAAGCCCGCGATAAAGGTGACCTTTCTGAAAACGCAGAGTATGACGCCGCCAAAGAAGCACAAGGCTTGCTGGAGGCGCGCATAGCCAAGATGGAAGATCTCGTGGCTAACGCGCGTCTTGTGGATGAATCCCAGGTCGACAATTCGAAGGTCTTCATTCTGTCCCGCGTAAAAATCCGCAATCTGAATACCAAGGCAGAAGTGGAATACACGCTTGTGGCCGAAAACGAGGCCAATCTCGCAGAAAAGAAAATTTCGGTAGACAGTCCGATCGGAAAAGGACTACTCGGGAAAAAAGTAGGCGACGTAGCCGAGGTTAAGGTACCCGCAGGTGCCATCAAACTGGAAGTGCTCGAAATATCACGCTGAGTATAATGAGTACCATTTTCTCCAGGATTATTTCCGGCGAGATACCCTGCCACAAGATCGCCGAAGACGATCGCTTTCTCTGCTTCCTTGATATTCAGCCCGTGGCTAAAGGCCATTCGCTGGTCATTCCGAAGGATGCTGTGGATTACATCTTTGACATGGACGATGAGGCGCTCGCTGCAATGCACCTGTTTTCCAAGCGTGTTGCGAAGAAGATCAAGGCTACCGTGCCATGTTTAAAAATCGGAATTGCTGTAGTCGGGCTTGAAGTACCTCATGCCCACATCCACCTGATTCCCCTGAATACACTGGGAGATATCAATTTCCAAAAAGAGCGGTTGAAGTTCACCCCGGATGAATACGCTGCGCTCGCAGCTGCCATCCGCGAGGCGTAATTCAACGGTTGATCAGCGCTGTCCACACACTCAGCTTACCATCCACACACCGCGTCCACACCGGGCGGATTACACCGTTATAAGCGGAGATGTTGTTGTAATCTCCGAAGAATACGGTTTGTGTAGGAGTGAAGGGACTCTCGCTGATGCGTTCATTGGTCCAAGTTAAACCACCATCCGCGGATGAGGCCAGATATACGTCCGTGGCAAGCCCTTCATTTCGGCGTCTGTCGTAAAACACGATGTGCAGATCACCTGTGGCCTGATCAATGGCGAGCCATGGGAAAAACTGATGCGCTTTACCGCTGTCATTATTCACACGAACAGGCGCAGACCACGTAGTTCCCTGATCCGCTGAGAAGCTGAAGAACACATCCGTGTTGTCTTCCCCGTTGCGGGTATCAGACCAGCACAGATAAAGATTACCGTTTCGCGGACCGCCTGAAAGATCACTCACAAGCACTGGCATTCCATTGGCGCGCATGATACCCGGAATATTCTGATTCCATCCGCCATGAATGGTGGCTGCAGGAACGTCTTTGTCCAGCCATTTCTTCCCCCCGTTCAAAGAGCGGTCAAACCAGATTGTTTCATTCAGCGCCCAGGCCACATACACTTCCTTCTTAGGGCCGCAGGCCGGGACAGCACCTTCTACTGTGCCGTCATCATCCAGACAGTTTCCACTGAATTGGTTAATTCGTCTGGCTTTACTCCAGCGCTTCATTTTACGACCCGCGCAGGCAAATAAGATGTTCGTGCTGTCACCGGGAGCATGACTTTCATACTGATCAAACTGCGTCCAGGTCATGAATACCTTCCTGCTGTCCGGAGTACAAATGGTCCACTCCTTATCCTGATCCTTCGGTGGGTTGGTGCCTGCAGGAGCTCCGTTATGCCAGGTATAGCCGTTGTCGTCAGAACGCTGACAAACGATGCACTCCAGCAAACGGGATGAAGACCAGCCCTTTCCTTCCGGATCGCCAAGGTGACAATAGTAAAAATCACCCTTGCGATTGCCCGTGATTACCGGATCACCGTAAACCCCGTGTGTGGATTTCAACTGGCCGCTGATCCAGGTCCTGCCGGAATCAGCACTCGTATGAAATCCGTTGAGAATCGTACCGCACACCACATGCTTAGGGTCCTTCTGACTCACCCAGATGGAAGGCTCACAGGGCGGATAGCCAAACCATCCGGTTTCCTGGGAGGTGATCATCACATTGGTATACGGTGATTGAGCCTGAAGCCCAACCGCACAGAAGATCAGAACAATCAGCGCACTACGTCGCATCATCACGCATCCAGCTTGCATATTCTTTGGCAAAATAGGTCAGAATGATTCGCGCACCCGCCCTGTGAATGGACAGCAGCACTTCCTCCACTGCCCTTCGGTAATCAATCCATCCGTTCTGACCGGCAGCCTTGAGCATGGCAAATTCACCGCTCACGTTATATGCTGCGATGGGTAAATGAGTCTGTTCGCTGAGTGTGAGAATCACGTCGAGATAGCTCAACGCCGGTTTTACCATCAGCATATCCGCGCCTTCCTCTTCATCCAGTTCAGCCTCCCGAATAGCTTCAAGGCGATTGGCCGGATCCATCTGGTAGGTCTTCTTATCTCCGCTGCGGGGAGCGGAGTCCAGCGCCTCACGAAACGGTCCGTAAAACGCGCTGGCATATTTCGCCGTGTATGACATGATGCTCACTTCCGTAAAGCCGGCATCATCTAAGGCTTCCCGAATCACTCCCACCCTTCCATCCATCATATCGGAAGGTCCGATGATGTCAATTCCCGCTTCCGCCTGGGCCACGGCCATTCGCGCAAGAATCGGGAGCGTTTCATCATTGAGAATTTTTCCGTCGCGCACAAGACCATCGTGTCCATCGCTGCTGTAGGGATCCATCGCCACATCACTCATCAGCACGACCTCTGGAAACGAAGCCTTGATCGCACGAATCGTCTGCACGTAGAAATTGGAAGGGTCTGCGCTCAATGTAGCGAGTTGGTCTTTTTTCTCATCCGGAAATGCCGGGAACAACACGAACGAGTGAATGCCAAGAGCAATGCAATCGCGGACTTCCTCCATCACCAAATCCGGTGACCAGCGGAAGATACCGGGCATTGAAGCGATAGGCTGCCTGACACCCTGACCTTCGGTAATGAACAAAGGATACATCAGCGCGCTGAGGGGAAGGCGCGACTCCCGCACCATTTCGCGGATCACCGCTGACTTGCGGTTGCGTCTCGGACGCGATGGAATATTCATGTCTTGATTTCCTGATTGGAATGAGTGCATTTTTTCGGAACGGGATCAATGCCGGATGTTCCCCACGGGTGGCATTTGCTGAGGCGTTTTAGTCCGAGCCATCCTCCTTTCCAGGCGCCCCACTCCTGCAGTGCTTCCACCATGTACTGACTGCAGGTCGGGTAGTGACGGCAATTTTGTCCCAGCAGTGGGGAAATCACAGCCTGATACGCGCGGACCAGAAAAATGAAAATGCTTTTCAAGGGAACGTTACAGGACACAAAGCTACCGAAAAGCGCGCGCGGGGCCTGAAAGCCCCGCGACAAAGCCTGCGAAAATGATTATTCCGTGACGAATCAGTTTCCGCCGGAAATAGGATAATCCACCCCGTTCACGGTAACAGTATATCCCGCATTGCACTCCCCATTGCCAAAATCAATCAACCGCCCGGGCTGCCCTTCAGGAATCAGGTTGCAGGTACCGCTCACAATCCACGGACATCCGATGGTGACACGCAGAGGGGTGAGAATTGATGCGGTGAACGGATTGCCGAAGCGATTCACTCCGCTGCTCGATCCGGTAATATCATATTCATCATCCCACACCGAAAGGGTCTCCGATCCGGCAATCCATGTCCGTACTCTGTTGGTTGTCCACTCGACCGAATACGCATTGGCCGGAGCGGTGATTTCGCCGCTGCAGGCAATGGTGAAATAGGGCTGATCAAGTGCATTCAGTCCGCTGTTGGTAATGGTTTTTGTGCCTTCAATGGAAAAGCCATTCACAGTATAACCGATGGGAGTAACAGTGATCACAGTGCCTTCGTCACGGTAACGTCCGGTATAACTAAAGAGTATCTGACCATTGCGCACGCGGCCGTCTGCACCAATGCATTCATCCGTGCCGAAATCCACGAGCACGGTCATTGGATCGGATTCAAGATCAACGGTCACATTGTCAATGCAACCGGTTTCATACTCGCGTATGCCCTCCGTGCCTTCCGAAATATCGTGAGCCACTTTGAGCAGGTCATTGAATAACGCTTCTGCTGTGCTGTTGTCACGGGCCACAGTGTTATCGACCACTTCCTTGTCCTTCCGGCAAGCGGCTAAAAGGATCACAATGGCTAAAAACAAGAATGTACGTTTCATAGGAAATGAGTTTCAGTGTGCTATTCAGACACAACCCTCGGGCCACAGTTTAACCCGTCGAAAAAATTTAACGCACTTACTTGTGCTTCTTGAATTTCTTCTTTGGCTTTTTCTTGATGTTCTTGCGATAGCTCTCATCCAGAAAATCCTGGTACTTCGGCCCCTGAATAGTCTTCACTGCGTGGAGTTGGGTACTGTCGTCGAGGCTCAGCTGCCCTTTGCTCAGGTAGCGAAGGTCCTTGATCACCACATCATCAGTCACTGTATTGCGGTTCCAGTTCAAGGCGTTTTGCTTCATCAGGTTGGCGATAGCCAACGTGAAGGCCTGCCTCTCCGGACCGTCTTCCATGGCACAGCACTTATCTACCATGCTCTCCACGTATCTGCCATAGTGACCAAACTTCACATCACCCTGCGGATAGGGAATACGCTGAGGCGGTGCATCGAGTTCTTCAGCTTCCGGGCGAGGATAAGGACTGTCCACATCGAGCTTGAAATTGCTCATGATGTAGAGGTGGTCCCACAGCTTGTGGTTGAAGTCGTCGATATCGCGCAGGTAAGGGAATAGCTGTCCCATGACCGAAAGGATTGCGCGACAGCACTGGTTGCGCTCTTCGCGGTCTTCCAGCGTCATGGAGTACTCCACCATGCGTTGAATGTTTCTGCCGTATTCGGGAATGATAAGGTCAGGACGCTGACTGTTCATTTCCAGATTATGCGGGGAAGTCTTTTCGTCAGGCAGACGAAACGAACTGGATGCTCTCATGAATGTGTGAAGAATTACAAATATAGGCAATAACGCGCGATCCGCGGCCTCACACCAGACGAAGCTTGGCGAACTTCAGCAGAAGCTGCTTCTGGCCCGCACTCGGGAAGAAGATCGTGGCCTTCATGTCCGGGTGAATTCCGTCGAGGTGTGTGACCTTCCCTTTTCCGAATTTATCGTGAACCACTTCCGAGCCTATCTGAATCTCTTCCGGATTGGCATAATCACCGGACAGGGCCGGTGCCGGAGACGAAGAGCTGGGTGATACCTTCTTGAACCCGGGAGGTGGCTGCACGGGTATGGGCGGCGTTTCGGGTTCTGCTTTGGCCGAACGACCCGCAGAAAATGCGGTGCGCGCAGCTCTGAAATCCACACCTCCGGCAGGTTTTGGAACCGATCCGGCGCGTTCAGGCGCAGGCAATTCGACCCATTGCGGATCGATTTCCTCGATGAATCGGCTGGGCTCGCAGTAGGAAAGTTGTCCCCAGCGGTAGCGGGTGAGCGCATAACTCAGCGTCACTTCCTTTCCGGCGCGCGTGAGTGCTACGTAAAAGAGGCGGCGCTCTTCCTCCAGATCCTCCCGCGAGTTGAGTGCCATCTGCGAAGGGAACAGATTCTCCTCCATTCCTACCACATTCACGTAGGGGAACTCAAGTCCTTTGGAAGCGTGTATGGTCATCAGACTGACCTTTTCACGCTCGCCGTCATCTTCATTGTCCGCATCCGTGAGGAGTGCCACGTCCACGAGAAAATCGCTGAGCGTGCTAAATCCCGTCGGTGAAAGCGGATTTTCCTTTACCGAAAATTCCTTGATCCCGTTGAGCAGTTCCTGAATGTTTTCGTAGCGCGCCACGCCCTCAGGAGTGCGGTCGGTGTAGAGTTCTTTCAGCAGCCCTGAACTGTTGGCGATATGGTGCGCGAGGTCATACGCATTGCGCGTTTCAAGTTCAGCGTGAAAACTGCGGATCATCATCATGAAGTCCTGAAGCTTCGAGGAGGCCGCACCTGCACCAAGCTCCGCGGAATGTGGGATGGTGTCCCACAAACTCAGGCCGCGTTCCTGCGCTCCCACAATGATCCTGTCGAGCGTGGTCTTTCCAATTCCACGTGCAGGATAATTGATAATGCGCTTGAGTGATTCTTCGTCATGATGGTTCGCTGCGAGACGGAAATACGCCAGCAGGTCCTTGATTTCCTTGCGCTGATAAAAACTGGTGCCACCGTAGATGCGATACGGAATGTTGAGCTTGCGCAGCGCTTCCTCAAATGCGCGGCTCTGCGCGTTGGTGCGGTAGAGAATGGCAAATGAATCATACTTCACTCCGGACTCTTTGTGCCTGCCGAAAATCTGATTTGCCACGAACATTCCTTCATCATTGTCCGTGGTTGCACGATAGACACGGATGCGCTGTCCTTCTTCATTTTGAGTCCAGACATCCTTCTGGATGCGGTCTTTATTCTTTTCAATGATGCTGTTGGCAGCATTAACGATCGTCTTGGTGCTTCGGTAGTTCTGCTCCAGCTTGAACAAGCCATACTCGGGGTAGTCCTTTTTGAAGTTGAGCATATTCTGAATGTTCGCACCGCGAAATGCGTAAATACTTTGCGCATCATCACCCACCACGCATACATTTTCATGCACCGCACCGAGCTGCTTGATGATCATGTACTGGGAGAAGTTGGTATCCTGATACTCATCCACGAGGATGAACATGAAGCGGTGCTGGTACTTGTGGAGGATATCCGGATGATCGCGGAGAAGCACATTGGTTTTGAAGAGGAGGTCATCGAAATCCATGGCTCCGGCCTTGAAGAGGCGCAGGTCATAATTCGCGTAGATCTCGACCATTTTGCTTTTACCACTGGTGTGGTCTTCATTGACCAGTTCCACATCCTGCGCATAATCTGAGGCAGAGATCAGGTTATTTTTACAGGAAGAAATGCGGTGATGCACCAATGCCGGCTTGTAAATTTTATCATCCAGTCCCATCTCCTTGATGATGTCCTTGATGAGTCCGCGGCTATCGGTGGTATCGTAAATTGAAAAGTTGCGCGGGTAGTTTATTTTCTCTGACTCCATGCGCAGAATGCGGGCAAATACACTGTGGAATGTGCCCATCCAAATGTTTTTCGCCTCCTGATCGCCGATGATGTGCGAAATACGCTCCTTCATTTCGCGGGCTGCCTTATTGGTAAAAGTCAGCGCGAGAATCTGAAAAGGATCAATGCCCTGATTGATGAGATGTGCAATGCGTACGGTGAGCACGCGTGTTTTCCCCGATCCTGCTCCGGCGATGATCATCATCGGACCGTGCATGTGGGTCACCGCTTCGTATTGATCGTTATTGAGGTTGCTGAGGTAACTCGTGTCCATGGATGAGCGAAAATACTACCGTCAGCAGCCCTTTTAACTGCCCTTTTCATGCGAGTTTTCCATAACTCCGGAAGTCCGTCAGAGGCCGCACTCCACCCCTTTCTGCTAACTTAGCACCCTATCCGGCCTGATAATTGACAGGCAGCGGGCAAAACTCCCGAAAAACCGATTATGCCACATATTCTGATCATCGATGATGAAACTGCGATCCGCAGCGCACTGAAAGAAATTCTCGAATACGAGAGCTATACCGTAAAAGAGGCCGAAGACGGTCCTTCAGCCCTGAAGATACTGGAAAAGGAGAGTTTCGACCTCATTTTCTGCGACATCAAAATGCCCAGGATGGACGGCCTCGAGGTGCTCGAGAAAATCCGTGAAAAGGAAATCGAGAGCCCTGTGGTTATCATTACAGGTCACGGCTCCGTAGAAACCGCAGTGGATGCGCTGAAAAAAGGTGCCTATGACTTCATACAGAAGCCGCTTGATCTGAACCGCATTCTGGTGACGGTGCGCAATGCCACCAATCAGGCAGCGCTGGTTAAGGAAACGAAATCATTGCGCAAGAAGGTGAATAAGATTGCGGGCTCCGAAATCGTGGGTGAAGGCGCAGCCATCATGGAAATCAAAAAAATGATTGACACGGTTGCTCCCACGGAAGCCCGCGTGCTGATTACCGGCGGCAACGGATGTGGTAAAGAACTGGTGGCAAAGCAACTTCACGAAAAGAGCGACCGTGCGAACGGTCCTTTCATTGAAGTAAACTGCGCGGCAATTCCGTCGGAGCTCATCGAAAGCGAATTGTTCGGTCATGAGAAAGGCGCCTTCACCTCGGCCATTAAAACCAGACCCGGCAAATTTGAACTGGCGGATGGCGGAACTATTTTCCTCGATGAAATCGGAGATATGGCGCTGGCAGCACAGGCCAAGGTGTTGCGCGCACTTCAGGAAAGCAAAATCACGCGGGTGGGTGGCGAAAAGGACATGAAAGTGAATGTGCGCGTGCTGGCTGCCACGAACAAAGACCTGCGTCAGGAGATCGCGGAGGGCCGTTTCAGAGAAGACCTCTATCACCGGCTTTCGGTCATCGTCATCCGCGTGCCGCTGCTGAAAGAGCGCAAGGAAGATCTGCCGCTTCTCGCCGATCATTTCCTCAATCAGATTGCTGAAGAATACGGTCAGCCAAAAAAAGAAATTACTGCAGGAGCAATCAAGGCGCTGCAGGAACTCGACTGGAGCGGCAACGTGCGGGAATTCAGAAACGTGATGGAACGCCTTGTCATTCTGAGTCCGAAAGCCATCGATGAAAAAGCCGTCAGGGCTTTTGCAGTACCGCACTTTCGCTAGGAGCTCCTGCGCTCCGGGGCTTTTTCGGTTTGATCAGAAACACAGAATGGGCCAGCAACACCGCAATTGTGCCCACAATGATAAACGACAGGTTAGGCGTGCTGGCTGGCGTGAAGAACGTGAGTATAATGATCAGAATCGTATAAGCGTAAAGCACAATTGAGACCTGACGATGAGAAAGTCCCAATGAAAGAAGTTTGTGGTGAATGTGGTTTTTATCGGCAGAGAATGGGGATCTTCCCTGAAGAGCACGGATCAGGAATACGCGAAGTGTATCTATCAGCGGATATGACAGAACGGCCATTGCGAGCACCGGTTTAGATACATTCATCATCGCCTGACTCATGCGCAAGGGTGGAAACTCAATCATGCGCATGGTGAGCACGTACACCACTACCCCGATGATCAGCGAGCCGGAATCACCCATGAAAATGCGCGCCGGCTGAAAGTTGAACAGCAAAAAACCGAGCAGCGATCCACCCAGTCCGACGGCCAGCAGTGCCAGCGGAAAATCCTCCGTGCGGTAAAACCAGTAGGCGAAGGTCATGCTGGCGATAAGACCAATTCCTGCGGCCAGTCCGTCCACTCCGTCGATCAGGTTGATGGCATTCACGATCACGATATATACAAACAACGAAAGGGTGATGCTCACCGGATACGAAATCTCATCAATTCCCAATAGCCCCCAAAACTGCGTCAGACGGACATCGGCCATCAGCACGAGAATCATTCCCACAAAGATGTGAATGAACAGTTTCTTAGTGGGTGACACGCCGATGATATCGTCTTTGAGCCCCATGAAGAACAGAATGAACATACATGCCACGAGGTATTTGAACTCATTGAGGGCGTAAAGCAGTTCATAGTTCTGACCAAACTGCCACTGATCGCGTGAAGGAAACCAGAGGCAATAGGCGATAATGGTTCCGGCGAATATGAGAATGCCTCCGATAGTAGGTACACTGCGGCGGTGCAACTTACGGGATTCACCGGGTTCATCGACGAGATGCTTGAGTTTGGCCACTTTAATCAGGGCCGGCATCGCCACAATGACCAGAATGAACGCAGTAAAGAAACTGAATATCAGATCGTGCAGCACGGTTGTCTTGGTTTAGGGTGCGGATCATTAAACCCGCGTTCACAATGTCCGAAAATACAACCAACCGCATAAAAAAAGGATGAATCGTCCGTTAAAAATCGAAGTACCTGTTTAACACAGACATGCGCAGGCCGGCGAAAAGATAGCCGCTCCGCCGGGCGCCGAATCCCTCAATCTCCTCTTCGCGGTAGGTGTATCCGAGCACCAGACGCGCGTTTGTTTTTGGATTCATAAAATAGCTGAGCGCCGTTTCCACTTGTGTGAGTGAACGCACCGGGGCATTGCCGGAAGTGATTGCTGCCTCGGGATTAGCTCTCCAGTTTCCCGCAGGACCGGTAGTCTGCTGCAGCATATTTCCTTTTACCTGCACCATCCAGCGGTTGTAGCGGTAATTCAGAATGGCCAGCGCTTCTTCCACACCTCCGCCTGAAGGATGTCCAAGCGGCTGATTGTGATTGGAAAAACTCTGCAAAGCCACACGGTGGGCATAGAGATAGTCTCCGGTTGAGTTCCATTCCACCTGCACATCAAGATTCCGGATGCCGAGGCTGTACACTTTTATTCCCGCCTGATAGCCTGTGCGCTCCGCCCCTGGTTCATCGAGCACAAGTTGCCCGTACAATTCTACGCGGTCAAATAGCATGGCCCGGGTATTCAGTCCGGCTACCACATTCTGGATGCCATCCCAACCCTGCGTGAGCAATCCCGTTCCGATGACCGGAGTGTAGGCAAATACCGGCAAAGGCTGCATTCCTTCATTCTCCTTCCAACGCTGCCAGATGGTTCCTTCAAACAATCCGATTTCCCAGTGAGGCGTGACCTTCAGACTGAGGTAATGCAGGCTTGCCGCTTTCCGCTCAAAGAGCGCTTCAGGAACTTCACCCAGCGGAAGCCGTGTGAGGTTTTGCATGACCGCAAAAAGGGTGGTGTATTCTATTCTTCCTTCCCACCACTGTGATTGGGCTTTTATAAACGGATAATTGAATGATGCATCCGACAAGAGCAAACTGCGGTGACCAAAGCCAATGAAGTGCTTGCCGTAACCCAATTGGAAATTCCAGCGGTCGGAAGGAGAATAGCTGAGCGTTCCGAAAGACAAACCGTAATCAAATCCCGGACCTTTGAAAACCTTGGCTCTGCCCATTCCCGGTACGATGCCTTCCCCTGCGATCCACTCCCGCTGAAACGCCGGAAGAAAAGCCTGCGTCTCGATAAATCCGGACTGGAATGACAATGACTTGCCGATGTCAGCCTGAATAAGCATCCCGCGTGAATTGGTATACAGCAACGTAGTGTCGGAATAACCGGAGGTATCCAGTAAATCCCAGCCCATATTCAGATCGAACAGCGGGTCAATGGTGCAGCGAAAATCCCCTTCCTGTATTTCAACCAGATGATCGCGGAACAAGCGCGAGGTCACCCAATAGTAATACTTCGCTGAATCCTGCTGATAACCGAATGTTCGTTCGGTTTTTACGCGCCGCAATAATCCCGGACGCATACCCATGTGAATGGTCGACGTTGAATCGCGAAAAATGGAGCGCTGAATTTCGTGGTAGAAATGCCTTTCCAGCGGAATGGATTGCTGCTGCGAGCGCGCAGTCATTGTCAGAACCGACAATGCAAGAGCCAACCACACGATCCTCCGACTCATCTCAGACTGCAGTATGAAGCGATGCGTATTCCCGGTAGACCTGCTCAATGCCATCGCGCAGGGCAATGCGGTGTTTCCATCCCATGGCGTGCAGGCGACTCACGTCCATGAGTTTGCGGGGAGTACCATCCGGTTTGGAGGTATCCCATCGGAGCTCCCCCTCATAGCCGGTGACTTCCTTGATCATTCCGGCGAGTTCGCGGATGTTCAGGTCCGAGCCAGTGCCGACATTCACGAACAACTCATCGTCATAGTTGCGCATGAGGAAAAGGCAAGCATCTGCCAGATCATCCACATGAAGAAATTCGCGGAGCGGTGACCCTGTTCCCCAGACTTCCACCGAAGGTGCGCCTTCCAGCTTCGCGGCGTGGAACTTGCGGATAAGCGCGGGCATCACGTGTGAGTTCTGCAGGTCATAATTGTCATTCGGACCGTAGAGATTCGTGGGCATTGCCGAGATAAAGTTGCAACCGTACTGGGCGCGATAAGCCTCACACATTTTTATACCCGCAATCTTGGCGATGGCGTAGGGCTCATTGGTAGGCTCGAGCAATCCGGTGAGCAGACTTTCCTCCCTGAGCGGCTGAGGCGCGAGTTTCGGGTAGATGCACGATGAACCCAGGAAGAGCAATTTTTTCACACCCGATACATACGACGCGTGAACCACATTGGCCTCAATCATGAGGTTGTTGTAGAGAAATTCTGCACGGTAGGTGTTGTTGGCATGAATCCCACCCACCTTGGCTGCCGCCAGAAAGACATACTCCGGTTTGTCAGTATGAAAAAAAGAGTTCACTGCCTGCTGATCCATCAGGTCGAGCTCCGCAGAAGCCCGAAGCAGTAGATTCGAATATCCTTCGCGCTGAAGGGCTCTCACAATGGCAGAACCCACCATGCCCCGATGTCCGGCCACAAAAATCCGCGCATCCTTATTCATGATGCGAAGGTAAGCGGGAGTGCAGACTTGATGTTAAGGCGGATTGCCGATGCGGATTCCAGCCATCCACTGGCATAGCCGATATCCGCGCGAATCACCTTTGGCAAGCCCTCTTCGCTGATGCAGATACACTACTGAGAATATGCAGATATAGCGCCTGAAAGCAGAGTAAAAAGCAGAAGAGACCGGATCATACCTTCAGTGGTATAGTGTGCCCGGAAGGTATGATCCCACCATCCAGGCACACGCACCACTTAAGTCGCAAGAAAAACCCGATCCCCTGAAACGCCTGCTTCCTGCTGGATCGGTATCTCAGGACTCCTTGAGGAACACTTCCTTCGGTTTTATCACAGCGGGCGGGCGATTCGCCTTAGCCAGTTCAGCGGTGAATTTTTTCAATTCACCTGACTGGAGCGAGGCCCATGTTTTTTGGTGATCCTGAAATTCCTTCTTCAATGCCTGAACGGTTTCCAGCTGGGATGAAGAAGGAGCGCCGGGATATCCTCCGATAACCATATAGATATCGTTGAGCTTTTCCCTGAGCCTTGGTTCTCCGGCTCCCACATAATTATCACCGGAGGTCACCACCAGCTTTTCCCTGAGTCCATCAAGAGCAGCCGCAAGTGCCTGAGTATTTTTCGATGGCTTAGGCTGAGAAGATACATGCTCCTCCACGTTCTTATCCCATGTATCCACCTGATACACCAGATAAGCGAGCTCTTCGATGAAGTCGAACAATTCCATAGTCACTTTGTGCTGTTGATCCCGCTCTGCCTGCGTAATCATCGAGTTCGGATCATACTTCACTTCGATTTGTTTTTCGAACACTTCACTTCCCTTGGTGATTCTGACTTTATACAGCCCGGCCTTTGCTGTGGGTGACATCATAGCGGCGCCGCTGAAGGATTTTCCGATAGCTGATTTCGGCACCGTCGTGCTAAATCCCCATTCCACCGTATTGATGCCTTTCTGCTTGCCCGGCTGAAGTGTGGTAATGACCTTGTCCTCCATATCCAGGATTTCCATTGTCATTTTTCCGAATGTGTGACGCTTATTCAGGAAGTAGGAAATCTGCGCACTTTTCGATGGATTCGCACCAACGAACTGATGCTCCGTGCTTGTTCCACCGAAGCTTGAACTCTCATCAATGAGGTAAGGTTTACTTTCGAAAAAGTGGAAACCTTTACTCATGACGGAGGCATTTAATTCCCGGAGCAACTGAGTATTGTCCAGAATGATAATTCCGCGTCCGTGTGTTGCTGCGACCAAGTCAAGCGTCCGCGGATGCATCTCGAGATGATGCACAGCGACTGCCGGAAAACTGTTCTTAAAACGCGCCCATGATTTTCCAGCGTTATTGCTCACATATAGTCCCATTTCAGTTCCTGCATACAGCAGTTCAGGATTCGATAAATCCTCCTGAACGCAACGCACGAACGTGGGTATATCGCCATTCACCACAGAAGTCCATGTTTTTCCGAAATCCGTTGTGCGATAGATGTAAGGAGTAAAATTCCCGCGGGTATGATCCTCGAACACGGCATAGGCGGTTTCTTCTCCGAACACACTGGCCTCAATGTGATAGCACCATGTGTTTGCCGGAAGTCCCTGAATATTCGCCCGCACATTCACCCATGAAGTGCCGCCATCGCGAGTGAGTTGTACGTTGCCATCGTCAGTCCCCACCCAAATCACTTTCGCATTCTTGGGTGATTCCGCGATGGTAAAAATGGTACAGTGATTTTCCGCGCCTGAATTGTCTTTTGACAATCCTCCTGAATTTTCCTGATTCAGTTTGAGCGGATCGTTTGTGGTGAGGTCCGGGGAAATTTTCTTCCAGGTATCTCCCATATCATCCGACACCATCAGGTATTGGCTTCCAATGAACAGCCTGTCCGGATTGTGGCGACTGGTTGCGATCGGAGTATTCCAGTTGAATCTGAGTTTCGTTTCGTTCAATCCTGCGGTAGGTGCAACCTCTTTGATCTGACCTGTTTTCGAATTGTATCTCCATACCGACTCTGCGCCCTGCATTTCCGAGTACACGATTTCAGGTTTTGAGGGATGAGGATAAACACGGAATCCATCTCCCTGGCCTACCACTTCCCAATCACGCGCTTCAATGCCGCCAGGACTGGAGGAGGGTCCGAACCACGAGCCGTTATCCTGCAATCCACCGTAAACATTATAAGGCTCCTGATTATCCACAGTAACGTGATAAAACTGGGAAACCGGAAGACCTTCTGACCTCTGGAGCACGGCGCCGGCATTCATACTCCGGTACACGCCGCCATCGGTAGCTACGAGCATTTGCTGAGAGTTATTCGGATCAAACCAGATATCGTGGATATCGGCATGCATTGATCCGAGGCTCTTGAATGTTTTTCCGCCATCGCGGCTGATTGAACCAAACAGGCCCGCTTTTACCACGATATCCGGATTCTTCGGATCGATGCTGATCCGTGAAAAATAGAACGGTCGAACCACCAGGCCAAAGTCGCCGTTGAGGAACCTCCATGATGCGCCTGCGTCATCTGAACGGTATAGTCCCTTTTGGTCATTTGATTCAGCCTCGATGACAGCATACAGTATTTTGGGATCGGAAGGCGCGACGGCCACCGCAATGCGTCCGAGCTTGCCCTGAGGAAATCCGTTGTGGATTTTGTTCCATGTTTTTCCGCCGTCTGTGGATTTATACAGTGCACTATTCGTTCCTCCCGAAGAAAAAGAATAGGATGTTCGTCTGAACTCCCAGAACGCGGCATACAACACATCGGGATTAACCGGGTCCATAATCAACTCAGAGCAACCAGTAGTCTTATTTACAGAAAGCACATTGCTCCATGTTTTGCCCCCGTCTGTTGATTTATACACCCCTCGGCTGTCGCTGTCACTCCATAGTGCTCCAAGCACACCGGCATAAATGACATCATGATTCCGGGGATCTACTTCAATCGCGCTGATGCGCTCCGAATCCCTGAGCCCCATGTGCGTCCAGGATTTACCGCCATCTGTAGTCTTGTAAATACCATCACCGATAGACACGCTGTTGCGCGTCCAAACTTCACCGGTTCCTACCCAGACGGTATTGTCAGGATCAGTGGGATCCACTGCCACTGCGCCGATGGACTGGCAGTGATCATCAAACAGCGGATTAAAATTGACACCGGCATCATTTGACTTCCAGACGCCACCACCGGCAGTTCCCACATACACGATCTGGGAATTGGTGGGGTGTCCTTCGATATCGCTGATCCTTCCGCTCATCAAGGCGGGGCCGATTTGCCGGGCCTTATAATCCCCGAAAAAATCCCCTAGGCTTTCCTGAGTTTGAGCATGGATTGCTCCGACCGCCAAGAAGGCAATCACGCTAAAGTAGTTCCGCATGTCAGTGAGAATTGTGATGGATTATTTTCCGGCGTATGTGAATACCGAAGTGTCAACAGTAGGATTGACCTCGATGGAGGAAAAGGCGATTATCTGGGATCCGAGATCCTTCACACCCTGATCCATGGAGTAAGCCATGAAAACACCCTGTATTTCCTGATAATCGCTGAACTTCACCTGCGAAATTTTACCGGCCATTTCGCCTTCAGTAATTTCGCTCTCTGTCATGATGAGGGCGTGTGAGTCCTTGTCAATGAAGTGAAACTCCACATTGGGCACTTCGACACCATTGATCCGTTCGGGTTTCATTGTCATCTTAATCTTGTAGCAATTCACGCCGTCGATGGTTTCATCAGCCAGGCGCTCAACAGCATATCCATGCTTCTTGTAAGTGAAAAAGGGGCTGGGAAAGTCGAGCATGCTTTGCTTAAAATTCTCCACGGCTTCGGCATCTGATTTTTCCGGCTCCATGGTCAAAAAATTCGTAGACCACAGATTGGTTCCGTCATAGACATTCTGATAGATATCCATTCCCTGAACGTTGATCTTGGTATACGTGCGTCCATCGCGCAAAATCACAATTTCCAGCGGCATCTTCATGCCGCCTTGATCAATTACAGAGGACATTTTAATGCCATTTACCTGATCCCATGCATTTCCTCCGGTTGCTTTAATCGAACTGGTGATGATTTCATCCGCCGTTTGAGCCATACCCGAAAATGTGGAAATCAGCACAAAGGATAACGCGAGAATTGTTTTCATAAAAAGGGGGTTTCAGTGTTTGGAACCAAAGCTAGGGACAGCCCCATCTGACTAAATGGTTAAAAATGTAAAATCCCCAATCCGGGAGTATGAACGGTATCAATAAAGGATGAGCAGTGATTTGTTTTCGAGAAGGATTATAATCAGCACGCCGGAATGCACATACCAATGCTCCGGGACGATAGATATGGTCAGACGATCCGGATCATAAAACACTGAGGTAATGAATCAGCGCCGCACATCGAGCGCATCGCGAAGACCGTTGCCGATCATCATGAATGAAAGGACGAGCAGCATGATCATAACCCCGGGCACTATTGCGAGGTAGGCAAGATCCGTGGTGAGGTGCGCGTAGTGTTCGCGGATCATATTGCCCCAGCTTGGTGTCGGGATCTGTGCACCCAGTCCGAGGAAGCTGAGGCCCGCTTCAATGAGGATGGCGGATGCAAAATTCGCTGCAGAGATCACAATGATCGGAGAAAGAATATTAGGAAGAACATGCCGGAAAATGATTCGCCGGTCAGGCAATCCGATTGCCCTTGCCGCTTCCACATATTCTTTTTCACGAACTGACAGGACTTGACCCCGCGTGATGCGCGCCACTTCCACCCACATGGTAAGACCAACAGCGAGAAAGACCTTCCAGAAGCCGGTGCCGAACGCAAATGTGATGGCCATAACGAGCAGCAGCGTAGGAACTGCCCACACCACATTGGTAAACCACATGATGAACGCGTCCACCCAGCCGCGGTAATAGCCCGCAAGCAATCCAAGCGTCAATCCAACCAGCAGCGAAATCAACACGGCGATGGCTCCTACAGACAACGACACCGCAGTGCCTGCCATAAGTCTGGAAAGCACATCGCGGCCGTATTTGTCCGTACCGAGAATAAACTTCTTCTCCTGAATGTGAGCGGAAGAAACGGTCCAGCCGGAATCACTCCGTTCAGCCAATGCCGCAAACCGCGTGGTATCCGCCAGATCCAACGGCACGATCACATTAAGATCACCGGAACTCTCCAACACACTGACCGGAACTTCTTCAAACGCCATGTCCGCGCCGCCATCCACCCATTTCTTCCACCACGAAACGGGTTCAGCCTCTGAAGGCACACGTACGACGGACACGGTTGACATCGGTTTCATGCGCGACACTGCCAGCTGCTGATGATTCGCGTGTACCGTATCATCCGGACGAATGAACGGTCCGGAGAGCACCACCAGCAAACAACACAGGATGAATACCATACCACCCATCGCCAGAGAATTCCGGCGAAAGCGAGACCATCGCGAAGGGTTATCGTGTATCATCCGGGAAGCCGTTTCTCCTGCAAACTTATCGCTCTTCCTTTCCATCGCGGGCGAATAATCCATCCCGCAAGAGCAACAAGCAGCGCATACCAGGGATAAATGAATGCAAGGAGAGGCACTACCCAAAGATCAGCTAATCTGCGATACCACAATGCTGCCGGCAGCACCACGCATAACTGCGCTCCGGTGAACAAGGCCGTCCACCACAGCAGCGCAGACCATGGAAAAATATCAGTCACCGCAAAAACCTGCATGATCAGAGCGGCAAGATTCACAAGTCCGACAAGTCCGGTAAGAAACAGCAGCATCGGATTGGACATCAGCTTCCACTTCGATGACCAGCGAATGCGCTGACTGATCAGCTCCGAAAAAGATTCTGGCGCCGGAGTGCATGCAATCGCCCGCGGATCGTGCAGCCAGTGCACAGGACCCCACCCGTTCCTGCGCACTGCATCGAGCAAAAACATGTCATCACCGCTCGATACGCTACTTTTCATTTCACCTTGTGCACGCTGCCAAAGGACGCGCTGAAAGCAAAGGTTAGCACCGTTACAGAGCAGCGCGTTGCCACCTGCTGCCGAACCTGCGGTGATAGCCTGCAAGCCCAGCATCTCGGGCATCAGCAACCTTGACCACATTGCCTGAGTGCGGGAAAACATGACAGGCAGAATAATCAGCTTGCTCTTATTCGATGCGTAAAAGGACAGCACCACGTTGAGCCAGTCAGGCCCGAGGCGCACATCGCCGTCCAGCGAGATAATCAGCTCTCCGGACGTCATCGAAACTCCCTTCCGGAGTGCGGACTTCTTGCCCTTTTCAGACTCCAGATGAATCAGCCTGAACTGCGTGTGACCAGCAATTGCATGGCTCACAATCTCCGCGGTGCGATCCTCGGAATGGTCATTCACAATGACCACTTCCGCATTTTCCAGCGCGGTTATCTGAGGAATGAGATCAGCAATAAGCTCTGCGATTCCCGCCGATTCATTGCGCACGGGAATGATGACGGAGACCGGGGTGGCGCGGGTCCCGGACATCCGCAGGACAGGACGCCTGATCCTCATAAACCGGAATCCGGCCCAGGCCATCACTGCGGTGTATACAAAGAGGACAATCCACATTTCCGCGCACTACATTTACCGCACAAAGAAACCGCATTGGCAGCGAAAGAGCGCATCATCATGGGAATTGACCCCGGAACCACGATTCTGGGATATGGCATCATCCGCTGCACTGGCAAGCAGGTGGAGATGGTCACCATGGGCGTCGTACATCTGGAAAAACTGGAAGACCATCACCTGAAGCTCGAGATGATTTTCAGGCGTTGCGTCGAACTCATTGACGGTTTTAATCCCGATGAACTTGCGATTGAAGCGCCATTCTTCGGAAAGAACGTGCAGTCCATGCTCAAGCTCGGACGTGCGCAGGGAGTAGCCATTGCCGCAGCACTCAGCCGAAAAATGCCCGTGGTGGAATACGCTCCGCGAAAAATCAAGCAGTCCATCACTGGAAACGGAAGCGCTGCTAAAGAACAAGTGGCGGCCATGCTGCAGCGCATCTTCTCCATCCCGGACAGCGATATGCCTGCCAAGATGGACGCCACTGACGGACTCGCCGTGGCTCTGTGTCATTTCTACCAAAGCAATTCACCACTCGCTGGGGGCAAATCCTACAGTGGCTGGGGCGCATTTCTGAAAGACAATCCGGGACGCCTTAAGTAATTCAAATTCTCACTCACACCTATGAAATGCATCGCAGTGGTTTGCGGAGGATACAGCGGAGAGTCCGTGGTATCCATGCGCAGCGCATCCATGATCATGAATCACATTGATCGCTCGAAATACACGCCGGTGAAGATTGTGATCACCCGCTCTGCATGGTTCGCAGATTTTGACGGCATTGAGGTGGTCGTGGATAAAAATGACTTCACCGTGAATCACAACGGAGAGCGCATAGCGTTTGACGGTGCATTCATCATCATTCACGGGACGCCCGGAGAAGACGGCCTGCTTCAAGGGTACTTCGCCATGCTCGGCATCCCTCACACTACCGGGGATGTGCTCAACATGGCCACCACGTTCAACAAGAAAGCAACTACGCGACTGCTGGGCGCTCTCGGATATTCTGTAGCGAAATCCATCACATTGCATAAAGACGAGCCCTACAGTGTCTCATTCCTCATTCAGAATCTTGGACTCCCCGCATTCGTAAAGCCCAATTGCGGCGGTTCTTCCATTGGCACCTCCCGTGTGAACAGTGCAGAAGAATTTCATGTGGCCCTTGACAAAGCATTTCGTGAAGATGCGCAGGTGATCATCGAACAATTCATCGAAGGCACAGAAGTAACATGCGGTGTAATCAGGCACAACGGGAGAATAACCGCATTACCCATCACGGAAATCGTAAGTAAAAAAGAGTTCTTCGACTTCGAGGCGAAATACCAGGGAGCATCGGAAGAAATCACCCCGGCGCGCCTCTCCCCGGAAATGACTGCGAGAATTCAGCGCGCATGTGAAGGCATATATCAAAAGCTGAACTGTAAGGGCATGATCCGGGTAGACTGGCTCATTCGTGGTGATGAACCTTTTGCTGTAGAAGTGAATACAGTACCCGGATTCTCAGAAGCTTCGATCATTCCGCAACAAGCTGCAGCCATCGGGATGAGTAAGACAGAACTCATCAGCGCCGTGCTCGAGGGAGAAGGAATCTGAACGACTGCGCAAATCTCCCTGTTTCAAACCATCTTTGCTTCATGATTCGCTGCATTCTCCTTCTCCTTCCGTTAGGAATATTCGCACAGACAACACCTTATACCTTCACGGTGGTGCGCGACAACAAAGCCACACCTGTGGAGGATCAATGCATGACCGGCACATGCTGGAGCTATGCGACCATCTCCTTCCTCGAATCCGAAATTCAGCGGAAGGGCGGACAGGCGGTTGATCTTTCTGAGATGTATAATGTCCGCATGACATATCCGCACAAAGCAGCGAGCTATGTGCGCTATCAGGGTAAAACTCAACTCAGTCAGGGTGGTCTGAGCCATGATGTATTCGAAACGGTCAGGGTTTCAGGACTTGTGCCTGAAAGCGCATACACGGGCAATGCGACAAACCATGATCACACCACGCTGGATGCCCTGATTGGCGCAGTAACGGAAGCCGCGCTCGAAAAAAGACTATTCGAAAAAGACAACAATTGGATAAAAGCCATAGAAGGTATGCTTGACAGCATGCTCGGAGCGCCGCCTGCGTTTTTCCAATACAATGGACAGAAGTACACCCCGCTCACATTCCGTGATGCGATGGGCATTAAACCCGAGGAATACGTCGGACTCACCTCGTTCACTCACAAGCCATGGTATTCACCAATGATAGTGGAAGTACCTGATAACTGGTCGCATGGCACCTACTACAACCTTCCGATGAACGAACTGATAGAAACCATGGATGCCGCGCTGAATGCAGGTTTCACCATTTCATGGGATGGTGATGTCAGCGAACCCGGATTCGTTCATAATTCAGGAGTAGCCATTCAACCAAGGGATACGACAAGCACCACGATCGATCTCCGAAGCGTCCAGACCGAACTCGCGACGGATCAAAACCTTCGCCAGCGTTGGTATGAGCGACAGAAGACAACTGACGATCACCTGATGCACATCACAGGAACAGCAAAGGATCAGAAGGGGAATATCTTTTACATCACCAAAAATTCCTGGGGTGACAAGAATCCGTATAAAGGATTTCTATACCTGTCGAAGCCCTACTTCTACTACAAAACCATTTGCATCTATGTGCATCGCGATGCACTCAATCCGATCCTGAAAAAGAAACTCGGAATGTGATTCGCAGAACTATGGGATTCTCCTTCCGGTCAAAGAAAAACCCGCAGCCTGGGAAGAAGCGCTCCCTGGCACGCCGAATTTGGCGCTTCACGTGGAAGTCGGTGATGTGGTTTTTTATCATCACGATAGTATGGACCCTGGCGTACCGTTGGATCAATCCGCCCACCACATATCTGCAGCTCCGCGAATCATGCAATTGCCCCGAAGGCAGCCCATTTCAAAAAGAATGGGTAGATGCCGAAGAAATTTCGTTGTACATGAAACTGGCGGTAGTAGCCAGTGAAGACAACAATTTCATGAAGCACGACGGCTTCGACTGGGGTGCGATAGAGAAAGCCCGCAAGCACAATGAGAAGAGTAAAAAGAAGCGCGGCGCTTCCACCATCTCTCAACAAGTGGCTAAAAACGTCTTCCTCTGGCCGGCGCGCTCGTGGATTCGAAAAGGATTTGAAGTGTACTTCACCTTCCTGCTGGAATTCTTCTGGCCCAAAGAGCGGGTAATGGAAGTCTACCTCAATGTGATTGAAATGGGACCCTGCATCTTCGGAGTGGAAGCAGCGGCAACGACCTATTTCGGAAAACACGCCTCGCAACTAACCCGCGATGAAGCTGCACTGATTGCCGGGGCATTGCCCAATCCAAAGAAAATGAATCCCGGAAAACCGGGTGCTTACCTGCAGAAGCGCCGTGCGCAAATCACCAAACTCATGCGACTCATTGGCGAAAACTATTTCGAACGCTACAGCAGCGACTGGCCGGAAGAAAAACGCGTGAAGGAAGAAAAAGAAATGGAGGAAAAACTGCAATCCGTTCCGGAGTCCGAGCGCCCTCAAACTGAAGAAGCTGAAGAGGCGGACTCTACCCCGGATTCTCCGGAGGAAACTCCATCGGAAGAAATTCCCGCAGAACCTGCAGCGGCAGATACACTCAGTCCGTAGCAGCTCAGAACCCGACCATCACCCCGCCGCGGACAATGGGATTTTGATACGGCGACCACGGATCTCCGAGCACGTCGTACATAATCTGCAATCCCACGCCTATTTGTCCTCCTGAAAAGTAGCCGGCGCCCACCATCCAGATCGGAATATTGTCGCGGTGTATGCCCTTCTGAGGAGTGAAAATTTCGCGATTCAGCACTTCGAACTCGCTTCCGAGGAAAACACCCTCAGCGACAAACACACGCGACCATACACTACCTCCGTATATACTGGTGGAATTGCCTTGCGAATTGAAATACATATAATTCAGTCCGACGCCATTGATCCACTTACTCGTAGCGCGGTATCCCACCTGTGGGGCGATTTGCACAAAAGTGAGTCCGCCAAACTGTGCGCCGATGCCGCCTCCAAAAGTGAGTCGTTCGCGGAAAGGAACTTTGGGCTGAGAAGCGGGAGATGCCGCAGGTAGCGCATACTCATCACCCGGTCCTTGCGCGAAGGAACCACCGGTTGCGCAAAGCAGAATCAGAACAAACAGCAAGCGTTGCATAGACCGAAAGATAAGATGAATCAAACGTCCGGAATCCTCTTCATAATAAACAGGCCCCGGTGGTTAGCCGGGGCCTATTGGTCTCACTCTTTTCCTTGCAAGACAGAGTGTATTACTTCCGGATCATCAGGGAACACTGCCTTTCCCCCTGGCGGACGGAACAAATGTATGCACCGGGGGCAATTTCCAATCCGGTGAGCAATACTTTCTGTTCACCTGCCGGCAAGTTTTCGGACAACACGGTGTGCACCACCTTGCCGGTCATATCCATCAGTTCAATAGTGGTAAATCCTGAAGCGTACAACTGGAAGCTCAATACACTATGCTCCGTCAACGGATTGGGGAAACAGCCCAGGGTCATTTCACCGTTCGCTGAATCGTTCAATCCTGCTGCGGAATTAAACCCCACAAACGTGACGGTATTGAGTCCGGAATTCGGAATAGCCAGGGTGTCATTCTCAATTGCGTAGCAGATATCTGCAGGCGCTGACAAACCGGGGGCAGTAATCTGTTCACTCACCGAAAATTCCGCAGAGTAGCGCGTAATCCGGGGAGTCGGTTGCCATGAGCTGATGTAAAAGTTTCCCTCACCGTCATGGTCAATGCCATCAATGTTATTGAAGGCCGTCTGAGTCAACTCAGTCATCGTATAATCCGAAAGGGCAATCGCCTTGATGCGTGCAGCAGTTCCCCAGGTGACGAACACCAGGCGCTCATTGGCACCGTCATAAGTAATGCCGTTGGGGGTTTGTACGGTATTGCTCACCACCTCTGTGACGACCGGAGCATCGATTGAAGTGACGTCAACCTCATGAATTTTCTTCGCTCCGAAATCGGTTACCCAGAGTTTGCTCACTCCGTCACTGGCAAGACCGTTGAGGAATTGCGCGCCCGTTACCGTCACATTCATGACCTGCAATGCGGAGGTCAGGTCATAGGCGCGGATGGAAGAACCCACGATGGTGAAAAGCCTTCCGTTCATCACCTCCATGCCGTAATCCGAGCGCGGGGCAGTGCCGAAATAACCTACCGGATTGCCTTCCCCGTTTACCTCAATGACGCGGTTTCCGTTGGACACGAGAAATCTTCCGTTCACCGGATCATACTCCACCGATTCAATATTGGTGAGAGTCTGCGCGGAAACACAGAAAGGCAACAGAACGAAAAGGAGAAAAAGACGACGCATACGTGGGAATGTTTTTGCAAATGTGGTGAAGTCCGTCTACCGCTTCATCACCTTATACATTTTCTCGGTAAGAGAAAAACCAAGCGACCGGAAAAGCGCACGGTACAAACCTCCGCTTCCATTCCGCGCACCGGGATCAAATGACGCATCGAACTGTGCGTTGAAAATCGCTACGGCCTGCTGAGGATCATAGCGATACAACGTCCGCACGGAATCGAACAACGCCTTATCCGCTTCTTGCATCCAAGCCTTGTTTCCGAGTGTGCGCAGGTAGTCGCGCATGCGGATACGAAGGGCTACATACCGCTCTGCATTTGCTTTTTCATTGGTCCGGGAAATGGAGCCCGACTCGCGGTGAACAACCGCAGTGAGCACTTCAGAATCCAATGCAACCAATCCCCCGTGCTGAATCATCCGGAACATGAGATCATACTCTTGTGAACTCTTCAGGTTCTCATCCCACCCGTTGACCTCCCGCACCGAGGCAGTGCGAAACAAATTGGAAGAAGTGATGCCAAGGTTGGTATTGAGCAAAAGCGGAAATACCTGCTCCGCCATGAATGGTTCGTATTTCCGGGTAAACATGACCGCACCGTCGGGCTTCACACGGCGATAGCTTCCGGCAACGATATCCGCGCGGGTTGAGTCGGCAATGGCCACCTGACCGGACAGTTTACCCGGTGCGAGCTGGTCATCCGAATCCAGAAACTGCACATACTCCCCGCGGGCTCTTACCAGTCCGGTGTTGCGCGCAGCACATGCCCCGGCGTTGATCTGATCAATCACAAAAAACGGAATGGCCTCAGCAAATTCCTTCTGCAATTCCCAAAGCACTTCCAGAGTATGGTCCGGACTCCCGTCATTCACGCAGATCAGTTCTTTGTCGGCCAGCGTCTGATCAACGACAGACAGAACCGCCTCACGGATAAATCCTGCGGACTTGTAGCATGGAATGACAACGGATACTTTCATGTGCAGCGCGACGAAAATAGCTGATTTCTCATGTGGCGTGGTGTAGCTTCGCGGCATGAAAGCCTTTTATTCCGGATCGTTTCGCCTGGGTATTCTGGGAGGCGGACAGCTTGGCCGAATGTTCATTCAGGAAGCAGTGAATTACGACGTGCGTGTGAGCGTGCTTGATCCTTCGGCGGATGCTCCCTGCGCGTCACTGGCGCATACCTTCGTGCAGGGCAATTTCGCGGATTACGATGATGTGTATGCCTTTGGAAAGACGGTGGATCTGCTGACCATTGAAATCGAACATGTGAATGTGGAGGCGCTTGAACGGCTGCGTGACGAAGGATTAACCATCTGCCCGGATCCGGATGTGCTTCGCATTATCCGCGACAAGGGGTTGCAGAAGCAGTTCTACCATCAGAAAGGTATTCCCACCGCACCTTTTCACCTTGTGGAAAACAAAGCGGAGGCAGCGACTTTCCTCGCTGAGTTTCCCTTCATGCAAAAACTGAGAAAAGGTGGTTATGATGGCAAGGGAGTAACTCCGTTGCGCACCGCAGATGATCTCGCAAACGCGTTTGACGCGCCATCGGTGCTGGAGAAAATGGTGCCGTTTGAAAAAGAACTTGCAGTTATCGTGGCACGCAACGCGGCAGGTGAGATCAACACATTTCCCCTTGTGGAAATGGTTTTTAACCCTGAAGCCAACCTCGTGGAAATGCTCTCCTGTCCGGCGCACGTGAGTCCGCGCACCGCCACAGAGGCAGACCGCATCGCACGGGAAATCGCGGAGCACCTCGCTCTTACCGGAATTCTCGCAGTGGAGTTGTTCATGCTCAGTGACGGATCGCTGCTCGTGAATGAAATTGCCCCGCGACCACACAACAGCGGTCACCAGACCATTGAAGGCAATGTTACTTCGCAGTACGAACAACATCTCCGCGCGATTCTCAATCTTCCATTGGGCGATCCCTCACTCATAGCACCGAGCGTGATGGTGAATGTGCTCGGAGAAAAAGGACATAGCGGACCGGTGAAGTACTTTGGTATTGAAGAAGTGATGAAGTGGCCGGGCGTCTACGTGCATCTGTACGGCAAAACCGAGACGCGTTCGTTCCGCAAAATGGGTCACGTTACAGTGGTGAATGATGATCTTGCAGAAGCACAACGCATTGGCCGCGAAGTGCTGCATACGCTAAAGGTGATCAGTTAAGCAATCGCCATCTTCTTCAACTCCCGCTCGCATTTTTTCCAGTACGAAAAAAACGACGGGAAATAGCCGCTCACAGCAGGAAACAGCCAGTCGCGTTCCTCCTGTTTTCCCGTGAAGTGACGAAACGCCGGATGCTCCCTGAACACCAGATCGCTCCGGCCGGAAAAGCTTTTCAGGTCCTGCCACTCTCCCACGAGTACCTGCATACCGGGAATATTCTCTGACAACCCCATCACAAATTCCAACGTGCGATCACTCACGGGGAACTCGTCAAAAAACGAAGGCTCCAGCAACAGCACGCGATTGCCCGGATCATTCGCATGCCACCCCGGATCGAGGTTGTAGAAGGTATAGATGTAAGTGGGTAAGGATTCATCAATCCCGGTCACGCGTGACTCAGGCAATGTGGTTGTCAGCACCTGCGGGGCGCGCGCACTAAAGTTCGGCGGAATCTCACGCAGTGGCAACTCTTCGTAGGACGCATCCAGCCAGGTATTGCGCTGACCTGTGCGCGAGAAGCGATTGATATTCTCCTGATTGGCCCAGTATTTTTTGGAAGCAAATGATCCGGCCACCCATTGCCAGCTGCATGTGTTGCTCGCGAAATCGGCATCCAGCAAATGGTAGTACATCCAGCGCGAGGGATTCTTCCAGTGCGTGCGGGCCACATTGCAAATGACTGAAGCGATATAGAGTCTGTAGTGATTGTGAATGTATCCCGAATTTACGAGGCGCTCCACCATGGCATCAATGGCCTCTGCGCCCGAACAGGCATTGAGGACCGCCTCGGGCGCATCAACGAATTCCGCATTTTCCTGAGCATGCTTCAGATCATGAAGCAGTTCATCGCTCTTTGCTTGCCACACGCGCTGAAAATATTCCCGCCACGCAAGTTGCTGAATGAATGGCGTGATGCGATGCACTTCGAAGCCTCTTTGAATGAGGTGATGCAAGAGCGCCCTCACTGAAATGACCCCGCGCGACACATAAGGAGAAAGGGCAGTGACACTGCCATCACCGTAATTGCGGTTGAGTCCGTAGGCCACCGGATCAATGCTTTCCACCCTTTTCAGAATATCCTGCCAGGCTGTAGGAAACGAAGCGGAACCGGGCGAAAAAGCAATCCTGCTCATCGCAGCGCGCCCATTCCACCATCCACGTGCAGTACCTGGCCTGTTACCCATGCCGACTCCTTACTGAGCAGGTACTTTGCTGCCGAAGCGATGTCAGCGGCCTCACCCAGTCGCCGCAGCGGATGCTTCAGGGCATTTGCCGCGCGGCGCTCTTCGTTGCTCAGAATCTGGGCAGCAAGCGGTGTATCGGTGAGTGAAGGCGCAACCACATTGACGCGTATGGCCGGAGCAAGTTCGGCGGCAAGGGCGCGCGCCATTCCCTCGATAGCTCCTTTTGAAGCAGATACAATGGAGTGAAATCCGAAGCCCGACTGTACAGCCACTGTGGAGAACAGTACCACAGAGGCATTGCCTGATTTTTTTAATGCCGGCAAGGCAGCCTGTATCGCACGCACGGCACCAATCACCTGCAGTTCATAGTCCGAGCGAAAATCTTCGGGCCTGGCGCGGCCAAACGGCTTGAGCTGAATCGCGCCGGGGCAGTATGCGATACCATCAAGGGAATCGGGAAGAAAAGAAAAGTCAGCCTGTTCATCAAGTACGTTCAGCGGATGCCATTCCATGCCTCCGGTGGATTGCGGGTGTTCATTCCAGGTGCCGACAACCCGGTGACCTTCTGCAATCAACTGCTGTGCAAGCGCCTGTCCGATACCCGATGACGCTCCAATGACGAGAAAAGTAGACATGAACACAAAAACCACTGTCACGGGATTTTGTTCCCCATTTTTCAACACGGCCTGCACAGAACAAGCCTTCCATGTAGCTTCGCCGGGCGATGAGACAATACCACGATCTTCTTCAGCATTTGCTCGATCACGGCACGGCAAAAAGTGACCGCACGGGCACGGGCACCTTGAGTGTGTTCGGCTATCAGATGCGTTTTAATCTTGCGGACGGTTTTCCGCTTCTGACAACGAAAAAACTGCACACCCGATCCATCATCCACGAATTGCTGTGGTTTCTGAAAGGTGATACCAACATCGCCTACCTGAAGGAAAATGGCGTGAGCATATGGGATGAATGGGCCGACGAATACGGAAACCTCGGTCCGGTGTACGGCTACCAATGGCGCTCATGGCCCAATCCGGACGGCACGCATACGGATCAGATCGCCAAGCTCATCGAAGGACTGCGCAAGAATCCGGATTCGAGAAGGCATATTGTTTCTGCCTGGAATCCGTCATTCATCGATCAGATGGCACTGCCACCGTGCCATTGCCTGTTTCAGTTTTACGTGGCCAATGGCACGCTAAGCTGCCAACTCTACCAGCGCAGTTGCGATACGTTTCTTGGCGTGCCATTCAACATTGCGTCCTATGCCTTGCTCACGCTGATGGTAGCTCAGGTATGCGGGCTTAAGCCCGGTGAATTCGTGTGGACAGGTGGTGACGTACACCTCTACTCCAACCACATTGAGCAGGCAAAACTTCAGCTCACGCGCGATTTCCGTCCGTTACCTCAGATGAAACTCAACCCTGAGGTAAAAGAGCTCCTCGATTTCACCTTTGAAGATTTCGAACTGGTGAATTACGATCCTCATCCACACATAAAAGCTGCGGTAGCAGTCTGATCATGAAAGTGATCCTGATTGCGGCAATTGGCCGCGACCTTGAAATCGGCAAAGACAACGATCTGTTGTGGCATTTACCCGCCGATATGAAGTTCTTCAAGGAAACGACCAGGCACCATCATGTCATTATGGGCCGCCGGAACTATGAGAGTATTCCCGAGCGCTTTCGTCCGTTTCCCGAGCGCACCAATGTGGTGATCTCCCGCAATCCCGAGTTCGAAGCTCCCGGCTGCATCGTGTGCGACTCGCTGCAGAAGGCACTTGAAATCGCAGCGCAAAACGGTGAACAGGAAGCCTTTATTATCGGAGGTGAGCAAATCTATTCGCTGGCTTTGCAGTATGAGCTCGTGGAGACCATGTACCTGACTCATGTGGACGCTGAATTCCCGGATGCACATGCCCATTTCCCCGAATTCTTCGAAGCGGACTGGACGAAAGAGCTGCTCAGCGAACATGAGGCAGATGACCGGCATGCCTACTCCTTCCGCATATTCCGCTATGACCGCAAATTCTGAATGACTTGCGTCATAACGTGAAATGACGCATCGCAATGAACTTTTTTCAGGCTTTAAATGCTTTGAAAATCAAGGCTTAGACCGTCCTGCACAGCACGCATTTCTTCCCACTCAGCCCCGGATGACAATTGCATGACAGTGTGCAGTGTGAGGCGCGGGTAACTTGCAGCCACAATTCAGACCGAGTGAACGATATACGTGTAATAGCCATTTCTCACCGCGATTTTCCTTTGGAAACAGTAGGTGCGTTTTATATGCAGCCTGAAGTGCGTGCAGAAAAACTTCACCAACTGAAGGAGAAGTTTGGCATGAGCGAGTTGATGTATCTGGCTACCTGCAACAGGGTTGAAATCATCTTCACACTCGGACACTATGTATGTCCGGGACTCACTGCGGGCATTCTTCAGGAGATTCGTCCGGACTGGAATGAAGCGCAGATTCGCGAAGTTGCCACACAGTGCGCCAGATTCAACGGACCGGAAGCGGTAGAGCACTTGCTTCGTGTAGCCTCAAGTCTGGAGTCCGTTGTAATCGGCGAGCGCGAAATTATCACGCAGCTTCGCACGAGCTACGAAGACAGTCAAAGTGCCGGTCTCACTGGTGACAACCTGCGCATCGTAATCAAGCAATGCGTAAAAACGGCAAAAGATATTTTCACTCACACTGACCTCAGCCGCAAGCCGGTCAGCGTAGTTTCACTTGCCTGGCAGCAGTTTCTAAACGCAGGCATCCAGCCACATCAGCGCGTGGTGCTGATTGGTGCGGGACAAATCATCCGCAATTTCTGCAAGTTTTTACAGGAAAACGGATACACCCGTATTCTGATCGCAAACCGTTCGCTGGCCAACGCGGAAATGCTGGCCGAAACATGCAATGCACAAGCCATTGCACTCAGCGAACTGCACACCGTCACTCAGGGGTTTGATGCGCTCGTGAGCTGCACCGGTGCTCCCGGAGTGATTGTGGACAGCGCATTGTACCACGCTCTGCTGCAGGGTGAAGACGATAAGAAACTTGTGATTGATCTTGCTCTGCCAGCTGACATTCAACCGTCCATTACTTCTGATTTCAATGTGAAGTATGTAGGTATGGAGATCGTTCAGCGCCTTGCTTCCGAAAACATCTCTTACCGCACTCAGGCCCTGACCGATTGCGAGCCGATCATCGAAGCCGGTGTAAAAGAATTTGAGCGCCTTTTCGCCGAACGCGAAATTGAGCGCGCCATGCAGTCCATTCCCCTCGCCATCCGCGAGATCAAATCCACAGCGCTGGGCTCCGTGTTTGCTAAGGACCTAGAACAACTCGATGAGAACTCCCGCGAAGTGCTCGAGAAAATCATTGCGTACATGGAGAAGAAGTACATTTCCGTTCCGATGAAAATGGCCCGGGAAGTACTTTTAGACGCAGTAGCACGGAATTAAATCCACGTTGAGAACACCGATCAGAATAGGAACCCGGGGCAGTGAACTCGCGCTCTGGCAGGCCAACTTTGTAAAATCAGAGTTGGAGAAAATTGGTCAGGAAGCCATCCTGCACATCATCAAAACACAAGGCGACCGCGAGCAGGACCTCAGCTTCGACAAGCTTGAAGGCAAAGGTTTTTTCACCAAGGAAATAGAAGCCGCTTTGCTGGCCGATGAGATTGATCTTGCAGTGCATTCTCACAAAGATCTGGAAACCACTTCACCGCCCGAACTCGTGATTGGCGCAGTGAGTCACCGGGCCAATCCCGCCGATCTCCTGCTCATTCATCCGCGGGCACACGACATTTCACAAGCACTCGGACTGCAGCACGGTGCGAATGTGGGTACCTCATCCGCGCGCCGCAAAGCACAGATGCGCACACTGCGTCCGGATGTGAGCCTCACCGATATCCGCGGCAATGTACCCACGCGCGTTCAGAAACTGCGCGACGGACAGTTTGATGCTATTCTGCTGGCCAGTGCAGGGCTCGACAGGCTGAAGCTCGACATTTCTGACCTCATCCCCGTACAGCTCGACCCGCGGCAATTCATACCGGCTCCGGCACAGGGTGTGCTCGCCATGCAGTGCCGCTCCAATGACATCACCCTTCGCGACGTATTGCAGGCGCTGCATCATACCGATGTGGCCGACGGAGTGCGCATTGAGCGCGCAGTACTCGCGGGCATGCAGGGTGGTTGTCATCTTCCATTGGGAGTCTTTACTGAGAAAGAAGAAAACGAATACGAAGTGCACGTGGCCATCGCCCATGAATGGGATGCCCCGCTGCGCATGCTTACCTTTGTTGGCGACGATCCCGATGCGCTGATCGATTTGATCGTGCGCGAAATCAAACCACAATGAGTCAGACCGTATTTATCTCCCGCGAACTTCCTGCGGATAATCACCTGCTGACGACCCTCGCCGCAGAAGGCTTCGAGCTCATTGCCCAGCCTATGATCACCACCCGAAGTGTAGCATGTGAAATACCAACAATCCGGTCAGGTTGGATTTTTTTCAGCTCCAAGCAAGGCGTGGAACATTTCTTCGCCCACACACCTTCCGTTGGGTCGGCCCAACTCGCTGCGATTGGAGAAGGAACAGCGCGCCTGCTCCGCAAATATGGCGAAGTGGAGTTCACAGGGCGTCACTCCGACACAGATGAAGTAGCGCGCGAATTCAAAAAAACAGCAGGGCGTAAAAAGGTCTATTTCCCGATTTCGGAACAAAGTGTCCGAACCGTGCAACAGGCCCTTCCCGCCTCACAAGTAGTGGATATCGTGTGCTACCGCACGGAAGAAAATCCGGTACCGGTGGGGCATCCGGATATCCTGATTTTTTCTTCGCCGTCGAATGTGCAGGCCTTCCTGAAAGCCAATACCATCATGCCATTTCAAAAGGTGATTGCCTTTGGGAAAACAACCGCTGCAGCCCTCGAAGAAGCCGGAGTAAAATCTGTAGTGAGCAAAGGGACATCCGATTCAGCCCTGCTTGAGGCAATAAAACGCGCCTCAGCAAGTTCTGTGCGACCGTGACCTTTCCCTTTTCACGGGTTACCTTTACCGCGATGAAGCGTTTAGCCTCTCTCCTTCTGGCTCTGCTTGCAACCGGCGGTGCACTGACCCTGCGTGCGCAGCTGGTCGAGAGCACGCCATCCACCATTGCGCCGAAATACGTCAATGAATTCCTGAATATCGGAGTGGGTGCCCGCGCCCTGGGCATGAGCCTGTCGCAGGTGGCAAGCGTCAATGACGGCACAGCGGGGTATTGGAATCCGGCAGGACTCACCGGCGTAAATAGTGATCTCGAAATCGCGGCAATGCACTCCGAGTATTTTGCGGGTATTGCCAAATACGATTACGCCTCGATAGCCAGGCCGATAGACAGCCTGAGTGCCGCAGCCATCTCGTTCATCCGCTTTGGGGTAGATGATATTCCGAATACAATTGATCTTTTCGACCCTTCGGGAAATATCAACTACGACCGCATCACTACGTTCAGTGCAGCGGATTACGCATTTATTTTCTCTTACGCCCGCAATGGACTCCCGTGGAGGGCGTCTTCACGCGCCACATCGGCAGATGCCGGCCAAAAAGGATTGCAGGGTTTTCGCTGGGGCGCCAATGCAAAAGTGATTTATCGCCAGATCGGGGAATTTGCTCACGCATGGGGATTCGGTCTGGATGCCGGCGCACAATTCGGATACAAGAAATGGCTCTTTGGTGTGATGGCACGCGACATCACGTCCACGTTCAATGCATGGACCTTTACGCTCGACGACCGCACGCGCGAAGTGTTTCAGCAAACCGGCAATGAAATTCCGCAGAATGGTCTCGAAATCGCATTGCCCCGGGTAATCCTCGGTGCGGCGCGTGAATTCAACATTAAAAAGGTAAGCATCCTCGTGGAGTGCAATGCGATGCTGACCACCGACGGACAGCGTAACACACTGGTATCAGCCGATCCTGTAAGTATTGACCCGACTATCGGACTGGAAGTCGGATACAACAAAGTTATTTTCCTCCGCATGGGGGCAGGCAATGTGCAGCGCGTTACGGACTTTGACGGCAGCGAGTCATTCACCCTTCAGCCCAATATCGGCGTGGGATTGCGCATCAAGCAGCTCCAGCTCGATTACGCCTTATCGGATGTGGGCAACCTCAGCGATGTGCTTTACAGCAACGTCTTTTCGTTGCGTTTCAATATTTACAAGAGTCAGAAAAGAGTCTGATCCGCAATGGCTCAATGCTGCGCAATGGCACTTTTCGGCGTGCGGATACGAATCACCAGATAGGCGGAAAGCGCAAACCACATGACTGCAAACAGCAGATGCAGCGGCTGCATCCACGCCGGCATGTCGAAGTAAGCGAGAATAATTCCCGCAAGAATCTCCACTCCAATCAGCGCTAACAGTGCATTGCCCCAACTTTGCACAGAGCTTCTACGGAGCAGCCACCACGTGCAGGCAGTAAGCAACACAATCAGAATGGAAAAACTGCGGTGAACATAGAACAGCGCACTCATCATTTCAATCCACTGCGAGCGATCTGAAGTAGCCTGCGCAATCACATCAGTTTCTTCCCGAACCTGTGTGCCCAGCATGATTTGCACGAGAGAACATACCAATCCCGTCCACACCATCAGCGTGGCCTTTGAAGAAACGATATCGTTCAGCCGGTGAATGCGGTTGCGTTGCAACAAGGCCACGATGCAGAGAATAATGGCGAGCGAACCGACCATGTGCAAGGTCACGCTCGACGTTTTCAGATTGCCATCCACCACCAGCTTGCCGAGCCACGCTTCAAAGCCGATCATGAATACACTGCCCAATGCGAAGAGCAGCGTGATCAGATCATTCTGCCTGCGCCATCTCCGGAATGCGAAAAAGGTCATGAGCAACACCGGTATGGCGAATACTGCCGTGGCGAGGCGGTTGATGTATTCAATCCACGTCTGTACAGGATTAAAAATAGCGTAATCGTGCTTCGGGTATTTGTGCCACTTGGTACGGTCAAATGATTTCGCCGAAACGAACGCTTCATTAGCGACCCACAGCGTATCGTTGTGTACTACCATTTGGCCGTGTTCATAGGAATGCGCTGGTTGAAACAACAGCGGATCAATGCTTGTCGGCGGCACTAAGTAACCGAAGCACCTGGGCCAGTCGGGACAACCCATACCACTGCCTGTGGTACGCACAATGCTTCCGGCGAGAATGACAAAAAAGAAGAGTACGAGCGAAATCCGCGCAAAGCGGCGAAGCAACTGATCATTATTCATCGCAGCGAAGGTAGCAGTGGCTTACACTACTATTCATTCATCTGACAATGATCAGCGAATCATGTTCAGAAACGTAGAAAGAAGATTGAAGACCTGGAAGAATCCGCCGAGGTCAACCGTCTGTTCGCTATCTGCGTCAGAAGAGCCACTGCCTGACAGCGACTGCGCCTTTACGGTCTGCACCTCCACGGCAACTACTTTGTATTTGCCGTCAGCGATTTCATTCACACAGGAGATGAGTTTGGTCTCGCTGACTTTCGCCGGATCAAATTCCACCATTACTTGATTGGCATCGCGGCCATCGGCATAATCGAGGTCAGTGCCCTTCACGCCATCCAGTGCCTGCAGATCCTGCTGAATTTTTCCTCCGCAACCGTGTGAGCAGGTCATGCCTTCAATAGCCAACAACGCCACGGTTTTGGCCGATTCGCCTGCAATTTCTGTGTAGGTAATTACCGGAGCAGAAGACTGACCGGACTCCGGAGACTGCGGTCCGCATGACCACAGGAGAACTGCCAGAAGCAATGCTGTAAAAGTCGGGATGTGTTTCATGGTAAGGCGATTAACGGTACGAAGGTAGATACACCACTTGCTCCCCAACCTATCAATTGCGTTAAAATACCCGAAAGTAACCCACCTTTGCCGGCCATGTCCGCCCGTCCGCGCATTCCATCCCTTCATGTCATGTTATTGATTGCCCTCGCTCTGGTGTGGGGCAGTTCCTTCATTCTGATGAAGCGCGCCATGAAGACCCCTGATGAACAGCCGTTGCTGAGTCCGGCGCAGGTCGCCTCCATGCGGATGTTTTTCGCGGGGCTGACGCTGATTCCGTTCGTGCCGTCCGCGATGCGGGTAGTCAGAAAAGCGGACTGGCCCTGGCTGCTTGTGGTAGGACTTTGCGGCAGCGGCGTTCCGGCCTTTCTGTTTACCCGGGCGCAGATGCACATCGACAGCAGCGTGGCAGGAATGCTCAATGCACTGACTCCGCTGTTTACCGTGATCGTGGGCGTGCTGGCCTTCCGTTCCGCATTCAGCGCGCGGCAAGTTACCGGAGTGGTCATCGGGCTGGCCGGGGCGGTTACCCTGCTCTTGCTTACCGGCGTGGAAAAGCATTCCCATATTGGCTGGGCGCTTCTCGTGGTGCTGGCCACGGCCTGTTACGGTGTGAGCGTGAATACCATTCAGCACCGGCTTTCGCACCTCAACGGATTGCAGACCGCATCTCTTTCCATGTTGTTGGTTGCCATTCCGTGTGGAGTAATCGCTCTGATGACCTCTCCGGTGGAAGTCATCCGCGAAAATCCTTACGGCCTGCGGGCGCTCGGGGCGGTGGTGATACTTGGAGCGGTCGGCAGTGCCCTGGCCAATGCGCTCTTTTTCAGGCTGACGCACCGCACATCCGCGCTGTTTGCGGCATCCGTGACCTATCTGATTCCGATTGTGGCAGTCGGCTGGGGCATTATGGACGATGAGCCCCTCAGCATATGGCACGTGGCTGCGGGCGGGATTATTCTGGTCGGGGTGTGGCTCATGCGCAGCCGAAAGGCAAAAAGCACTGAGTCATAGCTTGCAGGGGCAGGAAATTCTGCTATATTTGCAGCCCTTTTTAATAAACAACCCAAAAATTCTCCAACATGTACGCAATTGTTGAGATAGCAGGGCACCAGTACAAAGTACAGAAAGATCAGCAGATCTTCGTGAACCGTCTTCAGGACACGGAAGGCTCTAAAGTGAGCTTCGACCGTGTACTCCTCGTGGACGATGGCGGAAAAGTATCTGTTGGCGCCCCGGCTATTGAAGGTATGAAGGTGACCGCATCCGTAGTGAAACACCTCAAGGGAGACAAAATCCTTGTCTTCAAAAAGAAACGTCGCAAAGGCTACCAGAAGAAAAATGGTTTCCGCGCGTATCTCACTGAACTCAAAATTGAGAAAATCGGATAAGCCCCGGCTTACCTAAAAGTTGAAATACCATGGCACACAAGAAAGGTGAAGGTAAAGTAAAGAACGGCCGCGAATCGGAAAGCAAGCGCCTCGGCGTGAAGATTTACGGCGGACAAACCTGCATAGCCGGCAACATCATCGTTCGCCAGCGAGGCACCCGTCACAACCCGGGAGTGAACGTAGGTCTCGGAAAAGACCACACACTCTTTGCACTGACTGACGGTGTGGTGGAATTCCGCAAGAAAAAAGACAACAAGTCGTACGTATCGGTAGTAGCTCCAAAGGCTTAAACCGGGATCGGCTGAACTTCTGAAAACTCCTGGTCATGCCTCCGTGCGGGATCAGGAGTTTTTTATTGCCTCCATACCAACCACAGCTCATTCACCCCCATGCTCACAGTACCTTATATCCGGGAAAACAAAGAACTCGTGCTGGCCGGACTGGCCAAACGCAACAAGGACTTTTATGCGGTCATTGACCAGATCCTCGAGGCCGACTATGCCCGCAAAAGGACCCAATCCGATCTCGATGCCAACCTCGCGGAAGCCAACCGATTAGCCAAAGAAATCGGCGATCTCATGAAGCAAGGGAAAAAAGAGGAGGCTGAGCAGCGCAAGGCAGCCAACTCTTCCCTGAAGGAAAAAAGCCGTGAACTGGAAGCCAGTCTGGCAGCGCATGAAGAAAAACTGAAGCAACTCCTTTATATCGTTCCCAACGTACCTCACACAAGCGTACCCGAAGGCAAGACGCCGGATGACAATGTGGAAGTATTTAAATGGGGCAGCATGCCCGCCCTCGGTGATTTTAGAAAGCCGCACTGGGACCTCATTCAGGATTTTGATCTCATTGACTTCGAACTCGGCACCAAAATCACCGGCGCAGGATTTCCGGTGTACAAAGGCAAAGGAGCACGCCTCCAGCGCGCGATGATCAATTACTTCCTCGACAAGGCACAGGAGGCAGGCTACAAGGAATTCATGCCGCCGCTCATGGTGAATGAAGCAAGCGGTATCGGCACCGGACAGCTTCCTGACAAGGAAGGGCAGATGTACCACGTGACAGCCGACGACCTGTACCTCATTCCTACTGCCGAAGTGCCGCTGACTAATCTCTACCGCGATGTGCTTCTGAAAGAAGAAGAGCTGCCGGTGAAAATGACCGGATACACGCCGTGCTTCCGCCGCGAGGCAGGTAGCTGGGGTGCGCACGTGCGCGGCCTCAATCGCCTGCACCAGTTTGACAAAGTAGAAATCGTGCAGCTCGTGCATCCTTCCAAATCCTACGAGGTGCTGGAAGACATGGTGAATCACGTGAAAGAGCTGTTGAAGGACCTGGATCTTCATTTCCGGATTATTCGCCTTTGCGGCGGCGATATGGGCTTCACCTCTGCCCTCACCTACGATTTTGAAGTCTACAGCGGCGCACAGGAGCGCTGGCTCGAAGTGAGCTCCACCTCCAACTTCGAAACCTTCCAGAGCAACCGTCTGAAGTGCCGCTTCAAAGGCGCTGATGGCAAATCACAACTTGTGCATACCCTCAACGGAAGCGCGCTGGCATTGCCGCGTATCCTTGCTGCATTGCTCGAAAACAACTACGACGGCAAGAGCATCCGCATTCCCGACGTGCTGGTGCCATACTGCGGATTCGACCGTATCGAAAAGCCATAAGTATTCCGCGGGCGCATCGCACATTTCGACTTTTTCACAACGTGCAGGCTGGAGTGCGCGTACCTTAGCAGGTATGGTACAAGCTATGTGGAAAGGAACAATTTTTACCATTCTGATCGGAGGATATGTGCTGCTCCCGGGATGCGGCAAGTCGGATTTTTCGCGTCAAGTCGCGACCATTGATTCACTGAAAACCGAACTCGATTCCTCCTACGCCCGCTTTGCGCAGGTGAATTGCGACAGCCTTCAGGCGATCACCGACAGTATCAATACGCATCTGGAATATGTGCAGAAAAACTATGAAGGCTCCATGCGCCGTTCCATGGCCAAACACATGGCCGATTACCGCATGGTGCGGAAGCTTGTACCTGATGTGTCGAAACGCGCGGCTCTGGTAGAAAGCGGCATCGCTACTGCGCGCACGCAGCTCGCCAATCTGCGCCTTGCCCTTGCTGAGGATTTTACTCACGATGCCAAGGGCAATAAACTCACCACGGAATACGTCATGCAACTGGTGCAGGAGGAAAAGACCGCTACCGATGCCCTCATCAAAGAAATGAACCTGATCACAGAGCGAAGTGTACCGATGATCAAGCATTACAATGACTATTATCCTCAGGTACGGTTTTGGGTAGACAGCATTCCGCAAAAACCGGAAGAATTGATTTTTAACTGATCGCATGAAACTCCTCTCCAGCCGCTTCATTCACCGCACCACAGCCATCCTGGTTGTGTTTTGCGGAATTCTGCTCGCACCCAAAGAAGCGCACGCGCAGGAGGATCTGGAACTCGCCGAATACTATTTCAACCAGGGGCAGTTTGAACAGGCGCGGTTGTACTACGACAAAATCTACAAGACCAACAAGACCAACCGCGTTTACACCAATTACCTCAACACACTCATCGCGCTTGATGCGTTTGAAGAGGCGGAGCAGTTGGTCAAAAAGAAACTCAAGACCGACAGCGAAGACGGCACGGGATACCTGCAGCTCGGAGAACTGTACAAACGCTTCAACAAAGCAGAAGATGCCAAGGCCGAGTTTGAACGCGCGGTTTCAAAATTCAATCCCACACGCAGCAATGCCATCCGGCTGGCCAATGAATTTTCACGCATCAACGAATACCAATATGCCTTGCGCGTGTATGAAATTGCCCGGCAGCAATCGCGGGACGGATATACCTACACCTTTGAGATTGCCAATATGCAGGGTAACCTCGGCGACTTTGAATCCATGACCGAGTCGTGTGTCGACCTCGTGGCGGAAGATCCCAATTACCTTCAGACTGTGCAGAACTCACTCAACCGCACACTCAACTTCAGCGAAAATCCAGAGCAGCTCGAAATGCTCAAAGGAAAACTCCTCAAACGCTCGCAAAAGGCTCCGGAACAGACGATTTACACGGAAATGCTGACCTGGCTTTTCCTTCAGAAGAAGGATTTCGCATCTGCATTCGTGCAGGCATCAGCACTCGACAAGCGACTGCTGGAAAGCGGCTCACGCATCATCAACCTCGCACAGCTGGCATTCACCAACAAGGATTATACGACAGCCCGCAAATCCTATCAGTATGTCATCGACAAGGGCCCGATGAACCCGTTTTACATCACCGCCCGCATGGAGAAACTGCAGGTGATGTCGGCTGAACTTGGAGACAAACCAGGCATTGACAAAGCAGCTTACGGACAACTCGAGCAGGAATACCTCATTACCCTGCAGGAAGTTGGACGCAACGCAGAGTCGGCGATGATGATCAAAGAACTGGCACACATTCAGGCATTCTTTCTGGATAAAAGCGACAACGCCATTGCCAATCTGCGCGAAGCACTCGCGCTGTCAGGCATGTATGCCAAAACACTCGCATTGATCAAACTCGAACTTGCAGATATTTTATTGTTCAATAACGAAGTGTGGGATGCCAGTCTGCTGTACTCCCAGGTTGAGCTCGATTTCAAAGATGATGTGCTTGGCAATGAAGCCAAGTTTCGCAACGCGCGCATTTCATATTACACCGGAGATTTCGAATGGGCGCAAGGACAACTTGATGCACTGAAAGCATCCACCACCAAGCTCATTTCCAACGATGCGATTGACCTCTCACTGCTGATCACGGACAACTTCAACATGGATACAACTACTGTAGCCATGCAGATGTACGCGCGCGCTGACCTGCTCGCATTCCGCAATCGCACGGAACAGTGCTTCATCACCCTCGACTCCATCCTCACGCAGTTTCCAATGCACAGCCTCACAGATGAGATCTACATGCTCAAGGCAAAACTCTACGCACGCAACGGAGACTTTACACAGGCCAAGGCCTACTACCAGCGCATAGTGGATCAGCACTTCACCGATATCACTGCAGATGACGCATTGTTCCGACTGGCAGAAATGGCCGACAAGATTGACGGCGACTCCACTGCTGCGATGACACTCTACGAAAAACTCATTACCGAATTTCCCGGTAGTCTGTTCGTCGTAGAAGCCCGCAAGCGCTACCGCGAATTGCGCGGCGATGCGCTTAACTGAGCATTATTCCTCTCCACCCACTTTCAGCGTGTTCAGTAACTGGTAAGCGCCCTTCACTACCACTTCGCTCTGCTCATCAAGTGCACCTGAACGAATGGCCGCGAACTCCGCGGATTCACTGAGCACTTCTACCTCTGTCAATTGATACACCCCCTCTGATTCCTTCACAAATACCAAGTACTGTCCCTCACTGCGCAGCACACTTTCGAGCGGAACCGAAATCGTCCGCACGCCGGAAGTATGTATTTCACCCGTGATAAATGCCCCGGGCGCAAGAGTGGTGGTGGCACTGTTTGGTGTGCATGTCACCAGCACTGACCTATCCACGCCGAGATCCGGACCGATGAACCTCACCGTGGCATACACCGAATCAACGGCTCCGTCCAACGCGGTAAGCGCAACCTTCTGTCCCGTTTTCACCTTGTAAAGGTCCTTCTCATATAGCACCAGGCGGAATTGCACTGCAGAAGGATCTACAATAGTGTAAAGACTTTGTCCGGCAGAAAAGCCCATTCCCGCATGCACATTCACCTCCGACACAATGCCTGCAATCGGTGCGCGCAAGGCGATGCTTCCCGATAATGCCTCAGCGGTGATGCGCTTTGGGTCCAGACCGAGCAGCCGCACGCGCTCTTCAGCTGCGCGGTGCTGCGCCAACTTTGCCTGGTAATCCGCTTCGGCGAGTTCAAAGTCCCGCTGACTTGCAGCTTTGGTCCGAATCAATTCCTTCATGCGCTCGTATTCCTTCTCTGCGCCGGATAAGGCCGCGCGCAATTTCAGCCAATCTTCCTGAAGCATCAGATAGTCGGGTGATTGCAGCGCAGCGAGCTCTTCGCCTTTCGCCACTTTCATACCCGCCACACCGCGGGCGGATTTGATTTGTCCGGCATAGGGCACAGACACCTCATGCCGTGCTTCCGGCGGAAGAATGACTTCGCCCTGCAGACGGATCACTTCGTTGATCTCCCGCATCTCCGGGCGGGTGGTAGACAAGCTGATCTGTGCCTGCTGTGCAGGAGTGAGTTCAATGCGGTCCACAACTTGAGCTGGCGCTGTCTCACTTTCAGCGGGTGTATTGTCGTTGCATGCCAGCACGCTGAGCAGCACGAAAGAAAACAGTATCTTTTTCATTTGGATGGATAGTAAAATTGAATGTGAATGGCTGCATTATTCCACCGCTCCAGCGTGGAATAATACTCCCTGTAAATGCGCAGCGATTGCTGCACGGCGAACGACCATTCGGTATACGAAATGGAGCCGTTCTCCAGTTGTTGCGAGGCAAGTGCCTTCATCTCTTCCGCATCGCGGAGCGCTCCCTCATCGTAGCGACTGAGGAGTTGTGCTGCCTGCGCAAGCTCCTGTGAGGCCATGGCCTTTTCTGAATTATACCTCAGTTGCGTCTGACTCAGCTGCGACTCCGCAATCTGAACTTCGAGCGCTGCACCTGCAATGCGCGCACGCTGGGCGCCATAGAACAGCGGAATGCCGAGCCCCGCATAAAAGGCATTGAAACGATCGCTTCTGGAATAGCGCACATCATCCGCACCTGTTCCGGTAATGCTGGTGGAATAGAATCCGAGTTCCAGCTCAGGCAATGCCGCGCGTCGCTCTGTGCGCTCGCGCATGGTAGCCTGTGTTACGCGCTGGGATTCAATCGCCAACAGGGGATGCAGTTCCACCGGATCAGTCCTCACCGGCATCTCCATGCGTGGTGATGATGATGAAGGATAGGGCAACTCGCGCACATTCATCCACACGCGCAAACGCTCACGCTCCTGCATCAGCTCCAGTTCATTGCGGGCGATCTCCGTGCGCAACTCATTCAGGGCATTGCGCGCGAGCAACAAGTCCATGGCATTGCCCTTGCCGGCATTCACGCGCGATTCGATAACCTGCGTGAATTGTTCCTGCACTGCAAGCGATTCATTGAGTACGCGCTGGAGTTCTTCGAGCACCAGTAAACGATAAAACGAGCGCTGTGTCATGACCCGGAGCTCCAGCGCACGCAGTCTGGACTCCTCCTCTGCACCCAGTGCCGCTGCGCGCAGAGCATCCTGCTGTGCGGCATAGTATGACGGCAGACGGAACGCCTGCGTCACTCCGATTCTGTTGTCCATATAAATGCTGTTGTACTGACCATAGTCGAGCGTCACCGATGTAGCAGGCACATCGCGCCCTGTGCGGATAAGTGCCGCAGCCTGATCGGCACGCAGCCTCGCTGACTCCAGACTGTGATTGCCCCGCAAGGCACTGTCAAGTGCCGCAGAAAGATCTACCTGAACCTGCGCATTTGCAGCCGTGGTGCCGAGCAACACCACTAGTACTACCGCTGCACCGCAACTCACCTTGTGCACTGAGAATCCGCGGAACGCGTACAATGCAGGGAGAAGAAACAGCGTGAGGAATGTGGCAATGAGCAATCCTCCGATCACTACCGTAGCCAGCGGGCGCTGTACTTCCGCACCTGAACCGTGACTGAGCGCCATCGGAAGAAATCCCATGGATGCCACCGCGGCGGTCATCAGGACAGGACGCAAACGCGATGATGCGCCTTCAATCACCACGCGGTACGGATTAGTGAGGCCCGCCTTGCGCCGCGCGTTGAACTCCGCGAGCAGCACAATGCCATTCAGTACTGCCACTCCGAAAAGCGCAATAAATCCAATGCCAGCGCTGATGCTGAACGGCATTCCACGAAGCTGAAGGAGGAAAACACCTCCGATGGCGGAAAGCGGAATCGCAGAGAATACCATGATGCCCTGACGCAGGGAGTGAAAGGCAAAATAGAGCAGTACGAAAATCAGCAGCAATGCGATGGGAACTGCAATAAGCAGACGGCTTCGCGCGGCTTCCAGATTTTCGAATACCCCGCCGTATGCAATGCGGTATCCGGGCGGTAAGCGCAGGTC
>JBKDGH010000058.1:0-4855 GCA_046336655.1 Flavobacteriales bacterium | reverse complement strand
CCTCGGTATATACTGCGAGATAAAATCCGCCTGTGGTGTACAGCGCGTCAGAGGTCGTAGGCAGCGTGCTGTTCGCCTGGTATGACGAGATATAAATATTGTTGCAATGGTCTACCAGAAAGGCATCGGGAACAAAGTCCGTGCTGCCCCATTCATTTCCACCTGATCCGACCACGGTACTGAGCATCACATCGCTGAGGTCGGCGTTGAATTTGGTGATGAACTGTCGACTGCCCGGATTGGAGTAAACCGTGCCCACTATCGGAAAATCACCGCCCTGTCCATACACAAACACATTTTCATCGCCGTCGAGGTCGATGAAGAAGCACTGATCCATTTCAACCGTACCGTATAATGTGCTGCGCTGAAGCAGTGTGCCGGCGCCATTCATGCGAAGAATAAATCCATCCATTTCACCACCCCAGCCGCCGTTGCCGCCGATGAAGCCGGTCTGGAATGCGCCCGCAGTCGTTGGGAAGTCAGCACCACCGGCCATACCGGCGATATACACCTGCCCAACTGTATTCATGCGGATACCGTAGGCCATATCGTTGCCCGTGCTACCGATGTAGGTCGAAGCTTCCAACGCAGTGAGGGTAGCGTTCAGGCGGCAGTACACCGCATCCTGCTGTCCCGCGAGCGAGCCTTGATAAGCGCCCGGAGTGGTGGGAAAGTCCGCACTGGACGAGCATGAGGCGATAAACACCTTGCCGTTACCGTCGAGGATAATCTCTCCGCGGTAACCGTCTCCGTAATTCTGTGAGGCGGCATTCAATCCGTCGCCGGATGAACCGCCGATAAAGGTGGAGCCCATCAGTTGAGTGCCGTCGGCAGAGAGCCGGCACACCACGATGTCCGTACCACCGTTGTGCGAGGTATCAAACGCTCCGGTTGTTGTGGGGAAGTTATTGGATGCGCTGTTGCCATACGCATACAGTTCGCCCTGATCATTGGCCCACAGACTGTGCGGGTATTCGCCCTGCGAGCCGCCCACGTAAGAGGCCCAGATGAGATTGGCACCTTCGGGGTCGAGCTTGCTCAAGCCGAAATCGGTGGCGCCGCCGTGGGTGGTATCAAATGCGCCTGCGGTCGAAGGATATCCCGCGCCGAAGGAAATACATCCGGTATAAATATTACCTGCGATATCGAAGGTAGCGGAGTGTCCGTAATTCGTTGCGCCAGCTGATCCACTCAGTGTGGATGCAATCAATTCAGGATCGATGATCAATTCAAGCGAACTGTCATATCCATTGGGAAATTCAAATGCCACACGGGTGCCGTTGAGCGCATAGCGGCAGGCCACTTCGGTGATTGCGCCGTTGATGACCTGAAAGGCATAGGGACGATTTTCAATGAACTCGCCCACGCTGGTCTGCATGGCTAGCTGACCATCGCGCACTTCCGCTGAAAGTAACCCTTCGAGTTCGAGTTGTATAGCGTCGGGAGAAACTCCGGGAGCCACATGAAAGTCGTATTTGAAATGACCTGAGCCCTGGTGGACCATCAAGTCAATTCCTTCGTAGAGATTGGTGTACTCCACCGCTGCGAAGGACCCGACACGGGATGCCCAGCGCTGCGGGTCGTTGCCGATGAAGTAATTGTAATAATGCTTCTGTTGCTGCTTGCCCGTGATGGTCTGCGCCGACGAGCCGATAAACTTCAGGTACCAGGCGTGACCGTGGATAGTGGGTTCTTCTGCAAAAAGCCACGGCGCGCGGCTGTATTCGTGCGCCACGTCAAGGTCAGCAGCAGAAAAGAATGAAAACGCAAACCGGTTGTTTTCCAGGAACACTGTTCCGGTGCCCAGCCCGGCCCGAAACCGCACTGATGGTTCCCACTGTCCTTTATTCTCCTGATACTCCACGTCTGGGCGCTTGTGAGCGAGGGCGTTGATACTGAGCGATCCCAGAAACAGGCTCAGCAGAGCAGCAAGGGTAGATTTCATAGCAGCACCTGTGAAGGTTATCGTGTGAAAGACTTGGAATCAGTGGTTGAAGTTGCTTGGGGCGGAAATCGGAGTCTGATTTGCGTCTGAGTCAAATAAACACCTCTCAGCGCCTGTGCTGCGTGTGATAAAACCCCATCCCGGGAGGGGATACGTTCGAAGCGAATAGCGCAGTAAACACTCTCCGGTTAATAAAAAGGCCGCCCGGAGAAGGGCGGCCTTTCCATACCGATTCTTTGAAATTAGTTCGATGGAGCCTCTACATCCGCCTTGATGGTGAGCATAGTGGTAATCGAAGGATCAGTGTTGGCTGTCAGCGTTACCGTCTTTTGCTGGGCACCGCTTTTTCCTGCACTGTTAAAACGCACGTCTATTGTCCCGGTAGCGCCCGGAGCGATAGGCTCTTTCGGATAGTTCGGCACGGTGCAGCCGCATGAACCCTGCGCATTCTCGATGATCAGAGGCTCTTTGCCGGTGTTGGTAAACTTAAACTTGTACTCTGCAGACTCACCCTGCTTCAGTTTACCGAAATCGTGCTCTGATTTCTCAAACGCCCAGGTGGTCTTTGCGCGAGTCTGGGAAGCCTGACCAGTCGCATCGGCTTTCTTCGCCTGCTCGGCAGCCTGAATCTGAGTGCCACCTGCGTTGGTGGTCATATTCTGCACAACTTGTTGCTGATCGGCGGGACGACTGGTGATTTCTGAGTCTTTCGCCTGAATCTGGCGCCATGCCACAAAACCAAGGGCTCCGGCAATAACTACCAGCAACCCAATTTTTACTCCGTTGCTCATTGCTTTGGTGTTGTTTTTTTTTAGAGGTTACAAAAATACTATTTCTTCTTTTTGGAACTGTGCTTCTTGCTGTCTTCTCCTTTTGGTTTTGAAGACCCGCCCGAATGCGCCAGATTCATGGAGTCAAATGTGCCATCCTGAAGTACTTCCACCGCCTTTTTTAACGCCGGATTAAGATCATTGATGGCCACGTAAAACGCCTCATTATCATATAAATTTCTGGCAATCAGGGCTTTAGTGCGTAGTTTAATGGCCCGCTCGCTGCGCTTGAAATCCTCTTCATTGAACGGTACTTCCTTTTCCTCAAGCAGGTGTATCATATCATGTATACCGCTTTCCGGCACTTCGTATCCGTTCATAAACTTATCCATGGTCGGGTAATTCCTGATCAGCTCAGCCCTGTTTCTGTCCACGTAAGTGAGCACCCAGTCATTGTTCACCCCGGTGCGCAACATATCCGAAAAATAGGTGGAGTTTTCAGTGGTATCGAGCGGCACAAATACATCCGGGAAAATACCTCCGCCGCCATATACTTCGCGCTTGCTGATGTTGGTGTAGAACAATTCATCGCTCTTCACCTTTGCGCTGTCAGGGTTAAAGAATTCGCCGTGCTCGAATCGATCCGCGCGATCATTGTAGTATTCCTCCAGTCCTTTATCGTAAGGCTTCTGAATGCACCGTCCGCTCGGTGTATAATATTTCTGAACGGTCAGTCGCACTGCGCTTCCATCGGGTAGTGGAACAGGACGCTGCACAAGGCCTTTTCCGAATGAACGCCGGCCAACGATCAGTCCGCGGTCCCAGTCTTGCACGGCACCGCTTACAATTTCACTCGCAGAAGCAGATGATTCATCAATCAGAATAATCAGGCGGCCCTTTTCAAAGCTGCCCTCCACATTCTTGACGGCCCGGTAATCTTCCCGCGGGAATGACCTACCCTGCGTGTATACGAGCAGGCGGTCGCCGGAGATGAATTCATCGCCCATTTCAATGGCAGAATTCAGCAGTCCTCCACCATTGCCCTGAAGGTCGATTATGAGATCCTTCATGCCTTTGGCTTTCAACTCTTCGATGCCTTGGCGCATTTCCTGAACGGTGGTGCGGGCGAAGCGGCTGATTTTGATGTAGCCGATTTCCGGAGCCACCATATATGACGCATCGACCGAGTAAATCGGAATCTTATCGCGTACAATCGGGTAATACATAACCTCTTTACTCCCCCGGCGCTGTATGCCCACATTCACTTTGGTGCCTTTCGGTCCCCGTAGTTTTTTAAGCACATCGTTGTTCTTGATACCTATTCCGGCGACATTCTCAGTTTCGATTTCGACAATCTTGTCGCCTGCCTGAATGCCGAGTTTTTCGGACGGTCCGCCCTGAATGGGCTCCACGACGTATATCGTATCATTCAGAATGTTGAACTGTATGCCGATCCCGTCGAAACTGCCTTGCAGCGGTTCATTGGCCTCCTGGAGTTCCTCTTTTGACAAATAGGTAGAGTGAGGATCGAGTTCCTCGAGAAGACTTATAATGGCCTTTTCCGTGAGTTTCCCGCCATCCACAGAATCCACATACATATGCTGAATGTAGTTCAGCAGTGTAGCGAATTTGTCAGTGGTGCTCGCCGGATCGGCAATCTGGGCTTTAATCTGCCCCGGGAAACCGCATAGCAACCCAATGGCCACTGCGGCGCGAAGTGTGTTCAGCATATTACTCATAAGAGATCTTTCAAAGTTACGGTGCGACACACAGATCGCGCCATAAAATTGGTTAAGCACTTATGAATAACGCCATGTTGAGCAAACTCAATTGGCCGTTGCGAACTCCTTTGCGAAGCGCTTCCTGTCGTTTTCGTTCAGATAGATTTTGCGCAGGCGCAGCGACTTCGGCGTAACCTCCACATATTCATCAGCCTGAATATACTCGAGCGCTTCTTCCAGTGAGAAGCGCAGAGCGGGTGCAAAGCGGGCCTTGTCATCTGATCCCGCAGCGCGGAAGTTCGTGAGCTGCTTTGCCTCACTCAGGTTAACCACCAGATCACTGTCGCGCGAGTGCTCTCCAACAACCTGACCCATGTATATTTCATCAATTGGATCGATGAAGAAACTGACGCGGTCCT
>JBKDGH010000057.1:0-10132 GCA_046336655.1 Flavobacteriales bacterium | reverse complement strand
CCAAAGAAGACAAGCACTCGCGCAAGTTTCGGGCGCGGAAGCGTGGTCACCCCCACGGTGAGCACCCGAAACGAGCAAGTGCGAGTATTCGAAGGCGTTTTGGATCGGAATAGAAATCCGACTGCATAATCCGGGTTTAAGTGGATTAGGCGTTTCTCGTGAATTCTTTGAGCACAAAAAGCTTCGCCTTCTTCTCGAAATTCTCTCGTTTGGGAGTGCCCACCTTGCCATACTTCAACTCAAGAAGCGCATCAAACGAAGTGGCGTTTTTTGTGCTTGACTTTTTCATGTAAATGCTTCTGATAATGGAAGTACCGGTTCTTCGAAGCGCAAAACTAAGACTTTGCTAACTCATTATGCCGGACTCACCTGTACAATCCTGAAAAAGTCGAAGAGGTCGGATTCATTGTGGTGGTGAGGTAAGCAGCAGTGCTGTATGTTTGGGGAATGGAGCAGCAGCTTACATTTCCCGATACTGACAGGGCTTCGTATGAGGTCTGGAAGAAGCGGGTTCTCAAGGAACTCGGAGAATTGCCTTTTGAATCCCTGATCAAAACGAACTCCGAAGATCTTGTCGTACAGCCGGGTTACACCCACGACCAGCACGGTCCGGTGCTCGATATTCCCGAAGCCGATCTCCCGTTCCTCTTCCGCAACCCGTCCAATGAATGGGAATTGCGGGTGGATGTAAAAGGAGAAACCGCCTCACTCAACGCACAGATTATCGATGCCCTCGAAGGCGGCGCAAGCGGCATTGGTTTTTACGCCGATGGATTGGATGCGGCCGCATTTGAGCAGGTACTGAAAGCAGTGCTTGCCGATATCATCGCTATTCATCTGAGCTTCTCCGCATTTCCGCACCACGAAATGCGCGCGTTCGAAGCGACCATCCGCGCCCTGGGTTTTGATCCGGCGCGCATTGCAGGTACCGTATCGTTTCCGATAATAAGTGATTTTTCAGTTGCACAACTGAATACGCTGCGCGGCGCTTTTTCCCGCATGCGCTTTCTGGTGGTTGATCTCGCCGCTCACCGCGAGGCCGGCGCATCCGCAGCACAGGAAGTGGGCATTGCCCTCGCGCAGGCCAATGAACTGGCTCAACGGCTTGTAGCAGAAGGCCTGTCGGCGGATGAATTGTCCGGTCTCTTTGCCTTTCGATTCGGAGCAGGCACGGATTATTTCACCGAAATCGCCAAGTACCGCGCGTTCCGCTTTTTGTGGTTGCGCGTGATCCGGGCGTATGAACCGACTGCATCCTGCGCAGGCCATGCTTGGGTATATGCACACGCTGCAGGCTCATCGCACGCTGCAGCCGATCCGCACACCAATCTGCTGCGTCTCACGACCGAAGCCATGAGCGCAGTGCTCGGCGGAGTGAACGGATTGGCGCTGGCGGGTTGCGATCCCGCAGACTCCATTCCTTCCGCCGCACGGTGGTCGCGCAATATTCAGCATCTCCTGCACCACGAAAGTGCTTTGCATGAAGCCGTGGATGCCGCACGCGGTTCCTGGTTTCTGGAAACACACACCGCAAACATTGCACAATCCGCCTGGGATTTTTTCCTTGACGTGGAAGCGCGCGGCGGATATCAGAAGTCAGTGAGTTACATCCATGAAGTCATCGCGATCCGAAAGAAACAGGTGGATGATCAGATCGCCGCTGCACAACGCGTGGTGGTGGGGTACAACAAATACCAGAAAAAGGGATGAGCAAGTCATTTGAGAAGGAACTCCCGCTGAAACCGGCATCTGCAGAAAAGCATGCTGAAACGTCGTACCTCCCCGCAGGCTCTGCGCCATACCTGAGAGGTCCATACGCAAGCATGTACACCATCCGTCCGTGGACCATCCGTCAGTACGCCGGATTCAGCACTGCGGAAGAGTCCAATGCATTCTACCGGCGCAATCTCGCGGCCGGACAAAAAGGATTGTCTGTGGCCTTCGACCTCGCCACGCACCGCGGCTACGACAGTGATCATCCGCGTGTGGTGGGTGATGTGGGCAAGGCGGGTGTAGCTATTGACTCGGTGGAGGACATGAAAATCCTCTTCGACCAGATACCACTCGACCAGATGTCGGTGTCGATGACCATGAACGGCGCGGTTATTCCCGTGATGGCATTTTACATCGTAGCGGCAGAAGAGCAGGGGGTGAAGCCCGAACAACTCAGCGGCACGATTCAGAATGACATTCTGAAGGAATTCATGGTGCGGAATACGTATATCTATCCGCCCACACCGAGCATGCGGATTGTGAGCGACATCTTCGCGTACTGCTCGAAGAACATGCCGCGGTTCAATCCCATTTCAATATCGGGATACCACATGCAGGAGGCCGGCGCCACGCCTGAGCTGGAGCTGGCTTTCACACTGGCAGATGGACTCGAATATGTGCGCGCGGGAATCAAGGCAGGTATGAGTGTGGATGAATTTGCACCGCGCCTGTCGTTCTTCTGGGCGATCGGGATGAACCACTTCACCGAGATCGCGAAGCTGCGCGCAGGGCGATTGCTCTGGGCGCGCCTGCTCGAGCAGTTCAATCCGTCGAATCCGAAATCACTCGCACTCCGCACGCACTGTCAGACGAGCGGCTGGAGCCTCACGCGTCAGGACCCTTTCAACAACGTGGCCCGGACCTGCATCGAAGCCATGGCTGCTGCATTGGGCGGAACGCAATCGCTTCACACCAATGCCCTCGATGAGGCCATTGCATTGCCTACGGATTTCAGCGCACGCATCGCACGCAACACCCAGCTCTATATTCAGGAAGAAACAGGCATCACATCAGTAGTAGATCCATGGGGCGGCTCGCACTATGTGGAGAAAATCACGATGGACATTGCGCAGACTGCGTGGAAAACCATTGCAGAAATTGAAGCGCTGGGCGGCATGACCAAGGCCATTGAAGCCGGATTGCCGAAACTGCGCATCGAAGAAGCTGCTGCGAGGAAACAGGCGCGCATCGACAGCGGCAAGGACATCATCGTGGGAGTGAACCTCTACCAGACCGAAGAGGACGGCGATGAGATGGATATACTGGAAGTGGACAATGCCGCAGTGCGCAATGCACAGATTGCCCGCATCGAACACGTGCGGCGAACGCGCAATGAAGGCGAATGCCAGGCCGCGTTGTCAGCACTGAAAGAAGCCGCCGCAAGTAGTGGCGGTAATCTGCTCGCACTGGCCGTGGATGCAGCACGAAAGCGCGCCACACTTGGAGAAATATCACTCGCGCTCGAAGATGTGTTCGGAAGATATACTGCGAGTATCCGCTCGGTGTCGGGCATCTATTCAAGCGAAAGTCAGATGGACGAAGCATTTAAAAAGGCCCGGGAAATGGCCGATGAGTTTGCGGTCATCGCCGGCAGAAGACCGCGCATCATGGTGGCGAAAATGGGGCAGGACGGTCACGACCGCGGTGCGAAAGTGATTGCCACCTCGTTTGCCGACATCGGATTTGACGTCGATATCGGTCCGTTGTTTCAGACCCCGGAAGAAGCCGCGCGTCAGGCTGTGGAGAATGATGTGCATGTGCTCGGCGCGTCATCGCTTGCTGCAGGACACAAGACACTCATCCCGCAATTGATTGAGGAATTAAAAAAACTCGGTCGGGAGGATATTCTCGTCGTCGCAGGTGGGGTTATCCCCGAACGCGATTTTGACTTCCTCTACAAAGCGGGATGTGTAGGAGTGTTTGGTCCGGGTACACAGATCAGCAAAGCCGCGCAGGACATTCTGGGGATTTTGACAGAGGGATACAGCAGGACATAATGATCTTCACAGAATAACACGCGTTTTTCGGAGCGATCAGGTGAAAGGAGGTTTCAAAACTCCTCTCCATGCCTCGGTGCCTCTTTGGCATCACTCACATTCCCTGCTTGAGTATCCTCCGGAAATAAGGCTTCAGTTCCTCGAATTTGATGTCCATCGAGAACTGCAGCGCCCGCGCGAGCGAATCGAGAATCACCAGCGCATTCACAGCGCCGTCTTTTTCACTCGCTGAGCGAATGCGGTGCGCCATGTGCTGGTTTACGGTTATTAATTCCGAGTAGCGCGCGCGAAGACCATCGAGATCCCAGTCCGGTGTGCTGCCATGATCTTTCATGATATATTGGCTCACGAGGTAGTTGGCAAGTACGCGGTACACAGTTTCCAACTCATTGGAAAAGGGCAGGTGGAATTCAGCCAGGCTGGAGAGAAACTGCATATGCGGACAATCGCTCGTAGCGCACAGAAGTCCCATCAGTGAACCCATCGCGCTCTGCACTGTGGTCGTTTTCAAAGTGGTACGGTCAGGAGTTTCAACCTCCACATCCACCAATTGATGCGAATACCTGTTGCCGGTAATCCGCAGCAGCGGTATGAGTTGAATGGCAAGCGGACAGTGCGGGGAGTCTTCTTTTTTCAGCGGACAATTGGGGCACTGATGCGTTTCCAGTCGCGTCCATTCGGGCAACTGATAGGGAATTCCTTCCAGAGCATGCGAGTCGATTTGCGCAGTTTCTCCATCCGCAAAGCGAAAGCGATACACGATATGCTGAGTAGCTTCTGCAGTCATCTAAGGCCTCGAATATAGGTGTTTTTACTTGAGAATCACCGCTTCCAGCCCCGCAGGAACTCTTCTACATCCATTGCTTTTTTACCCTCGAGCTGAAGGCGGCGGATGCCGTACCAGCCATCACTTGTGGCGAACCGCAGAAAGGTTTTTCCGTCGGATTCCCATTCGCCCGGAAGCTGGTCGTGGCCCTCGTGCTCCTTTTTTCCGGAAATCACCTTGAGTGTTTTTTCCTCAAATAAAGTCCATGCTCCCGGATATGGCGATAAACCCCTGATATGGTTATGCACCTGATCGGTGGTTTGACTCCAGTCAATGCGGCAGTCTTCCCTGAAAATCTTGGGTGCATGAATCAGCGCTTCTCCCGCTGCAATGTGTTCCTCCTGATCCACACCCACGGCTTCGTTGCAAGCGATGAGGTTGACTGTGCGCGCAAGACATGCGGCGCCGATTTCCATCATGCGGTCGTGCAATTCACCCGCGGTTTCATCCGGACCAATCGGAATGCGTTCGCGGGTGATGATTTTTCCGGTGTCAATTTCACGCTGAAGAAAAAAGGTGGTGACGCCGGTTTCTTTTTCCCCGTTCATGATGGCGCGCTGTATCGGCGCTGCACCGCGATATCTGGGTAAAAGTGATCCGTGCAGGTTGATGGTGCCTTTCGGCGGCATAGCCCACACGACCTCCGGCAGCATGCGGAAGGCAACGACCACAAACAGATCGGCGTGGAGCGCCTTCAGTGATTCGAGAAACTGCGGGTCTTTCAGTTTTTCGGGCTGGAGTACATGCAGGTTGTGCTCCACCGCAAAACGCTTCACTGCGCTCGGGGTCATTTGCAAACCCCGCCCCGAAGGCTTGTCGGGTGCCGTCACTACAGCTGCAATATCATGCCCTGCATCAATCAGTGCGCGAAGTGACGCCACCGCAAATTCCGGGGTGCCCATGAACACAATACGCAGGTTGGGTGTCTTAGAATGGCTCATAATGAAAGAACCGGCCGAAAAACGCCCGGACCGCAAAGGTGAGGTACTCTGTGTAAATTTACCGGCAACGAGGAACGAATGGACGAAGAAACGCTCAACCGGCTGCGCGGGAGACTGAATGAAATTCACAGGTGGCCAAGCATTTACATGTTTAAGTTCATCCTTCCTTCGGATGAAAAACGCATTACTGAGTTGAAGCTCATCTTTGGTGAAAGCGCGGAATTCAAGGAGCGACTCAGCGCAAAAGGCAATTACACCAGTATCACGGTGCGTGAAATGATGCTTGACGCAGACTCCATTTTTGACCGTTACCGCGCGGCATCCGGTATTGAAGGCATTATCTCGCTCTAAGCAATGAATCTCGAACATCTGAAGAATGCACTGCTCGTGATGCTCGTCATCATGCTCGTGTATGTGTTGTACAAACGATTGATCCACGTCCTGCGAAAGGACCAGATTCAGGCGAAGTATCCTGCGTTGCCCAATAAACTGGTGTGGACCGCTGACAATTCAACGGCTCAGATCGAGGTGAAACTCAGTCAGACGATGTACCTCATCGTGAATGTGTATGATACAGACAACAAGAAGGTACTTGATGTCATCGAAGGTGAGTTTCATGGCGGAACGCATCATTTCACCTTTCAGCGGAGTGCATTGCCCGCAGGCCGCTATTACTACACGGTCACTTCTCCGCACGAGCAGGCCAGCCAGTACTTCGAAATTTAAAAGTCCATCGAGAAACGCAGGTTGATTCTGCGCCCGGTGAGATAGGTTGGAATGCCATATTGTCGTCCGTTGACATCTTCAATCCACTGGTGATTAACGACATTGTTTACGCCGAGCAGGTTGAATACTTCCAGCGCAATGTTTCCGCGCTCAATGTATTTCCCGACGAAATTATTCTTGTTCTTCTTCTTGTAAAACAGATCGCGACTGAAGCCCACGTCAGCGCGGAGATAGCTGCGCGTGCGGTTCACATCGAGGTAGCGCTCCCGGCTCGGCGGACCGTAAGGTACACCGGTGGCAAAGAAGAAGTTCACGGATACTTTGTACCAGGGCTTGTTTTTCATTTCATCTAAAAACAACATGGAGAAGCTGAAGCGCTGGTCAGGCGGACGTGGAATAAAGCCCGGCTCCTGACGGATGCTGTCCACCGGAGCGTTATTCAGCGTGAAGCCCGGACGAATCGTATCGCCGTCAGAATTCAGATAAAGGAAATAGAAGTCATCGCGCAAGTCTTCTTCGGTCTTCAGCACCGATGCACGGATCCACGACTGTACACCTTCAATGAACTCTCCGTTCACCATCACGTCCAGTCCTGTCGCATAGCCGCGTGCATTGTTTACTGCGAAATAGCGCTGGCGCACGTTCTCCACCTCATACGGAATAAGATCATCCATTTGTTTGTAATAGGCCTCAGCCACCACCTTGAATGAGCGGTCCCATGCGCGGAAGAGATAATCTGCCCCGAGGATGTAATGAATACTCTTCTGAGCGCGGATATCCGGATTAACAACCCCGTCGAAGCCGCGCATTTCGCGGTAAAACGGGGGCTGGTAGTAATATCCGATAGCCGCCGTGAGCACAATGTCTTTGCGGATGCTGTCCACCTTTCCGGTCTCGCGGTTCACGCGTGCCGCAAGCCATCGGGGAGTATAGGAGAAGTTCGCGCGCGGACTGATCACGGTCTGGTTGTTCCATGTCCAGTGATTGGCGCGCACCCCTGCCGTGGCCGAGAACGAATGATCGTTCGGGAGGGTTTTTCTCCACGTGTCCTGCACATAGGCACTTACCCGCGAAGAGCTGACTTCATTCACCGCCTTGATCCGCTCGCGCATGGCTATTTCCTGAAACGGCCGGTCAGTGGGGTCTTCGTAGCCGATCTCATCGGGCGGACGGGGAGAGGCATAGCCTGCGCTGTCCACCAAAATGAATTCATTCAGCTCGTCGTTTATGGTTTCAATCTGAAGATCAGCTCCGTATTGCAGGAGGTGGTTCTTTGCGTCAAAGTCTTTGAAGCCTTTGACCGATCCACTGTACACTGTGGCAGCGAGATCATTTCTTCCATGCTGAAGAAATCCGCCCACACCGCGGTTCCGCAATACTTCACCGAATGAATCGGAGCCGAGGTCGCGCTCGAGCTCATCGAGGCGATACGCACCGAGGATATCGAAATACTCGCTCTCGTAGGTCTGGAATGCACTGGCTATGAACTTTATCTGCGAGGTTTCGCTCGGATTATAGCGCGCCGCAAATGCGCCGAAATAGGTTTCGAAGCGCGTAATTTCCTGTCCTTCGAAAAACACCGTCAGCCTTAGTGCTTCATTGATGCTTCCCACATCGGTTTCGCGGGTTTTGGGAACAAAATTGTACCGGTTGTTGGCGTAGTTGCCGAGGAAGCTCAGCTCCCACGGACCGTATTCATGTCCCGGACGCCAGGTGATATACGTTTGCACATCAGCGTAGCGCGGATTGTAATCACCGCTTACATCCAGCGAGTTGAGCACGTATGCATTATCGCGGTAGCGCACACCTGTGTTGTGAGTCAGTTTGCGGTTTTTGGAAATGCCTTCGAGTTGCAGCTGAGCGCCGAGCAATCCGATCTGAAACGTGCCGCCAAAGCTGTCCGGACGTGCATACTGGATATCCAGCACCGAGCTCATCTTATCACCGAACTTGGCCTGAAAGCCGCCTGCACTGAAGTCGATGCTCTGCACCATATCCGGATTTGGAAAGCTCAGCCCTTCCTGTTCACCCGCACGCACAAGAAACGGGCGGTACACCTGAATGTCATTGACATAGATGAGGTTTTCATCAAAACTTCCTCCGCGCACATTATAGCTGGAGCTGAGCTCTGATGGGAAGTTCACAGGAGCCTGAATAAGGTAGGCCTCAATGCCTTGCTGGATGGTGGGCAGGCGCGTGGGCAGCTTAGTTGTAATGGGTTTGATACCGTCTTCCCGGGCTTTGATGTCCACGATTTCCACAGTGCCCACTTCTACGGTCGCATCGTAGATCACATCCACTTCCTTGATTTCGCCTGCACGAAGAAAGAACTCCTTCGTGTATTCGCGGGCTCCTGTGCCTTTGAACACGAGGGTGATGTTCTGTCCGGCCGGTAATACGAGGGAGAACTTGCCGTCGGCATCACTGGCCGTTCCGTTGGCGGTATTGTCGATCTGACGGATAATGATGCCTGCGAGCGCTTCGCCCTGCGGGTTGCGCACTTTACCGCGCAGCGTCGCATTTTGCGGGAAGGCGAAAACCGGCCAAAGGAGAAGACACAGCAGAGAGAGGCGAACACACATAAGCGCTCAAAAGTAGGTTCAGGCGCGGGTATAACCCGAATAGAGCAGGATTATTTTACCTGTGTGAGAAATCACCTCCGGCCATCCGCATCGCCGGAGCGGATGCTGCGGATGAAGGAATTCCATGCCCCGGGATTCAGCAGGTTACCACCGCTCTTGAACCCGCCGGAATAGCGTGCATCCAATGTGGAAGCGGCTTCTTTGTATGAGCGGCCGCTGAAGTCCATCATGCCGTCGTACTGCGAAATACTGGCCACATCGCGCGTGAATGCCCGGTACTGATCGCCCGGAAGATCGAGTGCAAGCAGTTCGCGCTTGAGCCTATACGGCGCGGGATAGGGGAGAATGTACACGGTAGGAAGCGTGATGGTATCCATGTCCATCACCTGCACCATCGACAAGTGATAGTCTTTGCTATTCGCAGGAATAATAAAATAGGAGGGTATCAATCCGGTGCATATAAACTCCAGTGTATCACCCGCTATTACCGGAAGTGTGAAGTATCCATCGCGGTCAGTATAGGTTCCGCGGTAATCACGGCTGCGCACCACTGATACGTAAGGCGCAGGATACAGCGAGTCGCTCACCATTACCACGCCCGAGATCTGAATGACATGAGGTGCTGTTTGAGCCGCCGCCCCGAAACCAGTCATCACACAGAGAATAAACAGCACCGCAAGTCGGTTCATCATGCTTCAAAGGTAGTTGAGGGCAATCTTCTGCGCGAAGATCAACGCAAATTGGACGATCGGAGATGTCAATAGTTACCGCATCAGCGGATTCAGCGGCGATTCATTTTCCATCGCGAAACGGATGCGCCGGAGTTTGACGCCGAAGCGGCCACAGCCGGTTTGCTCTGCATCCAGGCGTATGCCGCAGCGATTGCAGCCATCTCTTGTGCTTCGGTATCAGCGGTTGCAAGTACTTCCGGAGTGAAGTATTTCTTTACAAAATGGGTATCGAAATTTCCGCTCGCAAATGCAGGTTGCTGAATGGCCCATCGGCAGAACCCGAGCGTGGTTTTCACACCGCTCACCTGATAATCGTCAATCGCCCGTACCATGCGGTCAATGGCTTCTTCTCGCGTGGCCGCATGCGTGATGAGCTTGGCGATCATCGGGTCGTAGAAGATCGTGACCGTGTCGTCTTCCACCACGCCGCCGTCGAGGCGCACGTGCGCCGACGGCGCCGGCAGGCGCAGGCGTTCCAGCGTGCCGGAGCCCGGCAGGAAGCCGGCGGCGGGGTCCTCGGCGTACAGGCGCAGCTCGATGGCGTGGCCGTGCTGGC
>JBKDGH010000056.1:0-25750 GCA_046336655.1 Flavobacteriales bacterium | reverse complement strand
CAACTATAAGCCACCACCGAGCCAGCTATCCCTTTTCTGAGGTAGGGGTTCAAAAGCCAAAATCGCCTTGATCGATCCGGGAAGTCCAGAAAAATCAAGGGAGACTTTGCGCATTCCCGTTTTCTCCGGACAACAGTGATTGTTCATTGTGGAATTAAATATGTCGTCATGCTCGAGGCTCTCGGCTCAGGATAGGTTATCCAGTATCTAGAATCTAGAATCCCCCCTGACTAAGGAGTTAAGTCCATCGATTATCTCTCGCCCGGACCACCGACAGCCTGCGGGCCTGCGCGGATCAGCGGCGGTGTGTGGTGGCGCACCTGCGCACGCCCGTTGTTGAGCTATAAGTAATTCAGCCCACAAGCAGGTGCATTTTGATCCGCGCGATTCTTTTGGTTACTTTTCTTCTAAAGAAAAGTGACAAATAAAAATAAATGAATCACTCAGGCCGTGGGGCCTCGCATCTGTTCCCGCGCCTTTCGGGACTCGAGAGGCGAGCCTCGAGACTCGGGAAACGCCGGAGTGGAGAATAGAGAATAGAGAATGGAAATCTCGCCGCATCGCCCGCCGCTGAGCGAAGAAATCACATCGTTGAATTAGCTCGCTCTTCAAAGTCTCACAGACCCATGACGGGGCCGGCCTGGATCCGAAGCTCACCTTCCGAATGACGAGCAGCTCAGGTATTCACCACCTCAGCAAGGCTCCCGTTCTCCAAATCCTTTAAATTATCCCTGGACACCCCGTCGTGTGTCGATTGACCTGAATGTGTTGTTTTCCGGATTATATTGGACGAGTGATTAAACACCACAAGGTAAATGTGAGTAGACGCCTTGCAGGATGCTTGCAGACGAAGCAGGCCAATGATGTTGGCACAAGGTTAATATTAAGCAATCAACTAATCGGATGAATATGAAATATGCTGTCCTTGCCGTAATCATGACCTTGTCAGCAGGTTTGTCCGCACAGGAGTGGGTGGATTATCAGGTGGATTCTGTATTTACGATATCACTTCCCGACAATTATGAGTTGGCGGAAGTCAAGGGACAACACGTCATTACGGCTCAATTAGACTACGGTGTGATCGTTATTACTGTTTTAGACAATAGCGGAGGTTTTGAGTTACCTATAAACAGCGAGAAAGATTTGCTAAAGGCCTATGAAGACATGTCAAGTGGCTTTAGTAATGGTGTGAAAGGCGAAATTATAAGTTATGAAGTCATTGAAATGAGTGGGTTGAAGTTGGCTAAGATGATGATTAGTGGATTGGTCTATGGAGAGCAGCAGATTGCTGACTGTCTGATGCTAGTGGCCAATGGTAAATTGTATGGGATTTCCCTCTGGGTTATGCCATGGGAATTTGAGCTAATTGCGTCGGTGAGAGATCGTTTTTTCAGTTCAATGCGGTTAGCGCCGTCATTGACATTCGAAAGCCAGATGTACACCCCTTCCGAGGATAGTCGTGCGTATGCATTGGGTCAAAAAGTGGGTCTGTTGCTGTTTTGCGCAGTGATAGTGGTACTGACTCTGTTTTTTATATTTCGGATGAAAGAAAAAAAGAAACGAGAAGGCGCAGATTTGCCGAAAGCCTGAAAATATTTCAGGAGGTTTTTACTTATATCGTTGGAGACCTCCAACGGATCATTGTGATCAATGCAATTCCCGATTCTTTATGGACATCAGGTCGTCAGCAACCAAAAACGAAAACTACCTCGCCTACTTACTCATTGAAATCATTCTGGTGATCGTGCTAACCACGGCAGTTACGGGTTTGGCTATTCTTTTCGTATTGGGTAAGATGGATGTGCGCATGAACACCCAGCGCCTTGATTACTTTCTGACTAACCCACTTGTATACGGGTTGGTTTGTTTCGCCGTGTCGTTGGTTGCCGTGGCTTTTCTGCTGTATTACCGCAACAGAAAGTACATCGTGGGCTATTCATTTGATGATGCCAACTCGTGCCTGGTGGTGGAGTACAGAACGCTCTGGAACAAATCAGCCAGTGAAGTCCGATTGCCTTATGTCACGCTCACAGTGACTCATTTCGAAGAGAAAAAAATGCTCTTCAATCAGGTCTATGAGGGCAAGCGTCTTTCCACCACAGGACAAGATCTCAGGCTGGACTTTGTTACCAATAATTTCATCTGGGAAGAGCAGCGGAAGGACAGGATTGATTTTTTGGAGCGGCTTGAGGATGTTATCGGTTAAAACATGCGGTGCATTATCTTTCCCTTTTATTAATTCATCTACAGTACAACTTAACCACACCGGACAATGTCAGAACTCGAACAACCGATGGATCATTCACCCGCTTACGATGAAGTAAGAGAAAATGAGCGGGCCTATTCCCTGTCTGTAATTCAACGCGCAGCGAGCTGGTTTTTCTGGATAGCAGGATTATCCATTATCAATACCGTCATTGCCCTTTTCAGCGACAGCACCTTTTCATTTCTGGCGGGGTTGGGTATGACTCAGCTGGTCGATAGTCTGGTGCTGCTGTGGAATGAAGGGCTTGCTGTAGTGGCCACCGTGATCAATTTGCTGATCGCCGGCGTGTATGTATTTATTGGGATAAAGGCCCGTCAGGCGATCAAAGCAGCGTTTATCATCGGACTGATATTATACGCACTGGACGCACTGATATTCCTGAACTACAGATTATGGCTGCCATTCTTGTTCCACATCTTCGCCGGTTACATGATTTTCCGTGGACTGCGGGAAACGGATAAGTATCATGCGATGTGAGGGCGGGACACTGATAGAGCTCCGTAGGAGCGGATTTGGATATCAGGGGTCAATCAAAACAATCGAGGCCCGACGTCTAAAGTGTTTTTTTTATTTGTCACTTTTCTTTAGAAGAAAAGTAACCAAAAGAATCGCGCGGATCAAAATGCACCTGCTTGTGGGCTGAATTACTCTTAGCTCAACAACGGGCGTGCGCAGGTGCGCCACCACACACCGCCGCTGATCCGCGCAGGCCCGCACGCTGTCGGTGGTCCGGGCGAGGGATGATCGGTGGATTTAACTCAGGAGTCTGAAGAGAAACTAGATGCTAGATAAGCTGTCCTTAGAGCTTGTCCTAAAGCGAAGAGGCATCATTACCCCATCACCCCATTATCCTATCATCCCATTACCAATAGCCCCATTACCCAACAAACTCCCGAGTCCCATAGGGACGACATGTCTATAGCCTCCGGCGCATGCCGGAGGATTGAAAGTGCGCGCGGTCCCCGGAGTCCCGGAGGGACGGCATAGCTGTAACAGCCCTCCGACAACCCCGCCTTTCACATGTTCTGCATTTGGGTACTTTGCGTAGCTTTATTGAGGGAAAGTGAATTACGACTTCGGACTGGTATGGATAAGATTCGTGGGAACTCACGCTCAATACGACAAAATAAACGCTTCAACGATTTGAACTCATGAGCCCGAAAATAATCAAGACCCAAAAGGAATACGAGGCTGCACTAGCCCGGCTGGAGGAGCTCTTTGACTCAAGAAAGAACTCCAAACATGCGGATGAGCTGGAGTTGCTTTCGTTCCTCATTGAAAAGTATGAGAATGAGAAATATCCTATTGATCTGCCCGACCCGATTGAAGCGATTAAATTCAGAATGGAACAATTGGGGTACAAGCAAAAAGACCTCGCCAAAGCCATTGGCCTGAAAAGTCGCGTAAGCGAAATCCTGAACAGAAAGCGCAAGCTCACCATCGTTATGATCCGGAAACTCAACGCCACACTCGGAATCCCTGCAGAGGTGCTGCTTCAGGAATATTGAACTTTACAGGTCGACAGAAAAGAATCAAAACGTCTGGAAAGCAGCAACACTTCGACGAACGAAAAGACGGAATGTACTTGACTCACATCGACCAAATACTAAATCAAGACTTTCTGATTCGGCTTGTTTCCATTCAGTCGATTAAAGCCATTGCTTCTGCAGACACTTCAATGCTTAGCACAGGACCTTCAAGTGATGTCGAAATGCGCGTAATGGCTATTGAACCAGGCGAGGCTGAAAGCACACTGAGTGAGAACATCTACAATCTTAGATTTTCACAGGTAACACGAATTCAAATTGACCTGTCCTCTATCCTCGAAAGGACCTTTGAGTTTGATACGGACGAAGTAACTCTCGTAAGACATGAAGAGCACGTGTGTGCATATACTATTAGCTTTCGCAATTCTCACGCAGACATTCACATCACATTCTCTGAAATAGCAATGTTGCTTTTATCAAAAAGGGCGATTTATGATGGGAAAATGGACAACTAACCCTACGAGGGTGATGCCTTTTTGGGTTCCATTTGAACTCATATTCCGAAGCCAATTGCAAAAGAGCTGGCTTGTAATCATCTCCCTCTCCCTCACATCCTTGTGCTTCGGCCAACGGCATAATACCTCTTCATCAATCGACATTGCATTCGGAAGCAGGGCATATGCTCAGTCCTTTTACAACGCGCTGAATACATTGGATACCTGGCAGTTTGATGCTCCGGTTCGATTCGTGGGCATTGCTTATAGCGGAAGGTTTTATCTGACACGAGGCAAGGATTTCGATGGCCACTTATCGTTCGGCCATATACTTCCTGAACGGATTCAGCTGAATGACTCGCTTAGCCCTGAGCTCGGCGGATTTGTCGCTGGCTTTGCCTACGGAAGGGATGTATTCCGGGGCTCTGAATTACTGGACGTGATACTGGGAATTGGTTTCAATACAGGTCGCCTCAGACTTAATGACGGCCAACTAATCAATCAGAAGAACCCCTTTTTAGCGCCAAAGATTTCCCTGCAGCCGAAGTTAAATCTGGGTAGAATAGCTCTGTCTGTTCGCCTGGAATATGAATACGACATCTCCGGGGCGGATTGGAGGAATGAACGGAATAATTCCAATCAATATGAAGGGGTCAGCTCATTCTCACAGACCTCTTTCACGGGCATGGCATCCATCGGATACATCCTCAACCGCCGCTGATACCCCAAGTGCATATCCAAAGCCCCTTCGCCGTGGGTTTCTGCAGCATGGCCTGTCATTGTCAAATCCAAAGACGCACGGCCGTGCGTCTCTACAAAACACCATCCCACTAGCATACTAGCAAACCACCCCACCCCTCCAACCAATCGCATACAGAAGCGTCTTATAATAATTCCGCTTGAAGGCTCAGGTCGCGTGCCTTGGGACTCGGGAACTGCTCGGGGTAATTCCCACCGGGAGTAGGTGGCTTAGCGAATCTGTTGCAGAGAGGCATTCCATGGAGGGTTATCTGCAATCTGGCATAGAATGGTGAGTATATTTACTCACGTGTGAAACCTGCAATCATGGCTTTAAATCAAAAACCGATTGTATTTAGCATCTTGGTTCTGACCATGCTAAGTGTGGCGACTTCTTCGTGCAAGTCGGCAAAACGAAAATTCCTATACGGTACTTTCAAGCTTAGACAGCGGCCGGATGAGATCATGCTCAAGCCAGATCTCATCAGTTTTGTGGAGTCCAATCCGCGGGCCTCTTTTATTGTGAGGGTCCCGGTCGTAAGTGAAAACGTCACGAAAGAGGAACCATTTGAAGACAAGTCTAGGTATTTCGCATTAGAAAAGATATTGATAGAAAGTGGTTTTGTGGTGAATGACAGGACACTCTACGAAAAGCGGGTCACACAAAATATCGATTATTTGAACACCACAGACTTTGTCCTTGAATTGGTCCATTTCAAGTTGGTGAACTATACCACGAACAAGGTCATTCCTGAGGGTGCAAAGGATTACAAGGACATCGAGCTCCCGAGGTACTTTATGTTTATTGGCTCACAGGCAGAATTCAAAATCATCCGGGTTGAAACCAATGAGGTTGTTGCAGTATGCACCTTGAATTACACGCCATGTACTGATGGATGCAGAATGAAATACACGACGGATGGGTACATCCAGCAATTGGATGGAGATCTGAAGACCAGAAGGAAGAATGGATATCAGTCCGTGGATATTGATCGCAGTTCAATCATGTTCTCAGAACTTGCAGCAAGACTTGTGCGTGAGATAAGAAGGCAGAGCGAAAAGTGAGGGTTGAGCGTTCCGATTAATTGATTCACTTCGAAACTACACAGCCGCCCCTCCGGGGCTCTGACAAGAGCGGAGAGCGGTATTGGAGAATAGAGAATAGAGACTGGAGACTGGAGACGGGAGAATGGAAATCTCGCTGGATGACCTGTCGCACAGCGAAGAGCTCCCATCGTTGAATTGTCGAATTGTTCATTGTTGAATTAAATCTGTCGTCATGCTCAAGCCTCTCCGCTCAGGATAGGTTATCTAGTATCTAGCTTCTAGTATCTAGAATCTCCTCAGAGTCCCATAGGGACGACATGTCTGTAGCCTCCGGCGCATGCCGGAGGATTGAAAGTGCGCGCGGTCCGCGGAGTCCCGGAGGGACGGCATAGTTGTAACAGCCTGTTTATTCGTCCGGCAGTTGAATTTTTCATGTCGCCCCGCCGGGGCTCAACATCATTTCTCCCATAGCTATCCTCTCCTGGCGGAGAGGCTACAGATATGGCGCCCCTCCGGGGCTCTGGCTTTGCAGAACGGCGATTGATTATGCGATTCCGGAAAACAGAATAGAGACTGGAAATCTCACCGCATCTCCCGCCGCTTAGCGAAGAGCTCCCATCGTTGAATTGTCGAATTGTTCATTGTTGAATTAAATCTGTCGTCATGCTCAAGGCTCTCGGCTCAGGATAGGTTATCTAGTATCTAGCTTCCAGTATCTAGAATCTCCTCAGAGTCCCATAGGGACGGCATGTCTGTAGCCTCCGGTTGCCCAACAGGTGGTCACAGATCATTTGGAGAAGCAATTAGAACCATTGTTTCATGAGAGTTCGTTCGGGTATCGCCCGGGACGCAGCGCACATGATGCAGTGGCCCAAAGTCAGCGGAATTATTTCAACCACGACTTTGCGATAGACCTCGATATGCAGACGACATCATAGTGCATTGCAAGACCGAACGACAGGCGAAAGTTCCGGGAGCTGGAGATACACAAACGGCGCAAGCCGATTGAGGCACTGGCCCGCGAACTGAATCCGGTGATCGAAGGCATCATCGGCTACTTCCATTATTTTTGGAATGCCGGTATGCGTCCGGTATGGAATCAGCTCAACCACCGTTTGCTCAAATGGGTAAAGTGGGAAAAGGGTCTGTACAAATACGCCGCGCTGCGCTGGCTGCGTGGGCGCTATAAGGAGAATCCCGGACTATTTGCCCATTGGAGATTGGTACAACCATGACTACATTTAGTCCTGTGATAAACGAACATGAAGAGCCGTGTGAAGGGAGACTTTCACGCACGGTTCTGTGGGAAGGCAGGGGTGAGATTCCCCTGTCTGACCCGATTACCTGCAAGTTTAGGACGACACCATCAGACAATTAAAAAATGACAGAAATATTAAAGGCATATTTTGCCAGCAACTTTCAGACAACAACAACCGAAATAGAACAAGTTGTATCTGCATTTAAAGAAAAAAGCGTAAAAAAGAACGAAACCCTAATTTCAAAAGGAGATATTTGTCGATATGCATTTTTCGTTTGCAAGGGTTCTGTTCGGGCATACTTTATTGATGACGATGGACAAGAAGCGACAAGATATATTGCTCTTGAAAATCAGTTTATTACTACGGTACACAGTTTTATTTCTCAAACACCAACAAATGAATTTATTCAAGCTACCGAAAAAGCGGAACTTCTTCAAATATCATACGCCGATTTTAAAAAGTTAGTTGAAGAAACAGCGCTAACCAAAGACTTGTATAATAAACAACTTGAAATAGCTTATATTACTAATCACTGGCGTGTAGAAAGTTTTCTTAAAATGTCTGCCAAACAAAGATATGACTTTTTGTTGCAAACTAATCCAGCAATTATTCAAAGATTGTCGAACAAGATTGTAGCAAGCTACTTGGGAATTACGCAAGAAAGTTTGAGCCGAATTAAGGCACAGAAGTGATTTTTTATCATTTGTCAATGTTTTTCAGCTTGATCAGCTCCAGTTTCGCAGCCATAAATCAAATCAATATTTATGGTAATCAGATTAAAATACTGGCTGGTTATAGCAACTCATTTTGTGGCACTCGCTGCAAGTGCTCAGAAGTACAACTTGTCTGGTTATGTTAGAGATAGCTTAACAAACGAGTTCCTTATTGGGGCAACAGTGCAAATTGACAACACACCTATTGGGGCGTCTTCCAATGCCTACGGTTATTATTCGATGACTGTAAATGAAGGGAAAGTAACTTTATTAGTAAACTACACAGGCTATGAACAAAAAAGTCTTACAATCGAGGTAGATTCAAACATTACTCTAGATATATCATTAAAGGAGAAAGTCACATCCTTAAACGAAGTAGTAATTTCTTCTACAAAGAAAGACCAAAAAATAGTTAGTACTGATATGTCTGTGGAGAGAATATCTGCGAAGGAAATTAAGCAGATACCTATGGTGCTTGGTGAAGCAGATGTAATCAAGTCTATTCAGTTGCTACCAGGTGTTTCTGCTCCCAATGAAGGTTCGGGAGGTTTTAATGTGAGAGGAGGATCTGCAGACCAAAATTTGATTTTATTAGATGAAGCTATTGTTTACAATCCGTCTCATCTATTGGGCTTTTTCTCTGTTTTTAATGCTGATGCACTCAAAGATGCTACCCTATATAAGGGCGGAATACCTTCGAAATATGGTGGTAGACTTTCCTCCGTATTAGACATAAGGATGAGAGAAGGAAACAATAAGAAATTTAGCGCCACAGGTGGGATTGGGCTATTATCAAGTAGGTTAACTCTAGAAGCACCAATTGGCAAAGTGCACGAAGATGGTGCAAAAGGTTCTTTTCTTCTGTCAGCAAGAAGGTCTTACGCAGATATTTTTTTGCCGCTTTCATCCGACACGGCAATAAATCGTAGTAAACTTTTCTTCTATGACTTGAATTTCAGAAGCAACTACCGTTTATCGTCCAAGGACCGAATATTTTTTTCAGGGTACTTTGGTAGGGATAGAATTGATGTGCCTAATGGTTTTGGTAATTCATGGGGGAATGTAACAAGCACGCTTCGATGGAATCATGTGTTTGGTCCTAAGCTGTTTATGAATATGTCTGCCATTTATTCTAACTACGATTATGAAATCACTTTTTATCCGGGTAATAGTTTTCAATGGACCTCTTCACTTTCAAGTGTTAATCTCAAAGCTGATTTTGACTATTATGCAGGAGAAAAGCACGAAATCAAGTTTGGCATAGGTTCTATTCTCTATCAGTTCAATCCAGGAAATATTAATCCTTTTGGTGCAATTTCTACAATTAATCCGACCAACAACAAAGAAAAAAAGGCTTTAGAAAGTTATGCATACGTGCAGGATGATTTCCGGATTTCTGATAGACTTACAATTTTGTACGGGTTAAGAATATCTCAATTCGCTCAACTGGCAAACGATTCCATTCCGATTTATGAAAACGGGAAAGCGGTGACATTTAATTCTGGCATCAATAATTACGTAAGAGGAACAGTATCTTCTTATGAAAATTATAATAAAAATGAACTCCTCAATAATTCGTTCGGTTTTGAACCACGATTAAGTTTAAACTATCAAGTCAATGATATGTCAAGCATAAAGTTGGGATATAACCGAATGTATCAGTATATCCACTTGCTTTCTACTGCAACCTCTCCAACTCCTTTAGATATCTATACTCCTAGTTCTTCCTTTATAGAACCGCAAATTGCTGACCAAATTGCATCCGGTTATTTCCGAAATTTTAAGGACAATACTTATGAATTTAGTGTGGAAGCCTATTATAAATGGATGCAAAACCAATTTGACTTTATTGATGGGGCTTCACCAATTTTCAATAATTCTCCTGAAACCATCATTCTCAATGGCGATGCAAGGTCATATGGTTTAGAATTTATGGTAAGGAAAAGTGAAGGGAGATTTACTGGTTGGATTAGTTACACGTTATCTAAAGCCGAACGCAGAACTCCAGGAGTTGATGGTGGAAGAGGAATTAACAATGGAGCGTACTATTCAACAAATTATGACAAGCCTCACAATGTTGCCATTACTGGAAACTACACAATATCGGAGAAATGGTCTATTTCTGCAAATTTCATCTACCAATCAGGGAGACCAGCTACCTACCCTGAATCAAAATACTCATTTAACGGGCTTTCTATACCGGAGTATAGCGAACGCAATGCCTTTCGATTGCCCGATTATCACAGATTTGATATTGCAGCAACGTTAAAAGGCAAACAAACGAAACGGTGGAAAAGTCAATGGGTCTTTGGTATTTACAATGTGTATAACCGCCAAAATGCCGCAAATATTACCTTCAAAGAAACCTTGACCAACAACAATAGTGAAACTGGATTAGGAACAGGAAATAACAAGGCATATAAACTTACCTATTTTGGTTTTGTACCAAGCATCAGTTACGATTTTAAGTTTTAAAGAAAACAACCATGAAATCAATAAAAACAATCTGTGTTTTGATAGCCACAGCTACTCTTTTTACTTCTTGCGAAAAGGAAATAAATCTAGATCTGAATAATACTAGTCCCAAGCTAGTAGTAGAGGGGAATGTTCTATGGGGTATTGACAGTGTTATAAATCAGCAAGAATTAAAGATCAGCCTTTCCGCTAATTATACAGGCAATACTGATCCACAGCCTGTAACAAACGCAATCGTTATGGTAAGTGATGGAACAAACACGTACACATATAATCATATCGAAAATGGTGTTTACAGGAGTATTTTTATTGCATCAACCAACAAAACATATAAGTTAATCATAAACTTTGAAGGAGATGAATACAATGCTTATGAAACTTTGAAAGCAGGAGGTGCTGCTATAGATAGTCTTACAGTAAATTATTTCCCTCCTGCTTTAGGTAGTCCAGAAGGTAATTTTATCACAACAAATACAACTGATCCTTTGAATGAAAGAAACTTCTATTTATGGCAATTGTATATAAACGGGCAATTAATGATAAATCCTTCACCAGGAAATATTTATAGAGCCATACAAAAAGATGACTTTTTCAACGGACAACCTCTGATTAACTATTTGCCATTTGATAATTTTCCGGTGGTTACTGGTGACACAGCGAGATTACATCAACTGAACATCTCTGAACAAATGTATAATTACTATTACTCCATATTCAATTTAACAGCATCATCGCCAGTTTCTGGTGATGTGCCACCAGGGAATATAAGAGGAAACATCTTGAATTTAGACAATTCAGAAAGAAACGCCTTAGGCTATTTTGGTGCTTGTAGTATTTCAATCAAAACAAAATCAATATAACGTAACCCCACGACAAAGCACAGTAACCCCACGGTAAAGTACATCCTTTCTTGACCACTTCGATAGTCTTGTTTTGCACGCATGAGATCAAGACAAGATTGGCCTACGCTGATTCGGGAATGGAAGGATAGCGGCGAGACGAGAGCGTCATTTTGCAAAGACCGCGGCATTTCCTGTATGAATTTATTAGGAAACGCCAAACGGATAGATCTCGCTGAGGCGGTCGAGTTCGACCGATTAGATGAAGAACCATCAAGGGTTATATCATACCTTGTAGCGATGATGAAGTTCACAATATCTCTTTTCCTGATCTGCTCGGTCACGACAGCCCTCACCCAATCCACCGCCCAATCCGACTCCACCCTCCTCAAAAACTTCATTCTCGAGTCCTTCGACTCAGTCTGGGGTGCGCTGGATAAGGACAACATCGAGAAGTACTACACCGACGACTTCCTGCTGCTGGAGCACGGGGAGGTTTGGAACAATGATACCATTGCGAACTACCTGGACAAGGCGAAGCTGCGCAAGCCAAACCCCACACGGGTGAATCGCATAGAGGTGATTGACATTAAGCTGTATGATGGCCGTGCGTGGATAGCTTACCACAATTACGCGACATTCACCATTGACAACGAAGTGGTGCGCGAGGCCCACTGGCTGGAAAGCGCCACGGCGGTGTTAACCAAAAAAGGGTGGAGGCTGGATATGCTGCACTCCACGAGGATGAAGAGTGAGTGAGGGAAGTGCTGGTCGTTAATTGTCGCCGGGCGTTTCCCGAGTCCCGATTTTGAAGAGCGAGAATGAGAGCGGAGAGCGTCCGGCAATGGTAATTATGATGCGCATTGAAGAGCCGGATCGCTCTCCGCTCTCCGCTCTCGCTCTCCGTTAGCCCCATCCCAGCATCTGTGGACGCGCCTTAGGCGGGTTGCCATGAGTGGTGGCACTGCTTTGAGATTCTACATGTTAGAAGCTAGATACTGCATAACCTGGCCTGAGCGCTTGTCATTGAGCCAAGGTGAGTCATTACCCCATTATTGTGTCACCTCCTTACCGTATTAGTCACTGGATACCAGATAACCTTTCCTGAGCGCATGTCTTTTAGCGAAAGGGCGGCGTGAAAAAATGCAAACGCCGAAACAAGTAATCGTGGGCGCTGTATTATTGTATTAATCCCTAATTCCTTATTGTTATGAAATATTTCTTATTGCTTCTCTTTACTGCTGTGGGTTTCGGTGCATGCGTCCAGGACGATGAGCTCCCGCCGGTAACTCAGCCCGCCACAGTCAACGATTTCCTGATGCACACCGATGGGTTAACCATTAGCCTGTTCATTGAGGAAGGGGTTGACGAAACCGCTTCCTTCAACCCGTTCGTATTTTCTTTTTATCCTGATGGTACAGTCACCGCCACGGAGGAATTATCCAGCATCGCAGGCAATTACCTGGTCTTTGAGGACGACAATGTCACCGAGCTGCGCATGACCTTTCCGGAGAACACCCCTCTTTTTGAGTTAGCAGACGATTGGTATTTTGTCTCCATGGATGCTTCGCAGATCCGGTTCGAAGACAACGGCGACACCATTGAGTTTCAACGCCAATGAAGGAATCCTGATCAGTTACCATTTTATCTCTTATCAAAATTATTTACCCATGAATATTCGCCCTTTTATCGTGGCATCATGTGCCGTTATCCTGATGCATTTTAGCGTGTCAGCTCAGCAAGACAACGGTGAGCCACAAACACTGTTCGGTAACGGGAGGCCATTCCAAAAAGACCACATCGGATTTTTCCTTGCACCCACTGCGGGAATGACGGCCATAGACGGCAGCGGCGCGGCGCTGTTCAACCTGCGCGGCGGACTGAGCTTTGCCGACAGATTTTCACTGGGTGCTTATTACAGCGTGTCCCTCAATCAAATCAGACCTCAAAGTGAAACCTTGACTGGAATTTATATGGATTACTGGTCGGTCGGGGGATTTGCAGAATACACGGTGTTCTCCGACAAGCTGGTGCACCTCACGTTTCCTGTGTTTGCAGGGTATGGCGAGGTAGAAATGGATAATGAAGAAGACGAAGCCGGGCTTGGAGAAGCCAATTTTTTCCAGATTGAACCTGCGGCGATGGTGGAGGTGAACCTGACGAAGCACGTGCGGTTCAACATTGGCACCGGGTATCGCATCATCAGTCCGATGACCTATCGGAATTTTGACCAAAACGATGCATCAGGTCTTACGGGCTACGCCGGATTGAAAATCGGGCTGTTCAGGTAGGGGAAAAGCTCAGGACATGAGCCTCGGGACACGAGCCTCGGGACTCGGGAAACGCCGGGAGAGGAGAATGGAGAATGGAGACTGGAGACTGGAAATCTCGCCGCATCGCCCGCTGCTTAGCGAAGAGCTCCCATCGTTGAATTGTCTAGTTGTTCATTGTTGAATTAAATCCGTCGTCATGCTCAAAGCTCTCCGCCCAGGATAGGTTATCTAGTATCCAGTATCTGGAATCCCCCCTGACTAAGGAGTTAAGTCTATCGATTATCTCTCGCCCGGACCACCGACAGCGTGCGGACCTGCGCGGATCAGCGGCGGTGTGTGGTGGCGCACCTGCGCACGCCCATTGTTGAGCGATGAGTAATTCAGCCCACAAGCAGGTGCATTTTGATCCGCGCGATTTCTTTGGTTACTTTCTTTGTAAAAGAAAGTGACAAAAAAAGTAATTAAAAAATACTCAGGCCGTGGGGCCTCGCATCTGTTCCTGCGCTGAGCCGGCTTGCCGCGACCGCGCAGTGCCACCACACATGGCAACCCGCCAAAGGCGCGTCCACAGATGCTGGGATGGAACTAATGCAGAGCGGAGAGTGATTCGGTTTTTCGCTGCACGGCGCCATAACCTCTGCTTCCCGCTCTTCGCTCTCGCTCTCCGCTCTGAAAGGTCCCGATCTCGCTCTTCAAAATCGGGAATCTGAAACCCTACACGTTCTCCCGCCGCTTAGCGAAGAGCTCCCATCGTTGAATTGTCGAATTGTTCATTGTTGAATCAACTCCGTAGTCATTCGCAAGGCTTACCGCTCTTCGCTCTTCGTCACCCTGGGCTCGTGCAGATCTAGAGGCAAGACTTCCGTCCCTCCGGGGCATATCCAATACGTTTCAAAAGGTCCATCGCGCGGTGTGATTCCATTCTCCAGCTCCCACTACCGCAGTTTTCCCCTTTCATCCGAAGACTGGACTGGAGCACGGCGAAATGTGCTTGTGTAGCCCGGATTGCCAACTGGTATTCCTTGAAATTCTGTTTTGTAAAGAAGATGAGTATCAGAAGAATGGATTAGATTTGAGTGTTTCCCGGGATGTCAGACGATGGATTTTGGGTGGCAGATTGCGGTGTGCAGGGATATAATTAAGGTCTATGCAAAATAAAATAAGAAGAAGATGAAGCATAAGAGTATTCTCTTCCTGATACTGCTCGCCCTTTCCTGTGGTAAAAACGATACCAGTCCGGTTGTAGAGAAGGGACTTTTAAAAAACCAAAGCATCACTATTGGGGGGATTGATAGAGATTATCACATCTTTATTCCTGAAAACCCAGTGAACGCACCAGTCGTTTTTCTTTTCCATGGAAACGGTGGAAGTCACGATGATTTAATAGGACTAACAGGCGTTAAAGCGCCTTATAAAGTTTGGCTGGACATTGCATCGCATGAGAACCTGATAGTCGTAATTCCTAATGGCACGCTTGGCTCAAGTAATTCAAGGGGTTGGAATGATTGCAGAAACGACGCGCTGTCCAATCCAACATCCAATGACGTGGAGTTCATAAGTGATTTACTTGATTTCGTCGCAGCGAAGTATAACGCGAATACATCGAAAGTCTTTGCCGTTGGAACATCAAATGGGGGACATTTTTCAATTCGCCTGGCACAAGAAATTCCCAATAAGATAACGGCATTCGCCGCTATTGCCGCCGCTAATTCAGTAAACTCAGAACGCAGCAATTCAAACGTCAAAGTTTCTGCGCTTTTTATGAATGGAACTGACGACCCCATCATGCCATACAATGGAGGAGAAATGCCTTCCAATCGTGGAGAGGTGTTTTCAACCGAGAATACTGTATCCTATTGGGTACAAAGAAATGCTGCCAATTCAACACCGGTAGTTGTGAACTTGCCAGACATTAACACCACTGATGGTTCAACCGTAACGAGGTATGTCTATCAAAATGGGGGAGACGGAACAGAAGTTGCGCTTTACAAAGTAAACAACGGTGGACATACCGAGCCAAGTCTGGTTGAACGATATAGTTCATTGTTTCTATTAGCAGTAGGTAACCAGAATGGGGACCTGGAAATGGCCAATGAAGTCTGGAGTTTCTTCAGTGACAAGTCTAAATAGTTTTTCGGCGCGCAAAATCGGGTCGGTGTCAGTCGCTAACACATTGCGGGTAATACTATTCTGACACCGCTGATCTCCCCCTGACGTGTCGCTCAGGCATAGGGGATTATCTGGCTATCAAAAAGCGCTGTCTGGATTCAGCACCATCGGTGTTTCTGATACTCAACGTGTATAGTCCGGGAGCAAGGTGAGAAGTATCAAAAACGAATGAGGATCCTGACTTGCCGCACTGGAACGAATGCACCAAGCGCCCGTCGCGTGAAAACACTTCTCCGTGCGCAGGTGAATCAATTCTAGTGCTAAACGTGATATTCAAAACGTCAATACATGGATTGGGGAAAAGTGTAACGGCTTCCTGATTCAGTAGCTCAGGAACCCGCGCAGGAATTTCTGCAAGTTTGGCTAAGAACACATGATTGCCAAACTCGGATTCATTGAGGAGTTCGTGATTGCCAAAGTTGAGCTGGTCACTCCTGAAAGAACCTCCCACATAGACATTGCCGTCGTTATCGGTGGAAATACTATTGCAAAACTCATCGGAAACGCCACCGATGGTACCGGCCCACAGCACTTCGCCTGTTATATCTATCTGAGCAAAACAAACATCTTCATCGCCTGAATTGATGAAAACGTAATCACCTATTGCCAATGTGGGGCTTTCAAAACCCATCGCTAAAAAGCACGTGTTATCTGCCATGGTAATGTAAGGCGAGTTATCGTTGTCCACACCTCCGGCGCTAATGGCCCAGTCAGGAGTTCCGTTAATTTGAAAAGACGCAAGGAAAACATCACTGCCTTCGGTGCCTTCATTGAGGAGAGTCTGATTACCAATCATGAACTCAGCGCCTTCAAACCATCCCGCACAAAAAAAGCGCTCTTCATTGACAAATTCCACATCAATAATGTTTTCGTAAGACGCCGATTGCAAAGCCTGAGCCCACTGAACCGAACCCTCCGTGCTCACAAGTGACAGAAAGGCATCGGAATTTCCTGCCGGACTCAATGAAAAAGGACCTATGCCGATATCCGTGCTGAAAGTTCCGCTGATGAGGCATTGACCAGCCGCCGAAACAGCAATGGATGTCGGTATCTCCGAACTAAAGACATCCCCGGTCAAGCCAAAAGCCCACTGGGCTGTTCCACCATCGTCAAGTTTTGCAAGAAACATGTCAGGAGATCCGGTATTGGGGATACTGAAATCATCCAATATCAAAGTTGGGCTGTAAAAATACCCTGTCACGTAAATATTGTCGTTCGCATCAAGTTTCAACGGACGTAAAAAGTCATTGCTTGCACCTCCAAAACTTTCTACCCAAAGAACATTGCCTTCTGGATCCAATTTGGCGATAAAGCTGTCAAAACCTCCAACCGGAACGACAACAAATCCATCCAGTTCGAGGGAGGCGCTATTGGTCGTTCCTGACAGTATGGTATTGCCCTCACTGTCGCATACTGCAGAGGTAAACCGATCGGTGCCAGCGCTGCCAAATCCCTTGGCCCATAGAATAGCACCTTCACTATCATACTTTACGAGTGCAATATTTTCAGTGAAAGGAGTGGAATTCTGTAATGTGTAAGTGCCCACAGTCAGTTCCGAACCATAGTAGCTGGCCGATGCATAGACATTTCCGCTGGCATCGTTCCAAACCATTGCATCATTCATTCCTTCGTCGGTCGGCAAAGACGCAGCCCATTGCCAGGCAAAGTTTTGAGCAGACATTTGATATACACTGAGCACTGCAAGAAAAACGATTATTGCTTTCATGTGTCGAGAATTTAGAGAGTGAAATGTAATGAAAAAATGGGTAGATGAGTTCTTGAGTTTTAGATGCACGATTGAGGCCTTCCTACCTTCAAAGTCTCGGGACACAGGACACGAGCCTCGGGACTCGGTGCCCCCTCATGAAATAGGTTGACAACTTACCTACCCAAAGACCAAAGTCTGTGGAAAACGTTTCGGGTTAGTTGTTTATGGCAGGGTTTACATTCATGGTTGCCAGGGTAAGCGGAGATGGGCTCTGCTGGGGAGCAACCCATCAAGGAATAGCTTTGGCCGACTGAAAAGGGCGCTTGCCCGGAGAGACCCAAAGCGATTTGGGTCTTTCTTTTGGAGCGAACCTTTTTGGTCGGGCTATGCCTTTCAAAACCCATTTTCATTTGGGATCGAAGTTATAAAGTTTCATGAGGGGCGCTGTCCCTTCTTGTGCTACATATCGTTCGAACTCAGCCGGACTCATCCACATCAGGCCTTCTTGTTTGCGGTCGTTGTTGTACTGCTGGACTAGTGTGGCTAGTTCTTTGCGAACTTTGGACACAGACCTGCCTTGGATGTTGGGTATCAAGTGGTGCTTGACGAGTCCATTTATTTGTTCTGCCCGACCATTTTGCAAGCAGTTTTCTGCTCTGCTCATTCTCACCCCGAGATCACCAGTTTTGTTGAGGTAAAGCCTGGAGAAGTACTGTCCACCACCGTCACTGTGATGGAAGCACATTTCCAGCGCCTCCTTGCCTCTAAGCTGTTCCCATTGGATCAAACATTCATAAGCGTCCAGAGCAGTCATTGTAGGGCTGTAATTCCACCCTACAATTCTCCCGCTATACACATCAGTAAGACAGAACAGATACCTCCATACTTGCTGAGTTTTTATATATGTAATGTCTCCCACTACTACTTGGTTGATTCCACTAACTGTAAGCCCTTTAATCTGGTTGTGGTAGTTGTAGCTCCTAATCACCGAGTGGGTTGTGATCACTCTGGTCTTTAGTCTGGGAAGAGTCAGGCCTAAAGCGGCCATCTTCCGCTCGAACTGTGTGATTCCTACCTGATACAGACTTTTGACGTTGAGGTTAAAATACAGCGAACGAGATCCCGCTCGGGCATCTACTCTCTTTCGATACTCTTTAACCAAGTCCGGAAGAGTTTGCCATTTGAGAACCTCCCGATTTTCGCGGGATAGAGCCTGATGAAAGCCTTGACGACTCAACTCCACCATCGAATAAAAAGCCCTCATTGGTAACCCGTGTTCATTTTGTGTTCGCTGGATCACAAGTAGCAGTGGGACTTTCATTTTTTTTCAAAGTCCTCCCCAAGCTTCTGTTTTGCGACTTCGATCACAGCGCTCTTGTAAGCCAGCTCAACCTGCTGCTTGCCAATCATTTCAAGAAGTCTGCGATTCTCCTTTTCCAATAATTCAATACGGTCAAAATCAGACTTACTGCTAACGATGATCTGCTGTTTTGGCTTAATGCTACCATAGCGCGCTAGCCAATGCCGAACGTTGTTTTTGCGAACTTCATAAAGCTGACTGACCTCTGCAATAGTCAGTTTGCCGGCTTCAATCAAGGCCACTTGTTCCTTTCGAAAATCCTCGCTGAAGCGACGGCGATGTCTCTCTTGCTGAGTCATAGGGGTGTGAATCTATGAAAGTTTTCCACCGATTTGGTGTCAACCTATTCCATGAGACCGCACGGGAAACGCCGGGAGTGGAGAATAGAGAATAGAGAATGGAGACTGGAAATCTCACCGCATCTCCCGCCGTTTTGCGAAGAGCTCCCATCGTAGAATTGTCGAATTGTTCATTGTTGAATTAAATCTGTCGTCATGCTCAAGGCTCTCCGCCCAGGATAGGTTATCTAGTATCTAGCATCTAGCTTCTAGTATCTTCTATGCCCCAAGAATCTCCCCCTTCCTCTTCTCCAGCGCCACGAGCATTTGATCGCACATCTCAATGTACCCATCCAACCGTTCGACATCAAGCTGGACTTTCACGATTTCGGTGTGCTTGAGTTTCAGAGAGCGCTTCATGAGCCGGGCGCGTTCGAGCTTGAGGATGCCGAGTTCAATTTCAGCATCGATTTGCAGTGCTTTGCTTTGTGCGGTTGCAAGAGCCTCCTCAGCTGTGCTGATTTCCGCATCGAGTTGGGCGATGCGCTGGGGGATGAGCGAGGCATTGCCCACCTTGGCCACAGCCTTGCCCTCGCGGACCGCCTTGGCCATGGTAGCGCGGATGCGACGGCCCTGAAAGTCGGCGATCGCCTTGTCGCATTGTTCGACTGTAGTAAAAACTGACAGATTCAATTCCATGCTGCCCTCCGGCCGATGGCTATGGTTAGTCCACACCGCTACCGGAAATGTTCCACGAATAAATATAGTATGTCAAGAAGCCATACTTCAAATGGTGGCGTATTTATAGGAACACGGAGTACACAGGGAAGCACGGAGACCACAGAGAATTACTCCGTGAACCCCGTGGTGCTCTGTGGTCTCCGTGTTCCGAAAAAATCACTCTTAAGGAATACAGAATACGCAGTGAACCACAGAGAATTACTCCGTGAACCCCGTGGTGCTCTGTGGTCTCCGTGTTCCGAAAAAATCACTCTTAAGGAGCACAGAATACGCAGTGAACCACAGAGAATTACTCCGTGAACCCCGTGGTGCTCTGTGGCCTCCGTGTTCCGAAAAAATCACTCTTAAGGAATACTGAGTGCGCAGTGAATCAAAGTGAATTACTCCGTGAACCCCTTGGTGCTCTGTGGTCTCCGTGTTCCGTTCACCCCAGGATTTCATCCATCATCTCCAACCCCGCCCTCAGCCCCGCCAGCCTAGCTTCCATTGCCAGGATTTTGGGCAGGCTATGATTGCGGAGGCGTTTGGAGTTGCGGGCTTTGGCGATGCGGATAAGCTGAGCCACGGGGTCATCCTGGGGCCGGTCGCCTATGCGGGCCTCCATAGCGGCGATCAGTTCCATGGTGCGTAGGGCGTAAGCCCGGTGGTCTTTGGACCTGGCGATGCTCATCTCCAGGCGGTAGGCCAGCCGGCTGGTTCTCAGGCGCGTGATGTTCAACGCCTCCATTTCGGCGGGAAGGACTTGCTCCGTTTCCGCCGGAAGGCTCTCGTGCGCGGCGGTCAATATCCCGTTGAGGTCATTGAGCCGTGCCCTGCGGGGCTTATCGAGCTTGAACTGGCCGGTGCTGTAGCCGTTCACCGCACTGGGCGACACCCCCAGGAAAGAGGAGATATCAAAGGTATTGGCCCCAAGCACCTCCATAAGAAGCTGGGTAGATATCTGGTCATCGGTCTGGGGCATGGCGTTCTGGTAGGTAGGGTAAAAATAAAAAATATAAAAACACATGATCAAGTGAAGGCTTTAGGGATAACCAGGGCCAGCTGCGAGGGGAGAGAGAGAGTGGGAGTGGAGAGGGAAAGCCCATAGGGAAAAGTGAGGCCAACCTTCCGAGTCATAGGCCATAGCCCCTGAGGTTTGTTTCACGTTGTGGATGGATGCCTAATCGGCGATGGGGAACATGAGTATGAACAAGCTTTCGTTGGATTAGAAAACTTGAATTTAGGAATTAGGCAGTTGGACTCTTCCGTCTCGGCTTTATCCTCTTGTCCGACAGTTGGCCTGCTTGCAAGGCCAGATCATCTGGGTTTTAGTAGCTAGCGTTTAGCATCTAGGTGAGTCCGAGCGGTCAAGGGGCTTCCTACGGGGATTTTTGGGAGAAAAGTACGGGGTGAGCGCGGCAGAAAGTGCCTGTCAATGTAGGAGTACCCGAGACGTGAATGGGTTATATTTGGTTGATCTACCGACCTATGCACAGGCGGGGTGGGTGCGGCTAGAGGGAAGTTTTTAAGTAAATGCCTAACAGGCGTTGATGGAAAATTACACAGCAGATAAACTATTACAAGGAGTTAATCAAAGAATATGCGGATTACACACATACAAATAAAAAACTTCAGGGGCTTTGAAGATAAATCTTTTGAGCTCAAAGAAAGGTTTACTGTAGCCATAGGGAATAATGGACTTGGTAAATCTACATTGCTCTATGCATTGCAAGTTGGGTTGGGTGCTTATTTGCAATCTTTGCCAACATTACCGGCAAGTTACATTTACAGAAGGCAGTTTAGGAAAGGAGAGCGGTTTGAAAGATATTACCCGGAGAGAAAAGATTATTTGCCCAATAAGGAAAATCCGTCCTTAATAATTACAGCTACATTGAATCAAAATGAAGTGGTTAGTGAAATGCCTAAATCGTTACGTTGGGAAAGACACTATCTACCAAGCAACTCTACCACACATAATAAGGCGCATTCTGAGGATATTATACGGTATGCGAATTATTTGTTTGATAATCATGGAAGCCATAGGAATTTACTTTACCCGGTATTGGCTAACTTTTATATTAATCGCACCAATGCACAGGTAAGGAGGGTTGATAAAAAGTGGCGTAGAATGTCCCGTCTGGAGAAAGGATACTACACTGCACTTGGAGAAAGTGTTGATTTTACAGGTGTGTATGAATGGCTACACAGTTACGAAAAGAAGGTAAAAGATGAAGTGGAATTTGAGGGAACAATACAAGCTATGTATGATGCCATTACAACCGCCATACCCTATATAAGGGAAATCGAATACAACTCAAAGTATGATGAGTTTGAAGTGTTGGTAGATTTCAATGACGGGCAGCCGGTTGAAAGAAAGATTGCTTCGATGCTAAGCGATGGTATGAAGGCTATGTTGAACATGGTGGCAGAAATTGCTTACCGCTGCATCATGTTGAATGGAAAGTTGGGTTATGATGCGGTTGTGCAAAGCCCGGGTGTGGTTTTGATTGATGAAGTGGACATGCATTTGCATCCTACTTGGCAGCGGCATGTTGTCAAAGATTTGAAAGCTGCTTTTCCGTGTATGCAATTTGTTGTTACAACTCATTCGCCGTTTATAGTGCAAAGTATAAATGCCGATGAATTGATTAATCTGGATGTGCACACCACTATTAATCCGAAGGATTATCCAATTGATGTAATATCCGAGGAAGTGATGAATGTTGAGGCGTCTTATGGCACAGAGAAAAAGGAAGAAGAAGAGCAAAGTTTTGACTACTTCAGTCTTTTGAGTGAGGCCGAAAAGAGTAATAATAAATCCGACTATAAGATCCTATTGGAGCAGCTTGAAAACTCTATCACTGATGCTGGGCTGCGCGCGTATTTAAAAACTCACAGAATAGCTAAAAATATCATTTAATGAGACCAATAGACAATAGCCCAATACCTCAGGTAAATGGTGTAAATAAAACATATTTCAATTATCAGGAATGGCGAGAAGACCTAGTTGATGCATACGGTCAACACTGTGTTTATTGCAATGATAGGTTACAGAGTAAGCTTGAGGTAGAGCATTTGGTGGCGCAATCTTTAGGAATAGTTAATCCTCTTGCGTGGAATAACTTATTTCTGGCATGTGGTCCGTGTAATTTGGCGAAGTCAGCGAAAGTTGCAGGTGTGGCGACACATTATTTACCTAGCGCAAACAATACGCATATGGTTTTTACTTACTCAATTAGAAAGCACAAGAAGAATGGAAAGTATGCATGTGTCCCTGTTTTCAATATGAGTTTAAATCCTAGTCAGAGAGTCAAGGCGATAAATACAATTGCTTATACCGAATTGAACCGGGTTGAGCAAACACCAATTCGCCAAAGAAAAATGACAGATGTAAGATGGCTAAACAGGTATAGTGCATATCAAGTTGCAGTCACCCAAAGGAAATTATGGAATTCATTAACAATCCCTCAGCAGAGGTCAGCATATTTAGACGCGATACCACCAATGATTGAAAAGATTGGATTCTTTTCAATTTGGTTTTATGCCTTTTCCGGTGTTACGGATGTTTTAAGGGTTATAGTGAGTAGCCTGCCTAATACTTCAATGGCTTGTTTCGATGCCAATTTTAACCCACAACACCGAAGGCCATTTGATCCAGTCGATCCTATTTAGTTGGCGGATTAATTTGACACGCTAGAAGCCGTTGCTAAGAATCGAAAAACGGTATAGTTTGTTGAGCGCTTGGCTTGAGGCCATACCCGATAGTAAAGTAACCCCACGGCAAAGTACATCCTTTCTTGACCACTTCGATAGTCTTGTTTTGCACGCATGAGATCAAAACAAAATTGGCCGGCGCTTATTCTTGAGTGGCAAGAGAGCGGCCAGACGAGAGCGGCATTTTGCAAAGACCGCGGCATTTCCTACCAGAGTTTTCTTTGGAACCTCAAACGGATGAGTCGCCCAGAGGAAGGCGAGTTTCGACAGATCATGGTGCATGATATGGCGGCTGGAGAGCGCATTGATTATCACTTTTCGGATGGACGATGTGTTTCATTTCCGGTATCGGCACCGCGTGAGTTGATTCGTTTTATCATCGGGCTGTAATGCTGCTGATCAGCGAACACCAGCGCTATTTCCTCTTTACCGGTGTGACAGATATGCGCAAAGGGTTTGATACGCTCTGCGGACTGGTGCGATCGGAGATGAAGCTCAACCCGATGAGCGGAGACATGTACATTTTTTTCAACCGCTCCAGAACTCATGTAAAGATTTTGCTGTGGGATCGCGATGGTTTTGCGCTTTACTTCAAGCGCCTGGAGCGTGGGACCTTTGAGATGCCACCGATGGATTCGGGCAACTCCACAACGATTTCCGCACAAACACTTGCGCTCATTCTGCAAGGCATTGTACTCTCTTCCATCAAGCGGAAAAAACGCTTTGAGTATGCTGCATAATGTGCATTATTTTGTAGATAACTCTCGCCTCTGTCTCTTGCGCTGAACGCGGCTTCCGGCGCATCTTTGTGTCATGTCAGAAGATGTTGCGGCGCTGCAAAAAACGGTCATCGAGTTGACCGAAATCGCTGCAAAGCTCAAGAGCGAAAACGACTTTCTCAAGCGCCAAATCTTCGGTAAAAAATCAGAACGCTTTATCGCAGCACCCGGACAACTTTCTTTCGACGGGTTGGAGGTTGAAGCATCAGAACCGGTTTCACAAAAGCCGCAGGCTGTAAAGCCTTTAGAAACAGAAAAGCAAAAACCTGTCCGCAAGCCTCTTGATGAGTCAAAGTTTGAAGTGATCACTGAGGAGCTTCATCCTGAAGGCGAGCGGGAAGAGTTGAAGTATATCGGCGAAGAGATCACCACCTATCAGGAACTGGTGGACGCCAAAATTGTAATCCGCAAAATCAAGCGCTACAAGTACAAGCACCTCCAAACTGGCGAGATCATTATCGCTGACATGCCCTATCGTCCCTTCGCCAAGAGTGCGGTATCCTCCTCCATTGTGAGTGAAGTGGTGGTGCAGAAGTACGTGGACGCGATGCCGATCTATCGTCAGGAACAGGCATGGAAGCGGCTTGGTGTGGATTTTCCGTATTCATCGCTATCGGACATGCAGCGCATGGGCTATAACCTCATTAAGCCCCTGTTTGACGCATTTAAAAAGGATGTCCTCTCCACCAATTACCTTCAAGTGGATGAGTCGCCGTTCAAGGTTCTCTCCAGCGAAAAGAAGGACGCAACGCATGTCGGTTATCAATGGGTCTATCTGGATCCGGTTCGCAATGTGGTATTTTACAACTACCAACCAGGGAGATCAGAAGTTCATCCCTCGCGTGTGCTGAAAGAGTTCAAGGGGATTATTCAAACCGATGGCTTTGCCGGATATAACAAGGCTGCTCGCTCCGAAGACATCAATCAGATATTTTGCATGGCGCATGCCCGAAGGTATTTTGAACGAGCAAGAGAGAATTATCCTGAGCGAGCCGAGCACTTTCTCAAAGAAGTGCAAAAGCTCTACGAGATAGAGCGAGCAATCAAGACCAGTGGAATAATCGGAGCAGAGAAAGTGAAGTATCGCAAGGGACATGCGCTGCCCATACTGAATGACTTGAAAGTATGGCTGGATGAGCAGGTGCAAAAAGTCGCGCCAAAATCCACCATTGGCAAAGCCGTGCTATACAGCAAAGAGCGATGGAACGGACTGATGATGTATTGCAAGTTTGACTATACCGAGATAGACAACAATCCGGTGGAGCGCAGCATCCGTCCGATGGTAGTAGGGTATCCCCCCGCTCAAGCACGTCCGAAAGTTAGAAAACTATTTGCTTGCTTGCGGGCATGAACAAAGATCTTATTTGGGCGGAGCATGTTCGTCGGTGCTTGGAGCTGGGCGTTTCGAAGAAGGCTTACTGTGAAGAACAT
>JBKDGH010000002.1:0-57617 GCA_046336655.1 Flavobacteriales bacterium | reverse complement strand
TTACAATGGTATTTCAGCCTTGTTTGCGCTGCTTCTTCCGAGTATCGCGGTGTGGCTGGGAAGAAAGCGCACCCATGCGTACTCATTGATTGCAGGCGGCGCCGGACTGATCTCCATCTTTTTCATCAAGGACCCTGCAATGCTGGCGGTATCCATGATTGGCATCGGCATCGCCTGGGCGAGTATTCTGGCCATGCCGTATGCCATTCTCGCGGGTTCGATTCCGGCAGGAAAAATGGGCGTGTATATGGGGATTTTCAATTTCTTCATCACACTACCTCAGATCATCAACGGCGTGGTAGGCGGTCCTGTGGTGCGCTACATCTACGACGGACGAGCGGTGTATGCGCTGGTGCTTGCCGGAATATTCATGATCTGCGCAGCGGTGACCGTGCTCTATGTGAAGGAGAGCAATATGATCCGGATGGATCGCCAGTAGCGACCTATCTTTGCCGACCATTTCTTCATGGAAGGCAAATCCACATTACTCGTCAGTTCGCGCCTGCCGTCTGTTCACGGCGAGTTCCGGATGCTCGCGTTCGACTCCGGCAATCCGCAGATGCCGCATGTGGTGTTGTCCAATCTTTCCGAAAACCCGGCGCAGCCTGTGCTCGTGCGCATTCACTCGGAGTGCATGACGGGCGATGTGTTCGGCTCCACGCGCTGCGATTGTGGCGAGCAACTTCAGGGCGCGATGAAACTGATCGAGGCGCAGGGAGGCATGCTGATCTACCTCCGTCAGGAAGGCAGGGGCATCGGACTGGTCAACAAATTACATGCTTACAACCTGCAGGATGAAGGCATGGACACCTTCGAAGCGAATCATGCGCTGGGGTTTCAGTCGGATGAGCGTGTCTATTCAGCAGCCATTGATATTCTGAAGCAACTCGGTGTATCGCGCATTCATCTCATCACCAACAATCCGGAGAAAATAGAGGCGTTTGAAGCCTCCGGGATTGAAGTGGTTAGCCGCGTGCCGATTGTCATTCCCGCTCGTCCGGAAAACGCAGAGTACCTTGAAGCGAAGAAGACGCAGATGGGACACCTGCTTCATCAGTAATCCTGGAGTTTTTTTTTTAAAAAAAAAGAGGACGATCCGAAGACCGCCCTCCTGTGAATTGCACTAAGAATTGCTGCGCGCTAGAGGTTTCCGATGAGTTTCTTCTTCGGATACTTTACGGAAAAGCGCAATTGGTATTTCACGGATTGCCCCGGCTGGATGCTCGTTTTCCAGGTCACCTTGCCGGTTTTGTCGTCATACACGCCTCCTGACAGTTCTTCCACTTCCACTTCTACCTCTCCGCTCTGTGAAATCGGAATCTGATCCATAATCTCGAGTGAGATCGCTTGCTTCTTTGTGTTGATCACAGTAATCTCGTAGGCCTTGGTGGTTTCCTGTTTACCGCCCATTGAAGTGGTCTTGCAATAGTCCTTGATCTGCTCGCGCTTCACCTGAATGCTGCGGTCGCGGCCGAGTGACAGGTTGAGCGTGTCATTGGCCTGCGCAGGGTCGATGTAGCCCTTACCTACAAAAGTGCCCCGGAAGTAAATATTGCTTTCACCGGGCAGCAGTGCATACTGCATCCAGTCCGTCACTTGCGCGCGCAGGAAGGCGTCGTTGTCCAGCTTCGGGATGGTCACATAGCGGTAATCGGCCTTGAGGTTGTCCGACTGGAGTGTCACATCATACTGCTGGTTGTCGCTCGGAATATCATACGGAATACCGATTTTGAATTCCATATTCACTGCATTGGCTTGTACAGTGGTATAGTTCGCGGCAGTTTCAGCGTAACCTTTGCTTTTCTCCATCATATCGACACCTGCCATAGGCATAGGTTCCTCAGCTCGTTTGTCGTATAGGGCAACAGGACGTGGCGTGGGCTGCGGATTGTAGATGTACACGTACCACGGATAGAGGTCCGGGATTTGTCCGCCCACAGTCGGATTACCAGTACTTATGGTGAGGTTGACTTTGTTCCAGTCTGTGCCTGTGCTTTGATACACCTTCGCGCGGTAGTTGAATTCAATCGGTGTGTTGATGTCATCAGCCCGCAGGTCATACACCGGATACCAGCCGGCCTGATTGGCCATGTAGCTCACTTTGAACGTGGCCTTGCCTTCTTTTTGTGCGCTCACGGTAATCAGCACTTCGCTCGGGTTTTGTCCGGCGCGCGCATTGAGCGCGTTGAGCTGATTTTGAAGTCGGGCGATTTCTTTCTGCACGTCCTTCTCCTGTTCACCCAATTCAAGCAACTTGAACTCCACCTGCTTGAAGCGGCGGTTGTAGAAGTCGGCCATTTCTTCGAGGTCTTCGGGCATGAGGGTAGTATTTCCCCCGATCGAGCGGTTGGCTTCGAGGAGCGCCTTTTCCTGATTCTGCACATTCTTGAGTGCGATCAATTCCTTTTGACGAAACTGAGCATCTTCCAGACTGTCGGAAATGCCTTTGATCCGCGGATTGCGCATCACATCCTGCAGGTAGTTCACCTGATGACGGACGGATACGATGGTGTATCCCGCATTGCCTTCCACCTGAATGGAGTTGGGGTCCATGTCCAGTGGCAGATTGGGCAGCGTGATCAGGTTGTCGCCGGCCTTCAGCGTCACATCGCCGATGTGTGTGACCTGAGCGCCCTGAAGGAAGACGGTGACATCGGTAACCTTTGCGTCGAGTGTCTTTTTAGTTTGCGCCAGCGTTGCAGAACTGAAGGCTGCAAGGCATAGAATGGGCAGAAGAATGCGACTCATCGTTGTGGGAATTTCGGAGTAAATGTAACGGACTTATAGTCCGTGGACTGTCTGTACAGGCGTGATCGTGATTGGTTCACTTCAGGCGTTGTGCTAAAATCGTTCCGTCCTTGACCTTCCAGTGAAAATCGGCGGCAGAAAGCGCAATGGACAGGTCGTGTGATGAAAACAACACCGCACGCTGCATGGTGTGGGCGAGTCGGCGCAACAATGCCATCAACTCAATGCGCGCCTCGTGATCAAGAAATGCAGTGGGCTCATCGAGGAGCAGGAGGGGAGTATCCTGGCACAATGCCCGTGCAATCATGACCTTCTGCATTTCACCGTCGCTGAGTGTGGCTGTGTCGCGGTGTAAAAAGGCCTCCATGCCCACTGCAGACAATGCGCTCACCACCCGCGCATCGCTGCCGGCAGAGGCTTGAATATCGTGGTGAGGAAAGCGTCCCATACCTACAAGTGTGGCGGCATCCATTCCGGTGAGCAATGGCCGGCCGGTGAGCACAATGCTCACACGCCTGGCACATTCTTCGGGTTTGAGTGAGGCAATCTCACTGCCGGAAATTGTAAGCCAGCCATCCGTGAGTGGTTGCAGTCCGCAGATGCTTCGAAGCACAGTGGATTTCCCACTGCCGTTGCGGCCGCTGAGCACCACCACTTCACCCGTATGCACTGCGAGTTCTTCTGCACGCACGATGGTTTTTCCCGAATAGCCGAAGCCGGCACGGGTGATGCGCAATGCTTCAGCCATGGTGCATCCTCCTCATTTTGCCTGATTGAAACACGATGAGAATAACCACAGGTGCTCCGAGTAACGAAGTGATTGCATTGAGCGGCACTTCGGCGTGGCGGGAGATCAGATCGCTGAGCACACCGGCGAGTGCGCCAGTCAACAGCAGCGGAACAAGCAGCAGACGATGATCTGACGTGCGCAATAGCATGCGCGCCACATGCGGCATCGCCAGCCCGATAAACGCCACAGGTCCGCACCACGCCGTGATCATTCCGGCAACAACACCTGTGATAGCAACCATGATCCAGCGGAACCGTGCGATGCGCATGCCCATGCTTTGCGCGTAAGTTTCGCCGAGCAGATGAATGTTGAGGGCGTTGGTGAGCCGGCTGACCACAAGTGCGGCGACACATACCATGACCACCAGAATCAGCGCATGGGTCAGATTGGTTTCTGAAAAACGCCCCATGCCCCAGGTGATGAACGATCGCAGGGCACCGGCCGATGAGCGGTGTTGCAGTACGCTTTCCACTGCACCGGCCACATGCCCGAGCAGGATGCCAAAAAGCAGCAGACTATTGGTATTGCCAAGCCGGTTAGAGGCGGCGAGGACAATCACCAGCACGCCCGCGGCGCCGGCAATACCCGCGATCACGACGGCAGCGCCGTGTGAGGCAGAGAGAAAGGAGGGAAGCACGGATTGTCCCATGACCAGGAGCGCAACCGCAAGTGAGGATCCGCTCGTAATGCCGAGTACAGACGGACCGGCGAGCGGATTGCGGAAGAGTGACTGCATAAGCATGCCGCAGATGGCCAGTCCGGCGCCTGCAGCAATGGCAGTGAGGGTGCGGGGCAGACGGGATTCCAGAAGAATGGCACGGGCCGGGTCGGATGCACTTTCCGATCCGCTCAGGACTTGCCACAATTCCTGCATGGTCACCGCCACGGGTCCCGTAATCAACTCCAGGCAGGCAAGCAGCGCGAGCAGTGCCGTTCCGGCAAAAAGGTAGATAACTCTGCGCGGGCGTTGTGGATCCATGAGAAATGCGGACGCAAACATCCGCCATTTTCCCGGATTTGCAGGTGCTGCCGCAACGGGCTAAAAAAAAGCCCGGAATCTTCCCCGGAATGGCTCACAAATGCCGACTTTTGCGGCCCTATTTAGCGCGAATGAATTTAGACCGTAATACACTCATCGGATTGCTGCTCATGCTGCTGCTCGGACTGGGCTTCAGCTGGTATTCCGCAGTTACTCAGGAGAAAAAACCTTCTGCAACAGCGGTCGTTGCCGACTCCTCAACCACACCAAAAGCCGATACGTCCGGCGTAAAGGCGGCAGCAGCTGCGGTAGATCCTGCACTGGTTACCACCGACTCACTGACCGGCGACAGCGCGGCACAGGTGCAGCGCATGCTGCTTCAGCAGCGCTTCGGTATAGCCGCGAATGCGATGACCGGCGAAGCTCAGGAAGTGGTGCTCATGAATGACAAGATCCGGGTCACCTTCAGCACAAAGGGCGGCATGTTCACCTCCGCCACGCTGGTGGATGGTTATATGCAGTACGGCGGAAAGGCACCCATTTCACTGTGGGACACCACACTGTCTTCCATCACGTTGAAGTGGATGAACGACCGCCGCGAGCCCATTCTCACGGAAGACCTCTTTTTCACTCCCAGCTCAACAGAAGTCAATGCCACCGCCGAAACAGGTTCGCTGGCGATGCGCCTGGCCAATACCGATCCTTCGAAGGCGCTTGAACTCATCTATACGCTGAAGCCGGGCAGTTACGCTGTGGAATGCAGTGTGAAAATGAATGGATTGTTTGCCGAGGTGGATGAAGCCGCAGCCCCGGTGTCGCTGGTATGGAATGCCACGGGACTGGCCAATGAGAAGGGCATTCAGGCTGAGCGCAGCAAGTGCTCCGTGTATTTCCGTCCGATGGACGATGACCGTGATTACCTCAGTGAGGGCGGTGATGATGAACTGGTGACAGAAACAGCCGTCAACTGGGTGGCCTTCAAGCAGGACTTCTTTTCTGCCGCGGTGATCTCTCCCGATGGTTTCCGCACCGGGTCGACGATGGCAGTGAAGGTGCTCGAAGACAGCACACACACCAAATCATACAGTGCATCGCTCAGTCTGCCCCAGGGCAAGCCGGTGAATCAGCTCACGTTCTTCTTTGGCCCGAATGATTACAAAGTCCTCCGCGATCTTGAGGTGGAAGAGTTTGACCGCATCATTGACTACGGATGGAGCATCATCGGATGGCTGAACACGTATGCGGTGCGCCCGCTGTTCTGGTTCCTGTCTGAGTATATAGGTAGTTTCGGACTCATCATTCTTATCGTCACTGTCATCATCAAAATGCTTCTCTTCCCTGTGACCTGGAAGAACTATCTGAGCAGCGCAAAAATGCGCGTGCTCAAGCCGGAGATGGATGAGATCAATAAGAAGTACGAGGGCAAGGAGGCTGTTGAAAAGCAGCAGGCCGTAATGGCGCTTTACCGTCAGACAGGAGTGAATCCTTTTGCAGGATGCATTCCGGTTTTGATTCAGATGCCGATTCTCTACGCCATGTTCCGCTTCTTCCCTGCGGAGATTGTGTTGCGCGGTGAGAGTTTCCTGTGGGCAGATGATCTTGCGGCATACGATGCCATCATCAATCTGCCGTTCAAGATTCCATTCTACGGCGCGCACATTTCCGGATTCACGCTCCTCATGGCTGCTTCGACCTTTGTGTACACGCGTATGAGCAGTGCGTCGCAGCCGGCCATGACACAGCCGGGTATGCCCAACATGAAGGTGATGATGAACATCTTCACGGTGATGATGATCTTCTTCTTCAACAGCATGCCGAGCGGATTGAGCTTGTACTATTTCACGGCGAACATGATTTCGATCGGGCAGATGTGGGTGATTAAAAACTACATCATCGACGAGGATGCCATCCGCGCGAAGATTGAGGACAACAAGAAGAAGCCCCGCAAAAAGAGCGCATTCCAGCAGCGGCTCGAGGAAGCACAGAAGTCCCAGCAGCAAAAGCTTGATGCCCGTAAGGGAAAGAAATAAAGGGTCATCTCGTATGAAAGCCTTCCGCACCACTTCAATCCTGTTGATCCTGATGGCCGGATTGCTGGCAGGAATGGCATCGTGTCGCCGGACCCCGCGCGGCAGTCAGGCCAATGGACAAACTGCGGTGCAGCAGGAACCCGAGGCTCCGGTTTCCGTTGACAGCCTTCTTGTCTCTTACAGCCGAACTCCTTGTTTCGGAATGTGTCCGGTATTTGATTGCATGATTTTCAAAAGCGGATATGCCATCTACCGCGGCCGCAATTTTGTGAATTACATCGGATTTTACTACACACAGATGGACAAAACCGCTCTTCAACATATTCCTGAGATTGCTGAGCGCATCGGTTACTTTAATCTGGAAGATGTGTACGACAATCCGAACGTGACTGACTTGCCCTCAGTGACTACGGTGATGGTCGGTCCAAAAGGAAGAAAGACAGTGATGAAGCGTTACGGCGGACCGAAGCAACTGGAAGAGTTGTACCAGGAACTTGATATCCTCATTCAGCAGGCCATCTGGAAGCCGCTGGACAAAGCACCTTCCGTATGGAGTGTGGAATAACTAAATAAATTCAATTCAAAACCGAATAGCAAGATGAAACAATTGTTCAGAATGATGCTGGTCGTGGTGCTGATGGCGCCTGTCCTCGGACGCGCCCATGAAGGCATGTGGCTGGTCAGTATGCTCAACCGCATCCAGGAGTCGGAGATGAAAAATCTCGGACTGAACCTCACTCCGCAGGAGATTTATGACATCAACAATGCGTCTCTGAAAGACGCCATCGTGCGTCTTAACGGAGGCCAATGCACGGGAGAGGTGGTGAGCAGCAAGGGGCTGATTTTTACCAATCACCACTGTGCGTATGATGCCATTCAGTCGCTTTCAACCGTGGAGAATGACATTCTCACCAATGGTTTTTGCGCGAAAGAACTAAGTCAGGAATTGCCTATCCCGGGCTTTGAAATTTCTTTCCTCATCCGCATTGAAGATGTTACGAAGGAGGTACTTGCAGGAGTAAAAGAGGGCATGACAGAAGGGGACCGCAACCTGGCCATCCGCACCAAGCTCCGCGAAATTGAAGGCCGCGCTACAGACGGAAACAGCTACGAGGCAGAAGTGAAGTCATTTTACTACGGCAATGAGTATTACCTCTTCGTGTACAACACCTACCGCGACGTCCGTCTGGTCGGGAACCCTGCTGAGAGCATCGGAAAATTCGGTGGTGATACCGACAACTGGATGTGGCCGCGTCACACCGGTGATTTCTCCATGCTGCGCATTTATGCGGATGCAGACAATAACCCTGCGGATTACAGCGAAAAGAACAAGCCATATACGCCGAAGCATTTCCTCAAGATGAACACCCTCGGCATTGAAGAAGGGGATTTTGCGATGATCATGGGATATCCCGGCTCTACGGATCGCTACCTCACTTCATGGGGCGTGAAGCAGGCCATGGAACTTTCCAACCCGGCAACCATTGCCATCCGCGACCTCAAGCTGAAGACCATGAAGAAGCACATGGACGCTGATCCTGCGGTGCGCCTGAAGTATGCATCGAAGTACGCTGCTACGGCAAACTATTGGAAATATTTCATCGGCCAGAACAGAGGGCTTGCAAGGCTGAATGTGTACGGTAAGAAGCAGCGCGAGGAGCAGGATTTTTCGCGATGGGTAAATGCCGGTGATGCTTCGCGCAAAGAGAAATACGGCAAGGCATTGGGCATGCTCGAAGAGTATTACAAGGCCACTGATGCCGGCGCGATACCGACAGTATACGCACTGGAGGCCGGGTTGATCGGCGCTGAACTGCCGCTCTTCGCATTCCGCTTCGGCCGGGTGTATGAATCCGCTATGTTGGAGACAGACCTCGCCAAGCGCGCTGAAATCCTGAACAGCTTCAAGCCGCAGGCGGAAGAGTTCTACCGCGATTTCGATCTGGCGCTTGAGAAGGATGTATTCATTCAGCTTGCTTCCATTTATCGCAAGAATATCCCCGCGGACCAGCGTCCGTCGTGGATGGCTGAAATCGACAAGAAATACAAGGGCAGTGTGGAGGCATTTGCAAACAAACTGTACGCTACTTCGATGTTCCGCAGTAAAGAAACATTCATGGCCTTCCTTGCCAAGCCGGGCCAGAAGGTGTATGACAAGGACATGGCGGTGGCTTTGGCAAAATCAGCCATTGAAACCTACCGCACCACGCTTGGCAATCCTGCTCAGCAGAAGTTCGATGAGGGATACCGCCTGTACGTGGCTGGTCTGCGTGAAATGAATCCCGGCAAATCGTATTCACCGGATGCCAACAGCACCATGCGTCTGACTTACGGCACTGTAAAGGATTACAAGGCGGCCGATGCAGTGAACTATGATTTCTTCACCACTTCAAAAGGCATTTTGGAAAAGCGTGACAATAGCAATCCGGAATTCGTGGTACCCGACAGGCAAAAAGAGCTGATCGAGAAGAAGGACTTTGGCAAGTATGCCAACGAGGACGGCGAACTCGTGGTGTGCTTTATCGGCGATCTCGATATCACCGGTGGTAACAGTGGAAGCCCTGTGATAGACGGCAACGGCAACCTGATCGGTATTGCATTTGACGGCAACTGGGAAGCGATGAGCGGAGACATCGCTTATGAGCCTGAGCTCCAGCGGACCATTGCAGTGGATGTCCGCTACGTATTGTGGGTAATTGAAAAGCTGATGGGCGGTAGAAACATCATAAGTGAACTCGAGTTTACGAATCAATCAGCCCCATCGGCTCCCCTCGCGAAGCCTGCTGCTTCTGAAGTAATCGAGCCGGCACCTGCTCCTGCGCCCGTTGATCGTCCGGACAGCGTTCCCGGGACAAAGCCCGCTGAAAAGCGACCGGCTACTCCGGTGAAAAAGTAATTCAGGCACTTAAAAACGCCATTGAAGCCCCCCGGACTCCGGGGGGCTTTTTATTTGGTCAGCAGGCACGGCATCCGGAAGGCCTAAATCACTTGATTTTGGTAGCATTACGGACTATCGGATGATGTATCTTTCCCCTTATTATTCAGGACAATAAAAGCTATTTATGGACAGGCATTTAGCGTTGTGGTGGACGTTGTTGTGGACACTCACGGGCAGTGTAATTGCGCACGCACAATCATTCGATTATCAGCATTCGATTCCCGGGCCGGATTTTCATGAATTAAAACAAGTCTCTTCGCTCATCATTCTTTCGGGAGGTGAAATGGTCATCGCCGATCAGGGCGCGGGAGTCCTCCGGTTGTTCAATGCAGCCGGATCGCAAAAAGAAGTGATCAGTTCATTCGAAGGAGTTGCCGGCACTATCCGGCTATCGAAGCCACAGTTCGTGGCCACCGACGAATTCAATAATCTGGTCGTTTACGATGCGGGACTCGCGAAGGTGATCGTCAAGCCGTTCAATGGCAAGGCGTGGTCATTTGGTGAAAAGGGAGGCAAAACCGGACAGTTCGACAAGATATTGGGGCTTGCGGTAGATGGCGGAGGCTACATCTACGTGCTTCACGGTGGAAGAAAGCAGGTGGATATCTACACGCTGCAGGGAAGTTACCTCACCTGGATTTCCGGCGGTCTGGAGGCATTCATTGATCCCATAGCCATTGGTGTCAACGGCAAAAGCGAGTTGCACGTGTTGGAGCGCGGCGGACCGGATGTGATTGTGTTTGACGCATTTGGAAATTTCCTGACGCGGCACCGGGCTTTGGCCGAACGTCCTGGGGCATCGCTGACCAAGCCGGTTTCACTCGCCGTTTTGCGCAGCGGTGATTTCTTTATTCTTGACGAAACATCCTGTGTGCTGACGCACTATGACAAAAACGGGATGACCACAGGCACACTGGGTTCGCGCGGTGACGGAGAGCGCGGCACATTCATCAAACCCACTGTGGTATGTGCCAGTGCCTCCGATAAGTACTATATTGGGGTATATGATGCGGCCAGGTCAAAGTCGCAGATCTTTCGTGTGCTTTCTTCTGCACCGGTGATGAGGCAGGAGGTGAAGCGTCCGTCGCTGATCCGTCATTCCACTTGGCGGCCCGCGATGGTGGACATGGTCACTGCACCCAATGGATTCCGCTACGTCATTCAGTCGGCAGACAAAAGCAGCGTGGTGGCATACCGCGATTCATCCTCAAATCACGTGTTCACCTTGTCCAACCGCTTCAGGGAGGCAGTGGCTTTGGCTACCGACAAAGAAAGCAATCTGTATGTGGTGGACAGAAAAGCCCGTGAGGTGCTGGTGTTCGATCCGAAGGGCGTGCTAGTGCGCAGCTTCGGTACGGAGTTGCCGGGTAAACTGAAAGACCCGACATCAATCGTCATACAAAGTTCGGGCATTGTGATTGTCTCAGATGCGGGAACAGGTACCCTTCATGCCTGGAATACCAAAGGCGTGTATCAGAAAGCCCTCACTACCGCGGATAATGCGAAATGGAAATCACCGTTCAAAGTATGTCTTGACTCACGCGATCAGATCTATGTCTGGGACAACAAAAACAATTGCGTGTATCGCGCGGGCGCGAATGGCTGGCCCATAGCACAACGCGAGTTGCGCGCTCGGGGTGAGAAGCCGCGTACCTATACCGGAGTCATTGGAGGAATGCTGGTAGATGCATTTGATCAGGTGCATTTGTACAACACAACCAACGGACAGATCGAAGTATATCAATGGGAGAATGAACCGGTATTGCGCATGTCGAAAGGCAAACCCGGAAACGGACCGGATGGATTCGGAGAAGTGTCATACATGTGTATGGACCGGTCCACATTTTATACGTACCTCAGCCCGGCTAAAGGTGCACTGAGCGCTTGGCACTTCATGGTGAAACCGCCCACACCGGCAGAGATCTACACCTTTGATGCAGCCGACGGGAAGTTGATTGTGTTCTTTGAAAAACTCAATCTGCCTTATGTCGAGGCATACGGCCTGACCGGCTCCACTGACACAGGCAAGGATAGCCTGCTGCAGCGCACCACGCTCAGTTCATTTACAATCGATAATACGATCGACGGGGAAGTCGGGCTGAAGCACTACAAGATTGTGAGCATCAGTCCGAGCAATATCTCCGATCCCACCGAAGGGTTTGACGATTACTACACCTGGGGCAATCAGTTGCTGGCCTCAGAGCGTTATGATGAGGCATTGCTGGCGTATCAGTCAGCACTCGATCGCATGGGCCGCGCCGAAAAGTTTGTACAGAGCATTACTTCGCAGCTCATTTCCACTGGAAAGCTGCTCGCCGCCCGCAATGAAGTGAACAGAGCCATGGCCTATCTCCGACTGGCCTATTCGGTCAATCCTGATAATCCATCTACCATAGAGGCCTATCAGGTCGGCTATGCGGCATACTTCCGGGAAATGGTTAACCGCGAAGACATCGACAATATCATTGAAGAAGCGGAGCGGCTCATGGTTTCTGGCACACTTCGGATGATTGTGTTAAACTCAATTGACTCGCTGAGCAATGAGCTTCGGACCATGCCGAACGGAAGTTCGGTGTACAATGCGATTCTGCTTCAGAAAAAACTGATCGAATGGGATCCTGTGAATCCTTCATACACTGCCTCACTTGCTTCAGCTGAACTTCAGCTCTACTGGATCAGGAGGAATATCGGATCTTCCGCAATAGAACAGAATGCATTGCTTTCAGACGCGGACCGCAATATTCGCAAGGCCATCAGTGACCTGAAGCGTTCGGGCAAATCAGTCTTCGAGGAGGAGCTAACCCTTATCCATGTGCTTAATGCACAACGTCACTTCGAAGATGCGGAATACCGTGCAGTGAATATATTATCGCAGAATGCTGCGCGCATTCCCAAGGCATTGTCGTTGAAGTACCGCTATGCCTTGTGTGATTCGTACGAGGGCAAAGGCCGTTATGATCTGGCGGCAATGGAGTACAGAAAGATACTCGATGGTAATCCACAGGATCTGGAAGTGCGCCTGCTGCTTGCTGAGGCGCTAACCAATAACCGCAGTTTCGACGATGCACGGCAGATCTATCTTCAACTGTTGTTGAATGATCGCAATAATGCAGATTACATTGCTCAGATTGGCCGAATTGAATTGCTCCGGGGCAATTTTGCTGAGGCATCCTTCCAACTTGAGCGTGCGATCCAGGAAGATCTGTCAGACCGCAGCTACTTCGGACCACTGGGCGAAGCGTTTGACGGGGCCAACAACTATCAGAAAGCCATTGATAATTACGATCGGGCTATTGCCTTTGAAGAATTCCGGATGAGTCAGGCCCGCAAGCGCATGGCAGCGGATTTCGAAATCAGCGAAGTGCAATACAATCTCGAAAAATACCTTTCACGCCATGCAGCTCTGAATAATCAGATCGGAAAGTACAATGATGCGATACGGTCATGCAACAAGTTGATTGAACTCAATCCGGCCAATGCGGAGGCACATTATAACCTTGGAATAGCCAGTATGAACGCGGGGCTGATATACGACGCCGAAAAGGCTCTGAACAATGCGTCACGTTTGGACATGACCAGTGAAGTCTATTCCAACGCTCACGCCAATGCAGTGAAGCAGCGTGCAAAAATTGCGGCTTCTCAGCCCGCACTGAATATCGTTGAATTGAATATCTACGAGCTCTACCCATCGCTTTATCGCAACTATTCCGATGTGGCTCAATTGCCAATAGGAGAGGTGGTAATAGCGAATAATACGGACGGGGTGATTACGCCCACGTCTGTTTCTGTTTTTGTGAAGGAACTCATGGATCGTCCGACGCAAGTATCAACTCCGGCGATGGTGGGGTATTCTAATTCCTATGTGAAGCTCAGTGCAATTTTTCAGGATAAGATTCTGAAATACACACAGGATCAGCCCATGCAGATCGATGTGGAGGTGCAGTACATTCATGAGGGAAAGCAGAAGACCGCGAAAAAATCGGTGCCCTTCACTTTGCGTTCGCGCAACGCGATCAGTTGGAGCGATAAGCGAAGACTTGCTGCATTTGTGGCTCCGGGTACTGAGCGGCTGATGGACTACAACAGGGATGTGGACAAGCTGTTTCACAGCAGCTACACGCCGGGACTGAGCCGGAACATTCTGAAGGCCCTGCAGGTGTTCACGGTGCTGAGCAACGAACGCTTCAGCTATACACCCGATCCGCTGTCCAGCTTCGCCACGGCGTCTGTCAATACGGACATTCTTGATCACCTCCAGTTTCCCATGGAGACCCTGACCCGGAAGCAGGGGGATTGCGACGACTTTGTGGCGATGTATGCTGCATTGCTCGAAAATGCAGGTATTCCGGCAGCTTACGTGGATGTGCCCGGACACGTGTTCATGGCATTCGATACGCAACTTCGACCTTCTGAACTCGCCGAGGCCGGCCTGTCTGCCCGCGATGTGATCATTCAGCAGGGCAAGGTGTGGTTGCCTGTGGAAACCACCCTGATCGGCACGCAGAATTTCATGATTGCATGGAAGAGTGCTGCAGACAGGTACTACCGCGAACTGCAGTCGGGTAATTTCCCGGAACTCGTGCCGCTGGCCGATGCGCGCAAAGTGTATCAGCCTTCCAGCTTTATGCCCGAAGGATTCAGCGAACAGCCTGCAGGAAGCAAAGAACTGATGAAGGAATACGACAAAGTGCTTGCTTCTTTCATCTCCAAATCAAAGCGTGAGATTATCCGTGAAACTGAGAGCCGCTATCAATCTGAACCCGGAAATGTATTTATTAAAAATAAATACGCAATTTTGTTAGCACAGACAGGAGAACGGGACCGTGCCGAAGGGGTATTGCTTGAGGCGTTTGACCTTTCCCCGCAGAATCCGTCGGTACTGAATAACCTGGGTAACTTGTATTACCTCGAGGGAAAAGGGGATAAGGCAGTGGAGTATTACTTGCTGGCGGCGGAGACGGATAAGCGCGATGCAGAAATCCGCATTAACCTGTGCAAGGCATTCCTGCTCGCCGGAAATAAGGTGGAGGCCCGGGCGTGGCTGAACAAAGCAATTGAACTTGAACCAGGATTAGACTCCCTATACGATTACCTGAAAAACGAAGTAAAATGAAACACCTCCTCCTGCTCGCAGCAGCGTTTGTTGCAATCACCCTCAATGCCCAAACGTCTGACACCAGCCGCGTGGGTAAAATTGTGTATCTCGAAGGACGCGTGGAAGTGGGCAATGATGCCCGCTGGACCCCGGCCAGGATTAATGCTCTGGTGCGCAGAAATCAACAAATCCGCACACCTGGTGATGGCATGGCTGAAATCTCGTGGAGCAACGGAACTAAAACTGTCATTGGCCCGAATTCCAAGCTGAGCATCGCTGCATTGTACACCGGAAGCACCAGCAAGTCCAAGGCGCAGACCGAAAACATGTTCAATGACTTCAAGCGCATGTTTTCTTCCGCCAACGAAACGCGGAGGGGAGAAGAAGGGGGTATCCGCCGTTCGATGGCCGAAGTGCAGGCGCGTCAGAATGCCGATGAAATCTATTGGAAAGAAGATCGGGAGATTTCGTACGACGAAGCAGCGACGTTCTATGAATCGGGCGAATACGCAAAAGCCATTGCCGCTTTCCAGGCGTTTCTCCACCAGAAACCCACACACGAAATGGCACCATTCGCGGAGTTTGCACTTGGTCACTCCTACGTAATGGTGAACAATCCGGTGCGGGCAAAGGAAATCTTTGAAGGCATCGTTGCGCGTTACCCCAATGATCCGCTGAAGGGTGAAGCGGAGAAGATTCTCGCCGGATTGTAAGCTCTGCGTGTGCGATTCGCTCGACGGTTTTTTCGCTGGCTTGTTATTGCGCTGATTCTTGCAGCGCTCTGCACCGCGCTGGCTGAATTGCTGGTGTACGCATCCGGAAAGATGGTGCGCCCGCCGCTGAAGGCACTGGAAAATCAGCTCGTGGATCTGTCGTTTCAAATTCGTCTTCACAATGACTCGCATACACAGGTGACCACCGATGACGTGGTCATTGTGGATATTGATGACGCGAGTATTGCACGGCTTGGCCGGCCGCAGTTGTGGCCCAGGTCATACGATGCAAGGGCCATTGCCCATGTCGGAGCTGGAAATCCGGCGGCTATTGGAATCGACTACCTGTATACGGAACCGGATACCCTTCCCGGCGCCTATGCGGAATTGCTGAGCAAAGAGGGCGTGGCGGATCCCGGACGTGTGATGAATGCACTTCGTACGGACGATGAGCTGGCTCAGGCCATCGGACAAGCCGGAGCCGTGTATCTGGCGTATTTCAGTGAAGACAATGTGGAGGCTTCTCTGGATTCCCTTCCGGAAGGTTTGCCATTGTTATTCGGTGATAAGGAATCTGCACGCCGCATTCCATACCTCGACAGACCGGTGTTGCCGGTGGATGAATTCACTCAGCAGGCAAGGGCGGTAGGGGCTATCTTCATGCCCACCACGCTCGACGGCTCAGTGAGGCATTATCAGCTTCTTCAGCGAATCGGTGCACCGGATGGCACCTATCCATACACCGCGAATTTTCCGCTCTTCATCCTTCTTGATCAGTTCGGATTGCCCTATGATCAAGTGCGTATCACATCAGAAGGTGTGGAGCTTGCAGAAGGAGCGGTCATCCCGCTGAGCGATGAAGGATCATTCCGCATCAACTGGCTCGGTTCTGAAGAGAAAATCCGCCCCATTTCCTTTTATAAGGTACTGAACGGACTCATTCCTCCGGAGTATTTCGAGGGGAAGTATGTGTTCTTCGGTACCGGTGCATCCGGCATGCAGGATTTGAAAACGGTGCCTTGCCGCTCGGAGAAGATGCCCGGAGTGGAAGTGCATGCGATTGCCTTTTTAAATATGATCAATGCGGCGTTCATCAAAGAATATTCGGAGCAGGAGTCGCTTCCGTGGTTCTTTTTTTCCGCATTCCTCACTGCCGGTATCTTTCTGCTGATTCGTCCGTGGTTGAGTTTTCTCCTGACTATCCTTTTGCTCTTCGGACAAATGACTGGTTTTGTGCTGCACGTCATGCCGCATTATCAGGTGGTTTTTCCGGTAGTCACGCTGATGATTCTGACCATTCTGTGCTACATCTTCAGCTCGCTGTTTATTTATTTCGTGAGAGAGCGCAAAAACAGGCTGCTGAAGAGTGCGTTCGCGTCATACGTGCCCCGGGATGTGGTGGACAAGATTGCACGCGATGCCTCCGCAGTGAAGTTGGGTGGGGAAAAGAAAATGCTTACCGTGTTGTTTTCGGATATCCGCGGCTTTACCTCCTATTCTGAAAAAATGGATCCGCAGGATCTGGTGGCGGTACTCAATAACTACCTCAGCAAAATGTCGGAGGCGATCTTTCGCCATAAGGGTACCATCGACAAGTTTATCGGCGATGCTATCATGGCGATTTTCGGAGCCCCTATTGAGCAACCCGACCATGCGACACGGGCCTGTGAAGTGGCTCTGGATATGGTAGCCATGCTTCAGGAAGTGAACAAGGATCAGGCAGACCGGGGACAACCACCACTGCACATCGGAATCGGATTGAACACGGGAGAGATGACCGTCGGCAATATTGGCTCCCAGAAGCGCTTTGATTATACCGTCATTGGTGATGCCGTTAATCTGGGCTCGCGCCTTGAGGGAATGACAAAAATGTTTGGAGTAGATATTATCATCTCTGAAATGACTTATGAGTCATGCGACCGGACACGTTTTGTGTTTCGCGAACTGGGTGAGGTTATTGTGAAAGGCAAGGATCATCCGGTGAGCATGTATCAGCTCCTGTGCAGAAACGGGGAGCCACCTGCATTTGATCCCGGACTTCCGCTTTGGGAGAATGCCTTCAATGCGCTTCGCGGAAAACAGCTCAGTCAGGCGCGGCCGCTGTTTGAAGAATACCTTTCACTGCACCCTGAGGATGTCGCCGCACTACACTACATTCAACTGTGTGATGAGTACGCATCCCGGCCGCAGGAGTTTACAGTAGTCCTTAAGATGGGATCGAAGTAGCCATTACGGCTACTTCCCGAGTTCAAACCGCCGGAGAAATACATCCCTTTTTTGAGGCGAAACATCTGCCTCAGTACCGTCGGACAGAATAACCACTCCGCCTTTTCCGCGGGTGTATTTGACCACATGATCCAGGTTGATGATATGCGATTTATGGACCCTCATAAAACCGGCCTCTTCAAGAAGTGTCTCATAGAATTTAAGGTTCCGGCAGATCATCATTTTCGGTTTGTGGGTAAAATGGAACCGGGTGAAATTGTCGCAAGCCTCCAGGCGTATGATGTCGTTCAGCCGCGCCACCTCAAAGCCATCAATCAATGGCAGTACAATTTTCTGCGGCGCAGATGCTCCCGACCGGATGTGCTCGAGAAGCGCCCGGGACGAGGCAGCGGCATGCTTTGCTTCACGTGATGCCCGTACCTTGTCCACTGCCGCAATCAGTTCATCAATGCTCACCGGCTTCAGCAGATAGTGTGATGCGCTGTAGTTGAATGCCTGAATGGCATACTGATCGAAGGCAGTTACAAAAATGGTATCGAAGGTGGGCTCAGCGAAGTGCTCCAATAAATCAAATCCGTTGCCATGCGGCATTTCCACATCCAGAAACACGAGGTCAGGTTGTACGTTGCGGATCAATTCAAGTGCGGATGTCACGCTGTCGGCTTCGCCGGATACTTCGGTGTGCAGACAATACCGTGTCACGTAATCGCGGAGCACGTTGCGGCTGGCGGCTTCGTCATCCACGACAATGGCTTTAATAGTGGCTGAATTCATTACGCGACGGGTTGGTAGTTGACGTTCTGTGGGATGGTTATTTTAACCCGAGTGCCGGGCATTGCAGCACCGGGATGGAGCTCGCTGACTTCTGCGGTGATGCCTCCATGAAATACCTCGTTGATCAGTGCAATGCGCTTTTTTGTATTCTCCATACCGAGTGAATGCTGCCTGCGTTGGTTGGCAGTTTTAAGGCGCTGTGATTCGGAAACACCGATGCCATTATCTTCGATCACTGCATTGACCGTGTCGTTGTCGCGGTAAATGCGCACCACAAGTTTTCCTTTTTCCGGACGATATCGCAATCCGTGCCACACGGCATTCTCTACATAGGGCTGAATGAGCATGGGCGGAATCACTGCGTCTCCGCCTTCCAGCGCATCGTCCACTTCCAGTATGTAGTCGTATTTGTCGGAAAACCGGGAATGTTCGAGCTGCAGGTAGAGCCGGAGCATGGCAATTTCATCATTCAGCGGGATGACTGTATGCCGCGAATCATCCAGCACCTGCCGCATCAGCCGCGAGAAATCAGTGAGGTAGCGGTTTGCCTGACGCTCATCGCGCAGGGCGATGTACTCGTTGACGGAGTTGAGCGCGTTGAAAATGAAATGCGGATTCATCTGTCCACTCAGCGATTGCAGTGCGAGCAGCTTGTCTGATTTTCTTCGTGCCAGCTGATTGCGCACTACGACGATGGCGGTGATGACCATGGCGATCAGGAAGAGCACCAGCACACCGATGATCACATTCCGCTGCACGATTTGTTCACCCGCTATAGCCTGATCCTTTCTCAGTAGTTCAAGTGCCTGATCATTCAGTTCGCGTTCTTTTTCCAGGAGCTGTATGCGTTGTTCATTCTTCCCGATGTTTGCGCTGATTGTCAGCGCTTCTTTCAGTTCGCGCTCCTGAGCAATACGCACTGAGTCTTGCGCTGCGGCATAGAGTGTGAAGTATTCCAGTGCTTTTTCCAGTTCCTGCCGCTTGAGAAATCCTTCAGCCAGTCGTTTATATGCATCAGCACCTTGTTGCAGTTCCACGCTCCTTTCCCGGATAATCTGTGGCATAATGGGGTCAATGCGGTTCACCTGCGGTTTGATTTCTCCGGTCGATGATGCAGATTGGTTTTTAAAGTAATTGTCTGCCTGAATAAGGTCATCGTCCATGAGATAGGCGTTGCCTATTTCGATGCGCTCCATGTTGGCATCGCGGAAGTTGGATTGCGCCTCCTGAAGTTGCAGATTCTGACTGCGCACCTTAACCTCAAGATCGGTGTTACCCTGCACCCGGTACACACTCGCCAGGGCCTTGTTGCATAGGATCAGCAAGTTATCGTCTCCCGTGCGTTCAGCGAGCAGTCGTGCTTCATTGAAGGAAGATGTGGCATCGGAGTATCTTCCGTTCCGCTCTTCGCATTCTCCGGCTGCAAGAAGTGTCAGGCATTGTTCCTTCTGATCTCCCGACTTTTTCTCCTCGATGAGCAAGGCATTGAGAAGCTGCAGCGCCTTCTTGTCATTTTTCTGGTCATTGATCAGCAGGGCATCCAGTCGGCGAGCCTGGTGCGCTGTGTACGAATGCGTTTCATCGAGAGCAGTCAGGCACATAGCCACGGATTGCCTTGCCTCCACAGTGCGTCCGAGTGCGCGTTGTGAAATGGCTATCTGAAGATGAATCACTGCATGCTGTTCTTCCGGTATGATGTATTCTGCAGCGTCTTTGCGGACTTTGGAGAAGGATTTCTGATTGGCCTGAAGACTCTTTGCATAGTTATTCAACGCGAGGTCATGCTGACCGAGTTGCTGCTGGATATCACCGAGTGCCTTATAAGCGCGCATTTCACCTGAGGAGGAATGGGCTTCAAGGCTCCAGGTGATGGCTTTGTTGATCAGTGCCACTGCGCGCAGCGGGGAAAGCGAGGTGACGCGTTGTGCGGAATCCAGATAGACCTCCACCGAATCCACGGGCTGCGTGGACTTCTGCTGTGACGAATACCGCTGCCCCGAAACCGTCAGCGATGCGATTCCCAGTGCCACTGATGTCAGAATAAGAAACCGGCAGATGTACATTCTGTGGGTAAACATAGAGTCGTTTGCGTGAGAATAAAAATGGGGAACTGGCTGACAGACGGCCATTTGTGCATCTTTTAGAGGGAGTTTGCCGGCTTCCTCATTTCGGGTGGTGAATTCACGGAGTGGAAAGCACGTTTGACCAAGTATGGCTTTAGCAGGAAAAAAGTGTCCGGTACGTTCGCCGGGTAATCAAACCACAAGACCATGAAATTTTCCCGCCTTCTGATGTTTTCCGCACTTGTCTTGCTCGCCGCAGTGCTGGCCGGACAAGGTTTTTGGAGTTCACGCGAGCTGATTCCCGCGCATGACAATGAAAAGCTATTGCATCAGCCTGCAGCGGCGGTTGACACTGTAATCAGTGATGCCACTGCGGTGGCGCTGCCTGAAAAGAAACGCGTCATCCGCGTTGGTCTATTGCTGGATACGAGCAACAGCATGGACGGACTGATTGACCAGGCCCGCGCGCAGCTGTGGGAATTCGTCAATGCACTGGCGCGCGAGCAGGTGGACGGCGATACGCCCGATCTTGAACTTGCGCTGTATGAATATGGCAATGACGGATTGTCATCGCGAAACGGTTACCTGCGACAGGTAAGCGGATTCACCAGCGAGCTTGACGTGATTTCAGAAAAGCTGTTTGCATTGACTACCAATGGCGGATCGGAGTATTGCGGTACTGTGATCCGGGCGGCTGCGAGGGAGCTGAGTTGGAGCGCATTGTTGGATGATGTGCAGGTGCTCTTTATCGCCGGCAATGAGGAATTTGATCAGGGAAGTGTACCCTGGAAAATGGCATGCAGTGAGGCCAGAGAAAAGCACATCACCGTGAATACCATTTACTGTGGCGACTATGAGTCAGGGGTCCGCGAAGGGTGGAAGGCAGGTGCACAGGCAGGCGGCGGACGTTATATGAATATTGACTCCAATCTCGAAACGGTATTTATTGATGCGCCACAGGACGATGAGCTTGCGGCATTGAATGAACGGCTTAATGCCACGTATATCTACTACGGTGAGTATGGCTATGACAAGTTCCGGAATCAGGAAGTGCAGGATTCCAATGCGGAGTTGTATGGCAAGGCCAACCGGTCGAGCCGCGCAGTATCCAAGGCAAGTTCATTTTACAAGAATGAGTCGTGGGATCTGGTCGACGCTTCAAAGGAAAAGGGGTTTGATATTTCAAAAATTGAACGTCGTCATCTGCCGGAACAATACCGCGATAAATCAGATGCGGAATTGCTGGTCATTATCAGGGTGAATAAATCGGAGCGCGAGCGCATTACCCTGCGCATCAACGCGCTCAATGCGGAGCGCAGCCTGTGGATTGCGGCTAACAGTCCGGCAGGCGCTGCGCCTACACTTTCTTCTGCCATGCTGGATGCCATTCGTTCACAAATTTCTTCTGCACAATGAAACAGTCTTCTGCTTTTCTCACCCGTGCGATATGGGCGTTGATTTTCGTAGTATGCAATAGTGTTATAGTGCACGCTCAGGTATTGAATGCGTCATCCAGAATTACGGATGTGACGGTGTTTCGTTCATCAGCCAGGGAGACACGTGCGGCTTCTGCCGAAATCCCCAAGGGCACCACGGACATCATCCTCTCCGGCGTATCCATGCACATGAATGACCTGAGCCTCCAGGTTTCAGTCAAGGGAGAAGCCACATTACTTTCTGCTTCCGTTCGGGTCAACCACCTTGTGGAAGGACCAACCTCAGCGCAGGAGAAGAAGATGCAGGTCATGCGTGATTCAGTGGACCTGATTACCAAAGACCTGCGCTGGTTGCAGGAGCAAAAGGCATTGCACAACGAGGAAGCTGCGCTGTTATCAGAGCTCATCACTAGCGCTCAGGCCAAAGAGGGATTTTCCAGTGCAGATGTTTCGGCAATGGCGGATTTTCACCGCGCGCGTGTGGCTGATCTGAAGAAAAAACTATTCGACCTTGCGCTGCGCGAAGAAGACTGGAACGCGACGAAGGCACGCATCGAATCACAGCTTCAGGAACTCGGTGCAACGCGTTCCGAGACAGTGAAGGAAATCATCCTTCAGTTTTCTGCAGAAGCACCGGTCAGTCTTCAGCTGAAATGTACATACCTCGTCGGACAATGCGGATGGTCGCCGATGTATGATGTGTTTGTAGCCAGTACATCCAAACCGGTGGATATGGCTTACAAGGCACGTGTCAGCCAGTCGACAGGCCGTGAATGGAAGGACGTCGCCATGACCATCTCCACATCGAATCCCAGCATCAACAACAACAGACCGGTGATGACACCGAAGTACATCGATTACTATACGTACCGCATGACCAGTTCGGCTTACACTGGTGAGGCGACGAATATGATGCAGGTGCAGCGCATGGATGCCGATGACGCCATTCCTGTGATTTCACCTGCGGGACCTGAGCCTTCAGGAGATGAGGTGTACGTGGAGTATCCGCTCACCATGCGGCAGACCATTCCGTCGAATGGCAAGGAGTATGTCATTTCATTGCAGGAGTATCAGGTGCCGGCGGTGTACAAGTATCACACGGTTCCCAAGCTAGACGCCGGTGTATATCTGCTTGCGAAGATTACGGATTACGGCAAGTACAATTTGTTGCCGGGGCAGGCGAGTATTTTTTATGGCGATACGTTCATCGGACAGGTGGCAATCAATCCGCAGACTACAGCTGACACCCTGCTGCTTTCTCTTGGAAGGGACGAGCGCATTGTGGTGAAGCGAAACAGGCTGAATGTGAAGTCGTCCAAGTCTATCCTAAACGGCGCGCAGAAAGATGTATACGAATATGAAATTGTTGTGAGAAATAACAAAGCCATACCGATAGACATTGAAGTACTCGATCAGGTGCCTCTTACGCGCCGCAAGGAGATCGAAGTGGAGTTGCTTGAATACACTGGTGCGGAGTATGACAAGGAGTATGGCAAATTGCTGTGGACCATGCGCATTCCATCCAATACGTCCAAATCCGTACGTCTCAAATACACAGTGAAGTATCCGGAAGGCAAGGTTGTGGCGGAGCAATAAAATGAAAGGCCGGCTTACAACGTGATGATCATTTTCACACTCCATCCTGAAAGACTCTTGAGATAGAAGAGGTCTTCATTGCGCTCATCAAGTTGATTGGAGCTGAGTAGCGGAAGGCCATACAGGTTCACCTGCCGGCCTTCGAGTGATTTGATGTCATCATGGAGCTGATACACTTGCACATGCTCCCAGTTGATGCCGAGCAACATTAAATCATTGAAGCGATATCCGAGACCCAGTCCGCCTTCGATGTGCTTGTTGAATGCGAGTTCTTTCTGACCAGATGAAAAGTCAAGAAGATTGAGGTTGGAGACCAGGCATATTTTCTCTGCATTCACGCGCCAGAAATGCCCGGGTGGCTTGCCGGTAGTGCGCCGGCGATTGAATGAGGGTTTGCGTGTTTTCCTCGGCGAAGCAGGAGGAGCAATAACCGGCTCCTTGTGCTTTCCGGGTTCAAACAGGTTGAAGATAACCGAGGTGGAAAACAGGTATGAAGTGCCGGATTGCGGGGTAAGACGCAGTGTGCTGTCGAGAGGTGATACACTGGCCATCACATAATCATCCCGGCTTTCCGGCGACAGCCAGCGGTAGCCGAGACTGAGTCCTACGCGGACCCTTTTTTTATCGGCACTTTTTTTCCGTTCGGGATCATGGTGCTGCAGCGCACTGGAAATTTGCGAGAGTTGATTCTGCACTTTGAGTACTTCTTTGTGCAGAATGGAGTCCTTGACAGGCAAAGAATCTGTGGTCAGTGGAGGCCACTCTGATGCGCTCCCTTGATGAGCAGCGCACGATATGAAGAGCATAGCAATCACGTGGAATACACTTCTGGCCATCCTGAATCTGGTTAGGTCCGGAAGCGGGAGCGGGCGAAGAAAGCCTTCCGGGTGAGTTGGTAACCTGAAACTGAGGATGAGTTGTGAATATTGTACGGGGCAATTCACCCAATAAAAAAAGCCCTCCGCTCGGGAGGGCTTATTACTATCTGTGAAATGAATCAGGCTTTTACTGCATTCATCTGATCGAGCACGTTCATGACTTCTTTCACCGCTTTCGCTGAGTTGTGAAGCAGAGTCATCTCAGCCTCGTTCAATTTCAGTTCGATGATTTTCTCGATACCGTTCTTGCCGAGCACTACAGGTACACCGAGGTAGATGTCCTTCAGGCCGTACTGTCCGTCGAGCCATGCACACACCGGGAAGATGCGCTTCTGGTCGCGCACGATGGCTTCCACCATTTGCGCTGCCGCTGCTCCGGGAGCGTACCATGCAGAGGTGCCAAGGAGGTTGACGATTTCACCGCCACCTACTTTGGTGCGCTCAACAATCGCGTTCAGTTTGTCTTCTGAAATCAGTTCGGTTACCGGAATACCGCCCACTGTGGTGTAGCGGGGCAGTGGCACCATCGTGTCGCCGTGTCCGCCCATCAGCACTGCCTGAATGTCTTTCGGAGAGCAGTTCAGTTCAGTGGCCAGAAATGCGCGGTAGCGGGCAGTGTCGAGAATGCCAGCCATACCGAATACGCGGCTGCTGTCCACCTTCGCGGTGAGGTATGCGCAGTAGGTCATCACGTCGAGCGGATTGGACACCACTACGATTTTCGCGTTGGGGCTGTATTTGATTACGTTTTCAGTCACCGACTTCACGATACCGGCGTTGGTCGCGATCAAATCGTCACGGCTCATCCCCGGTTTGCGCGGCAGTCCGCTGGTGATCACCACCACGTCTGAATCTGCAGTGCGTGAATAGTCATCTGTGCTGCCCACGGTGCGGGTGTCATACAGATTGATGGGGGAAGTCTGCCAGATGTCAAGCGCCTTGCCTTCTGCAAAGCCGGGCTTGATATCCACCAGCACCACTTCATTTGCGATCTCGCGGTGTGCGAGTACATCAGCACAGGTCGCTCCTACGTTTCCTGCGCCTACTACGGTGACTTTCATATCCTTATTTGAAATTTTTACGTGGTTTTACGGGCGTCAAAAGTAGGCATCTATGCACGGGAGACAAAATGAGAGTTGTCAACCTGCCGGGCAGAATTTGGCAATTTTTGAGCAAAGGCACGTTCTTTGTCAAAACGGCACTGCCATGATATTCACCCGCATTTTTCTTTTTCTCGCAATTGTCCTGTTTCCGATGGCTTCATATACCCAGAAGCCCGGTAAGGTATTTCCTGAAGGCACTGCCGGCGTGAACTACAACCTCCGCGATGCGAAGGGGAAGAAGGACGGACTGTGGATCCGCGTTTACAAGGACCAGCCGTCGGCGCTTTACTACCGCGGACAATTCTCCTCCGGCGTGCCGGTAGGTAAGTTTGAATTCTACAGTGCTGACGGCAGTGTGAGTTCAATCGTGGACCATGTAAAGGACAGCACCATCAACGAGGTGACATTTTTTTATCCCGATGGCACCACGGTCAAGAGTAACGGCCGCTATCTGGGGGCGCTTGAAGAATGCAAGTGGGTGCGTAGAAAAGACGGCAACTGGAAAACATACAGTGCCGTCGGCGTCCTGCTTTCTGATGAAAACTACACGGCAGATGTGCTGGATGGAAGTTGCAAGTATTACTATCCTTCCGGGAAAATGGTGGCTCTTTACAGCTACAAGGGCGGACAGCGCAGCGGGCCGTTTTCAACCTGGTATGAAAACAGCAAAAAGGAGAAAGAGGGATTTTACCTGCGTGATGACTTTGACGGCGCGTACAAGTCGTGGTACGAAAACGGCGCAATGGAATCCGAAGGCAGTTATGCCTCGGGCGTGAAAGAGGGAACGTGGTATTTCTACAATTCAACCGGTGAGCCTGAGATCACCATTTTGTACAAGAAAGGAGTCGAAGTCAAGCGCAAACACGAGAACGGGACTTTCACCGAATACTACGACAGCGGCATTCCCAAAAGTGAATACAGCTACGAAAACGGAAAGCGCAACGGCCCTTTCAAGGAGTGGTATGATCAGGGACAGTTTGTTCAGGTGCCCGGATCAAAAGAAGACGCAGAAGTGGGTATTATGTATCGCGAAAAGCTTGAGGGCGTGCAACTCCGTATCGAGGGAGATTACCTCAATGACCAGCTTGAAGGTGACATCATCCATTATTCCCCGAAAGGAGTCATCGAAAAGATCGAAACGTGGGCAGATGGCAAGCTCATCGGGGTGAAGCAGAAGTGACCTTTCCACTTCGCTCCTCAGGTTGGATGATCCGGTTTGAATGAAGGCAATGTCGGATTATATTCGCATAGACCTTGAAACCATTAATCGTCTGAGCTATTTGAATCGGGCGTAAGCACCTTTTCGAAGTCGATCCGAATAAATCAGCCACCATCGTGAACCTCGCAGACCAGAAAATTGCTTATCAGGCAGATGTCCGAAGGGCAGGGCTGGCCCAGAACTATTTCCGGGGTATGAGTATTCAGCCCGGTCTGGAGTCCGTGAGTGGATTGCATGTGGTCAGTTCTCCTTTATGGCATTGAATTCTGATATGCGCTCACTGTTCTTCATACTTCTATTGAGTTGGCCTGCGGTTGCCCGATTGCAGACTGCACCACATACCTTTTGGGTGCGTTTTACAGATAAGTCCGGCACGCCGTATTCCCTTTCTGAACCACTTGAGTTTCTTTCGCAGGATTGCATTGACCGGCGCGTGCGACAGGGTATAGGGCTGGATTCACGTGACCTTCCGGTAAATCCTTCCTATGTGAATGGGGTGACCGCTGTGGGCAATGTGGAGTTGCATCACCGCAGCAAATGGTTCAATGCCATTACGGTGCGCATTATCGATACGCTGCTCGAAACCACGACGCTCGAATCCATTCAGGCGCTGCCATTTGTGTCAGAAATCAAATCCGTCAGCCGGTCGCGCAGTCCTTTGCACATGGACAAATTTGAAGTGCAGGCAGATGAACGCTCGCTGCTCGGTGAGGAAAGTGAAGCGGCATACGGTCCGAGTTTCAGGCAAATCAGCATGATCAATGGTCATCTGCTGCACGAAATGGGCTACACCGGAGCGGGCAGGCGCATCGCAGTATTTGATGCAGGCTGGGTGCGCACGGACATTCTCCCTGCGTTCAGTCACCTGTACGAGTCAGGCCGTATTGCCGGCACACGAGATTTTGTTACGCCGGATGCGGATTCGGTGTATTTCAAAAGCGCACATGGCACCTATGTGCTCAGTCACATGGCAGGCATCATTCCCGATTCACTGTTAGGTACCGCGCCGGATGCAACCTATTACCTCTTCCGCACGGAAGACGTTAACGGAGAATACCTCATTGAGGAGGATAACTGGGTGGCTGCTGCTGAATATGCGGACAGCCTGGGCATTGAAATCATCAACTCGAGTCTGGGCTATTCCCGGTTTGACGATCCTGTGATGGATCATGAGTATGAGGATATGGACGGAGAAACCACGCGCTCCTCTATCGCTGCGGACATTGCTTCGGAAAAGGGAATTCTTGTGATTAACAGCGCGGGCAACAGCGGTGCCGGTACATGGCGATACATTACCGCACCCAGCGATGGTGATCTCGTGATGAGCGTCGGAGCAGTGGATGCCGACAGTCTGCGCGCATTTTTTTCGAGCTACGGACCTTCATCGGATGGGGATGTGAAACCGAACGTGATGGCAATGGGCCGGCAAACCGTGTTTGCGGATCTCGATTCTACGATCCGCACAGGCAACGGCACATCGTTCAGCGCACCGATTATCACCGGCCTGGCGGCGTGTCTGTGGCAGGCTTTCCCGTACCGCACTGCGCGCGAAATCTTCCATGCAATCCAGCAGAGTGCGCACCTGTGCAGCAACCCGAATGACTCACTCGGACATGGATTGCCCGATTTCAAACAGGCTTACCTGATGTTGCGAGGCGAACAGTTTGAGATGGAAGGTCCGTTCAGTGCGCAGGTCTTTCCTAATCCTACACGCGGAGGACTCACCATTTCGCTTACCACACCCGATGACCTGCCTGTGGATATTGAAATTGCGGATATGTCCGGACGCATCGTCCGACGGATCAACAATTTTGGCAACTCCCAGCTGGGCTTGTACCTGCAGGGTTGGATTGACCTGAGTGAACTTTCAGGCGGATTGTATCTGCTCACGCTGCGCAATGCCAATACGAGCCAGACCATACGCATTCAGAAAATAACAACTGACTGAACCATTATCCCATGCGCCTCCTCACACTGCTTTTCTTGATCACCGGGCTTCACGCTTCAGCGCAATTTTCCATTGGTCATATTTCGCACACCTTCATCGATCCCAACAGGAACAACAGGCAGATTCCCTGCGAGATATACTATCCCGCACTGACCAGTGGTGAGGATGTCACCGCTGCTGATGGCATGTTTCCGGTGATTGTATTCGGACATGGATTTGTGATGGGGTATGATGCCTATGAGAATCTGTGGAACGACTTTGTACCGCAAGGATACATTATGGCCTTTGCCACCACCGAAGGCGGCCTCGCACCGAGCCATCAGAACTTCGGACTTGACCTGAGGTTTGTTTCAGAAAATATCACCCTGCTCAGTACGCTTGAAGCATCGGCGCTGTTTAATCACATTGCTCCGGAACGCGCCATTGCCGGTCACAGCATGGGAGGTGGCGCCACATGGCTTGCAGCCTCGGGCAGTTCATCCGTGAATTGCATAGTCGGTCTGGCCCCGGCAGAAACTAATCCTTCAGCGATTTCGGCAGGAGCAAGTGTGACTGTTCCCGCCTTAGTTCTTTCAGGCAGCGCTGATGCGGTGACTCCACCCGCCCAGCATCACACACCGATTTATGAAGGCACAGCATCCAATTGCAAATCCTTTGTCAACATCATTGACGGGTCCCATTGCTATTTCGCCAATTCCGGATCGCTTTGCGATTTCGGGGAATTCAATCCCGGCGATATGTCGCGCGAGACACAGCAGGCAATCACGTATAGTTACATGCTTCCTTTTTTTGATTTCTACCTCAAAGGGATGGATTCGGCGTTCAATCAATTTCTTGAGGTCGGCAACACCACCGCGGAAACTGATTTTACCACCACGTGTCTTTTCGTCGGACAATCTGAATTTCACGCTGGTGAGTGGAGTATTTATCCGAATCCCTTTCGCGATGCATTCGTGATTTCAGGGGAATCGCTGGATGTGGACGGCATTACACTGGTTCACTCTTCAGGCGCTCAGGTGCAATTCAGAGTGGAGCGCATGGATAATACCACCGTTCGCATTATACCGGAACAGGCCGCTGCGGGAATGTATTTTCTCTACACCACATCAGGAAGTGAACCGGTCATTCTGATGTGCGGACAATAATCCGGCTGCACATCCGGATAAACCGGTTTCCAATCATTCCTGTCACACTCACGCACCACCAATGTGTGAAGCAACGGCAGCCCGTATTTCTGCCTCCATTTTTTCAGCTTGTTGTTCAAGTTCGCTTGCCCTTTGAACCAATGAATCAGCAAAGGTCTTGTCCTTGATGCCCTGCGCGTTGATGCGCACATTCATCACGGCACCGATCACCGCAGTGCGGGCACACAGTGCGCCGACGCCGGCATCGGTGATGGAGTTGGGATTGCCTTGCTCCACCATATTCTTCATCACTTCCATACTCTGCAGTGCAAGCTCCGCGGTGACAAATGGAACTTCCATGGCGTATTTCGAAGCCGCCTCTATAGCGGCCGCGCGCGATTTTTTCTCGTCGTCGGTTCCTTTGGGGAGCGCAAACGCTTCCATGATGCGGTTGAAGGCCCGTGTGTCTTCATCCACAAGCCGCAGTAGCTCACGCTGATAGTAAAGTCCTTTTTCCGCCCATTGGGAAAACTCTTCCCAGCGTTCGTCCCATCCGCGCTTGTGGGAAGACAGATTGGCAACCATTGCGCCGAGTGAAGCACCGAGTGCACCTACGTACGCGCTGATGGAACCACCGCCCGGAGCAGGGGATTCTGAGGCTGTCTCTTCCGCAAAACGGATAAGGTTCATCTGCACCAGACGATCCTGAGCACCTGATTTTTTCGCAATGAGGTATTCAATGATTTTCTCTTCTGGTTTGAATGGTGCGAGGTCATCCAGTCCGAGTGACTTCACTGCGATCTTGATTTTTTCGCTTTCGGGAATACCCAGAGAGCGCTGTTGTTTGCGGAGGAAATGATCCGCCGCATCAAGCATGCACTGAAGCGGAATCAGCCCGACGAGTTCTGACCCCGTGACGCGGATGCCGCGCTCTGCAGCCTTTGCACAGGCCTCTTCAAAAGCCACATGCACCGGAGTGATGTGAATGTTTGTCAGATTGAGAGAAAGCTGGGCGATGCCATATTCTTCGATGTACCAGCCGATGCCCTTCACGGCCTTCAGCGTGCCGGGAATGCGCACGGGTTCGCCATTCGCATCGAGCACGGGTTTGCCGGTTACCGGATCGCCTTCGCGCAGGGTGCGTCCGGCCTCGCGGATATCGAATGCGATGGCATTTGCTCTGCGTGTGGAGGTGGTATTGAGGTTGATGTTGTATGCGACAAGAAAATCGCGCGCTCCGATTGTAGTGATTCCGGATTTGCGCACCGCATCCGTGACTTTATCGGGGCCGAAATCCGGTTTCCATTCTGCGGTTGTGATTTTATCGAGTGCTTCGTACTCCCCCTTGCGGCAGTTGGCGAGGTTTTGCCGCTCTCCGGTCTTTGCGGCAGCTTCATAGAAATAGCCCGGGATGCCGAGTTCACGGCCAACACGTTCACCCAGACGGTGCGCCCATTCTGCGCATTCGGCGAGTGAAACTCCGGAAACCGGTACGATGGGACACACATCCGTGGCGCCCTGACGTGGATGCTCGCCTTTGTGCTGGCGCATATCAATGAGCTCCTGCGCTTTTTTAATGAGAAGAAATGCGGCCTCTGTAACAGCTTCCGGCTCACCGGCAAAAGTGATCACCGTGCGGTTGGTGCTTGCGCCCGGATCAATGTCGAGGAGCATCACTCCGGGCACCGTTTCCACTACCGAGGCAATGGCCTGAATCTTCGCCTTGTCACGCCCTTCGCTGATGTTGGGCACACATTCTACTATTCGCTTCATGGGGTTATTATGATTCTGATGCAAATATGCCACATCCATGAGGGCAGCGAGGACGCCAATCTTCCTTAATTTTGAAGGATACCAACGGACCTTTGCTACACATGAAATACCTGTTCAGTCTACTTTTTACTGTGTGCGGAATTTCCGCCTTCGCACAGCAGGCATCGCCGGTTGCGCCATCATCCAGCGAGGCCAGAATCCGCGAGGTCATCTTTATGACCTATTCTACCGATGAAATGGTGGCGATATCCACTGAAGCTGGGGATGAGTCAGCGCTGACTGAAATAGATGAGTTCGACCTCTCTGCACAGAACTTTGCGGAGCAGCATGAATTGACTGGTGTGAATGTACGTGTGACAGACGTGCGCGAGGTGCAATTGCCTTATGGTGAAGGAAAGATGTTCAGCGCACGCCGCGACAATGAAAACAACAGATTCCTCATTGTGCTTTATGACGGCAAAAAGGAGCCGATGGTGATCAAAGGCATCTGGCCGGTGGACGATCTCCGGGGAAAGGTGAGGGCTTATTTCGGACTCTGAGGTTGCACAGTCCTTTCCAGTTTATCTGAATCAAATCCTTTTTCCACGGCGCGCCGTGTGATTTCCTCGTACAGTGAATCGCTCATCAGAGGTGTACGTGAAAGAACCCAGAGGTATTTTCTGTTGGGATGTCCGACCACTGCGTAGGTATAGTCATCTGCGAGATCAATGATCCAGTACTTGCCCCTGAAAGGCCAGAAGAACTGCACTTTTAGTTTGGCATTGCCCGAGTTCTTTTCGACAAACGCCTTGCCCCGGATTGAAGATTGTCGGCCGCTCAGACTGTCCCGGTTGCAGCGGTTTTCCACGATCACATATCCGGAGTCGGAGAGGGTATAAGTGGCGGTTGTGCCACAGCATCCTTTCTGAAACGACTGCGGGAATGAAGCAATTTCATACCACGTGCCGGAATAGCGCATCAGATCAACTGACTGAACGGTTTCCAGCGGTTGTGAACAGGATGTCAGAAAAGTAATCCAGCAGGAAAGCATCATTAACAGACCGGGGTATTTCATGCTCATGTATGCAGCACAATTTCGTAGTACAGCGGCATGCCTACCGTGATGTTAAACGGAAAGGTGACTCCGAGCGCCATCGGGATATACAGCCCGGGATCAGCTTTCGGGGCAGCCAGTTGCATGGCTGCAGGCACCGCGATGTACGACGCGCTTGCTGCGAGGATGGCGAAGATGAACCGGTTGCCCACATCCGGAGTGATCCAGCCGCTGGCCCATGCCACTAAGCATCCGTTGATTGCCGGAATCAGAATGGCCATGAGGGTGAGAAACAACCCGGCCCTGCGGAATGCGGCAAAACGTCGCGCGGTGACCATGCCCATCTCCAGAAGGAAAATGGCAAGAAAGCCTTTGAAAATATCCGTGGTGAAAGGCTTGATACCTTCGGCCTGTCTGGTGTCAGCAATGAGCCCTATAATCAGGCTTCCGAAAATCAACAGCACACTTCCATTGGTCATTGCGTGATGAATGATGTTCCCGATTTTTCTGTTGGGATGACTCTCTTTGTCGAATTGCATCATCAGCATCACTCCAACCACGATAGCCGGCGCCTCCATAATAGCCATCACCGCAACCATGTGTCCACCGAACTCGAGCTGCTGCATTTCGAGAAAGGTCACGGCCGATACAAATGTGACCGCGCTTACTGACCCATAGGCGGCTGCAATGGCACCTGCATCGCTGACGCTGATTTTTCGTTTGAGTACAAAAAAGGTGTACAGTGGAATGAGCGAAGCAATGGCAATTCCAAATAATATGGAATAGAGAATTTCAGGAGTGTAAGGGCTGTGAGAAAGTTCCTGTCCGCCCTTAAATCCAATTGCAAACAAGAGATACAGCGAGATGAACTTACTTGACGACGGCGGAATTTCCAGATCACTTTTTACCAGATACGCCACAATCCCCAGCGCAAAAAACAACAGCGTCGGGTTCGTCAGATTGCTATGTAGTATTTCAAAATCCACCTTTTTGGGACTCGGGACTCGGGACTCGGGACTCGGGACTCGGGACTCGGGACTCGGGACTCGGGACTCGATTAACCGCCTAAGTTATGTTATTCTCCATTCTCTAATCTCCATTCTCCATTCTCCATTCTCCATTCTCCATTCTCTAATCTCCATTCTCCATTCTCCATTCTCTAATCTCCAAAACCCACCCTTCCAGCAGGGTTATCTAGCATCTAGTATCTAGTTTCTAGCATCTAGCATCTCCTCCCTTTTATCCAAACCTCCTCCACCGGATTCTCTCCAAAGTAATAGGGGATTTCATCGAGCGCCTGCATTTTTTTTGTCAGAATAAAACTCGCTTCTTTTCCGGGTGTAATACTGCCGTGGGAATGGGAGAGTCCCATCGCATAGGCGCCGTTGAGCGTGCTCGCCTGAATGACTTCCTGAGGCAGCATGCTCATGTGGATGCAGGCCAGGCTGTTCACCAGATTCATATTGCCGCTGGGTGCGCTGCCTGGATTAAAATCTGTGGCCAGTGCAAGCGGCAATCCGGCATCAATGATTCGCCGCGCGGGGGTGTAAGGGATGCGGATGAATAAGGAGCATCCCGGCAATCCAACCGGCATAGTGCGCGATCCTTTCAGGGCATCGAGGTCTTCATCCGTGAGTACTTCGAGGTGATCCACACTCAACGCCTGGTGTTTTACTGCAGCAGCCACCGCACCAATCGCGTTAAACTGATTCACGTGCACTTTGGCGGGTAGCCCGCATTTGGCGCCGGCTTCCAGGATGCGTTCCATCTGCGCCACTGTGAAATAGTTGGTTTCGCAGAAGACATCTATGAAGTCCGCGAGCTGTTCTTCTGCCACACGCGGAAGAAGCTCTTCGATGATTTCCTTCACATAAGCATCGGGATTCGCTTTGTGGTGCTCAGGAACAGCATGTGCGGCAAGCAGCGTGGATTTGATGGTGAGGGAATGCATCTCCTTCAACCGGCGGATCACGCGCAGCATCTTGAGTTCGGATTCAGTCGTCAGCCCGTAACCACTCTTGATTTCAACAGCCACCGTGCCTGTCTTCACAATCGCATTCAGGCGGTGAAGGGCATTTTCCAAAAGCTCATCCTCCGGAGTATTCCTCAGCAGTCGGGCTGAGTTGAGAATTCCTCCTCCTTTGGCAGCAATCTCTTCGTAGGTCAGTCCGCGGATGCGGTCAGTGAATTCTCCGGCACGTGATCCGGCAAATACGATGTGCGTATGCGAGTCACACCACCCCGGGAGGATGTATCTTCCTTCCGCGTCAACCACCTCAAGCCCCCGCCAGTCGCTGATTCCCGGCCACTCACTCATCGGTCCGAAGTCGGCAATCAACCCGTCTTCTGCGGCGAGCCACGCATCCTCGAGTACAGGCAAATGGGCCATTTCAGCCCCTGCGACCCATTCCGGAGAAACTTCACGCGCGCCCACCAGACCGCGGATATTTTTGATCAATACCTTCATTTATGCCAAATCAGTGCGCAATATTGCACGAAGTAAATGGATTCGGCCCGATTCTGATGATGCACCTTCGTTTCCTCGTATTATTTCTTCTTCCTGCAATTCCGCTCAGCGCGCAGGATTACCTCGACGAGGAGCCCCAGCCCCCGGGCCGCAATTCGGTCAGCCTCTACACGACTGCAGCAGCGAGCGCACTCATGGGGGGATTTCCAAACTCACCTCGCCTGGGAGTGGTTTACCGCAGACAATCCTCAGCCGTCCCGCAACGCACATGGCGTATGCAGGGTGTGGTGGATTTCTTTGATGTGAATGATGAGAGTGACAACCTGCTCACAGATATCATCCGCGTGACGGACACATCCATGGTGTACCGCTGGAAGAATGATGAAGAGCGGCGCTTTGCCGGACGCTTCGGTATTGAATGGTCAGACCCTGAAGAGCGCTACACTCCGGTTTATGGCATTGACCTGATTCTGGGCGTGAATTATCTGCTGGATCAGCGCGGACAGGTTTCCTATCTCCGCGATACGCTGGTGAATGAGGTGAGGCCATTGGCTGCTGACCCCGGACAGTTTTTATTCACGAGGGATCAGGTGCATTTGCAATATCTCGCCGGCGCAGCATTCACTATCGGCTACCGCCTTCGCGCCGGGGAGAACTGGGACTTTCTGTTTCAAATGAGCCCTGAGTTTTATTTCTCTGTGTATGATGATGTGCGCGGACAATCCCTTCCGGCGCGCACAGATGACACACCACCCACCAGTTTCTGGATGCAGCTTCGTCTCATCGAAATGCAGCTCGGTTATCGTTTCTAAAATTATGAACACATTCGGAACTCATCTTAGTTTGACCACCTTCGGTGAATCCCATGGTCCCGCGATCGGCGGCATACTCGATGGGGTGCCTGCGGGTCTTGACTTTGACTACGCGCTTTTGCGCAGAGATATGCAGCGCAGAAAGCCCGGACAAAGTGCGCTGACCACACCTCGCTCGGAAGAAGACGAAGTCGAAATTCTGTCTGGTGTCTTTGAGGGCAGAACACTCGGCACGCCAATCGCATTTGTGATTCGCAACACCGATCAGCGCTCTGCCGATTACGAGGCGATGAAAGATGTTTTTCGCCCCGGCCATGCAGATTTTGTGTATGAAAAAAAATATGGTCTGCGCGATTACCGCGGCGGCGGAAGGAGTTCCGCAAGGGAGACTGCAGCTCGTGTGGCAGGCGGGGCAATTGCCAGGATGTTGCTGTTCCGGAGGGGCATCAGCGTGCAGGCTTATGTGAGCTCGGTGAAAGATGTGACAGTGCCGCTTCCGTATACCTCGCTTGAGCTCTCGCTGGCTGATTCGAATCCGGTGCGCTGTCCACACCCCGCCACCGCTGAGCGCATGATTAAACTCATCGAACAGGCGCGTGAAGCCAAAGACAGTGTAGGTGGAATAATCACCTGCGTGGCGAAGGGCTTACCCGCCGGCCTTGGTGATCCGGTATTCGACAAACTCAATGCACGGCTGGCAGATGCCATGGTGTCCATCAATGCAGTAAAAGGCTTTGAAATGGGCGATGGGTTTTCGGCGACTCTCAGGTATGGCAGTGAGAACAATGACAGTGCAGACACCAATCATGATGGTGGAGTTACTGGTGGAATTTCAAATGGCAAGGACCTCTGGTTTCGGGTTGGATTCAAGCCGGTGAGCACGATTGGTAAACCACAAAGCACCATGAATAAGCAAGGAGAAGATGTGGTGCTTGAAGCCACCGGACGACATGATCCGTGCGTCTTACCGCGCGCTGTGCCCATCGTGGAAGCCATGGCCGCACTGGTCATCGCTGATGCGTTGCTGTCACCTGGCTTTACGGCTCATATGAAGTGAATGTTATTGGAAAACGGATATCGGCCACTCACTCATATTTATTAACTTTGAGTGAATTAGTCAAGACATGACACGAGCCACTATCAAAAAGCAAGTTGATCATTACCTGCCGTTGCTTACAGATAAGCAACAGGTGTTGGTGTTGGATATGATTAAGAGCTTGCTGAATGTGGATGATTCTGCAATGCGCATCAGCCGCAAGGAGTACAATAAGGAGATCAATGATGCCTTAGGCCGCATTGAAAAGGGACAGTCTGTTTCCCACTCTGAAGCCCTGAAGCGGCTTTCAAAATGGTGAAAAGAGCTACATTCAGGGTCATCTGGGACGCTGAGGCTATCAGTCAGTTTGCAGATATTCTCAACTACATTGGAGGTCAGAGCGAACAAGCCCCGCGAATTGTAAAGACTGCCGTTTTAAAGCGAGTTGATTTACTTAGAAAAAATCCTTTTGTGTTCGAGACTGACAAACTCAAGGATCCTCCGGACGAGTCTTTCCGGGCTTTTGTGGTCTACAGCTTCCGGGTCGCTTATCAGGTCAGGCAAGATTTAAAGGAGATACGTGTCCTGAGAATACGGCACACTTCGCGTGAGCCTTTGGGGTATTAGGTGCGAAAGAGAGCATACCTGCGAAGGCTAAAGACTCCTTCATAATGTCAACTTGTGTGAAATGATGTTCGTCAGGGCAGTGCGAAACGGTGTATCGTGTCCGATACTCGGCTAATTTCGCATACTATGAAACGCTTCCTGAAAATTACCGGCATCACCCTCGCGGTGATCTTTGTCCTTCTGCTTACTCTGCCATTTCTTTTCAAGGGAAAAATTGTCGAGGCAGTGAAAAAAGCAGCCAACGACAACCTCAATGCAGTGGTGCAGTTCGAAGGAGTTTCACTTTCGCTGATTCGCAATTTCCCCAATCTGCGGGTGAGCATCGGGCAATTCACTGTAGATAACATCGCCCCCTTCGACAGCGTGCGTCTCGCACAGATCGGAAGTCTGGAAGCCGTGGTAGATATCAAAAGCGTTTTTGGTGATCAGATTAAAGTCAAGCGCATCGCACTCATCGATCCGGTATTCGATGTGCGGGTGAAGGAAGACGGAACGGCCAATTATGACATCGCCAGGGCGGATACCGCTGCGGTGGAAACGCCTGAAACTCCGAAGGCACCATCGGAGCCGTTCAGCCTGAAAATGGAAGACGTCACAGTAGAAAATCTGGTACTGCTGTATAACGATGCCAGCATGCCGATGAAGATGGAATTCCGTGACATGGACCTGAAGGCAAGCGGCGATGTGAATGGAGATATCACGACATGGTCCACGCAGACAACCGCTGCATCCGGACTCTTCTGGTTCGACGGAGTGACGTATCTCAACAAGGCGCGACTCGACCTCAGGGCCGATCTCGAAATGGATATGGCCAATATGAAATTCACCTTCAGAGAAAATGAACTCAAACTGAACGAACTCATTCTGAAGGCCGACGGGTGGGTTTCCATGCCGGAAGAAAACATTGACATGGACATCACTTTCGCCGCGGTGAAAAATGACTTTAAGCAGTTTCTTTCGCTCGTGCCATTGGAATTTGCCAGCGATCTGAATGGAGTGGATGCTTCGGGAAATTTTGCGATGGACGGCTATGTGCGAGGCACCTACAACGAAACCAGCATGCCTGGTCTTGGGCTGAATATGCTCGTGGAAAACGGCCGTTTCAAATATCCCGACCTTCCGAAGAGCGTAGACAATATTCAGATCAAAACGGCCGTCGTGGCGGATATGAATGTCATGGACAACACCACCGTGGATGTGGATCAGTTTCACCTCGAAATGGCCGGCAATCCGGTGGATATGAAGCTGAAGCTGCGCACACCGGAAAGCGATCCGGATATTGACTTCATGCTCAAGGCGTTTGTGGATCTCGATAAGGTGAAGGAGTTTATTCCGCTCGAAAAAAACGATGAAGTGCACGGACAAATCAACGCCGACCTCGCTATCGCTGGTCGCATGAGCAGTGCGGAGAATGAACGCTATGAAGAGTTCAAAGCCAATGGTACCCTCGGTATCCGCAACGTCCTTTTCCGGAGTGATTCGCTGCCTTATGATGTGCAGGTGAATTCCGCTGATTTTGCATTCTCGCCGGCGTTTGTGAGTCTTGATCAGTTCAATGCACAAATTGGTCGCAGTGATTTGTCTGCATCCGGACGCATTACCGACTACCTGCAGTATGCGCTCAAGGATTCATTGCTCGTGGGCCGTTTCAATGTGAGTTCAAAACTCATGGATCTCAATGAATTCATGACAGAAGACAGCACGGCCACAGCGGCATCGGATGCACCAGCATCGGAAGAGGCGCCCATGACGGCAATAGAACTCCCGGGAAATATTGACTTCCTGCTGTCCGCCTCATTTGACAAAATGATATACGGAACCACCGAAATCACCAATGTGAAGGGCGGTATCGGATTGAAGGACAAAATTGCTGCAATGAATAATCTCACCATGAATGTGCTCGACGGAAGTGTAGGCATGAGTGGTCATTACAATGCGCAGAACCTGTCTGTGCCGAAAATGGACATGGCTTTTGACATTAAAGACATGGACATCAACAAAGCCGCCACGCAGTTTGCAACCATTGACAAACTCGCGCCGGTAGCCAGGGCATGCAATGGCCGATTTACCACGAAGTTCACCATGCGCAGTGATTTGACCACGGAAATGATGCCTATCAATCCCACAGTGAATGGCGCCGGGTCATTGTCCACGAAGAGTGTTACCGTAAGGGACTTCGCCCCGCTCGTAAAGTTTGCTGAGAAAATCAACTACGACAAACTGAAGCAGCCGCTCACCATCAACGACATCAACGTGGCATTTAAGATTGTGGATGGTGTGGTGAATGTGGATCCCTTCACCGTGAAGCTCGACGGTGTGCCTGCGAAGATATATGGATACACAACCCTTGATCAGGTGATTGATTACAACGTGGAGATGGATGTGCCGTTTGATAAATTCCCGTCCGCAGCGGTGAATCAGGCGAGCAGCTTCATTGGTGAAATCAACAAGAAACTCGGCACCAATATGAGTGTCGGCAGCAAGGTCAATGTGATCGCGCGCATCACCGGTACCGTGACTGACCCCAAAGTGGGTGTGACCAGCAAGGCGCTTGGAGCAGATGCGGTGAAAGATCTGAAAGAACAAGCCATTGAAGCAGTGAAGGAAGAGGTGAAGGAAAAGGCTACCGAACTTAAGAATGAAGCGCTTGAGAAGGCGATTGCCGAAAAGGAACGTCTGGTGCGCGAAGCACAGGCCGCTTCGGATAAGCTGAAGGCTGAAGGCCGCGCCGCTGCGCAGAAGGTAAAGGATGAAGCGTATAAACTTGCAAAGCAGACGGAAGACAGCGCCAGGAATCCGCTGGAGCGGCAGGCGAAAAAACTGGCTGCTGACAAGATCCGCAAGGAAGCGGATGAAGCCTACAACAAGGCGGTGGCGGAAACCGATAAGCGCGCGAACAAACTGATTAAAGATGCCGAGGCACAGGGTGACAAACTCATCCAGGATGCCAGTGCGAAAGGCGATCAGCAGATCAACAAGTTGAATTGAGGATCGGGTGGAAGATGCTGGATGCTAGATACTAGATAACCCTGCCGAAACATGTGGTCTATGCAGTTTAGCTGGATTATATCCCCATCACTCCTTCAGCTTTTCGCAATCCGCAATGCATTTTCCCCGCAGCGAATGATATACTGACCAGCGGGAAGGTGTGTCACGTCAAGTGGATTTTGATTACTTGCGTGTGTGCGCATGACTACCCGGCCTGTGAGGTCGGATAGAGTAAGTTCTGCTTCCTGCATGTGACCGGGAATTTCAATGTAGAGCAAGTCGCCGGCAGGAACCGGCCATGCCCGGAGTGCGCTGTCTGTGGATTCAGCTACGCCCACCTGCACGTCAATGGTGTATACATAGCTCACCGAACAGCCATTTTCTGCCGTGATGGTGAGAATGTACTCACCCTCTGCAAGTCCCGCGAGTGAAAGTCCGGTTGCTTTGTTGCTCCAAGAATAGCTCCAAATTCCGGGTGAATCCACGGTGACAGTAATGGTGCCGTCCGCATTCCCCGATGCGGATACACCGCTGACTTCTGAAGTGACTGCGGGATTGAATGAGGGTTCGCGCAAAGACTCGAAAAAACTGTAGCCTTCGAACATGGCGAAAGGCGCGCAGAATCCGTGATCCCATTCGCCCAGGTCCATTTCCTGCACCGTGGTGCTGCCGGCACCGGTGAAAGCATTATAGGCTACAATGGAGTTCATGAAATTCACCTGATCATCGCCATTGCAATAGAGCAAGAGTGTCGGGATCTGAGGTATCCAGTCATACAGATCGTTGTCGGCAAGGGCAATGCGCATGGGATGATTCGGGTCCTGCTGAAAGGTCTCAAGCAATGCGGGTTGAAGAACCTGATTGGGAATGTCAGGGCACGCATTATTAATAGTGCCCATGGAGGTGTTGCCGTCGAATAGTCCGGGGAGAATCGCGGCATACTCAGGCAGAAATACTTCGTTGATGTCAGTATAGAGATTTCCGTAAACTGATTGATAGCTGAAGATTACATAGGGCAGATAGCCCGGAGTAGGATAGGGGTTGTTGGAAGTTATAACTTCCGCTTGCACACCGCTGACATCATACGGTCCGGCCATAGGCGCTGATGCGGTGAGAATAAATTCCTGGTCAGGATCTGTCTCGATGAGTCGCTGCAGCGCAGCCGTGGCATGTCCGCCCTGTGAATAGCCCCAGATAAACAACTCATCATTGAGCAGATAGCCGAGCGAGTCCTGAAGCTCATGTGCTGCGCGGATCAGATCACGGCAGGTAGTGGCCTCTGAATCCGCATGGACATACGGATGCATGCCCTGCGAAGTACCGAGTCCGATATAATCTGCAGCCAAAGCCACATATCCCGCGGACGCATAGAGCACCTGAAGATCGGATTCAGTTCCTCCGAACGAGGGCGCATCGATACGTCGCGCGATCGTTCCGTGCTGATAACTGCTGAGCGGGAAGGCACAGCCTCCTCCTGCGGGCACGCAAATCAGTCCGCTTACTTCCACCTCTGTGCCGTTGGGATGGGGAGTCATGTAAATGACCCGGTAACAGTCCACCTCATAATTCGCGGTAAGGAACCCGGGAGGAACTCCCAGATCTTCCATCACTTGATAGACTTCTTGTAGTGTATAGGACTGGAGGAATTCGGTGCTGACTACCTGTGCCTGCGAAGCGCAGCCCAGCGCGATGAAAACGGGGAGAAGGAGGTGTTTCATGGAGGGAAGATAGCAATGTTAGGAGATACTGGATTTTAGATACTAGTATCTAAAATCTTCAATAACAATACGCTCAATCATCCCCGGAAACAGGCTTTCCCGCGATGAGCATCCTTGGGATCCCAAGAATAATGTTGACTAATTGTAAAATTTACAAGAAGTGTTTTATAGCTTTGGTTTGCTTTCTACCCAGAATATGCAGTCGATTTCGTCAATGAGATTCAAAACACCAAAGAAGACGAGCGCTCGCGCAAGTTTCGGGCGCGCAAGCGTGGTCTACCCCACGTTGAGCACCCAAAACGAGCAAGCGCGAGTATTCGAAGGTGTTTTGGATGTCAATAGAAATTCGACTGCATAATCTGGGTAACACCTTAATCGATAGTGGCCAGCCTATGCCATCCATGACAAAATCTTACCAGCCGCGCCTGTTGCAGGATGATTTGTACTCCATCCCGATTGATGCGTTCTTCAAATCCGCCTTCTCTGTGGACTGTGTCATCTTCGGATACCATGATCAGGAACTCAAGATTTTGCTGATTCAAAGGGGAACAGCGCCGTTCGAAAACTTCTGGGCGCTTCCGGGTGATCTGGTATATCCGAATGAAGACCTTGATTCTGCGGCAACGCGCGTGTTGAAAGACCTCACCTCGCTGACTGACATTCCGATTCAGCAGGTGCACACCTTTGGTAAGGTAAACCGCCACCCGCTCGGTCGCGTTATTACCATCGCTTATCTGGCTTTGGTGGAGCCTGCCGAGGTTACTCCAATGGCATCATCGTGGGCAAAGAGCACGCTCTGGCACCCCATTAAGGAAGTGCCTAAACTCGCATTTGACCACGGAGAAATTCTGGAGAAATCGCTGGAGGATCTGAAGACGCTGGTGCTCACGGAAAATCTCTGGGTTAAAGCGCTGCCTGAAAAATTCACGCTGACTCAGTTTCAGGGATTATTTGAAACCGTGCTCGACAAACAGTTTGATAAAGGCAATTTCCGCAAGAAGCTCGCAACCTATAAATTCCTGAAGCCACTGAATGAAGTCCAGCAGAATGTCTCTCACCGACCCTCTTTGCTTTACACGTTTGACGAAGCAAAATATTCGGCGATGAAGGCCAAGGGCTTTTCATTCGACTTCTGAACGATGCCGTTATGAACGCCCCAACCTCCAACAGCTCACGACAAACCGCACGCCGACACCGGCATCATTCATAATCACAGCCTCCAAACCTTAACGAATGAAGAATTTTACTCTAATCCTAATCGCGCTGGCACTGTCCCTCGCCGGTAGTGCTCAGCAGAATACCGTGAAGGTAGACAGCAGGGCAGACGGCTTCAGGCTCATGGTCGATGGCCGCGAGATGATGGTAAACGGGATGAACTGGGATTATTTCCCCATCGGGACCAACTACTCCTACAGCCTGTGGAATCAACCCGATGACTTTATTAAAAAGGCACTCGACGATGAAATGTCGCTGCTCCGCGCAATGGGCGTCAACGCCATCCGCGTGTATGTGGGAATTCCGAAAAAATGGATTGAGTATATCTACCGCGAATACGGCATCTACACGATGCTCAACCACTCATTCGGCCGCTATGGTCTGACACTCGACGGAGCCTGGTTACCAAATACGGATTACTCCGATCCACGCGTGATTGAACTGCTCCTCTCGGAAACAAAGGCACTCGCGGAGGATTACAAGAACACTCCGGGCCTGCTGATGTACCTTTTGGGAAATGAGAACAACTACGGTCTTTTCTGGGAAGGAGCAGAAACAGAGGATATTCCCGTTCAGGACCGTAAATCCACGCAGAAGGCAAATCACCTTTATAAGCTATTCAATCAGGCGACGAAACAGATGAAATCTGCTGACAACTCGCATCCCGTGGCCATCTGCAACGGTGACCTGCTGTTCATTGATATTATCGCAAGAGAGTGCAAGGATGTGGACATCTATGGCACCAACATGTACCGTGGTGTGTCGTTCACGGATGCATTCGACCGCGTGAAAGCGGAATACAACAAGCCGCTGCTCTTTACTGAGTTTGGTGCAGACGCATACAATGATGTGGCCATGCAGGAAGACCAGGCCGCACAGGCGAAATACCTTGTGTCAAACTGGAAAGAAATTTACGAAAACGCCGCAGGTCTCGGCAGGGCAGGCAACTCCATCGGAGGATTCACTTTTCAGTTCAGCGATGGGTGGTGGAAGACAGGACAAACCCTTAACCTGTCTGTGCATGATGCCGCCGCCTCGTGGTCAAACGGCGGATACCTGCATGATTATGTTCCCGGCGAGAATAATATGAGCGAGGAATGGTTCGGTATCTGTGCAAAGGGACCAACCGATGCCATGGGCCATTATGCGCTCTATCCCCGCGCAGCTTATTACGCGCTGAGAGACGTACACCGCTTCAATCCGTATGGTGGAATGAAAACCGCGCAGGATGTGAGCAACATGGCATCTGCCATATCACTGTCAGGCGCGGAGCTGAGCGCACGCGGCGACAAGGCTACACTCGACGCCACACGCAACAGCAAGATAAGGCTCAGTCGCTTCACCGCGGACTTCACCACGTTCAATACCGGTGGAACGATGATCACCACACCGGATACTCCGGATCCTAATGCAACGGTATTTCCTTCAAAGCTTGGCTTTGATCACATGCAGTCATTCTTTATTGGCGTAGAAGCAAATCCCGCATCCAATATGACCGGTAATGTGGTCTTCAACGTGCTGGGTAACGTGGCGCAGAATCCGATTGATCAGATCTTTTATGAAAACCGTGGCAGACCGGTAGTGGTAAATACAAACAACGGCAATGCCACGCTCGAGTCCATCAACCGCATCCAGGTGTATCAGGCCAGCTACAACTGGAACCACAAGATGTTTAACCTTCGCGGGTTTCATCGCACCGGACATTATCACTGGGGTTACGAAGGCGATTTCTTCGGCCTTTATCCCGAAGCGAACTACGGTCCGATCATCGATACCTACAATGGTCTGGCACCGCTCGGTTTCGAGCTGGATGGAAAAAAACAGCTCAAAAACCTGAAGCTTGCTTTCGGCCCTCAGCTCTGGTGGGGAGCAAACCCTGCTATCCTCGCGAAGTACAGCAAAGAGGTAGCGGGTGCAACGATCACCGGTGTCTTTCACGAAGACCTGCAGCAGCAGCAGTTCACGGAGAGTTCGTTTGCGATACCACAGCCGAAAACTCGCAGGGCATCGCTGCATGCGAAACGGAGTTTCGGAAGAATCGGTCTGGACCTCGGCGGTCTGTGGGGCGGCCAGCCGCTCGTAGGACGAGACATTCAGGTAGTGCGCGAAGTCGAAGGTGACTTGCAGGCATTTCAGGATGAAGTGAAGACCTCGGACATGTGGGGAGGTAAGTTCAAGATGACTTACACCGGAGGCCGTTTAAACTGGTATGCGTCGACTGCAGCCATGGGGCTTGTAGCCAACGGAAGCGCCGACAATGTAATGACCTTCACCGGATGGAGATTGAAAGACAGCGGAAGCGGCAATCAGGTGAACTTCCTTTCCGGATTTACATACAGTCTGGGCAAACTGCAGATTGCACCAAACTTCCTCTGGCAGAAACCAATTGAAGGCCCCATCCCCGCAGATCTCGGCGGACCGGCGCGTCCCAGAAACATTCTCGATGATCCGTTCATCGTTCGTGCAAACCGGGAGACTATCGGGGGCGAACTGCTCTTCACCTTCGATCCCACACCCGGCACATGGATGTATGAATGGGATAATGACCGCAGCGAGGACGCCGACTTTGCAGTGAGTGCGGGGATAGTATACCGCCACTTGCCAACGATACAGGATGCTGCTGTTGGTATTCTGGGTGATGGACGATCCATTTTCGCCTTTGACGGTTCGGCGCCCGCTCAGGACCTCTGGGAAGCACATGCGCGCATTGTTTCAAAGCCGAACAAGGACTTCGGAGTAATTGCCACCCTGTATGCCGGTAACGGACAGGCCAATGGCAGTGATGCGCGTCTCATTCAGCGCTACGGAATGGATGTGCGGATGGTTGCAAAGACATTCAAGCTGCAGTCGTTCGTGCGTGTGAATGACTGGGGACCTTTCGACTATCACCGCGACTTCAACCTCACTTTCCCGCTGCAAACCATGCTCGATCTCTCCGCGAATCTCGGAAGACCGGACTGGTTCAATATGCCCGGCACACGCATCGGTGTGAGAGGCACGTGGCGCTCACTCGACCAGTATTCGCCGCGCTACGCGCCAGCGTATACCATTAACGCCGCAGGTGAATCTGTTCCTGACCCAACGGCCATCGGCTTCGACAACGGAAGCGAATGGGAAGTGCGCGTGTATGTATCCATCAATATTTTAAACTAACAGCAATGAAAGCGAATTCACACAACTCTCTTTTTTCGCGCGCCATTGCGGCACTGATAATTGCAGTAACCTTCATGGGTTGCGAGCGCGATCTCGAAGAACTGAATCCAGTAGCTTATTCTACCGATCCGTATGTGTTTATGGATGGTTTTAGCGGAGGGCTGAACTATGCGGCATTCGGAGGTTCAAACATTCTGGCATTTCAGGTGGATAATGAAGTGACCTACAACAACACCGAGGCCTCCATGCGCATCGAGGTTCCGGATGTCAATGATCCTACCGGCGCTTACGCAGGTGGTACCTATTTCACATCTGTAGGACGCGATCTCACCGGATATACGGCGTTGACATTTTGGGCAAAGGCTTCACAGCCGGCCAACATTGATGTGATCGGCTTTGGCAATGACCTCGGTGAGTCAAAGTATCAGGTCACTCTCAATGGACTCGATGTAAATACGAACTGGAAGAAATACTATATCCCCATTCCTGATCCATCCCGCCTGACTGCTGAGCGCGGCATGTTCTTTTATTCGGAGGGCCCGGAAGACGGCAATGGCTATACCTTCTGGATTGACGAAGTACAGTTTGAAGACCTCAGCACCATCGCACATGCCAATCCGGCAATTCTGCTCGGGCAGGATCAGACCATCACCAGCTTTGCTGGTATCACGGCACAGATCGGTGGCCTTTCTGCGACGTTCAATCTGCCTTCCGGAATCGATCAGGCGCAGAGCATCGCTCCTGCTTATTTCACGTTTTCTTCTTCCAATGAAGAAATAGCCACCGTATCAGCCACCGGACTTGTGTCCGTCGTAGGAGGTCCGGGCGAGGCAGTCATCACCGCTAAAATGGGCAATGTCGAAGCTGATGGATCAATGACCGTAAACTCGGAAGGTGTATTCGATGCAGCGCCTGTTCCCACAGATCCGGAAGCAAACGTCATTTCCATTTTCAGCGATGCGTACGACAACTATCCTGTGGAATACTACAACGGTTACTGGGCACCGTTTCAGACCACGCTTTCTGCGGACTTCGAAGTGAATGGCGATCATATTCTCAATTACACCAACTTCAATTTCGTCGGCATTCAGTTCAGTCAGCCGACACTCGATGCCACTGACCTGACCCACCTGAGAATGGATCTGTACTTCCCCAATGCTATTGCACCGGGAACCATTTTCAGGGTGCAGCTCGTGGACTTCGGCGCGGATGGAGCGTATAACGGAGGCGACGACTCCTCCCACAACCTCACTATCAACAGTGCCGGCATTGTGTCCCAACAGTGGATCAGCCTCGACCTTCCGCTTTCACTCTTCGTGAATCTGACCAACAGGGATCACCTTGCACAGATCATTTTTGAAGGTGTGAACGTGTCGAATTTTTATGTAGATAATATCTACTTCAGACAATAACCCGGATCATCAACACATTCATGCCATGAAAAAGCTAATTGGTTTTATTGCGATAGGTATCACCGTCCTGATTGCCTGTAATAAGCAGGACTTTCAGGAACTCGAACCGCGGGAATGGAAACTTGTCTGGAGCGACGAATTCGCTGCCGATTCACTCACTTCCCCGGATTCGGAAAAATGGACATTTGATCTCGGCAATGGAATCAACGGCTGGGGAAATCAAGAGTTGCAGAGCTATACCGACGATCCTGCGAACGTATCGCACGATGGAAATGGAAATATGATTATTCGCGCGATTCAAAGTGGAACAAGCTTCACCTCCGGAAGAATCAAAACCCAGGGATTGTACAGTCAGAAATACGGCCGCATTGAAGCGCGTCTGAAGACTCCGTATGGCCCCGGTTTGTGGCCCGCGTTCTGGTTGCTTGGAGATAATATCACCACCAATCCATGGCCGCAGTGCGGAGAGATTGATATCATGGAATTGCGCGGACAGCAGCCTCACATCATCAACAGCACGATTCACGGTCCGGGTTACTCCGGCGGCGGAGGAATTACCAAAGGCTTTGCGCTGGAGAACGGACGCTTTGATACCAAGTTCCATCTTTTCGCAGCGGAGTGGGATGAGGACAAGATTGACTTCTTCGTGGACGATTACCTCTATCACCGTATTGAGCGCGAAGACGTGCCAGGCACATGGGTATTCAACCAGCCGTTTTTCATCATCATGAACGTGGCTGTCGGAGGTAACTATGTGGGCTTTCCTACCAGCGGAACTCCTTTCCCGCAGGAACTGGTGGTGGACTATGTTCGGGTATATGACAGAGTGAACTAATACCGGTTTTTGAGTCACACAGCATTCAGTTCAGGACAATCGAATGAGGCATACAGCGGAAGCAACGGAAGCGATGGAGCAGCACACGGATAAAGTCGCCTTTCAGGTCGTCAGAATCAGCAATGAGCAGTTTTTCAAAATTGCCAATTGCCATCTGATGAGACCGTTCATGATGAACGTCGTCAGTGATTCCAATCACTGGATGTTCCTCATGAGCAATGGCGGATTGACGGCGGGAAGGAAGAATTCTGAGTACTCCCTGTTCCCGTATTACACAGACGATAAGCTGGCGGAATTTGCGGATTTTACAGGAAGCAAAACGATTCTGCACGTCGCCGACAACGACGAAGTGAAGGTGTGGGAGCCATTTTCTCACCGCTTTACAGCGAAGTATCGTATCAGCAGAAACCTCTTCAAGAACAAGAGCGGTAACAAGGTCATTTTTGAAGAGATCAATCACGATCTCGACCTCGCGTTCAGCTATGAATGGAACATGAGCAAGGTATATGGCTTCATCAAAAAATCGCGCCTCATTAACCGCTCATCGAAGAAGTACAATGTGATTGTACTTGACGGAATCCAGAACATCATGCCACACGGCGTGAGCAGCTTCCTGCAAAACAGCACGAGTAACCTGGTGGATGCATACAAGCGCAATGAATTGGAGGAGACCAGCGGACTTGGAATCTATTCGCTCAGTGCGTTCATCGTGGACAAGGCTGAGCCCAGCGAATCGCTCAAGGCCAACGTGGCCTGGTGCCTTGGACTCACTCCCGATCTTCATCTGCTTTCTTCCATTCAGCTCGAACGCTTCCGGCAATTCCAGCCGCTGGATCCCGAGCATGATGTGAAGGGTGAAAAGGGAGCCTACTTTGTCCAGTCGCGCATTGTACTGAACGCCGGCGAGTCGCGCAACTGGGAAATCATCGCCAATGTGAATCTGGATCACGCAGCCGTCGCGCAGCTCATTCATTTCATCCGGCACACTCCCAATCCTCTTGCGCAGATTCAGAAAGACATCGATCACGGCACTGCAAGCCTGAACGCAAACATCGCAGCAGCCGATGGCATACAAGTGACTTCGGATCCTCTGAAGGATGCGCGCCATTTCTCCAACACGCTGTTCAATATCATGCGCGGAGGGATCTTTGACCAGCATTATTTCATCGATAAAAAAGACTTTCTCAGTTATCTGAAAGGAGCAAATGATTCGCTCCTGATAGAGAACCGCGCCTTCAATGATACGCTGCCGGACAACCCCGACAAACCCGCATTGGATAACTGGCTTTCAGGTTGCAGCAACCTTGATCTGATTCGCCTCACCCGCGAGTACCTGCCGTTGAGGTTCAGCCGCAGGCACGGTGACCCGAGTCGCCCGTGGAATAAGTTCACCATCAATACCCACAGCGAACAGGACGGGGGGAAGATCCTTGACTACGAAGGAAACTGGCGCGATATCTTCCAGAACTGGGAAGCCCTTGCGCATTCGTTTCCGGAGTTTGTGGAAGGCATGATCTTCAAGTTTCTCAATGCATCCACCTTCGACGGTTACAATCCGTACCGCATCACCAAGGACGGCTTCGACTGGGAAACGATCGAGCCGGATAATCCGTGGTCATACATCGGCTACTGGGGCGATCACCAGATCATCTATCTGCTGAAGTTCCTGGAGTTTGCTGATCAGGTCAACGCCGATCTGTGGAAGACGCTCGTGGAGAAAGATTGCTTTGTGTACGCCAACGTTCCTTACCGCATCAAGCTTTACGAGGAACTGCGTCGGGATCCGAAGAATACGATTGAGTTTGATGAGGAATCCGATCATGCGATCCGTAAAAAGATGGAGGAAATCGGATCCGACGGCGCACTGCTTCCTTCATGGAATTCAGACATACACCGCGTCAACTTCATCGAAAAAATACTTGCGACGATACTCGCAAAAATCAGCAACTTCATCCCTGAAGGGGGCATCTGGATGAACACCCAGCGCCCGGAATGGAACGATGCCAACAACGCCCTTGTAGGCAACGGCGTCTCAGTCGTCACGCTTTGCTACCTCCGCCGCTTTGCACAATTCCTGAGCCGCATGCTTGCGGATCATCCGGGTGAGAAGGTGATGATTTCCGCTGAGCTTGGACAGTTTTTAGATAAGCTGGAGCATACGCTCAGTACCTATGCGAGTCACGTAGAATCCGGCTTTGATGATAATCTCCGCAAACAGCTGACTGATGCGCTGGGCAAGGCCGGAAGCGATTACAGAGAGCGAATCTACCAACACGGTTTCAGCGGTGATAAAACAGAACTCGCCCTGAAGCGGATGCGCAAATTCATCCAGACTGCAAATACCTGCTTCGAGCATACCATTCGCGTGAATGTGCGTCCGAACGGACTGTACAATGCATACAACCTGTTGATCATTGAGGAAGATGCATTCCGCATTGGATACCTCGAAGACATGCTCGAAGGACAAGTAGCTGCCATCAGCTCCGGCCTGCTTACACTGGAAGAAGTGAACAATCTGCTCGATGCATTGCGCGCAAGCGCGTTGTATCGTCCAGATCAAAACAGCTATTTGTTGTATCCGAACAAAGAGCTTCCGGGGTTCATGAAAAAGAACAACCTGCCCTCCAATGTGCTGGAGCGCTCGGCATTATTGGCCAAACTCGTGGAGGATGGGGATCAGTCGGTCATACTGAAAGACGTCAACGGCCGGTGTCATTTCAATGGTAATTTCCACAATGCGGAGGACCTGAAGGAAGCGCTTACCGCTCTCGATGCTGCGACCTACGGCGCACTGGCAGAGCAGGAGTGGACACTCGTACTCAACATTTTCGAAGAAGTGTTCAATCACAAGTCATTCACAGGAAGATCGGGCACTTTCTTCGCCTATGAAGGCCTTGGATCGATCTACTGGCACATGGTTTCCAAACTCTACCTCGCGGTGGGTGAAGTATGTGTGCAGGCAAGTGCCAATGGATCTGCATCTGCCGTGACGAATCAGTTACTCGCACATTTCAGAGACATAGGTGATGGCATCGGAGTGCACAAATCACCTGAGCTGTATGGTGCATTCCCTACGGATGCATATTCTCATACTCCGATGCATCGCGGGGCTCAGCAGCCGGGTATGACCGGACAGGTAAAGGAAGACATCCTCGCGCGGTTCGGCGAGCTCGGCATACGTATTCAGCATGGCAAGCTCGGTTTCGGTGCACGCATGCTCCGCAGAAACGACTTCACGTTGCAGCCTGTAGCTGCAGAATTCACCGGAGTAGACGGAGAGCCAATTGTCATGGAACTTGAAAAAGGCATGCTCGCATTCAGCTATTGCCAGATTCCGGTAGTGTATGAGCTTGCGGACAAAGAAGAAATTGTGGTGCAGTTCACCAGCGGCAATACACAGGTGTTCCCTTCACTGTGGCTGAATAAGGAACTCAGCAGCGAGGTGTTTCTCCGCACCGGAACAATCCGCAGCATGCACGTAATGATACCTGAACACACGTTGAGCGCATGAACAGGAAAACCGGCAATACACGCAGCACATGGTTCCTTTCTTTGACGGGATGGGCTGTTGCGGGTATGCTGGTTGCGATTACCGCCTGCACTTCGGGCGAATCAGTTAATGAAAAGAAAGAAATGACGGCAAAAGAGATACTCGGAAACCCTGCCTGCCAGGCAATCAGTTTTGGCGGTTACCGCACCACCACGCGGGACATCCAACCGACTGTGGAAGAACTCAAGGAAGACCTGCGCATTCTCGCTGCGCTCAATATCAAATTGATCCGCACCTACAGCATTCAGTTTGATGAAACGAGAAACCTGTTGATGGCAATCCGCGAGCTCAGGAAAGAGAATCAGGATTTTGAAATGTATATGATGCTCGGCGCATGGATTGACTGCAAACATGCGCACAGCAATCACCCGAAGCACCATGAGGAAAGCGAGGAGAATCTGGGTGAAATCACCCGCGCCGTGGCAATGGCAAGGCAGTATCCCGATATCATCAAGATCATTGCAGTAGGGAATGAAGCCATGGTGAAATGGGCACATTCTTACTACGTGGATCCATGGGTTATCCTGAAATGGGTGAATCACCTGCAAGACCTCAAAAAGAAAGGCCGTCTGCCTGCGGATCTCTGGATCACCAGTTCCGACAACTTCGCCTCATGGGGCGGAGGAGATGCGGAATACCACGTGCCTGAGCTGAACGCTTTAATCGAAGCCGTAGACTTCCTCTCGGTGCATACTTATCCGATGCACGATACACACTACAACCCTTCATTCTGGGGCGTTCGCGAATCTGAATACAACCTGAGTGACGAAGAAAAAATCGAAGCGGCCATGCAGCGCTCTGTTCAATATGCTAAGGATCAGGTGGCAAGTGTGGTGCGCTATATGAAGTCTCTGGGCATTGATAAGCCGGTGCATATCGGTGAAACCGGATGGGCAAGCCACTCCAATCATCTGTATGGCGAAGAGGGTTCACGCGCGACGGATGAATACAAGTCGTCGCGTTATTATCAGCTGACTCGTGAGTGGACCAATGCCGCCAATATGACGTGCTTTTACTTCGAGGCATTTGATGAGCCGTGGAAAGATGCCGGCAATCCGGAAGGTTCCGAAAATCACTTCGGACTGATCAATATTCAGGGCGAGGCAAAGCACATGCTCTGGAATGAAGTGGACAAAGGAACATTCAACGGACTTACCCGCGGCGGTAAACAGATAGTCAAGACATTCGGCGGCAACCTCGACAGCTTGAAAGCTGCGTCATGGGTACCACCCACCGAGCATGAGATCATGGCCCGCCATTAACCCCTAAGAATGAAGAGTCGCAACACACATATCATTCGCTTCGCAGTCGGTGTATTCATCGCATGGACGATTGTGGGTTGTGCTAACAAGGAAACGATGGACGTGAAGCTCTACGAAACTTCTGCAGCAGGCAATCAGCTGACTGAAATACCGCTCAGTGAGCATGCCAGGGTCTCTCAACCGATCGTCCTTCTTCCGGAAGAGGTGCATCAATCCATCCTCGGATTCGGTGGCGCGTTTACCGAAGCATCTGCATATCTGCTCAATCAACTCAGTGCAGAAAAGCGGAAACAGATTCTCCATGCGTATTTCAGCGAAGCAGGCGCGAATTACTCACTCACCCGAACCCACATCAATTCCTGTGATTTTTCACTGGGTAATTACTCTTACGCTCCAGTAGCTGGCGACACCATTCTTGCGGAATTCAGCATTCAGGAAGACATGGATGATCTGATCCCCATGATTAAAGACGCCATGGCCGTTTCAAAAGATGGTTTCAAACTCATCGCTTCTCCATGGACCGCGCCGCCGTGGATGAAGGACAACACCGACTGGAAGGGCGGTAAACTCTTGCCTGAACATTACGGCACATGGAGTCTCTTTCTCAATAAATACATTGCGGCATACGGCGAACAAGGCATAGGAATCTGGGGCATCACGGTAGAAAATGAACCACTGGGAAATGCCAATAACTGGGAGAGTATGATATTCTCTCCGGAAGAAATGAATGACCTGGTGAAGAACCACCTGGGTCCTTCATTGAGAAAAAACTTTCCAGAGCTCAAGATACTCGGCTACGATCAGAACCGCGATGAGGAACTGCAGCGCTGGGCCGATGCGATGTACAACGATGCAGAAGCAAAGCAATTCTTCGATGGCATTGCGGTGCACTGGTATGCGAGCACCTACGACTATTTCCCCGATGCGTTGCAGTATGCACATCAGATGGCGCCGGATAAAGTGATCATCCAGACTGAAGCGTGTATCGATGCGGAAGTGCCCCGGTGGAAAGACGATGCGTGGTACTGGAGCAAATCAGCGCGCGACTGGGGCTGGACATGGGCACCGGCAGACAAGAAGCATCTCCATCCCGAATACACACCTGCATTCCGATATGCAGGGGATATCATCGGTTGTCTCAACAATCACGTGAACGGCTGGGTGGACTGGAACATGGTGCTCGATCACAAGGGCGGACCGAACTGGGCGAAGAACTGGTGCATCGCACCGGTGATCGTGAATCCTGAAACGGACGAAGTATACATCACGCCATTGTATTACGTAATGGCCCATTTCAGCAAGTTTATCCGTCCGGGTGCTGTGCGCATCGGCATTCAAAATCCAATGCCCGATGTACAAGCCACCGCCGCAAAGAACGCCGACGGAAGCATCGCCGTAGTCCTGTTCAATCCAAATGAAACAGCAAAAGAAGTGAGCGTGTCGCTGAATGGAATGACCTCAAGCTTCACCATTTCTCCAAAGGCCATCCAGACGATGGTCATTCAACCTCGTGCAAACCAACCAATGACTTAAATGATATGTCAGAAGTAGCTGCGAATACCAACAAAATCCCGATGATGCAGAAGGCTGCCTTTGGCGCCGGGCACCTCGTGAACAACCTGCTCCCGGGAGCATTGGGTGTGTTTTCGTTTTTTCTCCTCACCGCCTTTGGAATAGATCCTGCAATGGCCGGATTGCTGTCCGCCATTCCGCGCTTCTTCGACGCCATTACAGATCCCATCATGGGGTTCATTTCGGATAACACCAACTCGCGCTGGGGTCGTCGCCGTCCGTACATCTTCGTGGGTGCAATCCTCTGCGGAATTCTGTTCGCTGTGCAATGGCAAATGGATACCGCCAACGGCGCGACCTACAACTTCTGGTATTTCCTGATCTTCTCGGTGCTGTTCATTTTCGCTAACACGGTGTTCTCCACACCGCTCATCGGCATGGGCTATGAGATGACCAGCGACTACAAAGAGCGCACACGCCTGATGGGTTTTTCACAGACCATCGGACAACTTGCCTGGATGATTGTGCCGTGGTTCTGGGTCCTCATTGCGAATGAAAAGATCTATCCTACGCAGGCAGAAGGAGTGCGCGAGCTTTCAGTAATCGTAGGCCTGGCCTGCGTGGTGCTCGGACTGCTTCCCGCCATTTTCTGTCACGGCATTGATTCATCGCACATCGAAAACCGCGCGGAGATTTCTTTCGGTACCGTATTCGAGAACCTGCGCAAGCTCATGCGCGACATGAAGAACATGACGAAGAACACCCCGTTCATGCGCCTCTGCGGTGCCACGTTCCTCGTGTTCAACGGCTTTCAGATGGTGGCATCGTTTAGCTTTTTCATCATCGTGTTTTACATGTTCAAAGGAAGCTATGCAGATGCAGGCACATTGCCGGCGTGGTTCTCCACGGTCAGCGCAATTCTTACGGCGTTTATGATTATCCCGATCGTCACCATTCTCGCCAACAAATTCGGCAAGCGCAATGCGTTCATTGTTTCAACCGCCATTTCCGTGGTGGGCTATGTCATGAAATGGTGGGGCTTCAATCCGGAAAGCCCGATGATGATGTTCATTCCAGTGCCATTCATGGCATTCGGTCTGGGCGGATTATTCACACTGATGATGTCCATGACAGCCGACGTGTGCGACCTCGATGAATTGAAAAACGGAATGCCCCGTCGGGAAGGCACATTCGGTGCGGTGTACTGGTGGATGATCAAACTTGGACAGGCACTCGCACTCGCTCTGGGAGGCCTTGTGTTAAAATTGGTTGGATTTGACCCGAAAGCGGCCGTTCAGGAGGCGGACACGATGTATTATTTGCGAATTTGGGACATTGTGATCCCGGCAGTCACTGCGCTCATGGCAATATGGATCATGTGGAAGTATGATCTTACAGAGGAACGCGCCAAAGAAATCAAGTCCATCTTAGTAAAACGAAGAGGGGAGCTATAACGCAATCAGAATAACATGTCATTCAAAGCAGAAATAGTAGGTAAGGAAATTGGCATCCTCAACGAGGAGAGCTTCAGCGCGGCATTGCCGGAAAGCGATGTGCGCGCGTTGTTTTATGACATCCTGCGAACCGGAGTACACGGCTTCTGTTTCAGTCCTTATGAAACCGGCCAACAACCCGGCGATGTACTTACTGAAGCGCAGATCGAACGCCGTCTGAATATCCTGCATAAGCACTCGGAGTGGGTGAGATCATTCTCCACAACCGAAGGCAATGAACTTATTCCCGAAGTGGCCAAGCGCCTCGGCATGAAAACACTCGTAGGTGCATGGCTCGGTACCGACAGGGAAAAGAACAGAATCGAAATCGAAGGTCTGATTAACCTGATTCATAAAGGGGTGGTGGACATTGCCGCAGTGGGCAATGAAGTGCTTTACCGCAATGACCTCACCGAAGCCGAATTGCTCGAATACATCGCCGAGGTGAAGACCGCTGTGCCGCACGTACCAGTGGGCTACATCGACGCCTATTATGAATTTGTGCAGAAGCCGGCAGTGAGTGCGGCGTGTGATATGATCCTGTGCAACTGCTATCCGTTCTGGGAAGGCACGGACTTCGCGCATTCACTCTCGCACATGAAGAGCATGGTGGAAAAAGCAAAGCACGCCGGCAACGGCAAGCCGTTGCTCATCACCGAAACGGGCTGGCCTACGCACGGCCAATCCGTCGGACAAGCGCAACCGTCGCCGGAAAATGCACTGCGCTATTTTGTGGACACCCAGCTCTGGGCGAGACAGGCAGGCATCGGCGTATTCTACTTCTCGTCGTTTGATGAAGCGTGGAAAGTGGGCCCCGAAGGCGATGTAGGTGCTCACTGGGGCATCTGGAACAGCAACGGACAACTCAAGTATTAACTCTAAAATCAATACATCATCCAATGAAAAAAGTGTTACTCTTTTCCGCTTTGTTGAGCGCCTTTGGCTTCAGCAATGCACAAAATGCGCCGATCGATTTCGAAGCGGGTGGCTTCGGAGCTGACTGGACGTGGACTCCGTTTGAAAACGATGACAATCCTCCCGTGGAGATCATCGCTAATCCTGACCCGTCCG
>JBKDGH010000055.1:0-4435 GCA_046336655.1 Flavobacteriales bacterium | reverse complement strand
AGCTATAGGCATATATTAATAGCTTTTCACCGGTTGAATGATTAGCTTTGATAAATTCGTATGCCGTTTGAACTGCGCTTTCAGCTGTTGCCCCCGGAGCAACTATTAGTCCCGAGAATTCAACGTCCTTGGCAAGTGCATTCGCTTGTGCGGAAACCATGATATCCCCTGTCGAACCAGCGTTCACTGGTTCGACTGGTTTACCTCCACCGGTTGGTCCACCGGTGAAAGCGACAACCACATCATATCCATCAGCATCAATAAACGCATTTGGATTATTGATGCCGAAAACAAATGGCGAAGTGCTGTAATAGTTATAATAGTGACAGTCAGTTGTAAACCACCGCCCAAGTGACCGATTCAGAATTCGTGCCCCAAAATCGGAGGCACTTGGTATTAACTCATCATCGCCTTCCATCCCATTAAACCCATAGCGTTGCACAACCCACCAGAGTGCTGTGGAAGTAGTGTGTTGATTATGAGCTGTCTGACTGGTCATTGGGAGGAGCACGAAAGATAGCAATAATAACCAAGAAGGAGCAGTTTTGGCCGCTACTGACGAATTGACGAAGCGGGGATTAAGTGCTCGCTTGTTGGAGCTTGTGGAGGAATTCCATCATGCGGTGAGTAGGCTTACCCTTTCAAAAGGCAATACACTCAACTTGCAGCTGGTCCTTTCGCAACAAAAAACTCTCCCGACATCAGGCTACGAAAATTTAACAAGGAAAAAAGAGGTATTGGCCAGTGATGGAGCGATAAGAATTTTGCTTAAACATATCTTTAAATGTGCTCTATGTACTCATTGATATTGCAAATGATAGGTGAATAATGGGTTGTTTTGTCTCCGACCCGGGTTGCATTTTGGCACGAACAATGATCACGGCAGGGACGGTTATTAATGTGCGATTTTTTTTGAACAGCCTCTTGTGCAAATCAAAAATTGGTTTAGATTCGTTGTACCTAAATGCGAGAATCAACTAGTTAACCACCTTAACCGCTGATCGTTTTTTGTTTCATGAGATGCAATCGCCTAATCTATTGGGCAGATTCATCTTTGTCAGATAAACAACACGTAAATCATTAATTGTCAGTATTTTAAATGAAGGCTCATGCCGTCATAAAAGTTTCTATTGCCCTGATTTTGGTGTCATGGTGTGATGTTTCTGCTCAGGTGGATACGTCTTTTACACGCTCATTAGTTCAATTGAATGATACTCGTATTTCCGGAGGTTCCACGTGGGGAGGTGCTACATTCATTAATGGAGAATTGTACGAGTCGCCATTCTATTTCCTGGACGGCAATGGATCAATGTCCGTGGCAGGACTCCCATTTCTGTTTCAGTTCAACTATTCAGATATCGGATTTCGAGGTGGCCCGGCGAATCGGTTGATTCTTCAACTGGATATCGCAAAACTCAGGAAACTCAGATCAAAGGAAATTCCGGACAAGAGCGCCGTAATTGATCGCAGCATCGATTCACTGGAAAAAGTTCGAGTCGGGATTGGTCGATCAATGGTGTACGCGTTATGGAGACCAGAAGTGCCAAATAGGCCCGACACCTTATCGGGTGATAGCTTGAATCCAGCGTTTCCGGACTCATTGCACATGCCAAATCTTTCCTATGAAAGTCCTAATCCCTGGGCGCATATACCGCTTGATAGTCTGAGAATAATGTATAATGAAACCAGCGAAGCTTTGGCTCACATGAAAGAGCAAAGACGAAAAATGGAGGAATTATCCTCCCCGGATTTCCCGCGGGAAAATCCTTTAGGACGCCTGTTCAAAGGACAACAATTATCGCAGCTCAAGGTCGGCAATTCGGCACCATCTTTTTCTCCCTTAACGCTTGAAAACACCCGCTTGATGGGATTAGTTATAAGTACTGAGTCCAACCGTATACATGCCGATGGAGCGGCAGGATGGATTGTGCGGCAGAACCCCGGATTGATTAGTCCTGCTGACATTAATCCGATCAGCAACTGGAGAAGGCAGCTATTGACCAGAGAAGGTTTTGTGACATATGGGCGCGTTGGAATTGGCCGCCTGAACGGAAATCACCTTTATGCTGCGCTGTGCAGCGGGAACGATCAGGTTTCGCCATTGTTCTCGATCGATGGAGAAACGCGAAGAGCGACGAACCTGGAAGTGGAAGGACAGCTTAAATCGGATAAGCATACTTTGTTAATCCGCGGGGCACAAATGGTCGGATCCAACAACCGTCCTAACGTTGAAGATACCAACGCGCCAATGCCAAAGCCTCTCGAGGTATCGGCATTCAACCTTTTGTATTCGGGCAATTATGAGAAAGTGAAGCTAAAGAGTGAGCTTGAGGGACAATGGACAGGTCCTCAATATTATACCGTAGGCAACCCCTTTCTTCGTTCTGATAATGCCATACTCAAAACCCGGGTATCGAATAGCTCTTTACGTTGGTTTCAACCTGCATTGATAGCCGGACACAGCTTCAATGATGTGCTTGACAATACACCTTTCGGTAGCACTATCACTTATGGTGGGCTGGAAGTCACAAGTCATCCCATATCTCGGCTTGTTGTTAAATGCAGTTGGGCACCATCTGTCATTCATACCGGGACGGAAACAACATCGAATCGCTCACGAAGCAATATCTATTCGGGTACAGTGATGTACCATTCTTCAGGTAAAAAGTGGAGCAACACCTACATCGCAGCATATAACCAGATGATTCAGATTTGGGACACATTACTCATTGAAGGTGTCACTTTGAGCGGTAGTGTGCAATTGCTGTATGATCAAAAATACCAAATCGAAGCGCAATTGCAGGCAATGGAATATGTTACACAGGGCAGTGCAACGCAAGAAATGGTTCTTACAGGTGTTTCTATTGGCGCGCCTGTCACAAAAAAGGCCACGTTAAGAGGTGGCGCCACAATCCTGAATGAAAAAGTGCACACCTCCCTTGGGTATTCTTTTTCCATGCAAGCCCAGCTGAGTGCTAAGTGGTCGGCCAGTGTGAGCTACGAACAGTTTCCTGAATTTAACGAAACCGCGATCATCAATTCCCGGGCTCTATCGATGCCCTTCATGACTCAAATCCGAATGACCTATGCAGTATAGAAACCAATTTCAATGGGTTTATTCCATCGCATCCGGCGTGGCGCTCATGTGCATCGCTTTAGCCTCTGCGGGACAAGTGCTCGTTTCAGGACATTCGTTCACTCCGTTTTCAGCCGCCCCGAATCGGGTGTTTGATCTGTCTGTGACGAATCCTCTGCCTGAAGTGCGGTCTGTAAAAATCAAGGCGACTTTCCGACTTCAAGGAGGTGAAGCAGTTCTTTCAGCCGAGTCAGTCCCTTTCGAAGTGGCACCGGGTGTTCAGCGGATTACCAGTTCGTCCGTTCTCGAATCGCTGTCCATTGCCGATAATGCCTACGGGAGTTACATGAATGGCACTTCACGCTTGCTTGAGGGCACGTATGAACTCTGCTATGAAGTGTTTACACTCGGCGGGGAGTTGCCGACTAATCAGTGCTACCCGCTCATGGCAACGAACTCCACCTTCCTTCATCTGGTCAGCCCCTCCGACCGGTCCGTGGTGAACGTGAAAAATCCGGCGCTTACATGGACACACAGTGGCTTTGTGCCATCCTCTGATCCACGGGAAACTTTCATGCTGACTTTGGTTGAAATCATGGACGGGCAGAAGGCATCTCAGGCGATTGCGGAAAATTCGCCCCTCATGCTCATACCACGGCTCACCAGTCATGCAGTTTTATATCCTCTGAATACGCCTCGACTGGAAGAAGGAAAGGAGTATGCATGGCAGGTCGTGCATCTCTATGATGGCTATCTCGTGCAAGCTTCTGACGTCTGGACTTTCAGTTTAGAGGATTGGGAGGATCCGAGGGATGTGAAGTACGTGGATATCTCAGCCTCGAAGGGCCAGGAGATTGTTGATGTTTACGATAGCTTTTACTTCCGGTACGACGAAGCCTATAATAGCACAAATCTGAAAATTGCCATCATAAATAGCCAGGGAGAAACGATTAGGCCCGAACCTCAAAATGATGATCCCGGAGTCTCGTCTCTTCAATCCAATGGATTCAATGGTTACAGACTTCGGCTCAGCCCTTATAATCTTAAGGCAGGAGATTACAGCATACGCATCAGCGATGCCAAAGGCAAACTCTTTAGTGTTCAAATCAAGTACCACCGGTGAGAAAATTTATTGTACCCATTCTGACAGTATTGCTGAGCGGTTTGACTGCCTTTCTGGTTGTGCGCTCGTCCCCACGGGCTGTGGCATTCGTAAACCTTGAAACCGCATTTCAACAATTTGAAATGACCAAGGAATTACAAGCCCAGTTTGAACGTGAAACAGCTCGGGAGCGACGAACGCTCGATAGCTTGAAATTCGAATTGGCCAGCATTCAAGAGCGATGGGATAAGCAAAGG
>JBKDGH010000054.1:0-8771 GCA_046336655.1 Flavobacteriales bacterium | reverse complement strand
CATCCAGAAAGGTGACGCAGCTAACGCTCAGGGTGTGCGCGCCGACATGGAAAACTTCGACTTCAACGTAACGCCCAAGGTGATCTCGTTCAAGATTACCATCACCAGCCAGGGTTCCTTTAAGGAATTCCCCGTGCAAGGCCGTGACCTTCCGCAAAACGTGAAGGACAACATCGGTAAGGCGCGCACCGGTGAGAAGATCTTCGTCGAGGAAATCATGGTAGACATGCCCGATGGCACGAAGCGAAAGATTTCTCCTATCACGCTGAAGATCATTTGATCATCATAAAAACCAGGGAATCATGAAGAAAGCCTTTGTAACCATAGCCCTGCTACCGATGCTGATGTGCCTTGCCCTTATGGCGGGTGCGCAGACGCAATCGGTGCTCGATGGTGCCTATGTGCCTGAGCACAACGCAACGCGTCGGGTGGTGCCTTATCCCAGCCTCCGTCAGGCGGACGTGATGTGGCGCAAGCGCGTCTGGGAAATGATTGATGTGCGCCAGAAAATCAATCACTCCCTCTACTTCCCACTCGAAGAGCTCGAAGACAGGAAGAGCTTGTTCGATGTTATGCGCCATGCATTGCTGGAGGATGGATCTGTGACCTGCTACAGCCTCGGCCCGACACAGGATGATGATGAATTCCGGTATCCGATGGCCTATGCTGAAGTAGAACTTCTTCTCAACAGAGAAGTAGTGCGCTACGTGGAAGATCTTGATACGGGCGAGAAGCTGGAGAAGCGCGTATTAGAGCCCATCACTTCTGAAGACATTGTGGCCTATACCATCAAGGAAGACTGGATATTCGATAGGCAAAGGTCCCAACTGGTTGTGCGGATTATCGGTCTGGCTCCTGTGGTTGAAAGACGTTCTGAATCGGGCGAGGTGATAGGCAAGAAGGAGCTATTCTGGCTCTATTTTCCGGAATGCAGGTATGTGTTTGTGAATGCCGATGTGTTCAATGCACATAATGATGAACAACGCATGACCTTCGATGACCTGTTCAGCAAGCGCATGTTCCATGGTTATATCATCAAAGAGGAAAACGTTTATGACCGCTTCATTGAAAGCTATACCAAAGGCCTCGACGCGCTGATGGAAAGCGAGCGGATCAAGGAAGAAATCTTCCTGACCGAACATGATCTGTGGCACTATTGAGAATTGATTGAACCCATTGTATAAAAACCCGGCTCTGCCGGGTTTTTTATTGCCCGTACTCTGCAGCAATGTCAGAAATTTGCGCCCGCAATGGTCACAGTAGGTAATCTCAGTATTTTCTTCGGGTCGAGAGCCCTTTTCTCCGGCATCAGTTTTTTCATCGGTCCGCGCGAACGCATCGGTCTGGTAGGTAAAAACGGCGCCGGAAAATCCACACTGCTCAAAACCCTCGCAGGTATACAGAAACCCAATGAAGGTTCCGTGGCCCTCGCACGCGGCACCACCGTGGGCTATCTCGCCCAGGAAATGCCCCACGCGGAAGATCGCACGGTTTACGAAGAAGCAGCCAGCGCATTCGCGGAGATCCAGCGCATGCACGACCGCATGGATGAACTCACCGAGATCATCAGCAATCACCCCGATTATACCTCCGACGACTACTCGCGCAAACTCGAAGAAATGGAGTTCGTGAGCCACCGCCTCGAACTCCTCGAAAGCTCCAACATTGAAGAGAAAATCGAAAAGGTGCTAAAGGGGCTCGGATTTACACACGACGATTTGGCGCGCCCGCTCCGCGAATTCAGCGGTGGCTGGAAAATGCGCGTGGAACTCGGAAAGATTCTCCTTCAGAATCCCGACCTCCTTCTCCTCGACGAACCTACGAACCACCTCGATATCGAAAGCATCGGATGGCTCGAGGAATTTCTCGTGGACTATCCGGGATCCATTGTGCTCATCTCGCACGACCGCACGTTTCTCGACAACGTGACGCAGCGCACCGTGGAGATTTCAAAGGGGAAAATCTACGACTATAAATTTTCCTACTCGAAGTACATCGTTCAGCGCGAAGAGGAAATCGAACGCCAGGAAGCGGCTGCACGCAACCAGCAGAAGTACATCGACGATACGCAGAAGCTCATTGATAAATTCCGCGCCAAAAACAACAAGGCTTCTTTCGCGCAATCACTCATCAAGAAACTCGATAAGCTGGAACGTGTGGAGGTGGACGAGTTTGAAGGCTCCAAAGTGCGCATTCAGTTTCCGCCCGCACCTCACGCCGGTAAGGTGATTCTTGAGGGTATGCAACTCGGTAAAGCCTACGGCGGCTTGCGCCTTTTCAAAGGCCTTGATATGATGATCAGCCGCGGCGATAAGATCGCGCTGCTCGGAAAGAACGGTGTGGGTAAATCCACGCTTATCCGCATGATCATGAAGGAGGAACGGCATGAAGGTGAGTTCAAAGAGGGATACTCAGTGAGCGTGGGCTACTATGCGCAGAATCAGAGCGACGAACTCGACGGCAATAAAACCGTGTTCGAAACGATCGACGATGAAGCCGTGGGCGAAGTGAGAAAAAGCGTGCGCAGCCTGCTCGGCGCGTTTCTCTTCAGCGGCGATGATGTGGATAAGAAAGTAAAGGTGCTCAGCGGTGGCGAAAAGGCGCGTCTGGCGCTGTGCAAACTCCTCCTTCAGCCATATAACTTCCTTGTGCTCGACGAACCGACGAACCACCTCGATCTCGCTTCAAAGGATGTGCTGAAACAGGCGCTGCAGAGATATGACGGCACCATGCTCGTGGTATCACACGACCGTGATTTTCTCGATGGCCTCACCAGCACGATCTATGAAATTTTACCTGACCGCCTTCGCGTCTGGGCCGGTGATGTGAAGGACTTCCTCCGCGAGAAAAAAGCAGCAAGCATCGCTGCATTCGAAGCGAACAAGAAAGGCATGCCCGATGCAAGGCCGAAGGAAGTGCCTGCTCCTGCCAAGGGAAAGGACGACGCTCCCGCACTCTCCCGCGAGGAACAAAAGGAACTCGAAAAGCAGCGCAAGCGCAAGGAGCAACAGGTGCAGAAAATCGAACAGGAAATTGCCCGCGCGGAAGAGGAAATCAAACGCCTCGATGAGGTGATTGCAGCGCTGGACTATACGGATACAGAAGCGTCACAGGCTGAACTTAACCGCTATGCGCAGGCCCGCTCCAAACTCGATGAGTTATACGCGCAGTGGTCTGAACTCGCGGAACAAGCCTGATTGCTCAGGCTTCCTGACCGTGGCAGGCCTTGTACTTCTTTCCTGATCCGCATGGACACGGATCATTGCGGCCCACTTTTACTTCTGCTTTTACAGGCTCCGGACGAGGCGCAGGTCCCGTTGGTGGCATCGGCTGACCATTGCCTCCTGCCGGACGTGCAGATGCCGCCATGCGCTCGTTCAGATTCATGGAATCTGCCTTAGTAGTCTGCACGCGCGGCTCGATCTGACGCGGCGCCTGTGCGTTGCGCACAGGGGCGTTGCCTTGTGGAAGCTGACAAGTCAGCAGGAAGTTTGCAATCTCCGCATTGGTGCGTGATACCATGGAGCGGAACAGCTCATAGCTCTCAAACTTATAGATAAGGAGCGGATCTTTTTGCTCGTGGGATGCAAACTGCACGTTGCTGCGCAGGTCATCCATCGCACGCAAATGCTCTTTCCAGTTCTGGTCAATAATTGCCAGTGTGATCCCGCGCTCGAGTGCATCCACAATCTCCAGTCCGCCGCTCTGATACGCTTTCTCCAGACTCACCGGCACATTCAATTGCTTGCGGCCGTCGCTGAATGGAATCGCAATCTGCTGGAAGCCCTGGGTGTTGTTTTCATACACGTTTTTGATCACCGGATACGCCTGTGTGGACAGGGTTTCCACGCGGTGGCGGTACGATTGCTCCACGGCCTGATACGTCCTCGCAGTCACTTCATCTTCTTTCATCGTGATGAACTGATCCTCGCTGACCGGTGAGTCAATACCGAAGTAGCGGATTAACTCGAGCTTGAATGAATCAAACTGCTTGCTGCTGTGCCATGCGCCTGCTACCGATGCACACAGTTCATAGAACATATTGTCAATGTCGAGCTTTAGGCGCTCTCCAAACAACGCATGCTTCCTGCGCTTGTAGATCACTTCGCGCTGGGAGTTCATCACATCGTCATACTCGAGCAGTCGCTTGCGGATGCCGAAGTTGTTTTCTTCTACTTTCTTCTGCGCGCGTTCAATGGAGCTCGTGATCATGCTGTGCTGAATCACTTCGCCTTCTTTGATGCCGAGGCGGTCCATCATCTTCGCGATGCGGTCACTGCCAAAGAGGCGCATCAGATCGTCTTCGAGGGATACATAAAACTGTGATGATCCCGGATCACCCTGACGGCCGGAACGTCCGCGGAGCTGGCGGTCTACTCGGCGAGAGTCGTGGCGCTCTGTACCCACAATGGCCAGACCGCCTGCGTTTTTCACGCCTTCCCCGAGTTTGATGTCGGTACCGCGACCAGCCATGTTGGTGGCTATGGTCACCGTGCCCGCACGTCCTGCCATCGCTACGATATCCGCTTCTTTCTGGTGGAGTTTCGCGTTCAGTACCTGGTGGTCAATGCCGCGCAGTCGGAGCATTTTACTCAGCAACTCCGATACTTCTACCGTAGTGGTTCCTACGAGCACGGGTCGTCCGGCCTCGCGCAGTTGCACTACTTCATCAATCACCGCATTATATTTCTCGCGCTTCGTTTTATACACTTTGTCATCCACGTCCTTCCGCTGAATCGGGCGGTTAGTGGGGATGATCATCACGTCCAGTTTGTAAATGCTCCACAATTCACCGGCTTCGGTTTCGGCAGTACCTGTCATACCGGCGAGCTTGTGATACATGCGGAAATAGTTCTGCAAAGTCACTGTCGCATAGGTCTGCGTAGCCGCTTCCACCTTCACATTTTCCTTCGCCTCAATTGCCTGGTGCAATCCATCGGAGTAGCGACGACCTTCCATGATACGGCCGGTCTGCTCATCCACAATCTTCACCTTGTTGTCGATCACGACGTAATCCACGTCCTTCTCAAACAACGCATACGCTTTCAGCAGCTGGTTGATGGTGTGAATGCGATCGCTCTTCACGCTGTAATCGCGCTGAAGGTCTTCGATCATCTTCGCTTTTTCTTCAGCCGTTTTTCCGCTGCGCTCAATTTCCGCGAGCTCCACGCCGATGTCAGGAAGTACGAAGAAGTGATCGTCTTCCATGTTTTTTGAGATCAGCGCAATGCCTTTCTCGGTGAGTTCGATCTGATTGTTCTTTTCATCAATCACGAAGAACAGTTCTGCATCGGCCTTTGGCATTTCCTTCTGGTGATCGGCCAGGTAGTACGCTTCTGTTTTGAGCAGTTGCGCGCGCATGCCTTCTTCACTGAGGAATTTGATCAACGCCTTGTTCTTCGGCAGACCGCGGAATGCGCGGAACAACGCCAGCGCACCTTCCTGTCCATCTTCTTTTGAAGGCGAACCGGAGGCTGGCTGCAGTTTCTTTTTCGCGAGGGTGAGGAAATCAGTGGTGGCCGCTTTCTGTGCGTTCACCAGCAACTGCACTTTCGGTTTCAGTGCATCAAATTCCTGCTGATCTCCTTTGGGCGTTGGACCGGAAATAATCAGCGGCGTCCGCGCTTCGTCGATGAGTACGGAGTCCACCTCGTCCACGATGGCGTAGTGGTGTTCGCGCTGTACGAGGTTGGTCGCGTCCACCGCCATATTGTCGCGCAGGTAGTCAAAACCAAATTCGTTGTTTGTTCCGAAGGTGATGTTTGCACGGTATGCGGCGCGTCGCGCGGCGGAGTTGGGCTGGTGGCGGTCAATGCAGTCCACCGACAAGCCGTGGAATTCGTAGAGCGGTCCCATCCACTCCGAGTCGCGGCGTGCGAGGTAGTCGTTGACGGTCACCACGTGTACGCCTTTTCCGGCGAGTGCGTTGAGGAACACCGGCAAGGTGGCGACGAGCGTTTTTCCTTCTCCGGTCGCCATCTCCGCTACTTTTCCGCGGTGCAGCGCGATACCACCGATGAGCTGCGTATCGTAATGTACCATGTCCCAGGTCACGCGGTTGCCCGCAGCATCCCAGTTGTTGAGCCAGATGGCAGTATCGCCTTCAATGCGCACGTAGTCTTTGTTGCCTCGCGCCGCGAGGTCGCGATCGAAGTCAGAAGCCGTCAACCGCAACTCCGGATTTTCCTTGAGGCGGCGGGCGGTTTCCTTGACGATGGCAAATGCTTCGGGAAGAATTTCCTCCAGAATAGCCTCGAGTTTCTGATTGACCTCAGAGCGGAGTTTGTCTACTTCGTTGTAAAGGACTTCCTTCTGCTCGAGCTCTGTGCCGGGAAGACCTTCTGCCTGGGCCTTGAGCTCTTCGATGCGGGTGTGGAGGTCTGCCAGTCCGTCACTGATTTTCTTTTTCAGTCCTTCGCTGCGGCCGCGGAGTTCGTCGTGAGTGAGGCTGGTGAGGGTAGTGCCGATTTCGTTGATTTTGGCCACTACCGGCTGTACGTCCTTAAGGTCGGTTTCGCGCTTGTCGCCGACAAAGCGCTTGAGGATTTTATTGAGAGCTCCGATCATGATTCAATGTTCAAATTTCCGGTTTCCCGGAGGGGGTGCAAATGTACGCCACAGGGCGCGGGTGAGAATCATGCCGGAACGTGTGATTGTGACAGAATGACGCGATACGAATCACGCCTTGCAAAGGGCATCGGGCTGGAGTCGAAGGCGGCTGGCGCGGCCAGACTAGAACATGTACTTCAGGCCGATATTGAAGATGAACGGCCGGTACCTCAGGTTTTCCAGGGATGTACTGTGCGATTCGTTTTTCATATCGAAGTTCTGGAAGGCGACGTATTTGGCCTCCCAATTCATAGCCCATCGCCGGGCAAACTGGAAGTCCAGTCCGGCCAATCCTTGAAATCCGATGTTACCCGTATTCGAAAAGGATGAGTTCTCATCCCCTATCCTGAAGTCCATGTCAATTTCGGGAATGACCACAGCTCCGGCACCGACATAGGGTCTGAAGCGGCCTGAACTGGATAGCGTATAAAATGCACTGAGGTAGGCGAAATTGGAGGCATAGTCACCTGTTATCTTCTCATCGTTGTAATTGACCGTGATGGTATTGGCCTTGTATTCCCATCCGAATTCAGCAGAAATGCGCTCCGTGAAGGCATAGCCGAAGGAAATACCATTGGTGAATCCAAACCCGGTATTGACGGAAAGGTCCGCAGATTGTCCATCGGCCACGTAGCGGATATTCATATCCTGAAGACCTATGAATCCTCCATAAGGCTTCGCGTAAAATTTGCCCGGCGAATCCGCAGGCGCTGCTTCTTGTCCAAACACGGTCGTGCTCGTTAAAAAACCCACTACCAGCAGAGTGGGTACCATGCGTACATGCTTCATGTTTCTTGTGTTTAATGAGTTTGTGAAGACCCGATGCGATCCTGCCGGTTCTCACCGCTGGCCAGAGCGTGGTGGAAAGCCCGTGATGCTTCCTGACCCTTCGCACTTGGGGTGAACAGTGCAGGACCAGCAAGTATATACGCCCTCCAGATCACCTTGGTGCTGCAGAGAGAACGCGGCGGTAATAACCGGGCTTAGTGCTGCAAATCTCCGGTGACCAGCCAAGGCAAACCCGTAACCTGGATTACGATTTTTTAGCCCTGATTCTGCTGAGGGCCGGACGCGTAATCCGGATATAGCTGGCGATCTGCTCGAGCGAGAGGCGATTGTGAAGTTCAGGGTCCTCGCGCATAAAATCGCTGTACCGCTTTTCGGCGGAGTCAAACTGCTGCGATTCCAGGCGGCTGTCCATTTTCCGGATGATGGCTTCGGCCATGAGCCGGCCAAACCGCTCCAGACGCGGATAGTTCCGGTAGGCAGTCTGAATATGCTCGTGATTAAAGCACAACAGCTCACAGGATTCTACCGCCCGGAAATAATACTTGCTGGGCTCCTGAGAGATGAACGCCTTGTAATGGGTCACAAATCCTCCTTCTTTCACAAAGCGCGTGTTGAGCTCATTGCCTTCATCGTTGATGTAATACCCCCGGATCAGGCCCTTCACGACAAAGGATATCTCACCATGGACCCGGTCTGCATGCACAAGCAACTCATTGCGCGCAAGCTTGCGCTCGGTGGTGCCTTCTGTGAAGTACTGGAGGGATTCATCATCGATTTCGCTGTCGATCATGCGCACAACAGTCTTGAACATACGGTGCTTTTCTTCGAGGTTCATAAAGAGGGGTAATGGAATTAATACAAGAAAGAGTGAAAAATGGTTTAACCTGGATAATGCCGTTGAGTTTCTCCCAGGAGAAAAAATGTCTAAAAATACTCGCACTTGCCCGTTTCGGGTGCTCACCGTGGGGGTGACCACGCTTCCGCGCCCGAAACTTGCGCGAGCCCCCGTCGCTTAGCATCAAAGGAGAATGGAGAATGGAGAATGGAGAATGGAGAATGGAGAATGGAGAATGGAGAATGGAGAATGGATAACCTTGCCGGATCGCTGGTCGTTGAGCAAAAGGGCGGCATTACTCCATTACCCCATTACCACATTAAAAATGCACTCAGGCCGTGGGGCCTCGCATCTGCTCCCGCGCCTTTCGGGGACTCGAGAGGCGAGACTCGGGACTCGGGAAACGCCGGGCGACAGGAGCCTTGGCCCTGCCCATTATAACCTCACCCTAAATCCCTCTCCAAAGGAGAGGGACTTCACGCTGGATCTTACTTCTCAAGATTGAGCACTCAGCATAAAAGGTCCGGCCTGCTCCCCT
>JBKDGH010000053.1:0-19193 GCA_046336655.1 Flavobacteriales bacterium | reverse complement strand
TGTGCTCAGGGTGAGCAGCAGTGTGGCAAACAGAGAGGTCGGTTTGCGCTGGTTGATGACCAGCAGGTGAGCTGCGCCAACGAGAGTAAGCCATGGCACCAGCGACGCATTTTCTACCGGGTCCCATGCCCAGAATCCACCGAAGCCAAGTGCTTCGTACGCCCATGCCCCCCCCATGAGAATACCGGTACCCAGAATCATCACTCCGAAGAATGCCCACGGAATAGCGGGGCGTATCCAGCTCTTGTCGTCGCGCTTCCACAGCCCGGCAATGGCGAATGCAAAGGGCACCACAGTGGATGCGAAGCCAAGGAAAAGAGTCGGCGGGTGAATGGTCATCCAGTAATTCTGGAGCAGTGGATTGAGTCCTTTTCCATCCTGAAATACAGGAAGGGACAAGTAATCGGGATTCATTGTCCATGGCAATCCGAAATTGGCCGGTGCTTCGCGGTTGAGGAGAAATGGATTGCTGCCGAACTGAAAATCACCGAAGTAAATACCGAGGAGCATGGATGACAGAAATACCTGCACCATCGCAATAACAGCCATTACACGCGGCTCCCAAGCACCGCTGCGCCAGATGAGCACAAATCCGAGCACCACATGCCAGAACGTCCAGAGCAGAAAACTTCCTTCTTGTCCTTCCCACATGCAGGAGAAGACATACTTCATCGGCATCGCACTGTTCAGGTGATCCCAGGCGTATTTGTACTCATACAGGTGATTGAAGAGAATGAAGAGCAGTGTGCCAATGGTGCCGAACACTGCAATCCCATGCACGATAAAACCCGCGCGTGCTGCATTTTTCCACGAGGGTTGATTATCCTGTTGCGCGGAGAATAAATAGGCGACAGTGGCAAAGAGTGATGCGGCGAAGCTGAGAACTATAAAAAAATTCCCGACGATGCCGGGCACTGGATTCTCGTTGAGATAGACAATATCGTTCAATGGAATAGGTATTTTGGTTTCAACCGGCATTTAGCCGGATTGTTGAGTCAGGACAGCCGCGTCAGGAGTTATTCCGCGCTGAGTTGGTGTTTCTGGTCGTTGTATTTGCTCGGACACTTCATCAGCAGGTGATTCGCGTGGAAATTTCCGTCTTCGCCCATTTTACCTTCAATGGTTACGCTTTCGGACATTTCCAGTCCCATCGGCTTACCGGCTTTGTCGCGAAGCAGCACTTTCTGCGATTTGCCTTCTTTGTCGACCATATAGAAAACAGTAAGATCCGCATCGTTCAATGCATCATACTCAACCGGTTGCTGCTTGTCGAACGTACCAGTGATCTTTATCTGTTCGCCCGGTTTTTCCATGGCCGTTCTGAACGTGCCGGTATCCACGGCGCTTGCGTACGTCATGACCAGGATGCCCGAAATAACGGCAACGAGAATGATCAGAACGATATGCGATTTCTTCATGGGGTTATTTCTTCTTTTCGATTTTCTTCAGGCGTCTGTCAAGCCATACTACGTAGGCAATCAGTCCGAGCATCACCAGTGTCACCACTGCAACCACCACCCTGATTTTTCCGCTGGCATAAAAGTATTCTTCCAGTGGGTCAGCAGCGTGGGTCGCGGGCACTGCCAATGCGAATACAACAAGAATTAACAGGAACTTACGCATCGTGTTCGTCGGTTTCTTCCAGTTTTACCAACCGGAGGTGAATGGTATAGAGCCAGTATCCGAGCAGAATCCATCCCAATACGGCAGGATAGAATACCGTGCGGAGTGAGCTGTCGAGGTCGTACTGGGAGAAGGCCGGATTGCCGCTTTTGCCGGGGTGCAGTCCCTCCGCAAAGCGCGGCATCACCATCAGCAGAATGATCATGAGTATCGCGGCGAAAATGTTGAAGATGGCCGACAGTCTTGCCCGCTTCTCTTCATCCTGCACCGAAGAACGCAGGATGAAATAGGCCACATACATAATGAACACCACCATGGCGCCATTGAGCTGAGGATCCATCGTCCACCATGCTCCCCAGGTGAACCGGGCCCACACGCTTCCGGTGACGAGTCCGAGAGTGCAGAACACCAGTCCGGTGGCAGCGTATACACTTGCTCTGCGGTCCAACTCAAGCACCTTTCGGTACTGGTGCTCGAGCACTGTGTCCTGTCCCATCGCATTGATGGTTCGGATACTCAGCGCCAATGAAAACAGCATGAGAGTGAACATAGTAAACCACATGGGCACATGCCACAGGAGGTTGCGGATGGTTTCGAAGATGATGATCTGGAACGGATAGCCAAATCCACTGTGCGCATCGCTGACCACATTGACCTCGCAGCCCGCAGGCTGAGCGGAAGGATTGACAACAAAACCCGAATGACTGACCGCCTTGCCTACGTAAATGGTGCCATCTGCCGGGGTATTGGCATAGAATGAGAAATTGGTTGAAGGCAGGGTGTCCGGCAATTGCACGGTAGCTGTGACATGCGCATCATCTGAAACCGAGGTGACTGCTGCGCAGAAAATTACGCTGTCAGATGCAACAAAGACCTGAAGATCATTCTGCTGCTCTTTGAACGAGGAGTTGTAACCGACAAATGTGAAGGAGTTTTCGCCTGGTTTGAGTTCGCTCACCTGCACATCCAGACCTCCCGGAATCAGCGGATGAATAAAGCCTGCTACAGCGATATAGAGCAAGAGCAGCACGCATAAAACCTTGAGCCAGACTTTCATAGTATCCTGCCGGAAGGAAGCTCCGGATTAATCGCGCCAAAGGTACGGGAAGAGCACGAGAGATAGCACGAGGAAAGCGATGTTGAGCACCAATAAAACCAGAAGATTGAGCCCGTTGTCGGACCATGACAATCCATCCATTGCGGAGCGGGTGAACCGCACCATGGTAATGAGCAGGGGCATGATTACCGGGAATCCGAGAATGGCCACGAGGCCAGTGCCTGCGCCTGAACGAAATGCGAGTCCCGCGATGAAAGTAAGTGCAATGCCGAGCCCTGTACTACCAAGAAGCAATCCTGCAAGAAACTGCACGTAATCCGTTGAGGCCATGATCTCTGCCCCGAAGAAAAAGAGAAATGCCGCGAAGCTGAAGAGATTGAGCACCGCCGAAAGCGCGGCATAGTAAATCATCTTGGCCAGAATGACCTGTCGGGGAGGAGCCAGAGTGTAGAGGTACGCGTGTGTTCCGTTGCTCTCCTGCTGAAAGGTGCGCTGCATGGCATTGAACGCGGTGAATACGGCAGTAATCCAGAGCAGCGCATTCCACACCTCCGGTGCTTCAATTTTTTGCAGCGCGAGATAGCACACGAAAACGGTGGCCAGCACATACAGGGCAATGCCTGCAAGTGCGTGCTTCTGACGCCATTCGAGTTGTATTTCCTTTTTCAGGAGCGTCACCATGAGGCGAAATTAGCGTTTTGGTGTCAGATTCTCCTGGTCGGTCGGAGGATAAGCCGGAGTGAGGAGTCTTTAGTGAGATAAGCCCACGCCCAGTTGATGAAGATGATCAGCTTGTTTCGCACACTGAGAATCAGCATCAGGTGCAGGAACATCCAGATCACCCATGCCACATAGCCTTCCATTTTCCAGAAGGGCAAGTCAACCACCGCGCGGTGCGTGCCAATGGTTGCCATGGAGCCTTTGTCTTTGTATTCGTATTCCTTTTTTGGAGCGTTCCTTCTGACAGCCTTGAGGTTTTTGGCAAGCAAGACCGCCTGTGAAATGGCCACATTTGCGAGCTGGGGATGGCCTTGCGGATATTTCTCAGTCGCCATCATTGCAATATCTCCCAGTACATAGATGTCGGGGTGACCGAGTACCTCGTTGAACCTGTCCACCTGAATGCGGTTGCCTGGCGCGGCGCAGGCAGGGTCAAGGCCCGGAATGACATTACCCGTCACGCCCGCACTCCAGATCACTGTGCGCGTGCGGATTGTGTCGCCGTTTTTCATTGTGAGCACTTCACCATCGTAGTTCGCAACGTAGGTCTGTGTGCGCAACTGCACACCAAACTCTTCAATGAACCTGCGCGAAGCCTGTTTCGCATTATCGCTCATTGCGTTGAGTGTATTCGGACTTCCTTCAATGAGGTGGATGGTAAACCGGGAGAAGTCGATGCCCGGATAATCTTTCGGGAGGATATGCTCTTTAATTTCTGCAAATGCCCCTGCGAGTTCAACTCCGGTCGGACCGGCACCTACGATAACGAGGTTGAAGAGTGCTTCTTTTTCTTCCTCTGGTGCCGAAAGAATGCGCTCAAAGATTTCGAGAATGTGATTGCGGATGGTGATGGCTTCGTGGGTTGTCTTCAATGTGAGCGCGTTCTTCTCTACTTCGGTGTTCCCGAAGAAATTCGTTTTGCATCCCGTAGCAATGACGAGCACATCGTAATCAAATGAACCTATTGATGTTTCAATGCGGTGTTCGGATGGGACAATTTCCTTAACTTCCGCCATGCGGATTTGCAAGTTTTTCTTACGCTTGAGAATGCTGCGAAGCGGAAAGGATATGCTCGAGGGCTCAATTTGTGACGTTGCCACCTGGTAGAAAAGCGGCTGAAACTGATGGTGATTGAGTTTATCGATTACCAGCACATCGTAAAGTGAGGTATCGATTTTACGGGCGAGCTGGATTCCGGCAAAGCCGGCGCCAATGATGATAAGCCGTGGCATAGAGGATGAAATTGGTGGTGAAGATGGGGATTTTTTTTTTTTTTTTTTCGTTGCATCCGTAGAGCCGCGATTCATCGCGGCTCTGGGCGCATCGTATTATATGAGCCGCGATGAATCGCGCGGATAGAGCCGCGATGAATCGCGCAGATAGAGCCGCGATGAATCGCGGCTGTGCGGCGATCAGAATTTGGGCTTTTCCCAGTTCATTGGATTGTTGATGATGTAAGCTGTGATTTGATTGTAGGCTAGCGCATTTCGAATGATGTGGTCATGGAATTTCGGATGCCATTTGAAATCCTGAGTGTGTTGCCTGATTTCTTTTGCACTCCGACCTTTATACCAACGTATGATTTTCGAAACACTGTCATGGAGCATTGGATTCATACTGCCTGTGCATCCTCCTTGTTTAGTGATATTAGATTCATTGTTTCCGGGAATCGATTTCATTATTGCGTTGTTTGGCGTGATCAGTCCTGATGGCTCAAGGAGTTGATTGTTTACTTCTTTATTAATTTGTTCTGCAGCAGCTTCGCTCACCTTTGTCAAGTGGTTTTTTAGACCTTCTTTGGCTGATTTGTCGTCAAGGAACTCACTACTTCTGAGGTGGATTATGCCATGCAAATGATTAGGCATGATAATAAATTCACCAAGCGTGACATATTCGAACTGATCAGGTATCAGCCTCCATATCTGCTGAGCTTTTTCTCCGGCCACACTCAGATGCATATTACCGGATTGAACTGCACCGAAGTAATGCTTCCTTTGGTGAGTGCAAATGGTAATAAAGTAAGATCCGGGCTTGCTGTAATCATACCCTGCTTTTCGCACGGATTCAATGCGGTATTTGCCTGCATATTTTGCCATGAGTCGAATGTAGAGGGTAGAGGGAAAGGTCGGATAACATTGTTATCGGTGTATGCGGTGTTATGGCATAATAGAATATGCGGGAGCTGTATCGGATTGAATGAGCCGGGATAAATCGAGCCGGGATGAATCGAGCCGCGATAAATAGAGCCGCCATAAATCGCGGCTGTACGGCGGGGATGTGTAGAGCCGCGATTCATCGCGGCTCTTGGGTAAAGGAAAATAATGGGCGAAGCCGCGATGAATCGCATTATATGAGCCGCGATTCATCGCGGCTCAGGATTCAAAAAAGAAGGCCGCATTATGCGGCCTTTTTTCTAGCAGTGAATGAAGATTTATTTGAGGATGAACGGGATTGTCCATTCATCGCCGGACTCGTTTGTCGAACGGAGGAGGTAGTATCCAGCGTTCAGTGGTTGTGCGGATAGTGAAGCAATGCCTTGTGTGCGGTGGTTTTCGGAAATCAGTCGTCCGGTTGCATCATAGATGCGCATGGTCCATATGCCTGCCGGAAGCTGAAGACGAGTTGCGTTGGTCACCGGATTCGGGAAAAGCACCGGAGCAGCAGAATTGTTTTCAGCCACACCCACAATGGTTATTTGTGCAGAACCGTAACATCCGAACTCATCGAAGATAGTAACCGTGTAGATGCCATCCGGCCCCAGTCCTATATCAATCGCATTTCCCGAAGCTCCGGTAATGGGCATGCCGTCTAAGAACCACTCATAGCTTGCGCCTCCCGCAGTGGCTACAAGGTTGGAGCCTTCCATGACAATCGCTACTGCAGGCTCATCATGCACAATTGCTTCGCGCGTGGTGGTCACCGTGCAGAGTGGATTGGACAAAGTGAGTGAGAGGGTGTTGGAACCGACCGGCATCGCATAATGCACGTACTCGCTGGTTTCGGAAATGAGCTCATCGTTCCAGGTCCATGCGTATGACTCCACATATTCAGTGGTGTTTTCGAGGATGATGAAGCTGCCGAAGCACGCATTGATTTCGCTGTTGTCAGTATTCAGTGCATCGCAGCTGTATACAGTATGCCATGTTTCATTGGTGATGATCGGCTCGTTGAGGTCAAAGTAAATGGCTGCATCGTTCAGGATGACATCGCCCGGCTCCACATCATCACGAAGCGAGATGCGGAACGTTACGTAGCCGTGGCTGTTGGGTTCATCGTTCGTAGAATCCGGCAGCATGATGTTGTCAAAGAAGAATCTCAGCCTGCCGTCGGGCTGCAACTCGGTGTAATAGTCATGTGATGCTGCAAGCGGCTCAAATGTTTCGATATTGAGGAATTCCGTGTGCAGGAGGTCTTCAATCCACACATCTTCTGCGGGCGCATTGCCTGTGTTCTGGAAGCGAATTGTGTAGGTGATATCTGTATCTGCAAGTATGAAATGTGGCTCTGCATATCCTTCGGGCAGCGCAATTTTGTCATTTGGGTCGTATGCACAGGTTACTACAGGACTGAGGTTCCATGTATTGGTGTAAAACACATTGCCGTCGGCATCTACCAGTGTCAGCGTGAGTGTGATGGGGATGTTTTGTCCCAGCCACGAAGTACCCGGACCGTTGATGTGGGCTGCATAGTTCACAAGTGTTCCCGGCTCCTGATCCGTGATATTCCAAGTCAGCATTCCGGGCTCTGAAATGTTTGCTCCGGGCCCAGTATTCAGGTAAGAAAAGGTCATATTGCCGAGTGTGGAAAGGGTCACTGTTCCGCTAAATGCGGTGTTTCCGGTATTGGCTACCCAGACTCCGGTGTTGGTTCCGTTCTGGCAATGGATGATGCTTGACCAACCTGTAGTTCCGGAATTTTGCCCGTAAACAGGAAGGTCTGATGTCAGCGGAATGCCCACACATCCCGGCACTTCCACAACCACATCCGCACCGCTCCACGCATCCTGATCTCCGGTGAACTGAAGGGTGTAGGTGCCGTCCGCAAGTTCAGGAAGACTGAAATATCCGTTTTCGTTGGTGTACACCGTAATTCCGGCTTCAACCACCAGAAATTCCTGTCCGCCAAGATTGGGTTCCTCGAACGTGCCTGTGCCTTGTTCGTTGTTGCCATTCAGGTCGTTGTACACACTTCCATACAATCCTGCTGAAGGCAGTGCTTCCAGCGTGAAGGGAAAGGTGACGGTGCATCCGCTGGCATCAGTGATGATGATATAGCCTTGACCAGCGGCAAGTCCACACACAGGATTCGAGATATTGTTTGTCCCCGGATTGGGCATATTAATACCCCCAACAAAATATTGGTAAGGAGGAGTGCCTCCGGAAATTTCAAATGCCACGCATCCGTTGTTCAGGCCACAGCCCGTTGGATTCTGGAGCACATCGAATTCCACGGTGATGGCATTGGCAGATGGAAGAAACTGGCAGTATTCTCCCGTTCCCAGCACTTCATTTTGAGCGTCATATGCGGTGGCGGTGAAGCAGATTTCAGCCGCGCCGTTCTGAAAGGGAAAAGGCCACTGGAATCCGGTGGAGGTGTTGAATGTCACGGATCCGGTGATACCGATGGAGTTTTCCCAGTCGACAACCACTGAGGTGGCGCCCGGGCAATCGAGCGATCCGAGAAGAACGCCGCTGTTGCCAACGGTTCCGTTGCACGGTCCCCATACAGAAGCCGTCATAGCGATGGTGCACTGACTGGATGCATTCAGCCCTGTGAATACGCACAGAAGGGCAAAGAAGTAAGAGAGCAATTTCATAGTAGTGGAATTAAGGTCATGATAAAGACCAGACTACCACGCTGGAAGTTGCACGGATAATTCTGCAAGCCAAACTTATAGGACAGGAAAATTATCCCGCCAGACTTTTCGCCAGGTCGATGATATGCGTCACACCAAGCCCGTATTTCTCCATGAGCTGATCGGGTGTACCGCTCTCGCCAAATGAATCGTTCACTCCGATGAATCCCATTTTGGTGGGATGATGCTTAGCCAGACACTGAGCCACCAGCGCACCCAGGCCGCCATTGATCTGATGTTCTTCAGCCACGATCACCTTTCCGGTTTTGCGCGCACTGCGAATAATCATTTCTTCATCCAATGGCTTAATTGTGTGGATGTTGATGAGGTCTACAGAGATACCCTGCTTTTCCAGTTCGCGGGCGGCTTCCACACTCTTCCATACGAGGTGTCCGGTGGCGATGATGGTCACATCACTGCCTTCATGGATATGCCATCCCTTGCCGATCTCAAACGGCATGGATTCGGGCACAAAGGTGGGCACCTTCGGGCGGCCGAAGCGCAGATACACCGGTCCTTCGTGAGCGGCAATGGCAATAGTTGCAGCTTTGGTCTGATTGTAGTCGCACGGATTAATTACCACCATTCCCGGCAGCATGCTCATCATTCCCACATCTTCCAGAATCTGGTGTGTGGCGCCGTCTTCCCCCAATGTGAGACCCGCGTGAGAAGCGCAGATTTTGACATTCTTTCCGCTGTAAGCGATGCTCTGACGGATTTGATCATACACACGACCGGTAGAGAAATTGGCGAATGTGCCGGTGAAAGGAATGAATCCTCCGATGGTGAGTCCCGAAGCAACACCCATCATATTGGCTTCTGCAATACCAACCTGAAAGAACCGATCCGGAAACTCTTTCTGAAACGCATCCATCTTCAGTGAGCCGATGAGGTCGGCACATAAGCCAACCACTTTGGGATTGGTGCGTCCGAGTTCAAGCAATCCTGCCCCGAAGCCGGAACGTGTGTCATTGGAACTGGTGGGGTTGAAGTCGAGCATATGCTGGAGAATGGAGAATGGAGAATAGAGAATAGAGACTGGACGAATTAGAAGTCGCCGAGGGTTTCGGGGAGTTGGTTGAGGGCGCGCGCCAGTTCTTCGTCGTTTGGTGCCACGCCATGCCATTTGTGGGTGCCTTCCATGAAGTCGACGCCCTTGCCCATGGAAGTAGTCATCAGAATCATCACAGGCTTGCCTTTTCCGGTGAGTGATTTGGCCTCATTGAGGGTGGCATTCAGCGCATCGAGGTTGTTGCCATCCGTGCTCAGGGTGAGCCATCCGAATGCATCCCATTTGGCCTTCAGATCGCCAAGTGACATGACCTTTTCAGTTGGACCGTCGATCTGCTGACCGTTCACATCAATGCCACTGATCAGGTTATCCACCTTGTGGTGCGCGGCATACATCGCTGCTTCCCAGATCTGGCCTTCCTGCATTTCACCGTCGCCGTGAAGGGTGTAAACGAGGTGTTTGTCGCCGTTGAGTTTTTTTGCCTGCGCTGCTCCGATGGCCACTGACAGTCCCTGTCCGAGCGAACCGCTGGCCACGCGCACTCCGGGCAAACCTTCATGTGTAGTCGGGTGGCCCTGAAGGCGCGAGTTGAGCTTGCGAAACGTCTTCATTTCATCCACGGGAAAATATCCGCGACGGCTGAGCACGCTGTACCACACCGGAGAGATGTGTCCGTTGCTGAGGAAGAACAGGTCTTCACCCACACCGTCCATATTCCATTTGGCCGGATCAATGCGGAGGTGATTGAAGTAGAGGGATACAAAGTATTCCGTGCAGCCGAGGCTTCCGCCCGGGTGACCGCTGTTTACAGCATGCACCATGCGGACGATGTCGCGACGAACCTGGCTGCAGATTTCCGGAAGGCTGGGATTGGACATAGGTTTAATGAGTGGCGCAAAAGTACCTTCACCGCTGCGGCTCTCAGAGTGGTGTGTACGAATTGTGAAAAAATGACGAACCCCTTGCAAGCTTCTGCCTGCAAGGGGTTCCGAAAAAGGACTGTAAGGAATTATTTCTTCGCGGCGAGTGTCACTTCAAGCGTGAACTCATCGTAGATGGTCTTGTCGCCGAGGTTTTCGAAGAACGCACCGGAACCGAAGCGCACATCGTACTCTGAACGGTCAATAGTGATCTTGCCATTGGCAGCGATCTTACCGTCTTTCTCCATTACAAAGGCATTGAACTTCACTTCTTTGGTGGTTTCCTTGATGGTGAGGTTACCGATGATTTTGTAGTTGCCTTTTGAATCAATCGGAATGGCCTTGGTGATGACGTACTTTGAGGTGGCGTATTTGTCCGCACCGAAAAAGTCAGCGCTCTTCAGGTGGCCCACCAGCTTTCCGCCGGTTTCTGCATCGAGGTCGGTGCAGGTGATGCTGTTCATGTCAATTTCAAAAGAACCACCGGTGAGTTTGCCATCGGCGTAAGTCAGGGTACCTTTCTTAACGGCGATTCCTCCTTCGTGGAAACCGGTTACTTTTTCACCGCGCCATTTTACTTTACTGGCAGTGGTGTCAACGTTGTACACGTTGGATACAGTGGCAGCCATCAGGGCAATTGCTGCGATCGGGGCAAGGAATAATGTTTTCATGTGTGATAGTGTTGAATTTTGATGCAAACAAACACATGGCACACATGAGTCTCCATTGACCAAGGTCAAGTTCGTTCCTTGCGCATTTCGTTGCGAACGATGAGGTAACCTGTAATACTCGCAATAACTGATGCACAGATTATCCCCAGCTTCGCCTGCATCATGATAGCAGGATCTTCAAAGGAAAGGCCTGCGATGAACAGAGACATGGTGAACCCGATGCCGGCGAGAATACCCGCGCCGGTGAGCAGTTTCATATTCATACCGTCGGGCATGGGTGCAATGCGGAGTTTGACAAGCAGCCAGGACACTCCGACCACTCCAATGAGTTTTCCGATCAGCAATCCTCCGAATATACCCAGGGCTACATGGCTGGTCAGTGCGGTTATGACATCTCCCGAAAGCGTGACGCCTGCATTGGCCAGCGCAAACACCGGCATGATTACGAAGGCCACCAGCGGATGCATGGCATGCTCCAGTTGCTGAAGGGGAGTGAGGGCTTTTTTTGATAAAGATTTTACTTCGTCAATCACATGCAGTTGCTCGGCCGATACGGTCGGTAAGTTGTTCGTTTTCGCATTTTTAAAGGCCTCTTTCAATTCTCCGAGTCGATTGATGTACGCGGACTCGGAAACTTTTACCGTGGCAGGAATTGTGAATGCCGCCAATACCGCAGCGATGGTGGCGTGCACACCTGACATGAGAAATGCGACCCAAAGCCCACCGATTCCGAAAATGCCGTAAAACACCGGATGCCTCACGCCAGCGCGGTTGGCAATGATGAGCACGGCGAGAAAGGCACCTCCGACCATCAGGCTTTCCACATGGATTTCTGAGGTGTAGAAAAAGGCAATGACGAGCACCGCTCCGAGGTCGTCGGTAATAGCCAGTGCAGTGAGAAACACCTTGAGTGAAAGCGGCACGCGGTCGCCGAGGAGATACAACACGCCGAGCGCAAAGGCGATATCAGTGGCCATCGGAATCCCCCAACCCGCAGCGCCTGCGCCGCCCTGATTGAAAAGGGTGTATATCATCGCCGGCACTGCCATTCCTCCCAACGCAGCGGCAACAGGGAGTAATGCATTTCTTGGATGGCGCAGTTCGCCGGCCACGATTTCGCGTTTCAGTTCCAGACCAATCACAAAGAAGAATACAGCCATCAGGCCATCGTTGATCCAGTGGTGCAGGCTCTTGCTTATTCCGGCACTGCCGAATCCTACAGAAACCGGAATTTCCCAGATGTGATGAAACGACTCTTTCCACGGTGAGTTGGAAAGAATCATCGCAAAGGCCGCCGAAGCGAAAAGAAGAATACCGCTTGTGGTGCTGTTTCCCAGAAAGCGATTCATAGGATTCACTACCCAGCGCTCGACAGGTGAAAGCGGCCTAAAGTTATGCTCTTGCATAACCAGCTTAATTCATTCCCCGGTTGCGGAAGTTGTTGGGATCAGGTTTTTCACCAAAGGCCCAGAAAACGCCTGCCTGCACATAGCGATTGAACAAATCCTCATTGCCAGTGAGGTTAATACGCTTGGTGCCGTAGTAATAGCGCACGTGAAATCCAAGTCCGAACAAGGCCTGATACCCCAAATCAACAAATGGTCCGGCATCGCCTCTTGCCTGGTCTTCAATCGCGTCCAGATCGCGCGGACTACCGTAATTGAGAAATTCTTCATTGGCATGGAGCACCGTTGAAAACTGATAACCAAAACCCGTGTGCCAGCGTTGTCTTACCCGGAACTTCACCTGAATGGGCAACGCGAGGTGAGTGGTCTTCAACCGGTAATTAGTAACCCCTTCCATGTTTTCGCGCTCAGCCCCTGTGCCTATCATCAACAGGTCAAGCTGCACAGCCATGCGGTACCGCAGCATATTCCAGGTGGTCATGGCTCCCCCGTAATAGCGCTGGAGCGGGTTGTATGCCCCATCTCCGATGATATTGGTAGAAACCATTCCGAAGGAAGGACCGATATTGGCTTGTGAAACGGCGGTGTGTGTCAGCAGACTGCCTGTAAAGGACAGCAGAACAAATAGAAATCGTGTGCGCATCGTCTGATGTATTTCGTTAAAGTGGAATCTACAGTCAAAAATACGCTTCCGGGAGCTGATATGACAATCTTAGTGAGGATTGAGGACTATCTTCGCGGCCGCTAAAATTTAAGTCTCTTCTCATGGCACTCAAATGCGGTATTGTCGGTCTTCCAAATGTGGGAAAGTCCACGCTGTTCAACTGTCTTTCCAATGCGAAGGCGCAGGCGGCGAATTTTCCCTTTTGTACCATTGAGCCCAATGTGGGCACAATCACTGTACCCGATGAACGCATCAGTTTGTTGGCGGAAATTGTGAAGCCCGAGCGTGTTGTGCCTACCACTATTGAGATTGTGGACATTGCCGGTTTGGTAAAAGGAGCCAGCAAGGGCGAAGGCCTCGGCAATAAATTCCTCGCTAACATCCGCGAAACGGACGCGATCATTCACGTGCTGCGCTGCTTTGAAGACCCTAACGTAGTGCATGTAGACGGCAGTGTGGATCCGATCCGCGACAAGGAAATCATTGATATTGAGCTTCAGCTCAAGGATCTGGAATCTGTGGAAGCGCGTATTTCAAAAGTGCAGCGCGCGGCCAAAGCCGGGGATAAGGAAGCATCCAAGCAATATGATTTGCTGGAGCGCATCAAGTCTGCACTGGAGCAGGGTAAGAGCGCACGTACCGTACAATTGGTGACAGCAGATGATGAGGAGTTCATGAAGGAACTGCAACTCATCACTTCCAAGCCGGTGATGTATGTGTGCAATGTGGAAGAGACAAGTGTGGTGAAGGGCAATGCGCATGTGGACCGCGTGCGCGAAGCGGTGAAAACCGAAAATGCCGAAGTGCTGGTGATAGGCGCCGCTATTGAGGCGGATATCGCCTCACTGGAGACCTATGAAGAGCGCCAGATGTTTCTTCAGGACCTTGGTCTCGATGAGCCGGGCGTAGCGAAACTCATCAAAGCAGCATATCGTCTGCTGAACCTTCAGACCTATTTCACCGCAGGTGTGAAGGAAGTGCGCGCATGGACCATCCACAAAGGCGACACGGCTCCGCAGGCGGCAGGTGTGATTCACACGGATTTCGAAAAAGGATTCATCCGCGCGGAGGTCATCCGCTTCAACGACTACATCACTTACAAGTCAGAAGCCGCTATCAAGGAAGCTGGTAAAATGGGGGTAGAAGGGAAGGAATATGTGGTGCAGGATGGTGATGTAATGCACTTCCGCTTCAACGTCTGATCGCATGCGCGCAGTCTGGATTGCCTCAATTATTGTACTTCTGGCAGCGTGTCATTCTGCGGAAGTGATTCCTGCGGATAGAACCGCCGAAGCAGCTTCCATCGACTCGCTCATGCAGGCCCAGCAATCGGCCTGGAACAATGCAGACATCGAAGGCTTTATGCAGCCCTACTGGAAGAGCGATTCATTGTGCTTTATCGGAAAGCGCGGACTGACGTTCGGTTGGCAGAATACCCTCGACAATTACAAAAAGGGATATCCGGATGCCGCTGCTATGGGCCGGCTGCAATTCACCAACCACTCTCTGGATGTGCTGTCGGATGACCACGCGTATGTCATCGGCAAGTGGGAGCTTTTCCGCGTTGCAGACACGCTGTCCGGACATTATTCCCTGCTCTGGAAGAAAATCTCAGGGAAATGGGTTATCGTTGCGGACCATTCCAGCTAAATGTTCGCTTCTTCCCCGATTACACTCATCATAGTTGCAGTAACTGTGCTCGCCTCTATCCAGGCGTTCAATAATTCCATCTTATTCAGCAAGCTGCTTCTTCATCCATGGTCAGTGAAGCACCGGAAGGAATACTACAGGCTGCTTTCCCACACGCTGGTGCATGCCGATACGATGCACCTGTTCTTCAATATGTTCACTTTCTGGTCGTTCGGGTCTTTTCTCGAACAGCTTTTTCGGAATGAACTGCTGTTCACCAGACTGTTTCCGGATATTCCGTTTTGGGGTGAAACGAAGGGAATTCTCTATTTCGCGGTGTTGTATATCGGCGGTGCATTAATCGCCACGTTGCCTGCCATGCGCAAGCACGGAGATAATATGTCGTATCAGGCGGTCGGTGCATCCGGAGCGGTATCTGCGGTCATGATGGCATTCATGATGATGTTCCCGCAGTATCAGGTGCTGTTCTTCTTCGTGATTCCCTGTCCGGCGTGGCTCGGTGCGCTCATCTTTCTCGCGGCAGAGCACTGGCTCAGCCGCAGCGGACGCACAAACATTGCACATGATGCCCACATCTGGGGAGCCATTTTCGGGATTGTCTTTGTGACTGTGCTTAATCCCGGATTTCCGGTTCATTTCTTCAAATCCGTGCTTTCCGGATTTGGCTTCTGAATTCAAAAGTGATAATTGAACACGACGTGATAAAGCGTCATGTCGACTTTGTTAATGACGTATCGCATATCGTCATACACATTGCCTGCGCGCATTTTTGACACAACCAGAATCTGCGTTTCCATTCCTTTCAAAATGCCTTTCCATTCATAGCGGATATCGAGATTCGTCTGGTAATAGGATGGCATTCCGTACTTGTTTCTCGCAAAATCCCGTACATCAGGCATATCGAAATAGCCTCCTGCCAGTGCGATTTTGAAACGCTTGGCGGGAACGGAGTATTGCACGCGGGCCACGGCAGCATGCACATCGGCATAGCCGTCATTGCGTTCTCTGGGCATGAAGGTGTAGAACGGGTCGCGTCCCCATTCCCGTGGAAATAAATACCTTCCATTGTCGGTAATGCGATTGTAGCTGAGGCTTGTTTCCCATGTTGTGTTCCTCCATCCTGCGCGTGCACCATATGTCATGGCTTTGCTGCCCTTCAGTACATAGGTTTTCGATTGGTCTTCATTGCCGCCGTGGTTGATGGCATCCTGCCGCACAAACTGAACGCCTCCGAAGAAGCCGCCGGGATCAACAGCATGACCTGAACCGTGCCCGTTTGCAGAAAGAGTGGTTGTTGCACCCTGTTGAAAATCCACCTGAGCGAGTGCAGAGTTCTGAATGTTATCGATGTAGTAGTTCCAAGCCTGTACGCGGATTCCGGGAGTGGCCTGCCATTTTATTCCGAGGACACCCACGCCTTTGCTCTTCAGATTATCGCGGTAACCGGAGCGCGTGCCGTCGGGGTTCAATCCTGTGGGAAATACGCCGATGGACTCGGCCTCGCGAAACCAACGTGTTGTTCCTCGCGGTGAAAATCCGTACAGATATCCTCCTTCAACAGATACTGATTTCAGCTCTTTCATTTCCATCCAAACGCCCTCCACACCAGTGGGCCTCATACGTCCGTCCTGAAGGTTAATGAGTGGGGTGTTGATGAGCATTTTACCGAAGGTTATGCGCGATTTCCGGAGCGAATAGGAGATTTGAAATTCCTCCAGCCGGTCAATATCGTTCTTGTTCTCGGGGTCTTCTACATCAAATAGCGCGGTCTCGTAGCGGTTGGCTGCGCTGGTTAAGCTGTCCTCCACCGCAAGGTCAGAAGACCCGACATTGAAAATGAAGAATCCGCTGATACCTACCTGAAAGCCATGAAACTTGCCCGATTCGTAGCGGATTCCGCCTCCTGCGGCATTGGCATAGTAATCACTCAAACCGGGCTTGTTGTCGGTGGACATGAAATAATACCTGAAGTGACCATGCATCTGTCCCGACTTCAGGGCATGCAGAAGTGAAGTGGTGTCACTGGTAAAATGAAACCTACCCCGCCACATTGTTGGTTTCTCAGCTACGTCCTGATGCTGGGCACTGGCAATGAGCGCCCATGCCGCCAAGCTGAATGTCGCGGCAATTGCTTTAAAAGAGAATCGCATGACTTTTTAAAATCCCGATTTGATGTAATACCAGCCCTGATCCTGCCTCATCACAATATGCAGAATACCTGCCTTAACATATCCAGCCTGTGGAAGAATATCTTCTCTGGCAACATTGCGCTCCTTCATCGAAAATTCACAGGCGGAGAACACAACTCCTTTTGCCGCGTATTCCTTGATTTTTTCGGAAACTTTGGATTTTGATTGCTGGATCAGAGTGAGGCCGGGGCCATGACACACTACTTCAATCTGAGTGGCCGGCGCTACGCTGGTCATATTGCCGATCTGCTTCATGAGTGCCTTGTGGGCGAGTGTATCGGCGGTAGATAATTGGAAGATGATCTTATAGGATGTCTCCTCCAGTTTCACTTCTTTAGGTGCTTTCGCACGCTTGTCTTTTTTCTGAGCCTGAACGGGAGTCACGGCAAGCAGAATCAATAATGAGAGGATAATGTGTTTCATTATTTTTTTATTTGAATTCATAATCCACACCCCAAACCTGTGTCAGCAGTGTTTCGGGGGCATCCAGTGCTACGGCGTTATGATGGGGCTTCGGACTCACCGGTGAATTGGCGGCGAGGTAATCGCGCATCACCTGATGAAGCGTGTGGGGAGTGTTAATCGCTTCTTTCACACCTCTGATGCGACAAAGCATATCCGCAGGATCGCCGTCGCGCTCGCATGCACACATGGAGTACATCTTGTCCGGATCCAGCGGTGCATCACCTACCGTGACCTGCTTCACGCGCTTTCCTTTTTCGGCAAAGGCATAAAACTCCACTTTCATTCCGTGGAATTTAATAACCCAGCCACCGAATCGTTCTGAAGCGTTTTTAGCGAATACATTGTTCAGCTCTTTTTCGAGCCATTCCATAATCTGCTTGCCGGTGGCCTTCGCCGTGCGCACGGTGCTGTCCACAGGCAGCATATCGAAAATGTATCCGTTGGTGATCGGAATGTTTCCGGTGTGATCGCGGGTTACTCTCGGCGGACAAAAACGGAATCCGTTGGACAATACAATGTCTACCTCCGGGACGCGCCATTTCAGCGCATCGAGGATCATGGTGTCAATGGTGTTTTCAATGACGAAATAGCGGTAAAGCGGCTCAGTGCTGTATCCGGCAAGATGCTGGATGTCTTCTTTGAATGGCTCTTCGCTTGAATCGATAAGCTCCTGTACTTCCTTGTCGGCCTTGTATTTATCGGAGCTCAGTTCAATCAGCTCATAGTTCTCCGATGTGATTTTGCCGTTCTCAATGGTGAGCTGCAATTGCCCCACAAACGAACCGAATGCGCCCGGCTCAACCACTTTCGCATACTTGCCCTGAATGGGTTTGCGCACGCGTTCGTGGGTATCACCACCGAGAATATAATCCACGCCTTTGCATACTTCCTGATTGCTCAGGTGTAGCTGCTGCGACAATCCGAGGTGAGAGAGCAGTATCACAAATGCGCATTGTTCCTGATTGCGAAGCACATCGACGTAGTGTGCGAGATTCTCTTCGGGCTGTGTGTAAATAATTCCTTTGCTGTAGTTGGGCGACTGCCGCAGCGGCACCAGTGGATCGGTGTATGACAGCATTCCGATTTTCACTCCGGCTACTGTCCAGGTATAGTAAGGCTGAAAGATCAGCTCGCCCTTTTTGCCGTCACCGAGGTCGTGGTACATGTTGGTGCAGATCTTCGGAGCATGAAGTGATCCGAGCAATTGCTGCATCGCCTGCTTGTAGTAAATGACCTCCCAGTTGCCTGGGATATACAGGTCGTAGTTCATGGCATTGAGCAGCGGCACCAGGGCTTTGCCTGTGGTTTTCACAGACAGCTCACTGCCTTGAAACATGTCGCCGGTGTCAATCAGAAAGGTGTGCGGGAATTTTTTTCGCTGTTGTTTTAAAAAGGTCGCGAGATGGGCATAGCCGCCGGTCTTGCGAAAGACTGCTTTTCCATTTTCCCAGAACATTTCATCATGGGGATGCACCTGACAATGGACATCGGTGGTCTGAAGGATGTTCAGCACAATGGGCTTGCCGCTGTTGAGGGCTGTTTCATCCAGCGCGCCGGTGGATTCGGACTGCGCCGTTTCAGCCTGGCTGGCAAGCGATGCGAGTGGCAGGATACCTGCCCCTGCTCCGAGCAATCCGGCTTTGCGTATAAATGATCGTCTGTTGTGCTTCATGGTTATTTCCGGGTTGCGTAAAACTCCTGAATGGGTTTCCAGGGGCCGAATTTGTGTTGCTGCTCATCGAATGAGTCGGCGTACGGACCCACAGGATGGTCAATGGGTTTCTTTGAAACATCAGGCCAGTCGGCGGGGACTGACTTGTGTGGCCGGGGTTGGGTGTTCACGTAGGCCGCTACATCCCAGGCCTCTTCATCGCTGAGTTGAGCATTAAAGTGCGTGGCTCCGAGCGGCATGTTATACTTGGCGTATTTCGCAAAATTGGAAATGCGGTACAGACCTGCTG
>JBKDGH010000052.1:0-26136 GCA_046336655.1 Flavobacteriales bacterium | reverse complement strand
GGCAATACACCACTTCATTCATGTACTGTCCGCCGATTTTTACCGTGCCCTTCTCCCCGACTATCGTCATGCTGCTTTCGAAGTTCACATCAAATACGGATGTAGAGAAGTTCAGTGACCCAATTCCACCATTTACAAAATCGAAGCTCACGATTCCGGAATCTTCAAAGTCAGTCATTCCCGCGTGATTGAAATCACGCAGACGCACCTGAATATTGCTCACATCTCCGAAGAGCCAGTACATTATGTCGATGAAGTGCGAGAACTGCGTGAACAGCGTACCGCCGTCTAGTTCCTGCGTCCCCTTCCAGCCACCCTTTTTGTAATAGCGCTCATCACGGTTCCAGAAGCAGTCAATGTTCACCATGAAAATCTTGCCCAGTCTGCCTGACTCGATCACTTCTTTGATCCACTCGCTCGGCGGACTGTATCTATTCTGCATCACACAAAACACCTGCCTGTGCACATTGAGTGAGGCGTAGATGATCTTCTCACAATCCGCTTTAGTCAGCGCCATTGGCTTTTCTACCACCACGTGCTTTCTGGCCTCGAGTGCGGCAAGAGAGTGGGCTGCGTGCAGTCCGTTTGGTGAGCATACACACACGACATCGCAATCAGGTACTGCGGCGAACATCTCTTCCACGCTTTGGTAGAACGGGACTGAAGCGTCAACTCCACATTCTTGCCTTGAGCGCAGATCGCACATCGCAACGAGTTCTGCACCTTCATGACGGCTCACCATCTCTGCGTGGCGCTTACCGATGTGGCCTGCGCCAATGACTGCAAACTTGATTTTCTCCATATTCCCGAAATCTTCGGCCAAATTAGGCATTCGCGACTCTTCAGTCGCGGGCAGAGCGGTTAAAGATGAGGTATCCGAAATTGAACAGGACACTCCATGGCTCCTCCTTCTGGTCGTAGAAATTGGCAGCGATACTCACCGGACCAATCGGAGAATGGAAGACAAGGCTGCTGCTTCCGATAAAGAACGGCTGAAGATTGTAATTATACACCGCCTCCTGATTGGGTCCGGAAAGGATTCTTCCAAACGCATTGAAGCCATAACCTTCAGCCCTTAAGTCAAGGTTTTTACTCAGCTCCAAAATCAGACTTAACCCACCCGCCACATAATTGTGCGCGCGAAACTGTGGCATGAAAAACGTCCTGCTCTCCGGGATTGGCTGAAAGGAAGGTGCAACGATCGCGGTGGATACATAATTCAGAAAGAAGCTCATGTCGCTCGCCACTCCCTCCACAAGCAAACCCATGCTGAATGGCCCCCGTTTGAAAAAATGGTTTTGCCACGTAAAACGCCCGACCAGCCACTGATGAGGTGTTCGTGTGGTATCGCGAATGGCAGATGTGCTCCCCGGCAATGTGGTTTCAACGCCGCTGACCCATTTCAGACTTGCGTTGACGTACGATCCCCGACTCGCGTATTGCCTCCGGTTAAGTGTATTCCGCTCCCAGGTGATCCGGAAAATCCATGCGTCGAAATCGGTTTGATCAGCTGTATCGACGGACAGAAACTGACGCGTCTGATAGTACTGATCGAACTGATAGGCATAAGATGCATCCGCTCGTACTTTTCCCTTGTTGCCTGCGGGCAGGGTAAACGCTAAAGTGCCGACGCGTTCATTCAGGAGAATAAAAGAGGGCTTCACATCTTCAAAAAAGAACGACAGACTGCGGTAATAATCCCAGCGATTTTGAGTGAATGAAGCCTGAAAGGCCACCGGCATGCGTTTTCTGGTTGAAATATCCCAGCGAAGTCCTGCGTGAATGGACCCGTAAAAGCGTCCGAAGTAACTATTTGCTTCGAGAGTCGCTGCCGTGCGGCCGAACAAGTTATAACGCAGACCCACAAATCCTGTATTGATGGAGCGGGAGGAAAAATTGCCGCCGAACGAAATAAAGAGATCCTTTTCCTTCTTTACATCCAGCAGAAGACGGTAGGTACCCTGCTGCTTTTTGAACTGTGCCTCGGGATACAGGGAGTGAATTTTATCATCCGAGAAAATCCTGAAATAAGGAACCTTGATGTCCTCCGCAGTGAAAAGTCCGGGCTTTCCCCCAATCAGTTTGCGGACATAGCCCCGCTGACTGCGGTCAAGTCCACTGATGAGAATTTCATCAAACTGCAATGGCGGACACTTCGCCCTAAATGCTGTGCGTTCAGCGGTTTTCTCTTCCAGTGTGACTCTCCGTTCAACGAGCTGCGAAATTTCACTCATTTTGGAGAGGGTTGACAGGTAACCAGCTCTAACGGCTGCGTCAAGCTGATCAAAATCGAACGTGCCGATGTCGTTGATCGATGGACGCACCACAAGCATTTGCTCGCAAAGCGTCTGCTCTTCATCGCGAAAGAGAATCATACTCTGAAGCTGAGATATGAGATCATCCTCATCCGGCTGAAGTGCATCTTCGGACACGTTGCATCCCAGAATCACATCAGGAAGAAATTCCTTGTAAATGATATCTGCCGGAAAATTGTTGTAGATCCCTCCGTCGAAGAGCAGCGCACCATTCACACGACGTGCAGGAAGGTAGAACGGATAGGTGATGGAAGCCCTGACCGCTATGCTGAGCGGGCCGTCCCGGAATACCACTTTCCGCTTGGACGCCACATCAGCCGCAATGCAGCGGAATGGAATCATCAGTTGATCGAACTTGTAATCACTTGCCGCATCAGCCCCACTGAAACTCTCCATGAATTTCCAGTCGAGCAATACGGGATTAATCAGATTGGTGGGTATTGCGTTCGTGATGAATCCACCCTCACTGTACTTGATGGTTCCCATCTCCGCAGTGGGATCCATCTGGGAATAGTAGTACTTGTACCCATCCCCTATTTCCCCGTCCGCCATCAGAATGAATTCTTCCGAATGCACTATAGAATCAATCTCAGCCACTGAGTATCCGCTCGCATACATAGCGGCAATAACCGCTCCCATGCTGGTACCTCCGATATAATCCACCGGAATATCATTTTCCTCAAGGACTCTCAGAAAGCCCACGTGAGCAAGCGCAGTAGCACCGCCACCGCTTAATACTACGCCCACACGCTGACCATGAAGCATGAACGGCTGACATAATGCCGCCATACCCAGAAGCATGCAGCTAAACCAATATGAAGTGCGATAGCTCATGATTTCGGCAGACTGCGCAAAGGTCTCCTGATTATCGCGACGCGCGATTTATCTGAATGAAAGTTATGATTTGCTGAATGTGAATTCAATGGATCTCTCGGATCAGCTTCTGAAGGTAGGCGGGCGTGTGAAGCAGCCGTGAGCCGTACCAACTGAACAGCTCTCCGTCCGCGAGAATAATGCGAGCTTCGGGCAGCAATTCCCGATAGTGCCGGATATGTTTTTCTCCGAAAGGAAACGGCTCGCTCGAAAGCAAGAGCACCTCCGGATTCAGTTCGCGCAATTCATCCTCAGATAGTGCCGGATAGCGTTTTCCGGGCTTACCCGCAACATTCTGCCAGCCCATTCCCGAGATGATGTCGCTGATGAACGTGTCAGCTCCTGCGAGCATTAGCGGATCATTCCAGATAGCGTAGGCGCAACGCAGCGCATCTCCCCGGATCAGCCCTGCAAAACCACGTTGAATAAGGGCAATGAGTTCATCGCCCTTCCTGCCTTTGCCTGCCAGATATGCGGTTTCGCGCATCATGCACAATGCATCTTCAAGCCGGCGGACGTCACTCATCCACACAGCTACCTGACCTGAAAGCTCCTCAATGAGTTCGGGCGTGTTCTCTTCTTTATTGCCGATTACAAGATCGGGCTGCAGGGCCATGATGCGCTCAACCGTAGCATCCTTGGTACCCCCGACCCTTGATTTGCTGCGAAACCATGAATCCGGACGAACACAAAAGCGAGTTATCCCAACTACTTCTGCATCCAGTCCAAGATCGAACAACCATTCGGTTTGCGATGGAACGAGGGAAACAATTCGCCTGGGCTGAATTGGCACTGATACGATTCTTCCCATCTGATCGATCACCTCCCGGAATTCTGATGTAGGTTGTTCCATGCCTGCGAAGTTAACTTTGCCCAATGCCGGATCATAAAGCCCGCCGTACACTCGCCATTCTCAACCTCCTGGGGTTATACATCCTGTTGCAAGTTTTGTGGTGGGGTTACCTGCTTGTTTCGGTGACCCGGAACCTCGCAGCGGCAGAAGGAAATGCGGACTACGGGATGCGACAGGCGTGGATGATCGCCGGAGAAGGCAGCGTGTTTCTTGTGTTGCTCTTTGTGGGTTTCCGCAGCATCCGGAAAAACATCCGCCGCGACCTTCATTTCGCAGGGATGCAACGGACCTTCCTGCTTGCGGTGACGCATGAACTCAAAACACCGGTAGCTGCAGTGAAGCTATTGCTCGAAACACTGCACAACCGCGATGTAACTATTGAGCAGTCAAAAAAGATGATTGCCGATGCGCTGAAAGAAACCAACCGTCTGGAAGGGCTTACAGGCAATATCCTGCTCGCTACACGATTGGATCAAGGCAATTCCGAAAGCGAAAAAACACCCACCGACCTTTCAGCGATTCTGAAGAGTGAGTCATCGCGCTTCGCCTCCCTGTATCAGGGATTACGCGTGTTCACTGCAGACATTGAGCCTGACCTGCAGGTCAGCGGCGAGCCTGAACTCCTGCGCGCAGTGTGCTTCAACCTCATTGAAAATGCAGTAAAATACTGTGAGAAAGAAGGACTCATAACGATTGCTCTGCGGCGTCAGAAGGACGAGGTAACGCTGATAGTCAGTGATACCGGTTGCGGTATACCGGATGAAGAGAAAGACCGGATCTTCGGTAAGTTCTACCGACCGGGCAATGAACAAACCCGCCGGCATAAGGGAACAGGCCTGGGATTATACATCGTCGCATCCGCCCTGAGGCTCCACGGAGGAAGAATCAGCGTGACGGATAACCATCCTCGGGGCTCCACGTTTACCGTGCGATTACCTTTGTCGCATGGAACACTCCGCTAAGCGCGTTTGCCTCATCGTTCTCGATGGATGGGGCCATGGCCGTCACGACCGCTCGAATGCCATCTACAACTCCAACACTCCGTTTACAGACAGCCTCTACACCTCTGCTCCGCATGCTGAGCTCCGCACAGACGGCGAGCACGTGGGACTACCCGAAGGACAAATGGGCAACAGTGAAGTAGGACATATGAATATCGGCGCAGGACGCGTCGTCTTCCAGGATCTTGTGCGCATCAGCCGCGCCGCCCGGTCAGGTGAATTCATGACACATCCTGTGCTGGTGGAAGCTTTTGAAACCGCGAGGAAAAAAGGCGTTCGCCTTCACCTCATGGGACTGGTATCCGATGGAGGGGTACATTCCCACCTTACTCATCTCGAAGCTTTGTGCGATATGGCCAAAGCAATGCAGGTACCCGCATTCATTCACGCCTTTACCGATGGCCGTGATACCGATCCGAAAAGCGGCATCGGGTTTATCCGGCAACTGGAATCTCATATTGCGGACACAACCGCCACCATTGCCTCGGTTTGCGGACGCTATTTCGCAATGGACCGCGACAAGCGCTGGGAGCGTGTAAAAAAAGCGTATGACCTTCTTACATCAGGCATCGGACAGCCCTTCAAATCAGCTGCTGAGGCCATCACCGCATCGTATGACAAAGGAGTTACTGATGAGTTTATTGAGCCGTCCGTGATCGTTGGACCAGATGGCTCTCCCGTTGCTGTGATGCATGCTGGAGACGTAGTTATCTGCTTCAACTTCCGCACCGACCGGTGCCGTGAAATCACTGAAGTGTTTACACAGCAGGCCCTGCCTGAACATGGCATGCAGCCCATGGACCTGCACTATGTGACCATGACGAATTACGATGACACTTACAAAAACGTGCACGTTGTGTTCGACAAAGACAACCTCGAGCTCACACTGGGTGAGGTTATCGCGTCAGCAGGCCGCACCCAGATGCGCATTGCCGAAACAGAGAAGTATCCCCATGTGACGTTTTTCTTCAGTGGCGGAAGAGAAAAGGAATTTCCGGGCGAGCGCCGTCTGCTGATCCACTCACCGAAAGTCGCAACCTATGATCTGCAACCGGAAATGAGCGCTCCGGAAATCGCAGCGGCAATCTGTGCCGACATGAAAGCAAACCACCCCGACTTCATCTGCCTGAACTTCGCAAATACGGATATGGTGGGACATACCGGCGTGTACGATGCCATCACCCGCGCGGCTGAAACGGTGGACAAATGCCTTCAGGAAGTCGTGGAAACAGGACAGCAAGAAGGTTACTCTTTTATCATCATCGCCGACCACGGCAACGCGGACTATGCGGTCAATGAAGATGGCAGTCCGAACACCGCACACACAACCAATCCCGTACCAGTCTGGATTATCTCACCCGGCGTGGAAACCGTGCGCGCGGGAATTCTTGCAGACGTGGCACCCACCGTGCTTCACCTGATGGGAATCACTCCCCCGCCAGTAATGACAGGAAAAAATCTGATTGGCTCGCTGAGGTAAGGCTTTCTTACTGCTTTCTCACGAGGTGTACATAGCCCTCGTAGTTTTCTCCGTCTGACCGTTTGAAGATGTAAAAATACACCCCATCTGGAAGGTCTGTTCCTCTCCAGTTATTGCGATAATTGGTGGACTCGAACACGAGTGAACCCCAGCGGTTGTAGACATACAGATCACTACCCGGAAATCCATCAAGACCCCAGATTACAAACGCATCGTTTTTACCGCTGCCATCAGGAGTGAAAATATTCGGGATCCAGGTGTCACACTCCTCCACCAGCACAGGCACATCCTCAGCCTGTCCGCAGGCATCAGTGATTGTGAGGACATAAGCTCCGGCAGTGATTCCTCTGAAAACGGCTGTCGTTCCGGAATACTCCAGCCCAAGTTCATCATAGGTATACGTATAGGGCTGCGCGCCGCCTGAAGCCAGCGGATCACTGTTGGTGCCGAGGCAAATCTCAGCCTCTTCCACGGCTTCGAAAGGTGAAGGCTCAATAACCATGAACGAATCGGATGCTGAGTTTTCACAATAATCAGTGATTGAAACCGTGTACTCACCGGCATCGCCTTGCTCATAATTCACCGTGGCAGAGGTTTCCCCTGAACTCCACTGATAGATGAATGGTGGAGCACCAAACTGCTCATTCGGATTGGCAGTGTTTGTGACACCCGGACAGATGAACAGATCGTCCATAGTGACGGTCGGGAACACGTAATCCACTATGAAAAGCGTTGCGGTTGCGGTATCCTGCTCACCACAACTATTCTCATAGATATACGTAATTGTGATGTCTTCGGTACCTTCCTGAGTGTCATTCCAGATGGTTGTAACCGGAACTTCAGTTGGAGAGTTGGGTGTCAGCGTCACTGAAGGATTAATCGTTTCGTAGTCAGTTCCGTTGGTGGCTGATCCGCCAATGGTGAATGTCACATCCATTGGTTCTGTGAGATTGGACGGAGGAAAAATGGTGAAGAATCCGTCAATACAGCCTTCAAGCAGTGAATTTGGGGGCAGGAATGCAGGAGGATCTAAAACCCCTATAGCACTTGAAACAGTTACGAAGTTCGATGAGAAACTACCCTCTTCAAAAAACACCCCGCAATCGAATCCTGCATCTAAAGCATCCGCACAGGCCAGTTTGATGTGGTAGGTTTCACCGCAAATAACCTGAGCCTCAGCCAAAAGGGGAACGGTAAACCCGTCGAACTGGATGTAAAACGGGTCTGCATTGAATGGTGCCTCAAACCCATCACCGTTATCCACGTAGTACTGACCGTTCAGAATCTGATTCACATTGTTGATGGTAACCGGCAGGTCTGTGCCTGGAATCAAAGCGATGTTAATGCCATTATTACTGAACGGGCCGCTGATCCCCGGGCCACTTAAAAAGAATCCGAAAACATCATTGAATCCGGAACCCACGAATTCCATATACTCCTCGGATCCCCACACATAATTGAACTTAATCGAATCACCCGCAGGAATAAAATCAAATTCGATAATCGCCCAATCATTAATTCCGCTTGTGGTTATGGCCAATAGGTCAGGATCAGTACCATCCAGGTTCAAACCACCGTTGAGTGTTGTCGACCCGCTTGTGTTGGGCCCCACTACCAATTGGGCATCTCCTGAAGCCATTACAAAACCACTCCCGATGCCCACATTACAATCGATACAATCAAAACTTCCTACCTGGATACTTACCAGATTTGCAGGCACGCCATTGAACGTAATGTTGAAGGCGGTTACCCCATCCCCGAGGAGCACGTTCTGGACGTAACTCTCGACGGTCTGAGTATTATCGACCTCAATCTGAGCATGTGCTGAACTAAAGGCCAGAAATCCGGCAATGGCTAAAACTGACTTACTTATCATTTGATGAGGGTTATCCTTGTTCGGAGGATGCAAATTAACCCCTAAAGGTTGTCTGACCTGCCCGGAAATGCGTTTTTATTCAAAACGCGGGTTAGCGAATAAGGTTTATCAGGCCTTCCTTCTCAATACTATTCCCCCGGATTCCCTGCGCTTCAATGCGGTAGACATACTGACCATCCTGACCGTAGTAGTCGCCACCCTTGTCAGAGCCATCCCAGACTTCATCCATGGATTCGGAGTAGTACACTACATCTCCCCAACGGTTGAATATCCAGATTTTAAACCAGGCAATGTCATGCCCCTTCACCTGAAATACGTCATTAATGCCGTCATTGTCTGCCGTGAAACAATTCGGGATATAAATATTCCCTGGCGGGTGAAATGTTTCTGAATATTCCTGAGCGCATCCCAGCTCTCCGATCGCGATCAGTGTTACTTCCCATGGATTCAAATCCAGAAACGTATGATTCACATCTTCTTCCGAAGAGGTGGTGCCATCGCTGAAAATCCAGATGTAATCTACTGCATTCTGAGATTGGTTGGTGAGTTCAATACCGAACTCACCGTTGTACGCGGCCGTGAACCCCGGCTCCACAATATCTACTCCCACACTCACTGAGGCTGAATTGGTGTTCCCGCAGATATCCTCTACTGTTACGGTATAAACAAGTGATTCCGCAGGGGCAATCACCAATTGCTGATTCGAACTGCCGTCATGCTGCCAGGAATAACTGAGCTCACCCACACCGCCTTCTGCATTGGCCTTCAGAATGAGCTGGTCACCGATACAGATCAAGGTGTCCTGCGTAATCTGCAAGGTTATTGGCACGAGTGGAATGAGTATTTGCAGGTCATCCGAACCTGTGTTTCCGCATTGGTCCGTAACCTCCATCGTAACCTGAAGCGGGATATTAGTGTCCACAATAACGGAAGAATTCGCTCCAAGCACCGCATTGGGTGAATACCAGTTGTAAGAATACGCACCCACTCCGCCTGAAACTGTGCCATTGAGTGTCACCGGATCAATGCAGGTTGTGGACACATCCGGACCAGCATCCACCACCACCGGTACAGGCGGGATTGAAATCGTCACCTGGTCGATGTCTGTGTTTCCGCATTGGTCGGTAATAGTCACAACATAAGTTGCGTCTTCATCACCCTGATAGCTTGCATTGGCAGTTTGTGAAACAAGCCCGCTGTTGTATGTCCACACATATGTGTAATTCCCCACACCGCCGCTCGCAGATGCCGTAAGCTGAACCTGATCCAGACATGTGGCCACTTCATCCTCACCGGCATCCGCAGCAACCGGTAATGCAGGCAGAGTAACCTGAAGGGCATCGGACGCGGTATTTCCGCACTCGTCAGTTACCTCAAAATTGACTGTTCCTGCAACCGCAGTAGCAATATTCTGATCCACTGCATTGCCGAGATATTGGTTATTATAACTCCAGGAATAGGAGTACGCTCCAATACCTCCACTTACGGCCGCAGTGAGGCTAATCACATCGAGGCAGGTGGATTCAGTATCGTCACCGATATCTGCAGTGACCGGCACCGGGGGAATATCAACCGTGACAGCAGCAGAACCTTCTGCCCCGCATTCATCGGTTACACTGAGCGTGAAGGTGGCTTCGTAAGCCGCCGGGAGGCTCATGTCAGGCTGATCTGAGAGCACTCCGCCACCTGAAGTCCAGGCATAGGAATACGCTCCGAAGCCACCACTCACTAGCGAAGTGAGATCAAGCGGGTCGAGGCAGGTCAGTGTCTGATTACTTCCAATGTCAACCACAATTGGCGCGTAATCCGGAAAAGTGACATTCACGGCGCCGGCATAAGGTGTTACACCACACGTGTCCAACACCGTGTAATTGTAGGTCATGTCAAACGGCGGAGCCACAGTGAATGAAGGCGCCATTCCTCCAACCTCCCAGAGCACCGTATAGTAGCCAATGCCTCCGCTGATCTGTGGGGTAAGCGTGACGCTTTCTCCGCAATTGATTTGCACATCATTGAGCTGCACATCAAGTGGTGGCAAATCCACTATCTGCAACTCATAAGTGATGCCTTCATTATTGCATGAAGCGGCGCCGCTGATTTCCACAGTGACCGTTTCTATTCCTTCCGTAATACCGTCAGCGATAGTCACCAGTTGCATCGAAGCGATAGTACTAAGCGGAGGGAAAGTTATTGATGCGGGCAATGGCTCGAAATCAACACCACTTTGGGCAGTCCCCGAAACCATCACATTATAGGTCACCTCCGTCAAAACACCCGCCGGACGTGTGAAAATCAACTCACCAGGCTGACAGCCCTCATACACGCTGTTTTCCCCCGGGCTGATCTCAGGTCCGGAGTAAGCTACCTGCAACTGATTACTCTGGAAGCTTCCTTCCTGAAGGAATACCCAGGAGTCATAACCCTGATCCCCGGCATCAGCAATAGCCAGTTTGATGTGGTAAGTTTCGCCGCAGATTACCTCAGCAAATGCAGTTAGCACTGTGGTAAAGCCATCTCCCTGAATGTAGAAGTTGCTTGCGTTCTGAGGAGCTGTAGACCCGGTTCCATTGTGATTGTAATACGCGCAAAACTCACAAGGCCCACCTGTCCCCGTGGTGCCGTTATTCACGTTATTAATAGTGACGGGCAAAGTGGATCCGGGTATCAGCGCGATGTTCGCAGAGTTGTTGCTGTAATGCCCTGTAATTCCGGGTCCGCTCAGGAAGAACCCGAATACATCATTAAAGTTACCATTGGCAAATTCCGGATACTCATCTGAGGCGAACACAAAATTGAAGGCAAGACTGTCCCCTGTCGGGACAAAATCAAACTGAAGCACCGCTGCATCATTTAAGGAAAAGCCACTCAGGGTTGAAAGGTCGGGATCAGATGCACCAAATCCACTCGCCGGACCCAATGAATACGTGCCGCTGCTGTTGGGTCCTGCAGCCCCATTGACATTGCCCGAACCCATCACCAAACCACTCGCCAGACCCACATTGCAGTTCACGCAATCGAATGACCCGATCTGCTCGTTGGTGCCTGACCAGGTGATGTTACTGACAGTAATCCCTTCTCCGAGAAGAATATTCTGCACACCGTTCACTGCCGTCACGGAGTTGTCCACCACCAGCTGCGCATCCAACCTCAGGGGCGAGATACACCACATCGCATTCAGGAGCAATGGAAGAAAAAACCAGCACCCTATTTGGCGCGTGTGAGTCGTCATGATTCCTTATCTGAGAATCTGCACATACCCTTCATAATTTTCGCCATCCGAGCGCCTGAGTATGAAGAAATACGTTCCCTCAGGGACATCACGCGCAAACCAGCTATTGTCGTAATTGGCACTTTCGTATACCAAATTGCCCCATCGGTTATAGACCAAGAGCTCAGATCCCGGGAATCCGGAAATTCCAACAATTTCAAAGGTATTGTTCTTGTTGTCTCCATTCGGGGTGAATACGTTTGGAATGGTAATGGAACAAGGCGTTATGATTACTTCAACGCTCGTTACCGCCCCGCAGAAATCACTCACCACTACCATCGAGCTTCCCTCAATGACACCGGTAAATCCGCCCGAACCGTTGTGCACCAGCGAATCCGATGAGAAACTCAGCGACAAAGGCAACACTCCGCCCTCAAACAAGGTGGAGGATGCCACACCAGGGCACAATTCAACTTCTCCTGCGGAGGTCAAAGGCACATCCGGTATCAATACGTCCACATCTACAGAAGCATTGGCCGTGTTTCCGCATACATCAGTCACAGCAACCGAATAGGTGGCATCGACGCCCGGTGAAACAGTCACCTGCGTGCCTGAACCGCCAGTACTCCATGCGTATGAATAGGCCCCAATGCCGCCTGACGGGGTCACCGAAAGCACTGCGTTGTCACCCGGACAAATCTCCTGATCCGGACTGAGGCTAAGATTGATCGTGGCAGGGTTCACGGTAATGGTGATGACGTCATTGGCCACATTGCCGCACAGGTCACTCACCTCAAGGGAAATGGTAACAGGTTCATCCGTATTGGATGTGAATGTCGCGTTATTACCCACCACAGCGCCATCTATGCTCCAGGTATATTGCAGCGTGCCTGTGCCTCCGCTGACCTGGGGGTTCAATGTGAAATTCGCCAGACAGGTCACCGCCTGGGTCGCAGGGAGTGTGATGCTGACAGGGGTCGGAATCACGCTCACAATCGAGTTGTCCGATGAGGAATTACCGCATGCATCTGTCACTGTAAGGCTCACCTGAAGGCCTTCCACAGCCTCTACTGTAAGGGTAGGATTGCTGCCTGCAAACGTGCCGTCCACCGACCATGAATACGAGTATGATCCCACGCCTCCGGACACTTCCGGATTGAACGTAACAGGGGCGAAACAAGGCGCCTGTTGAGCAGAACCGAGGTTGAGGATGACCGGAACAGGCGGCACTTCCACCACTGATTCACCCACACCTGCGCCGCCGCACTGATCGGTTACCTGCAAGGTGATGTTCAGGTCGTCCTGTGCGTCAATGGTAAGTTCGGCGCCGCTTCCAACCGGAAGACCATCCGCAAACCACTGGTAAATGTACCCGCCGGCACCACCGCTCACGGTTGAGGAAATAGTCAACTGATCAAGGCAGGTTCCCTGCACAACCTGCGGAATAACCACGGTAACAGGATCTGAGATTATATTGACCTCCAGGTTGTCGGTGCCAATGTTTCCGCATTCGTCTTCGACGCTGAGCACCACGGATGCTCCTGCCCCGGGCACGAACTCCATGCTCGTTCCGGAACCGGCAGAAACGCCATTTACCAGCCATTCATAGACATAATTGCCCACACCACCAGATACAACGGCGTCGATTACCACTGTGCCGAGACAATCCGCATTCACATCTTCCCCGAGATTCACATTCACGAGAACGGCAGGCACGGTGACGCTGATTTCGCTCACCGCCTGTGTGCCGCAGTCGTCAGTAACCGTCACACCGATGGTGGCCTCTCCGCTGACGAACCAGTTCAGCACCTGCGAAGTGCTGTATGTCGCGCCATCCACGGTCCACTGAAATTCATTTCCACCCGCTCCTCCATTGACATTCGGATTGATGAGGAGGTTATCCAGACAGGTCAATTCCTGATCACCACCTATGTTGACGGTCAGCGGCGGATATTGCTGAAGAGTGACCTCCACCGTTCCGGTTAAGCTGCTCACTCCGCATACGTCAGTAACCGTGTAGGTGTATTCTGCCGCTTCATACGGAACCGAGATTACTGAACCAGTCTGTCCTGTACTCCAGGTCACCTGATACTGACCAATGCCACCTGAAGGGATCACCGCAATTTGAGGGGTGGAAGTACACCCGAAAACCTGATCCGCAGCAAAGGCATTGAGGGCAGGCACTTCATTGATAAACAGATTGATGGTGGCTGTGCCCCCGCAGGTAACCGGTGCTTCCACATTCACAATTACCGTCTCCTGCCCTTCTGACAAACCATCAAAAATTCCAACAAAAGGAATCACGACTTCGTCCACGCCTTCGGGGAAGAAGATCTGAGAAGGCATCTGCTCGTAGTCCACACCGTTGGTCGCAGTTCCTGTAAAGGTCAGGTTAAACGACGCATCACCTGTCAGTCCGGGAGGGCGTGTAAACACCACTTCACCGCCCGCACATCCCTCATACACGGAATTCACAGATGGAGCCACATTGGATTGGTTGAAGCCGACATCAAGGTTATTACTGGTGAAGCTGTTCGCTTCGAGAAATACCCATGAATTGAAACTGGCGTCACCGCCATCTGCGATAGCCAGCTTGATGCGGTACGTCTCACCGCACTGCACGTTGGCGGTGGCCTCAAGCACTGTGGTAAATCCGTCTGGCTGAATGTACAGGTTACTTGAGTTAAAGGGCGCCTGAGTGCCGGTGCCGTTGTGATTATAGAACTGACAGAATTCGCAAGGACCGTTGGTTCCTGCATTTCCGTTGTTCACGTTGTTGATCGACACAGGCAATGTAGTACCCGGGATCAAGGCAATATTGACCGCTCCGTTTTGAAATGGTCCAGCAATACCAGGACCACTTAGAAAGAAGCCAAAGGCATCATTGAAGTTGGAGTTAGTATACTCCGGATACTCATCAGAACCAAACACAAAACGGAAGGTGAACTCATCACCGGTCGGAACAAAATCGAATGACAGAATGCTGGCATCGAATACCTGCATTGCCGAGATGGCGTCCAGATCAGGGTCAGCCGAGGCTCCGCCATAGGCGGTTGAACTTCCGCCCGCATTGTTCGGTCCCGCAGCGGTATTTGCGTTACCGGAACTCATCACCACTCCGCTGCCAAGCCCCAGATTGCAGCCATTGCATGTAAAAGAGGCAATCTGGTCATTGTTGCCGGTGTAAGTGATATTGAATGCGTCTACACCATCCCCCAACAGGAAGGTGTTCACCCCGTCCACCGCATTGGTGGCATTGTTAATTATAAGCTGAGAATAGACATTGGATGAGAGAATCATAAAAAGAGCCATGAGGGCCGTGCAGACGTGCTTCATAGTGTAATACTGGTTTCGATGTAGCTAAGATAACGAGAATGTGACTCAAATCAGGGACAAACAGTTGCCCGGAATGACAAACGGTCGGCTTTTCCTGTTCCTCCCCCCGTACCTTTGGGCCATGCAGGAAATCATCCGGCTCGAAGCAATCACCCGTCATTACACCATCGGTGAAGAAACGGTTAAGGCCCTGAATGGTGTGAATCTCACCGTCAACCGCAATGAATACCTTGCTCTGATGGGACCTTCCGGTTCGGGAAAATCCACCCTGATGAACATTATCGGCTGTCTGGACACCCCGACTTCGGGTAAGTACTACCTGAACGGGCCGGATGTGGCCGGGCTTTCGGACAATGAGCTGGCCGAAATCCGCAACCGCGAGATTGGGTTTGTGTTTCAGACCTTCAACCTGCTCCCGCGCTACTCGGCACTGGACAACGTGGCTCTGCCATTGGTATACGCAGGGTGGTCAAAGCCTGACCGGCTTGCGAGAGCAGAAGAGGTGCTCACACAAGTAGGGCTCGCCGACCGCATGAAACACAAGCCCAATGAGCTCTCGGGAGGACAGCGTCAGCGGGTGGCGGTAGCCAGGGCACTGGTCAATAATCCCGCAATCATCCTCGCCGATGAACCAACGGGAAACCTCGACACCAAGACCAGCTACGAAATCATGGCTCTGTTTGATGAGATTCACCGCAACGGGAATACCATCATCCTCGTGACCCACGAGGAAGATATCGCCCGCCATGCCCTCAGGATTGTCCGGATGCGCGACGGGCTGGTGGAGGCAGATGAGCGGACGGCCTAGGCGCTGCTCCCCTTACTTTTGCACCCCAATTGAATTGCTATGCCGAACCATCAGAGCATTGTTTCTCTCTTTCAGGATAAACCGGTAGGACAGACCGTCACAGTCAAAGGATGGGTCCGAACATTCCGTAACGACCAGTTCATCAGCGTGAATGACGGCTCCACGATCAACCAGTTGCAGGTGGTTATCACCCCGGAAATCGTGGATGAGCTCACCCGAAAGCGCATCCAGACCGGCACCTGTATCCGTGCATTCGGAACGCTTGAGAAAAGCCTTGGCAAAGGACAGGAGATTGAACTGATTTGCTCCGAGCTTGAGATTCTCGGTGACAGTGATCCGCAGGAGTTTCCGATGCAGATGAAGCGCCACTCGCTGGAGTTTCTTCGCGAAAAGGCGCACCTGCGATTCCGCACCAATACGTTTGCTGCGGTGTTCCGCATCCGCCACCACCTGCAGTTCGCTATTCACAAATACTTCAACGACCAGGGCTTCTTTAATCTCCACTCCCCGATCATCACTGGCAGCGATGCAGAAGGCGCAGGAGAAATGTTTCGCGTAACCACACTCGATGCGACCAATCCTCCGCTCGATGAAAACGGATTCGCGGATTTCAAACAGGATTTCTTCGAAAAGCCCACTAATCTGACGGTGAGCGGTCAGCTCGAAGCAGAGCTTGCAGCACTTGCATTGGGCAAGGTCTACACCTTCGGCCCCACCTTCCGGGCGGAAAACAGCAACACCAGTCGTCACCTTGCGGAGTTCTGGATGATTGAACCCGAAGTGGCCTTCAACGATATCTATGACAACATGGATCTCGCTGAAGACTTTTTAAAATATTGCTTGCGTCACGCCCTTACTTATTGCCGCGAAGACCTCGAATTTCTGCAGGAACGTGAAATCAACGAGGACAAGCAGAAGCCCTTGGACGAGCGCCAGACCAAGCCACTCATCGAACGGCTTCAGTTCATTACCGAACAATCATTCGAGCGCATCACCTACACGGAGGCCATCGATATTCTCCTCAACTCACCGCATTACAAGAAGAAAAAATTCAAATACCCGGTGGAATGGGGCATCGATCTTCAAAGCGAACACGAGCGCTACCTGGTCGAAAAACACTTTGGCAAACCTGTTATCATCACCGGATATCCCGCGGCGATCAAGGCATTCTACATGCGCCTGAATGAAGATGGAAAAACCGTAGCCGCAATGGACATTCTGGTTCCCGGCATCGGTGAGATCATCGGAGGAAGCCAGCGCGAAGAGCGGTATGAAGTGCTCAAGGCCAAGTGTGGACAATTCCATGTTCCGGAAGAAAGCATCTGGTGGTATCTCGAGACGCGCAAATTCGGCACGTGCGTGCATGCCGGATTTGGCCTCGGCTTCGAGCGGCTTGTGATGTATGTGACCGGAATGACAAACATCCGCGATGTCATTCCATTCCCCAGAACACCGGGCAATGCAGAATTCTGAGTGGACCCCTTTCTGTCATCTATAACTCCTGCTCCACGAGAACATTCACCTGCAGAACAAAGTCATTGAAGATAAACCAGTCCACTTCAGAACCCACCTCTCCCTTCGCAGCGTACTTGATACCAAACAAGGTGCGATCAACAGTGAGTTGTGCGGATAAGCGTCCGATGCCTTGTTCCTCGAAGAGTTGCGCATCAAAACTCAAAGGTTGCTCGATATCCTTGATCTTCATGACACCTTTTACCGCATAGCGATTTACACCTGAAGACTTCACCTCAGTGATGGTGAAAGTGGACTTCGGATGATTGGCCACATCGAAGAAATCCGGATCCTTCAGGTGGTCTGCCAAGCTTAAGTTATCAGCCGGATCTTCCATATCCGTGACGGTCAGGGAAGTCATATCGGCCTCAAAAAATCCACCGATCAACTGACCATTTTGAAACTCCAGTTTGGCCTGGCTGATGCTGACCTTTCCCTCATGGGGGCCGCTCAGACTTTTCGCGCCCCAGCCAATCTCGCTTCGGCTGATATCCACCGGAGGTACCACTACCCGATAGCGGTTGTAAAGAAAACGTCCGGCAACAAGAAGGATGGCAACCGCCACCAAAGCGATCATGATTTTGCGTGTCATAAGCATAATTTTCACCGAAGGAAAGAAGGATCTCAACAGCGATACAAGTTAAAAAAGGCTAACGCAACATCCGCGATGTGATTCGATTCCCGAGCACACCGGGCAAGGCGTAGTTTTAACGAATAAAAAATCAGTCAGCCAACTGGTGCAGTCAACCCACCTGAAATACACAATCATTCTCTTGCTGCTGTTCTTCGGCTGCAGTGACTCGGTGATCCGAAAGGAGTATGTTGCGGCTTACGAATTCAGCAAGCCTGATCGTTCACTGAATCTTCCGGACTCCCTTCATGAAGTTTCCGGAGTAGCCCTTGTGGACTCAGCCACTGCGGTTTGTGTGCAGGATGAAAACGGCATTGTTTTCCGCCATGACCTAAGCACAAACAGGATTACAGGACAACTCCGTTTTCACGAGGACGGCGACTACGAGGGTATCACGCTTGCCGGAGATACGGTGTATATCCTGCGCAGTGACGGCGTATTATTTGAGATGCCCGGATTGAAAAACGGCGGTGACAGTACACGTGCATACGTCACCGGTATCCCGTGTAAAAACAACGAAGGGCTGTGTTATGATGCTGCCAATCACCGGCTGCTTATCGCCTGTAAAAGCAAGGCTGCAAAAGGCGTTGTACCGGCTGACCAGCGCGTGGTGTACTCCTTTGATTTGGCCACGCACAGGTTGTCCGACAAGCCTGCCTACCGCTTCAGTCTGAACGACATCAATGCGTTTGCTGCGGCCAACAATATCATCCTTCCCACGAAAAGCAAAAACAGGAAAGGAGAACAAATCAACGTGCCGATACTCAAATTCCGCATTTCAGCGATTGGTATTCACCCTGTGACCGGCGATCTGTATATTCTTTCCGATGTCGATCATATGCTCTTCGTCTTCGATCGCACCGGAGCGGTGAAGCACATGGAGTTTCTCGATCCCGGGTTATTCAACAAAGCCGAGGGCATCAGTTTTTTCCCGAATGGGGATCTGATCATTACGAATGAAGGAGTGGACAAACAGCCGACGCTGCATTTTTTCAAATACCAGAAATAGGGTTCATGTGCGCTTGGCGCTGAAAACCTTCCTTCTTGGTTTACTATACAAATCTTACTATACAAAAATTTGTATAGTGAATTTTGTATAGTAAATTCACATTGAATCTGAATATGCCTTCATCCATCCGCGAAATACGCAAGCAGCTGGGTATCCGTCAGGATGATCTGGCTTCACTTCTGGGAGTTACCCGCGGCTGGGTGCACCAGTTTGAATCAGGCATTGCGCCCGAAAGCAAAAAAACACGGGAGGAGCTCTATCTACTTCAGGAGCTGATTGCGCGTGCCGAGGAGCAACAACCGGGCACGAATCCCTGGCTGGATCACGCAACCCTCAGCGAGGCTGCAGAGCAATGGAAGTCTGACGAGCGCGAGCGGGCTGCTGTACGCGCAGAGGAATACCATCTCAGGCTTCAGGAAATGAAGGACACCTATACTCAAAGTATGGATGCACTGAACCTTCTGGCTGCAATGCGCAATGATCCGGAATGCCCTGAACACACCCGACAGTGGATTGAAGTCATCGCCCCGAAGGTGGTACGCACTGCGCGCAAAAACAATCCTGCCGAACAGGCCCGTCTGGAAATGCGCTATCAAGAAGCCCTGGGAAAGGCCCATTAAGTGAGATTCTTCTTCCCTTTTTGCATTTTCTATTCACTTTTTTCATGGTACGCCGGCAAAGGGCCGTGACTCATTCGAAAATGCCCGGCTGACAGGCCTTTCCGCCAATTCCTCGCATCGCTTTCGCTGCTGTTCATCCAGCTGTTTTCGTGGGACGCCTCCCGGGGCCTGGCGTTGCCTTGCGAAAAAACGATTGCTGATTTGCGTCGTCAATCGATTGAAACGATGACACAAAAATGCAAACCCTTTTACCAGATATGATTTACTCTTTCAACACTTTGACAACCATCGCGGCATGCGATGAGTTGATCAACGAGTACGGTCGCGAAAAGACCGCCATGCTGAACCGCAAGAACAACCTGCTTCAGCGCCTTGAAAACGGCAACACCACGACCAACGTCGCGGACAGGATTGCCTTTCTCGAACAGCGGATTGCCAGCCACCAGGCACTGCTGGCCGATAACCCACCCGAAGAGGATCTGCAGGAAATGCAGATTGAGCTCGGCGACATGATCAAGGAACGGGGCACGCTCGTTCGCCGCATGGGTCGCCTGGGCGAGCACTGGGCCATCGATGCCACGCTGCAGATCAACAGCTGCGACTCAGAGATCGCCCTGCGCGATGCGCTGATCGCAGAGATCACCGCTCACCGCGCCACACTCCCGGCTGAGGGCAGTGAGGCCGCCTAAACCTGAGTGAGAAGGACGGGAGGACCGCGGAGGTCCTCCCTCCTCCTTCTGCACAAGTCACAAAACCTGATTAACTTTTCGAAACATGCAGTACCAATCCACCCTGGGCTGGGGACAGTATGCGCACACGCCCCTGAACGAATTGCCCGCGCAGTATCTTCTTCAGGTCATCCGCTTTGAGCCACCAGGCAGTCCGCTGGCTGCGCTGTGCCGCAGGCTGCTCGATGAGCGCAGTAAAGCGGATGCATCATTGGCGACAGAAGAACATGCCTTTACGCCACCCGTATTCCGGGTGTTTCGAAGAAAGAAATGTCCGGTAAACGACAAGCAGCAATTCCCGAGTGATCGTTCGGCTCGCAAACGCATCCGGCAGATCCAGAGCCAGCCTGGCTCCAACCACCACAAAGTGCCGCAGGTAGCGTATCTCTGTCCGCACTGCAACCACTGGCACATTACCTCGCGGGAGAAGAGGAAGCAGGCAGGGTGAATGCTCGAAGATTCTTTATTCCTTTTCCATTGATTAGGAGAATACCCTTTTACAAAATGTCAATGTGCTCGTGTATCCGTTCGATGAGCTTGGCAAATTCCGGCTGCCCTTTGTAATACAGAGAGGCAGTCTTCTTATACCGTTGCTCAAAACCGCTTCGAAGTTCAGGATCAGCGAGGAGAAAGGCCTGATTATCTTTTAGTGGAAGATCGAAATCAATTTGTGCGAAGCGTGCCTTTTTGTGAGCACGATACTCCGGCGTGCCGATGAAGTGAAGCACCTCCTCATTGGATAGAAGAGAATACACATCATAGTACTGCCTCAAGAGATTGGGCTTTTCTATTCCCGTGTTTCGCTCTATTCTGAACTTCGTGGCAATTGTCTGGAGCTTCTCGACAAACGTATAACCAGGGTGATAGCAACTGATTTCTTGCGCCCTATTGTCAATTATAGAACTTCCGAGAACTGGTGCGGCCTTTTCAAATGCCCATGAGGTTATCATTCTTGGACTGTTCGGGGTTACCTGATCGAAACCGACTTCAAGCAATATTCCGTCTTTGACGCCTTCCAGGGTATCAAACAGGCTCCTGTAATAAAGACGAATGCCACCGCTATTGTATGTCTTCGGTGCATCAAAGGCCTCGTCTCTTTCAACACCTACAATACCGTCAATTTTGATTTCCTCGGCAAGCCGATTATAAAACTTTCTCCGGGCTTCAACAGCACTTGCCTTCGTATTCTTCGGATTTTCATTCACCATATGCTCGGGTTTTGGCTTGATATGAATATCAATGTCCTCCGAAAACCGATCAATGATTTGGTATGCCTTCGAAAGCGACGTGCCTCCCTTCAACTCGAACTCAAAACCTCGTTGCTTTAGCCCGAACAAGACATGCATGATCCAATAGTCCTTTTCGATCAATTGAACGCTGATACCTGTTTCCCCTTCTACAGTTCTGAGGAGTTGTTCGAACTCAGGATGGTCATGTAAGTATGTTGCTGACAAGATTATTCTGCGTTGTGAGATAATACTGGTTCGAAAAGTTTTCTGGCTCTTACGGTGCCATATTGTTTTACCGAGCGCTTGAGTCGCTTCACATCCACTTGCCTTGCTTTGACGAGGACATTCTTTAACACCTCTTCGCGATCCTCTGCAAGATTATCGAGATTATTTACCAAGTCCACAAGGAGAAACTCCACGGTGACCTGTTTCGGGAAACGCGGCTTTTTCTGAAAGCTGAATTGCTTACCGCCAAGCTCGAATTCTCCATGGCGCTTTTGGTTGTACACCACGCGTATGTTGTACAGCTGAGTGGTTCCCACGCCGAGCTTATTGTAGTCGTTGGGCGATGTGAGCAAGAAGTGATTATCCTTTAAAAAGGAACTCACCAATTCCTTGTCGTCAGGAGGCAATACTCCGAATGAGCTTTTCTGGGGACAGTAATAAAGCCCCGAAGAGAGCTTCTGGAGCACCCCTTCTTCCACTAAAGCCTTGAGGTGCCGGTCCACGGAAGTTGACCAACGCTCAAGATCGGCCCGGCGATATACCGAACCTGCGCGTAAGTGCCTTTTGAATTCCTCAAGTTTGGACATGTGTTCCGATTCCTTTCCGTCAAATGTACCAAATCTGGGCGATTTTTGCAAGGATATTGATTCATAATTCATGCAAAACGACCTTCTATCCAAATGATATAATACTGCTATTCAACGGAATATGCACACATCCGCTATATTCACCCGACAACTAATCCTTGGCTGAGGAACACAATATCCAGACTCTTGTGCGAATTATTTGACTTCAACTGGAACCGTGCAGAAGGTGAATGCGAAGGCATCCACCTCTTCAATATTGACATTCATATTCTCCCGTGTGTTAATGTCCACAATATTCACATCCATCTCAGCCAAGCTTGAGGTAATATTCACATTGATGGACCCGTCAGGATTGATCGGTACAAGCCCATAAGTTACCCCGGAAGTAGGTAGTTGCTCTGTGGCATGGGCTTCCGTGAACAACTGGTTGTCCTTCAGTACAAGGATTACCAGACAAATGGCAATCACTGTAAGAACTGACTTAGTGTAGAAATCGGGCTTCATTGGTTTGAGTTTTATGGTTTGGCTAATTCAGGACTGGACACTCTGGGTAACCTTGACACACCTGGTGTCCGGCCGTAAAAGTTAGGGCAATAGTTATGAATTGCTCTTGAATCGAAACTCCGGTCTTTGACTTCACCTCATGGCGGCAGCCCTAATGGTGAAAATAAAAAGACTCAGCTCCTATACAGATCTGAAATGAGAAACCCCGCTGAATGATGAGCATTGCGAGACTTTACTGGTGGGAGGCTATCGCCGCGCTCTAACCCTCTGACCTGAGATGTCGGAGGCATGCGTTCACAGCACTGTCCAGACCGCTATCCACAACCTCATACGATTTCAAGTTGCCTTCCAACATTGCCAACGTCTCTTCCATTTGATCCCCAGGAATCGTATCAACTGACCATTCTCCAATAGATTCACCCATGTCATTCACAAGATTCTCAACTTCATAATCCGCCTTGTTGGTTGACAAAAGCGCTCTCGCACTGAATCTAAAAAGCATTGTAAAAATCCCAGAGCTCAAAATATAATCGCCACTTCGCGCGGCAGCATCGGCGATATCCAATATAAGCGAGGTTTTCTCAGAAAATAAAGTACTGCCCATTACCCCGTAATCTCTTTCTTCATTCAGCCAAACTTCCAACTGAACCAACTCTGCACGAACTATCTCCGAAACCTTGTTCGAGTCTTCCCGAAGAAGGCATAAGCCGTAAGCCTCCGACAATGGAGTGGACTTCATTAATTCGCGCATTGCTTCTTCGTATGACATGCTCATAATTCTAGGTTTGAAAAGTAACTATAAAGAGACTCTGATACCTTCGGGTAAGCCTACGAGTTTTGCTCAAAGAGTTCATGTCAGGTGATTGGCCCAGGTACTACTCGCAAATAGCTCAGTCTTCAAATTCAACAATAAGTCTATTGAGGATTCAGTCCTGACTGAAAACCTATCCGCGCTGCTTTGACCAGCGCCTCACACTAACCACCGCCGCTAGTGCGCCCACCAAAGCCGGCCAGCACAACAGCATCCACTCGCCGGGTTCCTCGAAAGAGATGATCCACTGCCACATCTGGCCTCTTCCTTCGATCACTCCAAAGCCGATCCAACCGACTAAACCTACAATCAGCCACACCGCATTGCGGCCAGGACGATCCGGCGCGAACATCGCCAGCCATAATCCGACATGCCCGGCCAGCACACCACACATACTCAACATCCGCAGAAACCGCTCCGCATCCTCCAGCCCACCGGCAAGCAACGTCGGAATTCCCCAGAAAATAAAGAGCACCTGAAACAGCCCGATGGCGAGGGCGGTTGCGAGGAGGATTTTGTAGAGGGTTGAGGGGCGCATGATGAACGAATATCGGAAGGAAAGGCACTCATGCGTTTGACCAATCCGCTTCGCTGAAACCCAACTCCGACCCCTCGCGCACAAATCCCAGATTCTCGTCGGGAAAGCGCTCAATAAACTCAAAGAGCAGATCAGTTTCTGCTTGTTAAATCATCTCGTAATGAAAAGAATGAGGGTCTGAAATTTCAACCGCATGAACCAGCGCATCTGAATGATACTTATACCGAATGCACACTCCAGGTATTTCACCTGTGAGGTTTTTCAGACAGGAGATGATGAAGGGAGTTGATTCCATTTATAAGTCATTAAACATTTGATGTAAGTCTGCATACCGCTATCATCTCATTCCTCACTGATAACCAAACTTTGAAAACTGAACACACTTATAATTCTAAATGATATCCGATCCTATGCGATCAAGTGAGATAAGCATAACACTATCAACAACATCAGAGAATACACTACTTCGCTCCAAAACTTGCCTGACCTTTTGTAAATCCTTTTGTTCTTCGACAATAACATATGAAATAGCATCAGAATCCAACTTGAGCGGAAAATCAGAAAAAAACTCATTCAATCTAGCCTTTAAATCTTCTCCATTTTTTGCAATAGCGGCAAGGCGGTCTGATTTATCGAAATCAACTTCCAAGTGATCCCAGATATGCTCGGCTCTTTGAAGCGTTAACAAAATACCTATAGACCCTCCATTAGAAAATGTTCCCTTCACCTCGGGGACGAATCTCCACTCCCGCTCCTTCCAGAATTGTTGATATTCTTCTGATTCACTTTGACCTGGATTGAATCCGACGTAGGGCTTTACAAAGGCATTAAACAATAAAGCATCATAAAGAACATCAGTATCCACAGGAGATTCTGGCAGTAAAACTCCGTCGGCTATATGCGGAGTTGCCAATTGGACAATCGTGTTCGTTAGAGAAGTTGATATCTGAGTTAGACGTGAATTCTTTCCAGTCGTATAGAAGACTGGTGAGACAGACTTCCTGATAGCCCATTCCTTTTTCACCCCAACGGCGAACTTACCATACTTGCTCGTGTGACCTCCCAGCGCCTCAGATAAACTCATATCGCAAAAGCAAGTCATGGGAGTTAAATAGTACGGTTTGCGACTACTGCCAACTATCTCAAAATGAACCCTTGGATTGAACTGGCCCTCTTGAAGAACATGAAGAATATTATCCAGCTCCTTTTGAAAGTGAAAGATTACACTAGGCTTCATGATTGAGATGATTCTGCTAGTTTACCCTTTTTCGCCAAAATACTATTCAATAATCAAAATGTTGTTTGACAAGCCATACATCCCCCACACCACCTCATCCAGTTCCTTCTCCAAATCCGCACTCGAAATACCCGCTTTTTTCGCGGCAACGATTTCCGTTACCAACTCCTCAACCTTCTCTTTCCATGGTGACTCTGGACGCTTGATCGGAATTTTCTCAAAGAAGACTTTGCTCAATTCAAAGGTTTCTCCGAGTAGCTCTGGAAATCGGTTTCGGAAAGCAAACTTCCATAGACTGGAATTGAGAACTCCCGTGAGGTACAATAAATATTCTCCGGTTATAATGAAGCATTTCTGATTGGTCAACAAGCCGCTTTCATCATAGGTAAATGGTAGAAACTTCGTCATATTCGGATAGATGATCTTCGGCTTGTCGAATTCCTCGAGGTAAGCACAGTTTCTCAAATTGTACCACTTGTCCCCTTTGTCCTGCCGCTTCTCCAACTTGTCGCGATGGGACTCAAGCCAGCGATAAATGGCGGGATAATCCTTCTCAACATTCACCGTCAATAACCCTTTACCTTTTACACCGTTGTGTGAGTTAATCAAATAGAGCTCATTGAAGTTTGGAGCAAACGCCCCCACATCCTCTCCTCTTAATATAGGACGAATAATCTCCGCGCTTCGCGGGTCCTCCTTCATCAGGCGATTACGCGTGTCGCAGTCTATGATAAAGGCTTCGTTATATCCAGTGC
>JBKDGH010000051.1:0-4517 GCA_046336655.1 Flavobacteriales bacterium | reverse complement strand
GGTAAACGGTGCTTGTCCGAATTGCAAAGCGATCAATTCCATATTCAAATCGCCGAGGTAACACATCGAAGTGTCATCAGCAATTACAATCTCCGTCGGCAACGCCTGATTGATGGTCAGTTCAGAAAACGTCTCGCAATTCGCAAAGGCCACCGTATAGGTGTATACTCCCGGCTCATTCACCATCGGATCATAAGATCCTGAGGCAATCACTGCTCCATCCGGGTCAGTCCATTCTCCGGTCGTCACAGGTGTACCCAGAAGTTCGTCGAACATCTCAAATGGCGCATCCGTGCTGCAGATCTGAATGGTGTTGCTCAGTCCCGGGTCTCCAAGGGGATCGATACTCACCAGTACTTCGTCTGTTGTGGCGCATGCGGGATGTCCCACAGGATAGCCGGTGAGCGTAAAGGTTGTCGTTTGTGGCAGATCCACCACGTTGGGCTGAGGGACATTCGGATTGTCGAGGAACTGAGCAGGCTCCCACTCCCACGTGTATTGTGGACCGCCGTTCGAGCAGGATATCTCATAGGTCCAGGGCTGATAATTACCAGACCCGCATGCAATTGAACCATCCGCACTGAACTGAATGGTCAGACATCCGGAAGCATTAGTCGCTGTCCAGGATAATCCTGTGGCGTCGCCCTGACTCCAGTTTTGGAGAATGGGTGAGGATGTATTCGGGCCGTCATACACTATGAAATCCTCGAAGAAACCCTCCATCTGCCCTGAAATGAACGTGAACGTCATGAATGTCACGCCATCACCCTGATCATCCGGACAAAACGTCCAGGTGAAATTATCTCCGTTGCTGTAACAGTAATCAAACACTCCGGCATCCTCACTGCAACTGGCAGCAGGCAGGTCTTCAAAACTACCTTCCAGTTGCACTGCCCCGCAGGAATAGAGCTGGTCAGGTCCGGCTGCAATCGCCATCGCCTGCTCAAAGGTGATGGTGATAGTCGTATCAAATCCGCAACCGAAGCTATTTACGACATGGTAGGTGTAGTCGTAAGAGCCGGGCCCGGGAGGCGTAATCGTAATCACATCCGCATCGGCATCAAAGGAGGTAATGTTCGGGCCGGTCCAATAGGAGCTGTCGGCATCCGCGCCAATTGACGGGGTGAATGTGGTGATGCCCGGAAACAGCGCGGGATTGAAATTAATTCCCCAGTAAAAAATATACCCGTTGTCAATCGCAAGGTTATCCGTCACATTGAATGTCCAGGCTCCGTTGAGCGGACATCCGACCAAATCACAGAGGTCTTCGGACGCCTCGTACGTTCCGCTCGGAAGAATATTGGCTACGCCTGCGTTTTCTCCCCAAGTCCCATTCGTGGCATCAGGTGCCCAGAAATAATCGTACCCAACACCGGGTGCATTGGTTCCATCATCTACGGCCTCTCCCAGAAACGTTCCACCACCACCGTTGGTTCCCCATGTTACAAGATCCACAGAGGTACCGTCCGGACAGGTGATAAACAACCCGAGGTCGCCCATGAAGCTGTGCTCCATATTCACCAGAATGCTGTACAGATCGCTGCAGTCTTCGAGAATGGCTCCTTCTTCGAAGAAGTCGAACACGAGTGAGGTGGAATAGGAAAATCCTGCTCCATCGGCCAGATAAGTCTCGCCGGCAACCACCTGAGGAGGAAGGGCGGTCCAGGTTGTGCTTTGCGACGTACCAGTGAGTTCTATCGTTTCTCCGAAACACGTGGTTTCACTTTGCAGACCTTCAAATGTAGGGATTGTAGAAACCAGAACCTGAAGCGGAATGAGGTTCAGACTCTGACAGCCGTTGTTATCCTCTACCGTCAGTGACACGATGTATTCTCCGGGTTCACTGAATGAATGCGTCACATTCATTCCATCTGTGCTGATGGTTCCGTCATCAAAGTTCCAGATGTACTGAGACAGAGTAAAGCCTGGCTGTGCACTCGAGCCGGCCCCGCTGAATGAAATGGGGGTATCGAGACACACCGAAACACTAACTCCTCCCGCATCCGGCGTTGGATTGGTAATGGCAGATACACCAGTAGGTGGCGCGCATGGGGTAGTGCACGATACCAACGCTTCAAATCCGGGTGCGGTGGTATTTGGAGCTCCGTTGTCCGAAAAAACCAGCGTCAGACATCCCGATGTGTTGTTTACGGTACCAGTCACCTGAAGTCCTTGAATCGAATTTCCGGTATAGTCTCCGAGCGATGGAGCACCTGTGCTGTCGCCGTCGTAAATGCTCAGGTAATCGCTCTGGTTTCCGTTCGGATTGGTCTGAAGTGCAAAGGCTACAAAATCGAGACTGATTACGTCGCCGGGATTGTCCGGGCAAATTGTCATGGTCAAGTTGGCGTCCGTATAAGGTCCGCCTCCACCCACGTCAAATAGAGTTCCCGAGCAAATATTAAGTGTCCCGTTTTCCATGCAGTAGTTGCCCGGAATGCCGCAATCCACCTGCCCGTTGCTGGCGAAGACTGTAAATAATAAAAACAGAATAGAATAGAGTGCTTTCATCTGATACCTGATCCTACTTTCACAAGACGAAGCAACGGGACTAAGCGTTGCTTCCCTGACAGATTCCATGCAAAGGTAGGCACGATAGGGCCACCAAATCCTGATCCGGAGAAGCTTTAACGCAGCACCAGCACGTGCCCCTCATAGAGGTGATTCACGTCGTTTTGAATATCCCGGATGGTACACCGGTACATGTATACTCCGTCAGGAACAAAATGCTCCGCGCCCTGAAAACTACCTGTCCAAGCTTGCTTAGGATCCGTGCTTTCAAACACGACTTCCCCCCATTTATTGAAGACCTGCATGAGGAAACCCTGGTCCTGAAATCCTTTGCCCTGTGCCATCCAGGCGTCATTGATGCCGTCGTAATCCGGAGTGAAGGTGTTCGGTATGTAGATATCAATGTCTTCTTCAACAATGATCTGACGGTAAGTGGAATCCACACAGCCATAATTGGAATAGGCGTGAAGCCAAACGTAGTAAATCCCGGCTGTTTCGGCAGGGAAGGTAAATGTGGTGTCTATTGCAGTGGATGTTCCGAGTCCGGAGAAATTCCACACATAGTCCGTTCCGCCGACACTGAGATTGTTAAACTGAAAAGTGGTATTTGGCAAGATGGCAATATCCGGGTCGGTGTTGAATACCGCAAACGGTGTGGGCCACACATTCACCGGATTTTCAGTGGTATCGGAAAACACGCAACCATTCAAGTCAGTAATGGTCAGCGATGGATAGTACAAACCTTCCTGCGTGTACTGAGCATTCACAGAGCCCATGGTCGTTGCCACGGCTCCGTTGCCAAGGTCCCATACCATAGAGGCCACCTGATTGTAGTCGGTGTAATCGCTGGTGATCAGCACATCCAACGGATCACAACCGAAAGGAGGGGTCATCACGAAGGTGGCCGGGATTTCCGGGAATAAATTCACGAGCACACATTCTTCCTGCTCCACGCCGCACTCGTCGCTTACCGTCACACAGAAGACTTCTGCCTCTGTCACCGGTATCGTAAATCCGTCGCCCGGAATGAGATTGCCCTCTGCATCCCGCCATTCAATGTCATATGGAGCTGTTCCTCCGGTAATTTCCGGAGCTTCTACAGTGACTTCATTGCCCGGACATACCTGATAAAGGTTTTCCACCTGAATATTCATGTCTGCCACCACTTCGATGACCACATCGTCAGTCACCGCACACTCCGGAGTACCCACAGGATAACCTGTGAGGGTGAAGGTGGTGGTGGTGGCCAGTGTGTTCAGGGTGGTGACCGGCGAATCAGAATCGCTTAATCCTGCCGATGGCGACCATGACCAGATATAATCTACCGGTGAGGCGCATCCTACCTCGTAAATCCACTCAGTTTGCGATCCGCTTTGGCATGAAACTGAGCCATCCGGAGTCATCAAAATGGTCAAACAGCCTGAGGGATTGGTCGCAGTGAACGTGAGACCCGCAAGATTGCCATACAGCGGCCAGGCATATCCGGCCAGTAACGGTGCCGAGGTATTATCCCCGTCATACACATAAAACTCGTCGAAGAAATTCTCTACTGTTCCCTGCTGAAAGGTGATTTCAATGGCCGAGAATCCATCTCCCGGATTATCCGGACAATACGTGACCTGATAGTTCTGTCCGTCGGCGTAACAATGGGTGTATGAACCGGCATCATCTCCGCAAAGAGGAGTGGGGAGGTCCTGAAATCCACCCTCAATCTCAAGAGGCTCACAGCTGAAAATCAGGTCATCTCCGGCGTCCACCAGCGGTGGAATCTCCACGACAACCGTAATAGTGGTGTCGTTCGAACATCCGAAGCTATTGACGACGGTGTAGGTGTAGTTGTATTCGCCCGGCTCAGTGAGTTCGAGCGTAATCACATCCAGATTCTGATCGGCGGTGCCTATGAACGGACCCGACCAGTAAGAGCTATCCGCTCCCATTCCAATGGTCGGGGTAAAAGTGGTAATACCCGGGAAAAGAATCGGGTTAAAGTTGATTCCCCAGTAGAA
>JBKDGH010000050.1:0-17662 GCA_046336655.1 Flavobacteriales bacterium | reverse complement strand
GACAAGAACTATCAGCGAAACAACCACGGAGAATTTCTGTAAGATTGATTTCATGGGTTAAGGGTTTCTTCGAAAGTAAAAAAAAAGGAATACCAAATCAACTCACACTGGATATCCGGCGGGATTTGGCGGAAATTCGGTGGAAAACGAAAATCAAACTGATCCGATTCGTAAAAGACCGATCAATTCAAGCCAGTTATCTCCACAACTAAATATCAGGCTATCACCTCCTCCTCCCACCTCCTGGCCGAGATTTCGGCTTAGACTTAGGGCGTGGCTTTGGCTTCGGCTTGTGCGCCTGCTTCTGAGGCGGTGCCTCGCCGCTTGAGTGGGCAATTAATTTTTTTCAGACCCTTGCGCTCTTCTTCATGCTCTTCTGGGATAGTATTGGGCATGCTACCGAAGGATTAGACCCTACAACGTCAGGATTCATCGTCCCACTTACATGAGCCAGACAAGCCCTACGTGCGACGAAAGCCGGAATCGGTGGATTCTATTTCTTATCTTCGTATTTCATTGTTTCACGCATGACAAAAGTCATCTTAAATATTCCGGAAAGCATCAACTCCTCAGCGTTCGACTTACCGACGTATGTAGCATCTAAGCTCTATGCGGATGGACTTGTCACCGCGGGGCAGGGGGCTGAAATAGCCGGTATTTCGAAAAGAACGTTCATCGAACTACTCGGAAAGTATGGCGTCTCTGTCTTCAGTGAGTCTGTCGATGATCTGAGAAACGACATTGACAATGCATGAACAGACAGCAGTCGCAGATACAAGCTGCCTCATTGCATAGTCCAAATTGCAGCTCATTGATGTATTGCGGGAACTGTATTCAACGATTCTCATCACTCCGGAAGTCGCTCTTGAATTTGGAGACGTCCTGCCTGATTTCATACGGATAAGTAAATCAGCGGATCCTCAAAAACAACGGATTCTATCTGTATTACTGGATTCAGGAGAGGCGGCAAGCATCGCACTTGCCTTCGAAATTCCGAACGCGTTGTTGATTCTAGACGATCTCAAAGCGAGGAAAGAAGCTGCGAAACTTGGATTTCGCGTTACCGGAACATTGGGGATCCTTACAAGGGCCAAAAAGCGCGGACTGATCAAACAAATTGTGCCATACCTGTCAGAACTGCAGAATAGCGGATTTCGTATTTCCGAATCTGTTGTTGACGAGATACTTAAAATCTGCGGAGAGAATTAACTGACTGATTTTTCCAGAGAAAACTCTCACCTCCTCCTCCCACCCCCTGACCGAGATTTCGGCTTAGACTTAGGGCGTGGCTTTGGCTTCGGCTTTTGCGACTGCTTCTGAGGCGGTGCTTCGCCGCTTGAATGGGCAATTAATTTCTCCAGGCCCTTGCGCTCTTCTTCCGTGAGCTCACGCCATTCGCCCGGTGGCAGTCCTTTTAATTTCACATGCATGATGCGCGTGCGCTCCAACTTCACCACCTCATACCCGAAATACTCGCACATGCGGCGGATCTGGCGGTTCAACCCCTGAATCAGCACGATGCGGAATGAAAAGGTGCCGAGCTTTTCTACTTTGCACTTCTTCGTAGTGACTCCGAGTATCGGCACTCCGGCCGACATGCGCGCGCAAAAGTCCTCCGTCACGGGCTTGTCTACGGTCACCTCATACTCCTTCTCATGCTTATTCCCCGCGCGGAGAATCTTGTTCACCGCATCGCCGTTGTTCGTCAGAAAGATCAATCCCTGCGAATCCTTATCCAGCCGCCCGATCGGAAACACCCGCTCGCTGTAATTCACATAATCCACAATGTTGTCCTTGACTCCGGCCTCTGTGGTGCAGGTAATCCCTACAGGCTTGTTGAACGCGAGAAACACATCCGGCGGCGCTTCCATCGCATCGAGTGTGCGGCCGTTGACCATCACTACATCGCCCGGTGACACCTGATCGCCAATGCGCGCCTTGCGGCCGTTGATCATCACGCGGCCCTGCTCAATGTAGCGGTCGGCTTCGCGGCGCGAACAAATGCCCTGCTCGCTGATGTATTTATTCAAACGCGTCGTACTCACGCTACGAAGATAATCCGGTGCCGTGTGGCAGCGCGTTCAGCCGCATATTTGCCACCGATGTCTGAGGTACTCCTGCTGATCCCGCCGCTAACGCAGCTCAATACGCCCTATCCCGCTACGGCGTACCTCTCGGGCTATCTCCGCCAGCAAGGGGTGAGCACACACCAGGGTGATCTCGGACTCGACCTCGTACTCGAACTGTTCACGCGCGCTGGACTCACCGGTGTCTTTAATGCCATTGAAGCAGGAAACTTCTCGCTTCCGCATGCACTGGGTAATATGGTGGTCAACCGCAGCGCCTATGAGGATACAATCGAAGAGGTCATTGCCTTTCTCCAAAACCGCAATCACACGCTGGCGTACCGCGTCACCGGACGGCAATACCTCCCGGAAGCCGCGCGTTTCAAGCAGGTGAAAGATCCTGAACTGTTTTTCGGGAGCAACGGCATCCAGGACAAGGCGCGGTTTTTCTGCAGCCTTTACCTCGAAGACCTCAGCGACCTGATTCAGGCTACCGTCGGACCACACTTCGGTATTGCGCGGTACGGCGAACGCATCGCGCGCACTGCGGTGTCATTCGACCCTATTGAAGAAGCGCTGAATGCCGCGCCGAATCATGTGGATGACGTCCTGCTTCGCGTGGCCTCGAAATACTTCGCCGACGGTGCTCCGAAACTCCTCGGTTTCACTGTGCCATTTCCCGGTAACCTCTACGGCGCATTGAAAGTGGGACAATGGGTCAAGCAGCACTACCCCGACACGCGCATTGTGATGGGTGGCGGATATCCCAACACCGAACTGCGCGAACTCTCTGATCCGCGCGTGTTCGACTACGTGGATTACATCACGCTCGACGACGGCGAAGTGCCTGTGTTGAATCTCTACAACCACATCTGCGATCCGCAGCGGTTCCCGTTTCTCCGACGCACCTATGTGCGCAAGGACAACGAGGTCAAATTCGTCAATACCCTCGCGGGCGGGGATGTGCCGCAGGGAAAACTGCCTGCGCCGCAATACCGCGGACTGCGCGTGAAGGACTACCTGAGCATGTTTGACATGCCCAATCCAATGCACCGCTTGTGGAACGACGGGCGCTGGAACAAAATGACTGTCGCTCACGGATGTTATTGGAAAAAATGCAGCTTCTGCGATGTGACACTCGACTATATAGGCCGCTACGAAGCGTCACCCGCTGCTGCGTTGGTGGATCGCATGGAAGAGCTCATTGCCGAAACCGGTGAACGCGGATTTCACTTTGTGGATGAAGCAGCACCGCCACTCGCACTGCGCGATCTGGCACTGGAGATTCTTCGTCGCAAGCTGCAGGTGACCTGGTGGACCAATATCCGGTTTGAAAAAACATACACGCCCGACCTGAGCCGGTTGCTCGCTGCGAGCGGTTGTGTGGCCGTCACAGGAGGACTTGAAGTAGCAAGTCCACGCCTTCTTGAGCTCATGGAAAAAGGCATCACGATCGAACAGGTGGCGCGCGTGTGCCGCGGCTTTCGCGATGCAGGTATCTTAGTGCACGCTTATCTCATGTATGGCTTTCCGACACAAACCGATCAGGAAACCATTGACTCACTGGAGGTCGTGCGACAGCTCTTTGAGAACAATTTATTGCAATCCGGTTTCTGGCATCAGTTCGCGATGACGGTGCACAGTCCGGTGGGCAAAGACCCTGCGAAGTACAAGGTCATCCGCACAGGACCGGAGTTTCATGGCTTTGCCAACAACGACCTCTATCACGATGATCCCACTGGCGCAGATCATGAAAAATATTCAGACGGATTAAAAAAGGCGCTGTACAACTACATGCACGGAAGGCTCTTCGACTATCCGCTCAATAAGTTCTTCGACTTCCCGGTGCCGCGTCCGTTGACCCATCCAAAGATGGTTTCACTCTATTTCAAAAGGCCCACCCACGATGATCCGGAAGTGCGGGATAATCATTTCATATGGGTAAATGTGAGCCTGCAGCGCTACCGCAAATCAGGCGGCGAAGAAGAACTCGTATTCATACAACCGCGCAAGGTGACCCGCATTGCCATGCCACCGGCAGCAATCAGTTACATCGAAGCCCATGCAGAACGGTTTGACGTCCACACACGCGAACGCATGGATGCCAAAGAGGTGATCTACGCGCTGGCCGAAGCATGCGGAATCACACCTGAGCAGCTGGTGACCGAGAACTGGTACATGCGTTTGCGCACCGAAGTAGCGATGCTCATCCGCACCCCGTAGCTTTGCGCCATGAATACACCGAAATGGTCGCTCGCCATCCACGGCGGAGCAGGCACAATCACGCCGGCATTGATGACTCCCGAGAAAGAGCTGCGCTACCGCAATGGTCTGCAGGCCGCTCTGGAAGCCGGAGAGCGCATCCTTGATGCGGGTGGCACTGCCCTCGATGCGGTGGAAGCGGCAGTGCAATCACTCGAAGACAATCCCTTGTTCAACGCCGGTCGCGGAGCCGTATTCACCCACGAAGGCACTCACGAAATGGACGCTGCCATCATGCGCGGCGACACCCTGGAAGCCGGCGCTGTGGCCGGTGTGCGCGGTGTGCGCAATCCGATTGTCCTGGCCCGCGCCATCATGGAGCGCTCCGGACATGTGATGCTCGCAGGAGAAGGGGCAGCACAATTTGCACGCACAGCAGGAATTGTGTTTGAAGATGAGCGCTATTTCCACGACGACTTCCGCCATGCGCAGTGGATGGAAGTAAAGGACACTGACAGCTACCAACTCGACCACACCAAGGGCGATGAGAAAAAATTCGGCACGGTAGGCGCCGTGGCGCGCGATGTACACGGCAATCTCGCAGCAGCCACCTCTACCGGCGGCATGACCAACAAGCGCTGGGGCCGCATCGGCGATAGCCCTGTGATCGGTGCAGGCACCTACGCGAACAACGCCACCTGTGCTATTTCATGCACCGGGCACGGAGAATATTTTATCCGTGCCGTAGTGGCTTACGACATCTCCTGCCTGATGCAATACGGCGGCATGACGCTCGAAGAAGCGTGTCAAAAAGTAGTCAACGACAAGCTCGTCAACTTCGGCGGAGAAGGCGGATTGATTGCGATTGATTCCAAAGGAAATACCTGCATGCCTTTCAACTCAGAAGGGATGTACAGAGGTCAGGCCACGCCCGAGGGACGCAACATTCAGATTTACCGGTAAACAAATCGCGGATTATTCCGTGTCCATTTCCTCTTCCACTTCACCTTGCACGAAGTGGCGCTCTTTGAGGAAATAGGAATTGCCACGCACCAGCACACTCACCTTGAGGTTGTCAATGGAGATCGGCGTGCCTGAGCTCACCTGAGTGATATTCGACTGGCGGATATCTCTTCCGTCGATAATCACCACCGCACCGCTGCCAATTACTTCGAGGTGATTCGAGCCTGTGACAATCACGCCGGTGTCTTCACCGAGTCCTATGCCTGTGCACGCCGGATTGCTCGCCACGGCCTGTGCCAGACGACTGAATCGGCCACGCTTGATGAAGTGTGAATCAATGATCACATCGGGCATGAACGCCAGTCCGGTGGTGATCTTCACCTCTCCTTTGAGATGCGCGATATCACTGCGGCCCTGATAAATCATGGTGTTGCTCATGGCCATTGCACCGGCGCTGGTGCCCGCTATGATGAGATGATCCGTGCGATAGCGCTCACGAACCACATCCAGAAATTCAGTGCCACCAAAAATAGACGACAAGCGCAGCTGATCGCCGCCGCTGAACATCACACCTTTGGCGGTGCGCACACGGGCCACGTTCTTTTCATCGCGGGCCTCATCGCGGTTGCGGATGTGCATGATGTGCACATTCGAGCATCCGATTTTCGCAAATGCCTGCTGGTAATTGTCACCCACTTCCATAGGAATGGAACTCGCGGTAGTGACGACCTCGATGTGTGCTTCATGGCCACCGCACTCCTGCACAAAGCGCTTCAGGATGGCCAGTTCAAAAAAGTGAAGGTTCGATTGCTGGGAATAGTATCCCTCGCTTTCTGTGCCTTTGTCTTCTGCCCCCCCGACTGCAATGAGTTTACCGTTTGGTTGTTCCACGAAACTGAAAGATTGGTTACAGGGGGCGAAAGTAAGGGGCATTCCCCAAATCAGTAATTGCAGTCATCGTGAAATAGTTGACCACGGCTGTTTATATTCGCCAAAACCTTGTTCTTTCTATGCGTATCCTCGACATCAAAGTGATGAAAGGGCCGAACTACTGGTCCATCCGCCGGCATAAAGTGATTCAGATGCGACTCGACCTCGAAGAGATGGAAGAGCGCCCCACGAATACCATCCCCGGATTCCTCGACCGGATGCGCGCCCTCATGCCCACCATGTATGAGCACCGCTGCTCGGAAGGCGCACCGGGAGGCTTCTTTCACCGCGTGGAAACAGGCACATGGATGGGCCATGTGATTGAGCACATCGCCCTCGAACTCCAGACCCTCGCCGGCATGCACTGCGGTTTCGGACGCACCCGCGAAACGTCGAAGAAAGGCGTGTACAACGTGGTGTTTTCCTACATGGAAGAAAAGGCCGGTGTATACGCGGCAAAAGCCTCCGTGCGCATCGCAGAGGCGTTGATCGAGGGGCATGAATACGACCTGGCAAAAGACATTCAGGAACTCCGAGAAATTCGCGAAGATGTGCGTCTGGGCCCCAGTACCGGCTGCATCGTGGAAGAAGCCGCCGCCCGCGGTATTCCGTTTATCCGACTGAACCGCCACTCACTCGTCCAACTCGGATATGGCGTGAACCAGCGGCGCATTCGCGCCACCATCGCGAGCACCACAGGCAGTATTGCCGTGGATATTGCCTGCGATAAAGAAGAAACCAAAAACCTCCTCGGGGCTGCAGAAATACCCGTGCCCAAGGGCCGCATTGTATACACCGAAGAAGGACTGAAAGATGCCATTGACTCCATCGGTTATCCCATCGTGACCAAGCCGGTGGACGGCAATCACGGCAAAGGTGCCACCACGGGTATCATGAACTGGGACGATGCCGTTGTCGGATTACAGGCCGCGAAGAAATATTCACGCGGTGTCATCGTCGAAAAATTCATCACGGGAAAAGACCACCGTGTGCTGGTGATCAACTATCAGTACGTCGCCGCTGCCATCCGCAAGCCCGCAGCGGTAATGGGCGATGGCAAGCACACCATTCAGCAGCTCATCGACATCACCAACCAGGATCCGCGCCGTGGTTACGGGCATGAAAAAGTGCTCACGCAGATCGGCATTGATGATTTCCTGCATGAAATGCTGAAGCGTGAAGAGCTCACACTCGACAGCATCCCGGAAGCCGGACGCGAAGTATTTCTCAAGCCCACTGCCAACCTCAGCACTGGCGGAACGGCCACGGATGTGACCGATATGGTACACCCCGATAATATCTCCATGTGTGAGCGCATTGCGCGCATCATCGGACTGGATATCTGCGGCATTGATATCATGGCGCCCGATCTGAGTGTGCCTATCCGCGAAAACGGCGGAGCCATTCTGGAAGTGAACGCAGCTCCGGGCTTCCGCATGCACATCGAGCCTACCGAAGGACTTCCGCGCAACGTGGCCGAACCGGTGATTGATATGCTCTATCCTCCCGGAACATCTGCGCGTATTCCGATCATTGCGGTAAGCGGTACCAATGGAAAAACCACCACCACCCGACTCATGGCGCACATTGTGAAGCAAATGGGTTATAGCGTGGGCTACACCACTACCGATGGCATCTACATCAATAATATGATGATGATGAAAGGCGATTGCACCGGGCCGGTAAGCACGGAGTTTGTACTGAAAGATCCCACCGTCAATTTCGCTGTACTGGAATGTGCGCGCGGTGGTATTCTGCGCGCCGGACTGGGCTTTCACAACTGCGACATCGCTATCGTGACCAACATCGCCGAAGACCATCTCGGTCTGCAGGACATTGACACGCTCGATCAGCTCGCACGCGTAAAAAGTGTTGTTCCGGAAAGCGTATTCCCCGAAGGCTATTCCATTCTCAATGCCGATAACGAGTATACCGTGGGCATGGCTAAATCACTCAAGTGCAAGATTGCGTGGTTCTCGCTCGATGAACACAATCCGATCATCCAGAAGCACATCAAGGAGGGCGGTCTCGCAGCAATTTATGAAAACGGATATGTGACCATCTGTAAAGGCACATGGAAAATCCGCGTGGACAAAGCATCGAACATTCCGCTTACCTACGGCGGAAGGGCGATGTTCAACGTATCCAACATACTGCCTTGCCTCCTCGCCGGCTTCCTCCGCGATTTCAAAATCGCGGACATGAAAATGGCGCTGAGCACATTCATTCCAAGTCCGGCTCAAACGCCCGGCCGCATGAATATGTTCCACTTCAAAAACTTCACTGTAATGGTAGACTATGCGCACAACACGCATGGCTTCATGGCAGTGGGCGACTTCCTTTCCAAGGTAGATGCATCACCCAAGGTGGGCATCATCGCAGGTGTGGGTGATCGCAGGGATGAAGACATCCGCAACCTCGGACGTGTAGCCGCCAATATGTTTGATGAAGTGATTATTCGTCAGGATAAAAACCTCCGCGGGCGCACCGAGCAGGAAATCATTGATCTGATGACTGAAGGCATTCACAGTGTGAACGTCAGTCGCAAAGTGACTGTGATTCCAAAAGAACCGCAGGCCATCGAATACGCCATAAAAGGTGCGGTGCCCGGTTCATTCATCACGATCTGTTCGGATGTGGTACCCGACGCGCTGGATCAGATCATGCGCTACAAGGAAGAAGAAGAACAAGGTGTGAAGATGTGATTACTTCACCACTTCGCGTTTCTTTCCATAATCACCGAGATAGATCAGTGTGATTTCCGGACCACCGCCTAGTCCGGTAATTCGTCGCACATCCGATAGTGGGAGATCATACGAAAGCGAAATAGTCGCCATGCGTTTCCATTCGAAGCCGATCATCGGACTGATCGCCTCACCCGCGCGGTACGCAAGTCCCGTGAGAATTGCGGATGACTTGTACACATCCGTGTAGCGCGAATCAGAACCCAGCCGGATCTCTCCTCGCACCGAAGCCATGATCTCCATTGCGCCGCGCTGGCGTTGAACCAATGCATCAGCATAAAACCAGAAGCTGGGAAGGCGCGAAACGAGTCCGGCCTGAAGACTTTGCCGCAGCGGCAGGCGATCTTCTCCATTCTGGAGATGCGTTTGATTTTGTCCAAGGTGACGAAACCCATATCCTGCATACCAGTCAAACTCACGTGTGCGGTGCGACCAGTTCACGCCCGAACCAAGATCAAAGCCGCGATCAATCGGCACACTGAACTGCGACTCCATCGTGGGCAGCGAAGGATCATACTCGCTGCCGTTGTACTGCGCATCCCATGCAAGGCCGTCCATACTGATATTCCGGTGCAGGTATCCGGCCTGCAAGCCGAGGCTCATGCGGTCATTCTGCGAAACCTGAATGTGATAGGCAATGCCCGCCTTGATCTGAAACACCCGGAAATCCGCAAGCCCGGCCTGATCATTCAGCACCATTAATCCGACCCCGAGGCGGTCGCCCGTTGGTCCTTTTCCTATCAGTGCGCCATCGAGCTGAAACGCCTGCGTGGTGAAACCTTCACCCACTGAAGCCCACTGCCTGCGGTAATGGGCAGAAGTGCGGAAATCGCCGTCGAACAATCCGATGCGTCCGGCATTGTACATCTGCGGCAGCAAATGAAACTGCGTAAAATGCGGATCCTGAGCATGCACAGTCAGCGCCAGCAGCGCGAATCCGAGAGCTATGGAATAGCGCCGCTTCATCGGATCAGTGCGATTTCACCTTTCATCTCCACTTTCTCTCCGTCATTCAAAGTAGCTGTGAGGATGTAGATGTAGTTTCCCGAAAGAGATGGTTTTCCGCGGTGAATGCCATCCCAGCCTTTCTTGACATCGAAGCTTTCAAACACGAGTTCACCCCATCGGCTGTATACCGCGAAGCGCATCGTGACGATGCCCTGACTACGCAAGAACAGCACATCATTCGCGCCATCGTCATTCGGAGAAAAAATATCCGGAATAAATATGGGCGTCGAAGGCAGGATACAAAGCACAGCGGAAGCGCTGTCCGGACAGTCGCCCACATTCACCACATCGAGTGAAATGGTAAACTGTCCCGACGTGCCAAAGTCAGGTTCCGGATTGACTCCCGGCTCATAAGGCTGCGTGTTTCCATTGCCAAACGTCCAGGTTCCACTCGCTGCATTCTGACTGAGATCAATAATGGCCACGTTATTGGCATCGTTATACGCAATGCACTCTGCATTGGGGTTGAATGAAAATGCCGCACTCACGGGAGGATAGTTCGGAATCAGGACGAGCGAGTCACGCGTGCAGCCCTGACTGAGATCGGTTACTTCAAGCGTATGCACAGAGCCTGCAGGTGCTTCAATGGTATTGCCTGACACGCCATTCCAGGTCACTTCAAAAGTCCCGGGAGTGACTACTTCGGCGGTGGCAAAACCATCTGCCTCATAGCATTGAATATCACTTGTAATCACATCAAACTCAATCGGAGGCAACACTGTAATCAGCACCGAGTCAATCACTGCATCGCTGCATCCATCGGCGGTCTCGACATATACATAACCCGCAGACTCCGGTGACACGGTATTCGTGGACACCGGAAAAGAATCATCACTCCACGTGTATGTAAACAGCAAATCAGGATGTCCGCCGCTGGCGATCACTTCAATAACCGCCGCAGCTCCTCCGCAAATCACCGGATCACTTACTGTGACCTCTGTGCTTATCGGCGGATACACATTGACCATAACAGTATCCGCACTGCTACACAACGCGCCGTTCCACGTCGCGATGAATACGTGATCGCCTTCGCCGGCAAGTGCAGGGATAAATTCGCCGTTGACCAGCGGACCAGTAAACACCGCATCACCGGGCACTACGGTCACGGCATCCGCCTCCGAAGTGAAACAGTATTGCGCACTCAATCCACTGATCGCCGCCTGCTCCAGTGTTTCCACCGTTACGAATACAGAATCCGAACATCCCGGCGGTGTGGTCCAGTAGAGGTAATAACTGCCCTCTGCAGCCACCCCGGGATCAAAAATGCCCTGCGCCGGATCAGTGACTCCGCTGCCTGTCCAGGTGCCTCCCGCCTGCAATCCCGGCTGCAGTGTCAACGCATCTTCTGTCGAACAAAAACTGAACTCACTCACTGAAAGCTGCGCGGGATAAACAGTAACAACTAATGAATCCTCGCATTCATTTTTCAAATAGGTCAGGATGTGTGTACCCACTCCTGCTACCGCAGGACTGAACAACCAGTAGTCATCGTCAGGATTCGTTAGCCCCGGGCCTGTCCATAATCCTCCGTAATGCGGCGAGTGATCAATGTTTTCGCGGATCAGTTCATACGGATCATCATTCACGCAAAAGGATAATTCATTCACTGCAATCACCGTTTGACGGTTGTAGATGTACGTGGTATCCGAACAACCATTCGGTGCGTAATAGATGATACTCGTGTAGTAATCATTCGGCACGCTGGACGGATCAAACAAGCCTGTTGCCGTATCGATCAATCCTTCTCCCGTCCAGAAACCACCGGCAGGGCTGGGTTCATTTTCATCATAAAACACCATCGGTGCCTGAGCGGGACAGGTGGACGTGAAGCCCGGCCCGCTGCTGATTTCCTTGATGTACACTTCAAACAACTGATCACAACCGTTGATGGTGTAAAGGAGATTTACCCATCCCGGTGTCATTTCATCGGGCTCAAAAATGCCGAGCAGCGAATCCACAATGCCTTGTCCGGTCCAATAACCACCCAGCGGAGTAAAAGCAAGTGTATCAAAATGGATCGACTGACACACGCTATCCGCCACAAACACCCCGGTAATATCATCCACATTCACAATGAGCGTATCGGTGCATTGTGGTGTGGTGTAAACGAGCGTATACGATCCGATAGTGGATGGATCAAAGATTCCGTCAACTGTCGTGAAAGGCCCGTCCCACGTGCCGCCAGAAGGTTCGGCATTCAGCTGAAAAGGGCTTGTTCCCGGACAAGCAGCCGTGATGTTATCAGTAGCAATCGGGATGATGGTGAACACCACGCTATCCGCGCAAAACTGATTCTCGAAATAAATCACATTCACCCCCGCATTCGCGGAATCGGGTTCAAACAATCCGAATTCCTCATCAATGATTCCCGGGCCTGTCCACCACCCCGGCACTCCCGCTTCAAGATCGATCAGCGGTTCCGATTGACACAAGGTGGCATCATCCTGCACAATTCCGCCATCAAATACATCCAGCGTAAAACTGAGCGTCTCTGTTTCTCCGGTTTGATTCTCTGTAATGATGACGGTATACGTCGTGGTCACCTCCGGACACACGGCATGTGGCCCGGCAGTGGGCGGCAATCCTTCATTCCATTCGAACGTATAGCCGAGGCATCCTTCCACGATGGCAGTGAGATTGGCGCAGCTGCCAGGACAAACGGAAAACGCAGACGCACTGATGCTTGCATCCACACCGCAGGTGTTTTGAAGAAACGACGTGTTGAGGGTAAACATGTAAATCAGTCCGCAGTCATCCGGAATAGGAATAATCAATTCGATATCGAACGCGCAGTTGAAGGTAATCGGCTCGGCCAGTGTCAGCACCACGCCATTCGCAGCACCGCCCGCACATGCGGGCAACGCGGACACCACACCAATGTCATTGCCATTCGAACTCACACTCCACTCCGAATCGATTAGCCACTCGCATTGCACCGGAGTGGAGAATTGCACGTTCACCGCATTGGCATTGCACGCCGGCGATGCGGGCACGCTCAACACCGGTGGCACAGGAGGAGGATTGTCACTCTCCCAGTAAATCTCAAAACCCGCATATATCGCACTGTTGTCGGACGTAAATACCAATGTCACCGCTCCACTTGTAGCTGTGAGTGTGGGCGGAAGTGTGGTTCCGGTGAAAGTGCCAAGCAACGGCGACGCGGTATTTGGACCGTCGTAAATCGTCAGAAAATCCAGGTTGTTTTCTACGTTAAAAACACCTTGAAACGTAAGGGTGATGATTCCACCGGGATCAATGACCGTGGTGATGTTTTCATTGTTGCCGTACAATCCGTCCTCTCCTCCGCTGTCGTAGAGAATACCAATGCAGACCGAAATAGTGGTGTCGGCCATATCAAACTCAGGCACGTCCTGAGCGCGCGCGGAATTCATTACTGCCGCGCACAGCACATACAGGGCAATAAGAGTTCGAAGCGCTTGGCGCATAAGCAAAGTATTTGTTACTGACTGATCGTCACCACCGGCGTAATGATCTGATTGCTCCAGTTGCCCGCCCGATCCCGCAACTGTAAGGTAAAACGGGTGGTCTCATTGCCTCCGCTGCCGAGTAAAAACAACGGAGTAAGCGTGACCACATAGTCACCTTTGATATGCAGCTCCTGCATATCGGGTGTCATCGGCGGAATATGGTACCAGTCAAAATCTTCCAGTCGATCGTCCTGTACTCGCAGTGAATACGCATCGGGATCGGCCTGTCCCAAGTCACCCTGCATATCTTCATAACTGAAGGTGATCTTAATTTCATTGGTGAACTGTGTTACCTTTGTGGCTGAAATGGACTTAAACTCAATCACCGGCTCCACGGGCTTTTCCTCTTCCTTTTTACATGAAACAAAAAGCACGAGCACGGCAACTAAAGCAACGAATGGCCTGATGAGCGGTGGTTTCATGATTCAGACAATTTTCAAACTGAATAACAAGTACCAGAGATAGGCCGAAGCATCATTCGGCATTTCGGTCACATTCGCCTGCACCCCGTCATCAATGTACGTGCGTAAAAACCAAAGCTGTCCTGGTGTACCTGCGCTCAGATCAATGGTGGCTTTGTAGTAGAACTGCGCCGGTGAGTTATCAATCAGCAACGCATTGATCGGACTGCTCAGCGCAAATGGGACACTGCTCACGCCATCAAATCCGGTCAGACTGGTAGATGCTTTCAATGTACACGACTCAAACTCCGTGAATCCTGCATTGTCATCAAACGGCACAATCCACACATCCACCGTAGTGGCCGGAACAAGAATGGCACCGATGCCAAACGGACTTTCCTCTTCGCGTGGATACGGATTGGTGGTATTGCCTGCAGGAAACACCGCTATGCCATACACCAGCGGCGGTGCATTCACCTCAGCGGATGGCGCGGGATTTCCATACATATCAGGCGCTCCGTTGTTGATCCACTCCGTCACTTTCTGAATGTAAAAATCCTGGTTCGCGGGATAGTCGGAGTCGGGCTCCAGACTCAATGGCATAATGCCCGAAGTATTGGGCACAAAGGCCGTCAGGCGCTCATGCAAAAACGACGCATCGGCATTGCCCGGCACCACGCGGTGTACAAATGTCTCGCCCGGATCATTCGCAATTACCGGATGATTGACGAGTGAGTTATACGCCGAAGCGATGGAGCGGAATTCCGGTTCAAACGTGCCGTCGTGACAACCGCTGTTGGCGCACGTCGGACGAAACATCTTTCCATGAAGCCATGCAAAACTTCCCACCGGAAGATCATCCACATCGGGATTGTCATTTTCCGCAGGACGCTCAATGAGGGTGTACGGATTAACCGGATCGTCTTTTTTACACGAACCAATCAGCAGCGCTCCAATGAGCACAGTGAACAGGATGAAAATCGTATTCCTTCTCATAGCTGATCGAGGAATGAAAGTGTACCCGGTGCAAGGAAGCCCGCATTGGTGGTCTCCGGTTTCACGCCTAGGAGATCAGCGACAGTGAGCATCGCATCACTTACTTGTCCGATGGCGTTGTTTTCACTTCCCAGCACAAGTCCCTGCGGAATACCCGGACCTGCCATGAGGGTGAAAATGCGCAGTGAGTTCTGGTCGCTGTGGTCATACGACAACCAGTTGTTCTCATCAATGATCGCGTTCGGCGCATCATTTCGTCCGCATTCCGGAATGGCGATGATCACCGTATTCTGCGCCATCTCCGGGATATTCGTCTGAATGTGATTCCACAAATGTCCCACCGCATGGTCAGCGCGGTGCAATGCTTTTACATAAGTAGTAAAGCTGCTGTGGCAGGCATCCACATTGCTGAGGTTAACTACCGTGAGCGCGGGTTTGAAATAACTCATTACCTCGCACGCATATCCTACGGTGTACAAATCGCCGCTATCCGCCACTGGAGGCAGGGCAATGGTGCCATTGTTGGTCTTGTCGTACATGAGCTCCATGAACAACTTGATCTGTTGCTTTTCTTCCGGTGTGTTGCCAAGCGCTTGAAGGATTTGTCCGTCCTGCAGGAAGTTGTTGTCCAGAAACGCCTTGAGCTGATACATCGGATTCAGCTCGTTCTCCGGATGATACACCTTCGCATTGCCGAGGTACTGTTGGCACACGGGATGGAAGGTGACGGTGGGTGCAAAAAAGTTCGCGCCATACTGAATGCCGTAATCCGGATGTTCACTGTAGTTCAGGAGCGGCACTGAGCCTCCTATGCCATTGCCTACAAACCACATGTCTGTAGCCGAATAGCCACCATGCCTGCGCAGGTATTCAAAGATGGTCGGACTCACCGGACGCTGCTTGAGGCCTTGTGCTTCCACGGTCGAACCCTGAAGAATCGAATTCAATCCACCATAATGCCCGGCCGAAAACGCGCGCACTTCGGAGAAGAGCGTACCCTGTGCCTGCAGCGATTGATTGAGTATGGAAGGAATCGGATTGATGCCGCCCGGACCTGTGCCGTACACAATCTTCTGCACCGGCGCTTCACCGGTGAGCATATTGTACATGATGTTGCCCGGGTACGGTTCACCCATCTGCGAGTCATCGAGGTAGCGCATACCCACTGCTTCCTGATGGCGCACGCCGCCGGCGAACATCACCAATACTACGTGTGCAGCAGAGCGCGAGCCGGTCTGCGCAAAGAGCCGACCGCTGGGCAGGATATACGGAGCTGCCAGTGCACCGGCTGCAGTGAGTCCGGTGGAGCGTATGAAATCCCTTCTTCTCATCTCAGTAGTACAGGTATTCGTTAGAAAGGGCGAAGGAGAAGTACACGAGCTCAGGAGTCATGTACGGATTATTCTGTATGAAATTGCGGAGCCATGTGCGCTCGCTCTCAGCAGGCATGCGGACAAAAAACCGCTTGTAGGTGTCGTCAATAAATGCATTCATATCGGCATTCATCTCGTCCACCGAAGGCATCACTACTCCTGCGGCATTAAAAAAATTGGAGATGATCACCTCGCGGGCTATCTCTTTATCACCGATGCTGTCCAGGCATTGCGTGAGTTCAAACACCTGATTGCTGCTCAGCGCCTGCTGAAACAAATTGGTGTAGAGAATGCTGATGAACTGCTCCGTGCTCTTAAGCTTGTCCTTCTCCGCTGCGCTGCTGTACAAGGTCACCGGATTGAGCTCATAGAGCACTTCGGGATCCTTGCGGCATGACGCGAGCACAGCGGCAAAAGCCGCAGACACACCTGCAATCAGCGCACCTGAGCTGCCGTGTGGCGCTTCGCAGGTGGGCACCTCTTTGGGTGTCACCATCTGCATGGGTGCATGTGCCGGTACTTCCGGCTTAGTCGAATCCTGCGTATTCATCGGAAATGAGGATATGTTGTTGAACCAGTTTTGTATCAAAGCCGTTGTTGAATACCGGCAGAAGTGCAACGACCTCAAATGACTCCGCATCGCGTGCAAGCAGATTGCGGTAGCACCAGCGTATCATGCCTTCGCGGAATTCAGAGGAGGTAGTGAGTATAAGCAGGTAGTCAGACTTGGTGCTGATGGATTGTCCGAACAACACCCCGGGGCCGTTGAATTCAATGGTGGGAAATGCATTCTCCAGTTCAGTCTCTGTGGGAAAACGGAAAAAACTGTCATCGAACGACGCGTTGATGAAATTGAATGTATTCATATTGATTTCGTCGTAGATGCTGTTGAACATCATCCTGCGGCACATCTCATCCACGGTGATGGTGCCGTTTTGCAAATCAATGCGACTGTCCATTACTGCCATCAGCTTATTGGCCTCCAGCATGAAAATTTCATAGCCGAGTATATTGCCTTGAATACTGTCGGTCACGGCCAATCCCCGGAATACATTGTAATCATCCATCAATGCCCCTTCGCCGATGCCGTCGAGAAACCGCGCCTTTTGGTCTTCATAGAATTTGCGGAAATAAGCCGACTTATAGGTCTCATCGGCACTGGCTGCTTCCTCCGAACCCGTCAGAAACTGCACCAGCGCGATGCGCACTGCCATGCTGAGGTCCGCTGCTTCGAGCGCCGCCACATCAGCCGCCATCTCCGCATCCGTCGGCTCGCGCCCGATAAGGTCGATGTACAACCGGTTCACATAATTCTCCACAAGCAACGTCGGAATCTCGCTGTACGGCGGTATGTCATTGTCCGTAAACACCACCTGCTCCTCTTTTTTACACGAAAAAAGAACGGCGGCCATGAACAGAAAGAGCCAGAGACGGGTAGGCATGATTTCAGGTTTCATTGCCAAGTTAAGGTTTCTTTGGACGAACGTCACG
>JBKDGH010000049.1:0-5608 GCA_046336655.1 Flavobacteriales bacterium | reverse complement strand
CACTTTCGTTCAGCTCTCCTCGGTCGCACTTAAACAGATATCCTCTGTCCCTTTAATCCTTGTCGCTCACTACCAGAGTATTTTCACACCCGGCAGCACAAGGCAGCTTGACAACTCCCCCGGAAGGGCGTCGCCGGAAGGACGTCTGAATTTATTTCAGATTCTTCCATCAGTCAAACAGCATTCAATCATCTGTTTCAAGGATGATTGATTCAAGTCACACACGTTTTGCAGATTTGCGATGGGCGGGTTTTTCAGCACGATTGTTTATTCGTAGAACTGCACTTTTTTTTCAGCACATAACTGTCTGCGGAGCACAAAATCCCGCCTATTGCAAATGTGCTGTTACAGGTGGTGCAATGTTCGATCGTAATCAAGCGTCAACGGATAACCGCAAATTTCCCCCAAGTCCTTCTCTAATTATTCTCATCAGCGTTGACAATCTGATGTCGCTAGCGTTGTTTTCTATTCTTGAAATGTATGTTTTTGTGGTGCCGCATTTTTCGGCAAGTTGTTCTTGTGTCAGACCTTTTCCTTTTCTCAATTCCTGGATCATAACTCCAAGCTTGAACGCTTCGAAACCTTCTTCGAATTTGTCGCGCTTTGGTGTTCCCTTTTTACCATATTGTTGGTCCAAATGATCCGCGAATGATGTTATGTTCTTATTAGACTTTTTCATTGAAGTATTGTGCTTTGAGTTTTTCTGCCGTTTCTATTTCGTTCTTCGGTGTCTTCTGAGATTTCTTCTGAAAGCCATTCGCTAGTAAAACAAGATTGCCCTTGTCGAAAAAACAGAATACTCTGAAAACATTTGATCCAACTTCCACCCGAACCTCATAAATTCCGTCAGATCCTGTAATGTGTTTGAAATATTTCTCAGGCACTCTTTCTACCGTCGCAATCAAATAGAGAGTCCAGTTCAACTTTTTCTTCACCTCAGGCTTTTGCTTTTCGAAAAACTTAAGGTAGTGATCGCCATAGTAGACTATGTCCCGGATGAATTTTTCTTCCACGCTACAAAGTTATCGAATTAGATAACACGATCCAAAATAAATTTTTGTCTTCAAAAAGTCACTTTGATTGTTGGGATGCATCACCTGTAACTTACTTATATGGATGTCTTTCTCATCCTTATCGGCCAAATAAGGTATGATAGGGATGTCTCCATAAACTCAAACATACGGTATTTTTCTGGTCTTATAGATCGTCAAAGGGACTTTTAATTTGACCAATACTGCGTGTGCTGACGTGCGTATAAATCTCGGTGGTTCGACTGCTGGAGTGGCCGAGTAACTCTTGTATGAAACGTTCGCTCGTCGTAGGGCTCTCCAGCAGTCTGTCCTTCAAAAAGCCGCCTCTCCGCTCATCGGTTGGTAATCAGGCAGAGTTTCCATTCTCCATTCTCCATTCTCCATTCTCCATTCTCCATTCTCCATTCTCCAGTCTCCAGTCTCTTAAGACAGTCACGAGACAGCCCATCCGGGGAGCTCGTCAACCAAAACCGACTACTACATCAAAATAAAATCATTTATTTTTGGTGTAGTACCCACTTTCGAATGAGCAAAGCGGACAATCAGATTTGCGTGCATCTTGTGCACGAGATTCTCGGAGCCAATACCGGGGATTTGGCGTTGTTCCTTGAGGTGTCAGAACGGGCCGTAGCACATTACAGCACAGGCAAATACCGCGTCCGCGAGGACCGCGAAGCCCTCCTCATCGAACTGGCCGACCTGATTGTGGAGGCGGGTGGCAAGCGCGGTCGGGTCAACGATGCCCCCACGCCTGCTGAACTGGTGGTGCTCAGGCGGCTATATATCAAAAACGAAGCGCTGTTGGACCGGGTTAAGCAGCGCCTGGCGGTGGGGAAAGCCAACCGGGAGTATGCGCTGAATACCCAGGCGTTCATCGCCCTCATGGAGGAAAAGACCTCCCGCCGCAAAAAAGACAACCCCATTGCCCAGATTGTCCGCGTCGCCAAGGCCCGCAATACCCGGCGCCTTAGAAACTGCACCCTCCCCCAAATTCTGGCTATGGAGGCACGCGTGGCCGGACTGGAAGCCAAGCTGAAGATCATCGGTAAACTCCTTGATACACATGATAGGGGGTGGAAGAAGAGGATGATAGAGCAAGGAAAGGCGTTGCGGGGGACTAGATCGATTGTCCGGACTGTTGAATTTGGAGAATGGAGAATGGAGAATAGAAACCTCTCCGGATCGCTCGGCGCTCGGCGAAAGGAGGCATTACCCCATCACCCAATTACCCCATTACCCTATTAAGAATGCACTCAGGCCGTGGGGCCTCGCATCTGTTCCCGCGCTGAGCCGGCTTGCCGCGACCGCGCAATGCCATCACACATGGCAACCCGCCTAAGGCGCGTCCACAGATGCTGGGATTGGACTAACGCAGAGCGGAGAGCGGTTTTAGAGAATGGAGAGTAGAGAAAAGAGAATGGAAACCTCGCCGGATCACTGGCCGCTCTGCGAAGAGGCGGCATTACCCCATCACCCTATTACCCCATTATCCTATTAAATATGCACTCAGGCCGTGGGGCCTCGCACATGTTTGAATCGAACTAACGCAGATAAGCATCAGCAGTTCCTTCTTGGTTGTCGGTACAAAAGCGTCTTTGATTTCACTAACCCGTTAACCGAATCACTTTCCATAATTTGAATCCTCTCAGGAATTTGACCAATTACCCCATTACACCATATTTCCAGCATTCTTTCGGAGTTGGACTCAGTATCCCTGTACCAGGTAGGATAAAACCCTCCTTTTTCGTACCCCTCAACCAGAATTGTATCCCTGTCATTGATAATAATCTTCCCCCAGTACTTTGCTAGATTCGTCGAATCAACTTCAAAGTAGATACTCTGAAATTGATTTGCACCTTCAAATGCGACGTATCGGTAGTCGATATACAACTCACTCCGATACATCTCTTTAATGGTCCTATCTACCCTCATGCATGAAGATTGTGTGCTCAAACCAAAAAGTACAAGAATCCAGTAATTCAATGCGAAACCCGGAATCTTGAGATTAAACGATCGGGTAGCACCCGATGCCGAAAGCTTATTACTCATCTTCAATGTGCAATTCTTTGATTTTCGCATTGTTGAATCCCCCATCAACCCAGTTTTCCGTTTACAATACCTTGTTCCAGATCACCCAGTGTCAGGACCTTCTTTTCCAAACCATTGCCTAAAAGCAAACTCATTCCCTCCCCTTCAAAATAATCCGAGGCTTGGAACTGTGACATATCCACATTGAAACGAATACTGTACTCCAGGAGATAATCAATGGCATCATCACCCGTAAGTTTCAAATCCTCCCATAGTCTTGTCCCGCGATGAATCAATTCAGTCGCCGTGACCACCCGGTCAAGAGTGAACTGAATAAGGTTATTTAAAACAGAATCAGGCATTGCTGCGAATTTTTCTTGTTAGGTTCCAGTTCTTTAAGTGGCCTCTTCCTGATGTTGAAGTAACACGTGCTTATTCACTAAGTGAGCACACATTCAACGCTGCACTTTCAATTGGAAACTTTTTATTACCTGTTCATTGTTACACACCTCCAGATCAAAGTTTGCCTGAGTATCCGGGCGTATTCCAGAATCAGACAGCATCTTCCTCACATCTATCGTCTTAAGGGCATCCCATGCAGATGATCGCGTAATCGTCCGGTGTCCTATGGCGGACACCTTCAGATTAACAGTAAGCTGCATGTTCTCTCTGCTGCTGTTTTTGAACCGGGGAATAACAACAAGTTCCTGAATCTGCTGGATAGTTAATGATTGGTTTTCAATCCTCTCACCATGTAAAGTAAGCTCCACATCCCATATCTCCACAGCTTTCTGTTCAGGAACCTGACTGACAAATTTCCCATCCTCCCAAAACTCACTGTAAAGGGTGTCACCTTGCTCGCTGAAATAGGTCCATTTTCCATCGGGTATACTGCAGTATCGTCGCTCCCACAGGTCGTCCCAGTTTCCGCTTGGATTCTCCTTGTAGCGGCCAACCAACTTCACTTTGCCATTGGGATAGAACTGCTTGAAATCTCCTACTCCGCAATCACCGCACGACACATACTCACTAATAAGCATATCACGCTCATCATAGCGTTCCAAAATACACGGGCAACATGACTCTATATTCTGCCACGAGGCGTAATACTTGTCGTAAACGGATTTGGCCACCTCCTTTCCATTGACTTGATATACACCATTTCCGTTCACCGTCTGCGCAGATACGTTTACCACGTAAAAAACCTTAGTTTCGAGTTTCGGATAAACAGTGGTGTGTTTCGACTGTCCGAACCCATTTCCCCAAGTCGTGGTTAATATGCACACTGCCAATGCATGTATTCTCATCTCCTATAAGCGCTACGTTTTTGGAGGTTAGTATTCTTATCGTATACGCAGCACTGAACTGCCAATCTAATCAATTATTTCAACAGGGACAGCATCCGAACGTACTCCCTTCTCCCGTGTGATCAGTCGCAAAATGAATCCAATAACTCAATAATTGCGTGGCGCTTATTTTCAATGCAGAATCCTGGAATAGTTGCATTACTGATTTCAACGCTTTCAAAATTCAGCAAGGTGACCAATATCGCATATTGCTCAACCTTCCCTTCTTAAAGGTGAATACAAGCGCATCATCGGCTCCTTTGAAGAACAACGATACAATTTCCCCATCAGCCTGAGTACTGAAAATCTCTTCAAATTCCCTTACAGCAGTGGCGCCTGATAACGCCCGGCCATTGTAGGTAATCCGGACATTTAGCGCAGAATCGAAGAACACCTCTTCCATCAAATATCCCTCGCAGTCATTGCCAGTGAAAACAAGGTTGTCGTACTTCATCGAGTAGTAGGGCACACCCTGCTCATCCTTTGACAGAAATCCGCATTCATAATTCGGTTCAACGATTTCCATCGGCATCCCAAAATCCCCGATGATTTTTTCCTTTGATGTGCGATACTCCAAATCATTCACTCTTAATCTCTCAGTGTCCACAACGGCGGACTGTCCCTGCAGCCCTGACGAAAGACAGAGCGAAAAAAAACAGAACAGGAGATTCTTCATTCCGAACATTTTCTTGTTTTACAAGGAGAATGCATCACTTTCATATCAAGCGAAGCTATACGAGCTCTCTAACGTACGAAAAATCAACATAATACCGCTAGCTCCTTTGTCCTTTCCTTCGAAGATGCGTAATTATCACATCACCCTATTACCCCATTACCCTATTCAAAACGCCGCCGCCCCAAGGTTATCTAGTAGCTAGCGTCTAGTATCTAGAATCCTCTCAGACTCCGGAGTTAACCCAACGCAAGTCTCTGGCCTGGACCACCGACAGCGTGCGGGCCTGCGCGGATCAGCGGCGAGGCGCGGTGGCGGGCGGGCTAGCGAGGCCTTGTGCGTGCGCGAAGCCCGACCATTTTGATCCGCGCGATTCTTTTGGTTACTTTTCTTCTAAAGAAAAGTGACAAATAAATAGAATCGTATTTCCGCATCCAAGACATGGATTTCGGAGAATAGAGAATGGATAGAAGAGAATGGAAACCTCGCCGGATCACTGGCCGCTCAGCGAAGAGGCGTAATTACCCCAT
>JBKDGH010000048.1:0-2273 GCA_046336655.1 Flavobacteriales bacterium | reverse complement strand
GAGTACCCCGAGCAAGATTGCAATCGGTCTGGTTATCACTGCACTATCCGCACTTGTGATGGTGCTTGCAGTGAAATCCACGGACATCGCCTCGGACAAAGCGAGCACATTGTGGCTTTTTGCCACTTACGGCGTGATCACGCTCGGAGAATTGTGCTTGTCGCCGATGGGACTTTCGCTTGTATCGAAACTGTCTCCTCCTCGTCTGACCGCACTGATGATGGGCGGATTCTTCCTGTCCACTTCAGTAGGTAATAAGCTCGCGGGAATCCATTCCCGCAATTTTGAAAAAACCGAAGACAAGGGTGGGTTCTTTCTTATGAACTTCATTCTGGTGATGGTTGCGGCCATATTGCTCATAGTGCTGCTGAAATGGCTGAACGCTGTAATGCGCGAGAAAGGAGTGAACTAAACCAAGTAGACGATACCATATTCTATGTCATCCAACCAATCCCTGCAGAGCGGAGCACAAGGTCCGACACTGGAAGAAATCCGGAATTTCAAAGGCAAGTATCCGCGTCAGCTGTGGTACCTCTTTCTGATTGAAATGTGGGAGCGCTTCACCTTTTACGGGATGCGCGCGCTGCTCGGGCTTTACATCTCTCACCTCATCCTGAGTGCCGATTACAATCCGCTGACGGGCGAAGAGCTGACCACGCGCATTGAGGAATTTAGTGCGCAGACAGGAGAGACATTGGATGAATCGCATCCGAAATGGCACATTGAAACCTCCCAGCGTGCGAGCCGCGATGCGGCTGAGGCCATATCGAACCGTCAGTACGGAACCATTCAGGCCTTCATTTATGCCATGGCATTTATCGGAGGATTGTTTGCCGATAAATTGTTCGGTTTCCGCCGCTCCATCTTCTGGGGCGGATTGCTGATGGCCATCGGAACATTCCTGATGGCAGTGCCCGGCGCGTTTTTCTTCTACTCGGGAATCAGCATTCTGATTGTAGGTAACGGATTCTTCAAGCCCAATATCTCCACCATGGTGGGCGGCTTGTACAATGAAGGCGATCCGCGGCGCGATGCAGGATTCTCGCTGTTTTATTCCGGAATCAATATCGGTGCGCTGCTGAGTGGATTGACTATTGCGTACGTAGGAACCTCTGTGAGCTGGTCGCTGGGCTTTGCGCTGGCGGGTGTGTGCATGCTGATGGGACTTGGATTGTTTGTGTTCACCCAGCGCTCCCTCGGACCTATCGGACTGCCGCCGATGCCTGAGAAACTGAAGGGAAAAGGCTGGCTGTATCACGGCGCAACGCTGCTGTTTATTCCGGTATTCTTCCTGCTGGTGTACTATCCATTCGACATCAAGATCAACGGTGAGGTGATTATGACATTCACTGACCTGATCTTCCTGGTGGCGGCGGTGGTGACCATTTCCTACATCGTCATTCAGATCAGAAAATGCACTCCGGATGAAGCCAGGAAGCTTACGGTGGCGGCATTGCTGACATTGTTCTCCGCCGTCTTCTGGTCGTTTTTCGAACAAGGAGGCGGATCGCTGAATTTCTTTGCGAACGGTAACGTCTCTAGTCACGGACTCAATATGACTTCGGTAAATAACTCGGTGAATTCGGGCTGGGTGGTACTCATTGCACCTCTCATCGGATTGTTCTGGCTCTACCTGAACAAGCGCAACAAAGAGCCGAATACCATTGTGAAATTCGGAATGGGCTTTTTGTTCCTCGGCCTCGGCTTCCTGATTTTCTTCATGAGTAAATTCATGGCGAGTTCAGCCGGTTTCACACCCCTGTGGACGTTCTTCTTTGCCTACCTCATCATCACCATCGGTGAATTGTGTTTGTCACCCATCGGCTTGTCGATGATCACCAAGCTCTCTCCCACCCGATTGCACGGCGTGATGATGGGCACCTGGTTTTTGGCGAGTGCATACGGACAATACGGTGCAGGACTGATCGGAGCTGCCATGGCGAGCAGCGACAGCATTGAGAATCCGACCAATTTCCAGAAGCTTGAGCTCTATACCTCAGGGTATATGACCATTGGATGGATTTCTGTATTAGCGGGTATCGTGCTCATTCTTATTGCTCCGAGGTTGCGGAAAATGACCGGCAGTGTCCATTAACCATGTCCCAAAAATTCTGGCCAGAAAAAAAGGGACATGCCATGTTGCAAAAACTCACTCACAGGATGAATTGGATCGTTTGGATTGCAGTGTTATTTCCTGCTCTTCTCAGTGCGCAAACTGCCACGGTGGAAGAACCCGCCCATCCCGTCAATTGGGTCACGCTGGAAGAAGCCAT
>JBKDGH010000047.1:0-12441 GCA_046336655.1 Flavobacteriales bacterium | reverse complement strand
CTATTTGTGTTATGGTATTGTTTTGAATTAATACAGTTTTATTGCTCAATACTGTTAAAGTATCGGTCATTGGAATAACAGTTATGTTTTCAATAACAACATTAATGCTGTCATTATAACATTGTGCTTTTGCATTTAATGAAAATACAATTATAAAAAATGAGAGTATTAAAAATTTCATATGAATTAGTTTATGATTATCGATTGACAGCAATAGCTTGTCCTTTCAGGTCGACTGACTTATTGATTGACCTACATTTAAAGTCAATAACAGAATTGAATATAAATTTTTCATGTGAACTCGATGTTTAAATTTATTCATTAGACAATCAAAATTCGTCAAGGTTTAATCAGCGTTCAAAATTATTAGATGATGAGTTGACTTTCTTGCATTCCTGTTTTTTATGTCGGTTTATAGTGGCTGAAAATGTAAAAAAGATTCATTCTGCTTGTGAAAGGTCTTCCTACCATTGGCTATAACTTGCTTATAGGCGAAGTTTTTATGCTCGAAACTTCGCCAATACAAGCAAATATAGGCGGATTGGCGAAACTGACAATGTGGAGGAGTTTCGCCTTATTTCCAGTTAATGTCATTGATCGGGCTGCGGATTTCTTCGATGCTCCGGGTGCTCACGTGGGTGTATATCTCGGTTGTTTTAGAGCTTTTGTGACCTAAAAGTTGCTGGATATACCTTAAATCAGTGCCGTTCTCAAGCAAGTGTGTGGCATAGCTGTGCCGGAGCCAATGCAGCGTAGCTTCTTTGCGAATGCCCGATTTGACGAGGGCCTGCCTAAACACGAGTTGAAGGCTTCGTTCTCCGTACTTCTCCCCGGATGTCTGACCTTCAAATAGCCAGGTTTTGGGCTTATATTGTTTGAAATACTCTCGCAGCAGTTCAATCACGGATTCAGGGATAGGGGTTATTCGGTCCTTCTTTCCTTTAGCTTGCCGAATGATCAGGATCTTTCGTTCACTGTGCACATCGGCTGGCTTCAGGTTCAATAATTCACCACGCCTGAGACCACACGCGTAAATAGTGGCGAGCATGGCGAGGTGTTTTTTGTTGTCCATTGACCGCAGAAGTAACTGGACTTCTTGTTTGCTCAGGACATTGGGAAGTACCTTCTCCCGCTTTGGCCGATGAATGAGTTCAGGCTGAAGTTTCTTTTTCTCAAGTGTGCTGAAATACAACTTGATGGCATTCACAACCTGATTTTGATAGGAGGAAGAACAGTTGCGCTTGAGTATGTATTCATTGTTAAACCGCACCAAATCGTCTTCTCCCAACTCCGCCGGATCGCTTTCATTGAACCACAACAGGAAGATTCCAAGTGCCTGACTGTAGACTTCTATGGTGCTCTGACTATACCTTTTGCTCTGCAGCCATTGCCTGAAGCGATTGATCCGCTGCTCGTGCGCGGGACTCAGCACGGCCTCCCGCGCTATCCTGAACCTGTCGCGGTTGCCCGGCGTGTCAGGCACCAGCCAGGCTTTGTGAGTACCCGACCATCGCGTGCCTTCAATCTGCTTGATCCGGTCAATCCATAGCTGGTTTTTGGGAAAGGTGACCGCAATCCACTTCTTGCCCTTATGGGTGATGACCTGTGCCTGCCAGCTCATACCACTATTATTTATGATCCAACAGGATGATTTGGTCGGCAATGACCTCGCTGACAACCCGCCGCTGTCCATCGGGTGTGTCGTAATGCCGCGTTTTCAGCTTGCCCTCTGCGTAAACCAACCGGCCCTTGCTCAGGTACTTTCCTGCAAATTCGGCCAACGCTCCCCACACCACAAGCTGGTGCCAGTCCGTAATATGGTGTCGTTGTCCGGACTTGTCAATATATCCTTCCGAAGTGGCCAACGTGAAATGGGCCACTGATTTGCCGTCGGGAAGGGTTCTGACTTCCGGATCCTTGCCCAAATGCCCGATCAGAGATACTTTGTTCAACCCGCGCATGAGAGGTGTGCTTTTACCGGTAAAGAAACCGACTGGAGCGAGCTAATGAACTATATATCAGTGCATAAATTATGGAATGTGATGCGCATAACGGATTGTGAACCGTTTTGCACGGCGCATTTTCAATGGGGGATTTTTAGGAAACAAAATCCAGGAAACATTTTTTTTGTTTCCTAAATATTGTTTCCCATTCATAGATAGCCCCCTACGGGGGCAGAAAGCCCGATCAATTGTTCTATTTCGGCTACCATAGATTAGCCCCGCTGGGGCCGCTGTGCTGCGGCTCTCGAGTCCCGGGTCCATCCGCTGACGGTTATATTGCACCTCTCCAATGGAAAACCGGGATGCCTCATTAAGACCAATTTTATTCTGGGCGGCGGTGTGCTGGCTGGTGCTTATGGGTATTGTGTTTTTTACTCCCATCGCCATGTCGGGCATCTCTGAGGCTTCGCCGTGGAGCACCGTGGCGTGGTCGATCTCGGAATCCGGTGGGAAGTATGGCACGCTGGTGATTCTGGTGGTGACCTGTTTTTTCTTCACCCGGTTTGTGCAAGGCTCCCGCCGCAAATGGCTCACTTTCGGCGGCGCGCTCATCCGCCTGCTCCTGGTCATCGGCGCCTTTGCGTGGGTCAATGAGCACATGGTGAAAAAATGGGCCACTGCTCCGCGTCCAAGTCACGAATTCCTGATCGGGCGGTCGGAGGGAAGCCTGGACCTGAACTCATTTTACTCCCTGGATGCAGATCAACGCAAAGAGGTGTTGCGCGATCTCATCCAATCAAAGTCTTCTCAATTCAGCGGGATCAATCAGTCGGTGCTGAGCCATTGGATCGAGGAAACGGGATACAGTTTTCCGTCCGGACATTCGTTCAATGCCTTTCTGCTTGCCACTATTCTCGCTTACAGCCTACGCTATTCACGCAGCCCAACGGCCAACCGCATCTATTTGCTGCCGCTTATCTGGGCTGTGCTGGTGGCGGTTTCGCGGGTGAGCATGGGCGCTCATACGAGCTGGGATGTGAGCTTCGGCGCGCTTGAGGGGCTAATACTCGGTGCGTTGATTCTGTATTTCGACCTCCTGCGCCGCAATCTCCTGCACCGCGATCACGAAGCCACTTAGGTATAAAGCATCAAAAAAGCCGCCCCGGTGAGGGGCGGCTTTTCATTTCGGATTAAAGAGGGAATATTATTCCGCTGCGGGCTTATCTTCTCCGCCTTCCATCTTTTCTTTCAATGCAGCGAGGGCATCAATGTCACCCAGTGTAGACTTCTCTACCTGCGCGTTCACGGCCTTCACAGCTACTGAATCGCCGGCACCTGCTGGCTTGGCCGCACGAGTGCCGCCTTTGCCTTTTGGTGCCTCCATACCTGGCTCATCTTCTTTCCAGGTGTGGATGTGTGATACGTTGATCTTGCGCTGGTTTTTGTTGAACTCCAGCACGATGAAGTCGAGGGTTTCTTCCACTTTCGCGGTCGAGCCGTCGGCCTTCTTCAGGTTCTTGTTCAGGCAGAAACCTTCGAGTCCGTAAGGCAGTGCTACCACACCGTGGCTGCCCTCCTTGCGCACTATTGTTCCCTGATGCTTCGAACCTTCCGCGAACACCGTTTCGAATACATCCCATGGGTTCTCTTCGAGTTGTTTGTGTCCGAGGCTGATGCGGCGGTTCTCTTTATCGAGTTCCAATACGACCACGTCGATCTGGTCACCTACGTTGCAGAATTCGCTCGGATGCTTGATCTTCTTGCTCCAGCTGAGGTCGGAGATGTGGATCAGGCCGTCGATTCCTTCTGCGAGTTCGCAGAACACACCGAAGTTGGTGAATGCGCGAACCTTTGCAGAATGTTTGCTGCCCACACCGAAGCGGGTCTCGATGCCATCCCATGGATCCTGTGTGAGCTGCTTCATGCCGAGGCTGAGTTTGCGCTCATCCTTATCCACGTTAAGCACCACGCACTCCACTTCGTCGCCCACTTTCAGGAAGTCCTGAGCAGAGCGGAGGTGGGAGCTCCATGACATTTCAGACACGTGAATGAGTCCTTCCACACCAGGAGCTACTTCTACGAATGCTCCGTAGTCGGCGAGAACCACCACTTTTCCTTTGATCTTCTGACCTACCTGAAGCTGATCCTGTAGGGCATCCCATGGATGTGCAGAAAGCTGCTTGAGACCGAGGGCGATGCGCTTCTTCTCGTCATCGAAGTCGAGGATAACGACATTGATCTTGGAATCGAGCTGAACCACTTCTTCCGGATGGTTGATGCGGCCCCAGCTGAGGTCGGTGATGTGAATCAGACCGTCTACGCCACCGAGATCCACGAATACTCCATAGCTGGTGATGTTCTTCACCACACCTTCGAGTACCTGACCTTTTTCGAGGCCTGACATGATCTGCTTCTTCTGCTCTTCGAGTTCGGCTTCGATCAGGGCTTTGTGCGATACAACCACGTTTTTGAATTCGTTGTTGATCTTCACCACCTTGAGCTCCATCACTTTGCCTACGTATACATCGTAGTCGCGGATTGGCTTCACATCGATCTGTGAGCCCGGAAGGAACGCTTCGATACCGAATACGTCCACGATCAGACCGCCCTTGGTGCGGCACTTCACGTCGCCCTTGATGATTTCACCTGACTCGAGCGCGCGGTTTACATTGCCCCATGCGCTGAACAGGCGTGCTGTCTTGTGCGATACATTGAGCTGACCGTTTTTGTCTTCCTGCTGTTCTACGTAAACAGGAACTACATCACCAGGCTTGAGGTCCGGATTGTAGCGGAATTCGGTCACAGGGATTACACCTTCTGACTTGTAGCCGATGTTCACGACTACTTCTTTTTTGTTGACGCTCACTACGGTACCGTCAACCACCTCTTTTTCCGCGATGGTGGAGAGGGTTTGCTCGTAGATGTCGTCGTAACGCTTGCGCTCGTCGGACTTGTAGCCGCAGGCAGCTTCGTAAGCGTCCCAGTCGAACACCCCGTTGTTCATGTACGCTGCTTCATCCGCAGTGCTGTACAGTTCGAGGGTTTCTTCTGCACCACCTTCTTCTTCTGCCACTTCTTCACTCACTTCTTCTGCCACTTCTGCTACTTCAGCAGCTGCGGTTTCTGTGGTTTCTGTGGTTTCTGTGGTTTCTTCTGCTGCCGCGAGCGGTGCATTTTCTTCGGCTTCTTCAGCCTTAACTCTTTTTGATTCAGCCATTTGGCGTTAACTTGTATCCGGTTTTCCCACAGGGGGAATGTCCTGTCAAACCGGAGGGGTTTTTGGTTAGTTAGCCAATAGCCGGACACTTCACTATTGGATTTCAGGTTATTACCTACCTGAAAGAAGGGCCGCGAAGATAAGAAGGATTTGGGGAACTCCGCAGGTTTTACCCTGAAAAATAAGGCTTCAGAAAGCGCCCCGTGAACCACCGGCTGCCGCTTCCGGTTATTCTCTTATGAATCGAGCGTCTGACCCCCACATCACCACCACTTGCGAGTACTCCGGATTGCCTGGAATGGCGGCCTATATGGAGCCTGCTGAAGCTACGCGCCCTGCAGACGGTGAGCTGAGCGAAGCCGACATCGACCGGGTTATTCAGATGGCCTGGGAAGACCGCACGCCGTTTGAAGCCATTCGCATTCAGTTCGGCATTGGGGAGCAGGAAGTCATCGAATTGATGCGCACCCATATGCGGCCATCGAGCTTCAGGATGTGGCGGAAGCGGGTGACAGGGCGGAGGACGAAGCACCTCCACCGCCGACCGTCCGGCGTGAACCGCTTCAGAAGCCAGAATCAGAAGGATAGCCGGTGAGGCAGGTGTCGGGCCTCATATATGGTAATGGGGTAATGGGATGATGGGGTAATGCCTCTTCACTGCAATAAGCTCAGTGATCTGGTAAGGTTATCTAGTATCTAGCATCTAGCATCTAGAGTCTCATCCCCACCACACATACATCGTCCACCTGCTCGTGTCCTGATTTCCACTGATTAAAGAATTCCCGGAGGGCCTTGCCCTGTTCAGGCATAGGGTGATTGGCAAGCCCGGTAAGTTGTGCAGAAAGAACCGGAATGAACTGACCTCGCGGATCATCAGGAAGATGAAGAGGTTGAAAAGCAAGACAAAAACGACCAGTCTGTAATAGCTCCCCCGCACCAGATTATCCCGATCGTCGCGCCATTTCAACTCCTCACGCGTCCGGGTGCGCATGGGTAAAAGAAACTGCTCCCTAAATGTTGAAGTTTTTATAATCAGTGCTTTAGAGTCTCTAACTTCAATTTTTAGTGGAAACGTAAAATTCCGGTGTTCAAAGGCTCTGCTTCGAAATGGAAGGTTGTCGCCGGAGAGGTTCAGGATCTCCGGACCTTCGGGAGAAATGGCGTAGCATTCTGCTTCATTGAGCAGCGGGTTCATCAGTTCGAGGAAAGTGGGGCCGTTGCGGTCCAGTCCGTTTACGCTGACCACCAGCCAGGCTGTGCCGGCCTGCATATACCAATCTGTAAATCAGATTTTTGCTGATCCGTTTTACAACTACACTTCAAGAAGGAATGATTCGAAGTTCGTTGGGCTGATTATGGTTGATGAGGCTTCAGGGTAGCTGTTTGTAAATGCCTGACTGATCTTGCCTCTGGCCTTTTCGTTCCATTTGAAATCCACCGCCCGGATGCGATTTTCAGACACTTCAATCAAGTCAACCTCCTGCTGTGCCGTTGTTCGCCAGAAATAGGTTGATACTTCCGCTTGTTCATTGAAAATAAGCTTCCGTCTCTCACTCATCATCCAGTTTTCCCAAAGTGCTCCGCAGTCTTGTCTTAGTCCTGATGGACTCCAAAGTCCAATAACGGCATTTCGAACTCCGTTGTCCACAAAGTAGATTTTTTTGGATTTCTTCAGTTCATTCCGCCGATTCCGCTGAAAACTGGGCACCCGAAACACTACAAACGCCTTTTCCAGCAAATCGATGTAGCGCTCTACGGTGGATACATCCAATCCTGTATTGATTGCGAGTTCATGATAGGAGACCTGCTGACCAATTTGAAATGCCAGCAGCTTGAGGAGCCGCTCGAATTTTTCCGGCTTTTGGATGCGTTCGAGCGAATAGACATCCTTGAAGAGATAGCTTTCGCAGAGCTCCTTGAGCCGTCTTTCCTCCAGATTGTTGTTTACCACGACTTCGGGATAGTATCCGTAAATGAGCCGCTTATTTAGGAGCGAAACCTCATCAATCAGTCCATGGCTTAAGACCATCTCTCTGAAACTCAACGGAAAGAGTTGCAGCGACCATTTGCGGCCCGTCATCGCTTCCTGGGTCATTCCGGATACCTCCAGTGCGGAGGAGCCGGTGATTAACAGCTCAATTCCGGGAATTTGATCCACCAGTTGTTTTCCGATCAATCCGATGTGATCAATGCGCTGAGCCTCATCGATAACCACAATCTTATAATTTGCAACGAGGGCTTTCAGCAGAGCCGTACCTGCTTCTTTCAGTCGCTCGCGCACCGTTGCGTCATCTCCGTCAAGCCAGATGGCACTCTTCTCCTTTCTAAAAAGCGATTTAAGCAGTGTGGTTTTTCCGACTTGTCTTGGGCCGGTCAGGATAATGGCCTTGCCTTGGTTTCGAAGTGTGTTGATTGTCTTCGTTAGATCCCTGCTAATCATGCAGTAAAGATACACTTGAGATAGATTTAACCAAGAAATACCTATATAAATTTTGGTTTGAACCGAAAAATACCTAGATATTTTTCGGTTTAAACCGAACTAATTATAGTTTTTGCTGGGGTCAGTGTGCGGGATGCTAGCCCACCAAAAAAGCCCCTTTCGGGGCTTTTTAACTATCGTTTCGTCGGAAGGGGATTAGCCCAAATACGACTTCAGGATCTTGCTTCGGCTGGTGTGCTTCAGGCGGCGGATTGCCTTTTCCTTGATTTGACGCACGCGCTCGCGGGTGAGGTCAAAGCGCTCGCCGATTTCTTCCAGCGTGAGCGGATGCTCGCCATTCAGTCCGAAGTACAGTCTAATCACATCGGCCTCACGGCTGGTGAGGGTGCGCAGTGAGCGCTCGATTTCCTTGCGGAGTGATTCGTGAAGCAGGTCGGTATCCGGTGACGGGGTATCGTTGGTCTGCAATACGTCGTACATCGTGGAGCTGCTGTCGTCGCCGTCCTTCAGCGGGGCGTCCATGGACACGTGGCGACCGCTGTTGCGCAGCGACTGCTTCACTTCATCCAGAGTCATTTCCAGCACTTCCGCGAGTTCGGCGGGTGTTGGCGGGCGTTCGAATTCCTGCTCGAGTTTGGCGAATGCCTTGTTGATCTTGTTGATCGAGCCGATTTTATTCAGCGGCAGACGCACGATCCGGGACTGTTCAGCCAATGCCTGCAGAATGGACTGACGAATCCACCATACGGCGTAGGAGATGAACTTGAAACCGCGGGTTTCGTCGAAACGCTGGGCTGCCTTGATCAGTCCGAGGTTGCCCTCATTGATCAAGTCAGGCAGGCTGAGTCCTTGGTTCTGATACTGCTTGGATACTGACACCACGAAGCGGAGGTTGGCCTTGGTAAGCTTCTCCAGCGCAATCTGATCGCCTTGCTTGATGCGGCGCGCCAATTCCACTTCTTCTTCGGCGGTGATCAGATCCACCCGACCGATTTCCTGCAGGTATTTGTCCAGGGAGGCTGTTTCCCTGTTCGTAACCTGCTTGGTGATTTTTAATTGTCTCATCGCTGATTGTTCCTTTCTGTTCTGATATCGTGAGGGGTTTGTATACGCTAAACGTAACCAAACCCCTTTAAAGTTTCACCAGGTTCACCGGCACTGGCCGATTTAACGAATACTGGCGCTTAGTTATTCGCTTCCGGACGCTCGGGGCGCGGAAGGAGCACTTTGCGGGAAAGCTTGAGCTTGCCGGTCTTCGGATCGCGTCCGATGACTTTGAACTTCACAACATCTCCCACTTTTAGCACTGTATTTACATCATCCACACGGTGCCATTCCAGCTCGCTTACGTGAATGAGACCGTCCTGTCCGGGCAGAATTTCCACAAAAGCGCCGAATGCCTGAATGTTTTTCACCGGACCTTCGTACACTTCGCCGATTTCCACCTGAGGCGGCCATACAATGCTGCGCACTTTCTTCACGGCTGCATCGAGGCTTTCCTTGTTGGCAGAAGCGATTTCCACGATGCCCTTGCCATCTTTTTCGTCGATGGAAATGGTGGCACCGGTGGTCTTCTGGATCTCCTGGATGATTTTACCACCCGGACCGATAACCGGACCGATCATGTCAGTCGGAATGTCGAAGGTCACAATGCGCGGAGCGTGGTCTTTGTAGTCCTCGCGCGGCTTGTCGATGGTTTTGAGCATTTCTCCCAGGATGTGAAGACGGCCGTCGCGGGCCTGAGCCAGTGCCTGCTTCACGGTTTCCATGCTCAATCCCTTGATTTTGATGTCCATCTGGCAGGCGGTGATACCCTTGCTGGTACCGGTCACCTTGAAGTCCATATCACCGAGGTGGTCTTCGTCGCCGAGGATATCGGAGAGAATGGCAAATTTCGAGTTGTCGGCATTGGTGATCAGTCCCATTGCAATACCGGAAACCGGTGAAGTAATGGGTACACCGCCATCCATCAGCGCCAGTGTTCCTGCACATACCGTAGCCATGGATGAAGAACCATTGGATTCCAGAATGTCAGACACAATGCGGATGGTATAGGGACATTGTTCAGTGGGCGGAAGTACGGGCTTCAATGCACGGAGCGCGAGGTTTCCGTGTCCGATTTCCCGGCGGCCGGTGCCGCGGATGGGGCGGGCCTCTCCGGTACTGAACGGCGGGAAGTTGTAGTGCAAAAGGAACTTGTCGTTGCGCACATGCACCACGCCGTCGATCATCTGCTCATCGAGCGAGGTGCCGAGGGTGAGGGTGGTAAGGGACTGGGTTTCACCGCGTGTGAAGATGCTGGAGCCGTGCGGACCGGGCAGGTATCCCACTTCGCACCAGATCGGGCGGATGGTACGGGTATCGCGGCCGTCGAGGCGCACGCCTCTTTCCAGAATCATGTTGCGCATGGCGTCTTTCAGACAGTCGTGCGCAAACTTGTTGAGCAGGTAGCGCTTGGCGGCTTTTTCTTCATCGGTAAAGCGCGCTTCGAATTCTTCCTGGATGCGCGAAAAGGCCTCACTGCGCTCTTTTTTCGCAGAAGGCTTCATTACTGCATCGAAGTATTTGGTGTAGCACTCGTCCCACACGAGTTTCTTGAGTTCCTCGTCTTTCGGCTCGTGCTCGTAGGTGCGCTTTACCTGTGATGAAGGTACCATTGCAGCGAGTTCTTTCTGCGCATTGACCTGCGCTTTGATGGCAGAATGTGCTACCTCGAGGGCGGCAATCATTTCCTCTTCGCTCACTTCCTTCATTTCACCTTCTACCATCACGATGCTGTCTTCGCTGCCGGCCACCATGAGTTCGAGGTCGGCGTGTTCGAGCATTTCCCAGGTAGGGTTGATGCAGAGTTTGCCGTGAACGCGGGCTACGCGCACTTCTGAGATCGGTCCGTTGAACGGAATGTCCGAAACGGCAATAGCCGCAGAGGCTGCAAGGCCTGCGAGACTATCTGACATATTGCTCTTGTCTGCGGAAATCAGGTTCACGATCACCTGAACTTCAGCGTGGAAATCATCCGGGAACATCGGGCGCAGGGCGCGGTCGATGAGGCGTGCGGTGAGGATTTCATCGTCATAAGGACGGGCCTCGCGCTTGAAGAATCCGCCCGGAAAGCGTCCGGTGGCGGCGTATTTCTCACGGTATTCAACGGTCAGTGGGAGAAAGTCAATACCTTCTTTGGCATTTTCTGCAGCTACTACGGTAGCGAGCAGCATGGTGTCGCCCTGGCGGACGACCACTGAGCCGTGGGCTTGTTTAGCCAGCTTGCCTGTTTCAATCGTGATCGGATCACGGCCATCACCGAAGTCGATGGTCTTGGTTTTCAATTCGTAATTCATCTTCTTATTGCTTCTTTTTTCTTTCTTTTCTCTTCTGCGGCGTCTTCCAAAGGCGGCTGGCTGTCAGAAACGCAAAAAGGCAATTGTGTTCAATTGCCCCTTGCGGTTATCAGCGTATGAAAGCTTATTTGCGGAGATCAAGTTCCTTTACGATTGCCCGGTAACGCATGATGTCAGTCTTCTGGAGATAGTCCAGAAGTGAGCGGCGTTTACCTACCAGGCGAATCAGGGAGCGCTGGGTGTTGTAGTCCTTCTTGTTGACTTTCAGATGCTCCGTCAGGTGGTTAATGCGGTGTGAGAACAGGGCGATTTGTCCTTCCGCGGAACCGGTGTCTGTCGCGGATTTGCCATGCTTGGCGAAAATGTCTTTTTTAACTTCTGAAGTAAGGTACATGCCAATACTGTTGTAAGTGATTATTATGTGGTCCTTCTATTCATTCCATGAGGAATGGACTTTGGGGGTGCAAATGTAGGATAAAATCCACGGGATGAGTGAAAAAACTTCACTCCCGCGTGGACAAATTCCGCGCTGCGCGGACGCGACGGCTCACTCTTCGGATTTGACCGGAGTTTCGGGAAGGAACATCTTCAACGAAAGGGCGAGGGTCTTTTTGAGCTCTTTGCGTGAAACGATGTAATCCAGAAATCCTTTTTCCAACACGAACTCGGCGCTCTGGAAGCCTTCCGGAAGGTCTTTTCCGATGGTTTCCTTTACGACCCGGGGACCGGCAAATCCGATCAGTGCCTTGGGCTCGGAAATATTCAGGTCGCCGAGCATGGCGAAAGAGGCGGTCACACCTCCGGTTGTCGGGTCGGTGAGGATGGAGATGTATGGCAACTGATGGTCCGCCAGCTGGGTGAGCTTGGCCGAAGTCTTGGCCATCTGCATCAGTGAGAAGCCGGCTTCCATCATCCGCGCACCGCCGCTTTTGGAGATACAGATGAACGCGCAGTTTTCCTTAATGGCCTTGTCCACTCCACGGGCAAATTTTTCTCCCACCACGGACCCCATGGATCCGCCGATGAACCCGAAGTCCATACACGCCACCACCGCAGTCACTCCGTCGATGTGTCCGAAGCCCACGCGCATGGCATCCTCAAGACCGGTCTTCTCGATGGTCGTTTTGATCCGGTCTTTGTAGTGCTTCGTGTCCGTGAATTCCAGCGGGTCGCCACTGGTAAGCCCGGCTGCTACTTCAACGGCCTCATGGTTGTCGAATAAAATGCCGAAGTATTCTGCTGAACCGATACGGTCGTGAAACTCGCATTTGCCGCATACCCAGAGATTCTCGGCATGCTCGTCAGAGGTCATCACGTTTTTGCACTCCGGGCATTTATACCAGAGTCCTTCCGGGATTTCCTTCTTCTCTTTGCTCTTGGTGGTTACACCCTGCTTGATTCGTTTGAACCAACTCATTTTCTGAAATCCTTAAGTGGGGATGCGAATGTCGTTATTTGAGTTGAATCTCGACGTCGAGATTCGTTTTTGGATCTGAAAGGGTC